>CAZAEZ010000034.1:0-57361 GCA_964484205.1 uncultured Saprospiraceae bacterium | reverse complement strand
GGGGGCATAGCCATCAACTTAAGGATTCATAGGGCTATAAAACTTTTAACTTTTGACTTTTCAAATTTGACTTTTGACTTTCAAGGCAGTTTTCCCGCTCGTAAGGGCTCAATAAAGTCAAAAGTTTAAAGTCTAATTTGAAAAGTTAAAAGTGTACATCCCCTCAGGTTGCTTAAGTTGATGGCTATGGGGGCCGGGGGTGGGGTTGACGCGAATAAAACGTTAAAACCACCAAACTATAGAAATTTAAAAACAACCCTACCTTTGCCAAACATGTAACAAATCCATGCACCAAAGCAAATTAATCACCGTGTTGCGCACCCTGGGCACCCGCGAACGAACGCGCTGGCGGGAATATGTGTACTCGCCGTTTTTCAACAAGCACAGCCTACTGCGCCAACTGGCCGACCTGGTGCTGGAGTTTGCGCCCGATTTTGATGCCGCCATGCCGGACAAACAAGCGGTTTTTACTCAACTTTTTGGCGCCAACGAACCCTTCGACGAGTTGAAGCTGAACAACCTCATTTCCGACCTGTACGAGTTGCTGCTCGGCTACCTGGCTTATACCGGCTACGAAGCGGAACCCGTGGAGCAGCAACTGCATGCCGCTAACGCCCTGCTGGATCGCAATCTCAATGCCGCGGCCGCCACCGTGTTGTCCAAATGCCGCCTGCTCCAGGAGCGCCGTCCCGATCAGACGGCCCGCCACTATTTTTATGAACTCCGTTGGTGGGAAGCCGCCGAGGTCCTCGAAAGCCGGCGCTCCCGGCGTACCGCGGGGGAGCAGCTGAACCGGCAGGCCGATGCCAACGACCTGGCCTTCGTCCTGGAAAAACTGCGCTTGGGCGCTGCCATGCTCAGCCGGCAGGGGCTGGCGGTGTTGCAATCGGAAACGCAACCGCGCTGGTTGCCGGCCATCCGGCAATGGTGCCGGGAGGAGGTGTTGCTGGCCGGGCTGCCGGCCGTGCAGGTGTACCTGGCGGCGCTGGACCTGCTGGAGCAGGCTACGCCCGACAGTTTTGCGGCATTCACCGGGGCACTCGACCGGCATTTCGCGGTGTTCGGAAAGGATGAACTGACGGCGTTGTACCAATATGCGCTCAATTATTGTATCCGGCGCATCAACGACGGCCAACCCGACGCCTACCCCGAAGCCCTGACCCTGTACCAAACCCTGCTCGACCGCGACGTGCTGCTCCGGCAGGGGCGGCTATCGCAGTGGACGTACAAAAACATCACCACCGCCGGTTTGCGCAGCGGCGCCTTTGCCTGGACGGAGGGCTTTCTGAAAGATTACCGCGAATTGCTGCCACCTGGGGAACGCGACAATGCATTCGTATATAATCTGGCCGCATTGTATTTTGAAAAGGAAAACTACCCGGCTACCTTGCTGACGCTTCAGAATGTGGAATTTACCGACTTTACCTACCACCTCGGCGCTAAAATCCTGCAACTCAAAAGTTACTACATCCTCCAGGAAACCGAAGCGCTGAACGCCCTCGTGGAAGCCACCCAGCAATTGCTGCGCCGCAACCGCAGCCTTTCCACCTTCGGAAAAACCGCCAACCTGAATTTTTTGCGCATGCTCCGCCGGTTGCACAATTGGAAACAACGGGAGCAGACACTTTCAGCCGCCAAATGGCAACAACAGCAGCAGGTGCTTTTGGAAAAAGTGAGCGAAATGCAACCGCTTGCGAATAAGGATTGGTTGCTGGAAATGCTGGGGTAAATAAGTACCTGGAAAACAAATGCGCTTTCCCGATGTAGAAGCATTTGAACGCGGATGAGGCGGATTCGCCTGCGGCGAAACGCGGATATACGCGGATTTTGATTCCGGGTAGAGCATGTTAGGCGATAAAGGTTTAAGTCATCGATCCGTGTAATACTCGATTTTCTGGCGAAAAACCACATCGGATTCCTCGTAGCCGTTTGTCCAAAGTATTCGGGTATGGCATTTGCGCTCCACCCAATTGCCGTATTTATCAAATTTTATATCTAAAAGTTTTATATCCCAGATTAGTTCATCGTTTTGTGTCGCTGTCATCCGATGCATGGTGTCTCCCTGGTAAACAGTTATGGTTTTTTCAACACGTGAATCGTCCAAACGCCCCAAACCAGAGTTGAAATGCCGTTTACGTGCAATAACTGTATCGCCGCTGTATTCGTAATCAATCACGTGGGAGATAGTACCGAAAGTTGAAAAATCCGTACGCTTTACCAAAATTCCTTGCCAGTACTCGTTGATGGTTACGTTATTCAATTCGCCATTTGGCTTAACAACATTCTCGACAACCGGGGCGCCACCAAACCCGTATACAGGGCGGTTTATAATAAACGGAATATTCCGATGGTCTTTATGGACATGCTCTGAAACCTGCCAATCTTGGTTAAACCAGGTGACTTGGTTCCTGTCGGCTGTTTTTTCACCCGTGCTGTCTGACAACGCAAACCAACTTGATTCCACCGATTTCACATTTCCAAAATACCGTTCTCCCTGCCAAACAATGGGATTCCCTTCATACTTCGGGTAAAAAATTTTCGGCGCCAAAAACGTCAACGGCACCTCCAGCCGCGCCCGCCAGGCCCGCTCCGAATGGTCGGCGCCGGGAAATTTTTGCGTTTTCCAGTGGAGCGGCGAAAATCCTTTTTGGCGCATCACTGAATCCACCCGGACCTGCGTGACTTCATACAGCGAATCCAGTGTAGCGGTTCCGTAATCGAAGTAAATTTTGTGGCTTCCCGGGTCGGGCAAATGCGCCTCCAGGTAGCGCAAAAAAGCACCGGGAATGGGGTTGTTTTCCATGGTAAATACACCCGGCCAGTGTGTCGACAAACAAGCGGCCCCGCCGAACACACGCGGATATTCACAAATCGCGTACATCGAGATCAGGCCGCCCATACTGGAACCCGCGACAAAGGTATTTTGCCGGTCGCGGTGTGTGGAAAAACGACTGTCGATGAAGGGCTTGAGTTCGGTGACCAGGAACTTCAGGTAGTTGTCCGATGTCGGAGCAAACGTCTTCCCCTGTTCCTGCCGTTCGGCCGGCAGTGTTTGCCGGACCCTCTCCAGGTCGGCTGTGGTGAGTGCCTCAAACGGTTTTTGCGGAAAATACTCGCTGTGGCGCAGCCTCCCCCCGTTCCAAATGCCCACGACGATGCAGTCGCGGATTTGCTTTTCGGCAAGCAGCCGGCCCACCGTTTCGTCCACGCCCCACTCCTGCCTGTTCCAGGTTGTCGCGGAATCGAACAGCATCTGGCCGTCGTGCATGTAGAGCACCGCGTATTTTTTGGTGGAATCGTAGCCCTCGGGCAGCCAGACATCGATGTTTCGGGCCGGGACAAATTCAGACGGGAAGTTTTCAAAGCGCTGGACGGCGCCGGAGGCCGGTTGCGGAATTTGGGCGCCGGCAATAATGTTGTGCAGCAGAAAAAACAGGAGAAACAGGTTTTTCATGTCGAAACGCGCTCTGTGTCCCTCCGTTTCTCTGTGAGCCTCTGTGGAATAAAAAAAGTAACACGGAGGGACACGGAGGAACGGAGGCACACAGAGCGTAATTTTTTTTAAATAAATTTAGTTTACATGGTGGTAACCAAAACCGACTACTGATAAAACGACTCGGCAGGTGTAAATTTACTCCACTCTGGTTTATAAAAAACCATGTTATCCGGGCAGTTGTTTTTTCCGAAAAAACGGCTTGTACGGAATGTGCATCCGGCACGCAGGGCAGGTTCCCGGCGATAATCTGCCTTTTGAAAACTGCCCTCCGATTCGTATTTTTGTTCAACTAATTTGAGTTCAATATGAAACAGCAAGAAGTGTTGGCCACGAAGCAACCCATGACGGTGGAAGCCTATATCGAGTTTGAGGAGCAATCCGAAATTCGCCATGAATTCATCAATGGAAATTTGATCCCTATGCCTGGAACAACTGATGATCACAATGAAATTTGTTTTAACCTGTCCGCATTTTTGAAACAAATTTTGCGGAAACAGGGCTTTCGCATTTATTCGGAAGGGGTTAAAGCGCAAATAAGCGCTGAAACGGATTATACTTATCCGAACGTGATGGTCACGAGTGATTTACGTGATTTAGAAAACCGTTACATTAAAAAATATCCCTCCGTCATTTTTGAAGTACTGTCAAAGAACTCCCGGATCGAGGATTCCGCCGATAAATTTTTTCGCTACAAAAACATCGAATCCCTCCAAAACTACATCCTGGTTGATTCGGAAAAAGTATTTGTCGAAGTCCGCATCAAACTGGAAAACGGCGATTGGGAGGCTGCCACTTATTTGCAAGCCGATAAAAAATTCCCCATTCCGGCCTTGGGACTTGAATTGAATTTGAGCCAGGTGTACGAAGGGGTGAGTTTTTATTCTAAAGCGAATAAGGGCTGATTTACGATTTTAGATTTACGAATTACGATTTACGATTATTGGGTTTTGTAAGAAGTGAAATACCGACACTATCGAGATGCTTTTAATCGTAATTCGTAAATCTAAAATCGTAAATCGAAAGCACCCTCTACCGCTCCAGCACCAGTTTTCGCACCTCCTTCCCATTGATCACCACAAAATACAGCCCCGCCTGCCAGGCCGATACATCCAGGTACTCCCGGCCTCCGTTCAGGCGCAGGGCAGCTTTACGGCGGCCCAGCAGGTCAAAAATTTCCACGAACACATCCATGCCTTGCTCCCATTCGATGGTCACCATGTCGGTGGCCGGATTGGGGTAAAGTTTCAGGCCGTATACCTCGGGCAAGTCGTTGGTGGGCAAAATAATGGCGCAAAAAGTGGAATCCGGGTTCATCTCGATCCAGCCTTTCCCACTCAGGTCTTTCCCCGTGAATGCCGCATAAGCCGCCGGGTAGCGGTTCATGCGGAAGGTGTTGTTTTGCGTCGGCGCAATGGAATCGCCCTGCGCCGCCGGGGCGCCATTGCGCAGCGGCGTCACGTATTCCCACACAATTTCCCCTGCCGGCGTAATTTCAAAGGAATACCCGCTCTGGCCCGAGCAGATCAGGTAATTGCCGTTGGGCAAAACCTGCACGCTGGACAAGCCGGTGGAATACATCAGCGGCGGATTCGGGTGGGTGATGGTGACGTCGAAAGCCGTGGGGCCGTACATGCCGTTGGCAAATGGGAAAGACCAACTGTACATGTCGAAACCCGGGTTGAACAAATTGACCGTGGAATAATCGGCGCCGGCGCGGTTGTTGAACACCGCGATTTTTCCAAACTGCGGATGGCCGGGATTTAAAAAATCCAGCGCCCAATGCGGATCGTGCTGAAAAAACAATTTCTGGTCGGCGGCCGTACCGGCGCGGTAGGCCTGCGGGTTGCCCCAACGGTACAGCAGGTCGCCGCCCCGCCCGCCAAAGCCGCCGAAATGCCCGGCAGCCTGCGCGGTGGTGGTGCTGTGATCGATCACCCACACCTCGCTAAACGTGGGTATGGAAAGCAAAATGAGGTCGTTGTCGGGCTGGTAGTCGATGGCATTGGTGTGCATCCAGCTGGCGCCGTTGGAGGTAAGACCGAAGTTGAAGTCGACCAGTTCGGGATGATCGCCCACCACACCGTAGTTGGCCTTGGTGGCATCAAAATCCTGCACCAGGTGGTCCCAGACGTGCCATTCCCAAACCACTTGTCCGGTAGCCGGATCGATCTCGATCACGCCGTCGGGCCAAAGCACACCGCTGGCCAGCAGGTTACTGTCGCGGCCGGCAGCCAGGCATTCCGCCACGGTTTTGGCTTCCCACTGGATAGCCAGGATGTGGCCGTTGGGCATGACCTCGATGTCGTGGTGCAGGCGGTAGTTGGCGTCGTTGCGCTCGAATTGCCAGAGCAGCGTGTTGTCCCAGTCGCGCATTTCGATAATTGCGCCGCCGCCGCCGGTCCAGATCGGATTGCCGGCTACGGAGGCGAGGCGTTTGGTTTTTACCAGCTTGCCGTCGGGCAGGAGATAGGCGGTGTTGCCGGGACGGTAGATGCTGGAGTCCGTCCAGACGTGTACGAGTTCGCCGCAATTGTCGACCAGGTACACGTTTGGCTGGTTGTGCGGGTACATGAGGTTGTAACCGTCGAACGATTTGTAGGGATTGTAGGAAAGCAGGCCTACGGTGTTTTGGGCGTGCAGGCAAAAAACGCCGCCCAACGCAAAGGCAGCGACCCAGACTAGATTTTTGATCATTGTTTGATAATTTTTAACGCGGCGCGGTGGTATTTTTTTTCAAAAACAGGGTGCAAAATATACATGCCCGGCGGTAATCCGGAAAGGTCGAGTGCAATCCGGGTGTCGGTTGAACTTCCTGCCAGGCAGGTTTTTCCGGTCAGGTCGGTCAGGGTAAAATCCAGGGCGCCGCCCAGCGGATTCTCCAGCACCAGTTGGTTTGAAACCGGATTGGGGTACACGCGCAAGGGATTGGGCAAGCCGGGGTCCCAAAGCGCCACGGTGCCATCGAAAATCCGGCAATCGGAAGGCAGCGGATTGAGCTCGAGCGGTGCGCCCGGCGTCAGGGTTTTTCCGGCGAAAGCCGGGTAATCCGGCGCATAGCGATAGGCCCGGAACACGGCATTATTTACGGGAAAACTGCCTTGCGAAACCGGGTTTGAACCCGACAACGGATTCACGTAATCCCAATGCACCGAGCCTGCCGGGTCGACTTCAAAAATATGCCCCGAGCTGCCCTCGCAGACCAGCGTGCTCCCATTTGGCAGGCGTTGGGCGCCGGAAATATTGGCCGAATAAAAACTGAGGGGCGGCGTAGCCGTAAAAATCCAGGCGGGCGCAGCAGGTCCGTAAGCGCTCGCCATTGCCAGGGCGTAGCTGCCGTCTGGATTTTGTGGCAGTTCGAGCAGTTCCACCGTGGAAAAATTGCCGGCCGGGCGGCCCTGGCCGTTGTTGAAAACCAGCACTTTACCGGCATCCGGCAGGCCGGGCGGTATCCAGTGGGCATCGTGCGCGCCCCAGAGTTGCTGGTCGTTAGCCGTGCCGCGGCCATAACTCAGCGGGTTGCCCCAGCGGTAGAGAAAATCGCCGCCCTTGCCGTACTTCCCGCCGGTGTGGCCGGCGGCTTCGGCGGTGGTGGTGCTGTGGTCAATGATATAAAATTCGCCAAGTGAGCGGGAGTTGATCATGATCTGGTCGAGCGCCGGATTGTAGTCGACCGAGTTGAGGTGTACCCAGTCGGGACCGGGGCCGTTCATGCCGTTGCCGCCGGTGGGCATGGCTTTGAAGTTGGCGTCGAGCCGTTCGGGGTGAGCGCTGATAAACCCGTAGTTTTCCTGCAGCACATCGAATTGCTGCACCAGGTGATCGATCATGTGCCACTCCCAGACGATGTTGGCCTGATCGGTTCCCACCGGTTCGATCTCGATAATTTTTTCATACCACACGCCGCTGGTGGGGGTCAATGCCGGGTTACGGCCCTGCGCGATGGCTTCTTCGCGGGTGTATGCTTCCCAGGCGATGAGCAGGATGTTGCCGTTGGGTAAAAATTCGATATCGTGGTGCGCGTGGTAGTCCGACGTGGCATAGTTGAATGCCCAAAGCAAATTGCCCGCCCAGGAAAAACGCTCGATCCGGCCTCCGACACCGCCGCTGTTAAAATTGCCGGAAATGCGGGCCGTGCGCAGCAAGTCGCCGTTTTCCAGCAAATACGCCACCTGGCCGGGAATGTAGTTGCTTTGCCAGGAATGGACCACGCGACCGCAATTGTCGAGCAGGTAGGTTTGCCGGGCGTTCGAAGGGGCCAGCAAGGTGTAGCCGTTTTGCGCCAGCGAATCGTTTAAAAACAGGCCGACGGTTTGTTGCGCCTGCATTTGAAAACAGGGCAAAAGCAGCAGGGTAAATAGAAAAAACCGGATCATGAAACGGAAGGTAGCGGGTGGTTTACAACACGAATTGGAACAAATTTGCAGCTTACGAAGGTATTTGGAAAACCGGCGCCCTGATCCCGATTCCCCGGCATTTATTGTCAATTAACTGCATAACAAGGGGAAACACGATACCCTGCCCCGTCGTACCTTCGCGCCGGTATAAATGCCGCCACTATGTTTCGACTGAAAATCCTTGTTTTTACATTGCTGAGCTCCGGGTTCAGCGCTTCCGCCCAAATTTATCAGGCCGTTTTTCCAAACCTCGACGGTCCGGAACTGTACGACAGCGTGGTGCTTGCGTTCAAACCCGACAGCATACTCGATTACGCCAATTCCCGCGACACGCTCTACGCCAGGGTGCTGGCCATCGACGACGACAGCCTGCGCTGCATTTATTCGGGCCATACGCTCTACCTCGACCCGACCCAGGACCCCACGCAATATGTGTACCTGAACGGTATTTCGCTGGGCATGAACACCGAACATGCCTACCCGCAGGCCAAAGGCGCTGCCGACGGCAATCCGCGCAGCGACATGCACCACCTGTTTCCCGCCCGGATTCCGGTGAATGAAGCCCGGGGCAATCTGCCCTATGCTGAAATTCCCGACGCACAAACCCAAAAGTGGTTTTACAAAACATTTGTGCTGAACAGTATTCCGGCTTTGGACAAGGATTTGTACAGCGAAGCCACAGGCGCTGCTTTTGAACCCCGCGAATCGGTCAAGGGCGACCTGGCCCGGGCCATTTTTTACTTCTACACCATGTACCGCGTCGAGGCCGATCTGGCCGATCCGGCATTTTTCAACCTTCAACGGGCCGCGCTTTGCCAGTGGCACGACCAGGACCCCGCCGACTCCAGCGAGCTCATCAAAACCTGGCGCATCGCACCATACCAGGAAAACAAGCCCAACCCGTTTATCCTCGACTGTACGCTGGCCCGGCGCATCTACTGTCCGGAATTACCGCAATCTTGCACCAGTACTACGGCTGAACCCGGCCAACATCCGCTTGGACTTCGGCTGGCGCCAAACCCGCTGCAAGGCGCCGGACAAATCGAAATGACCCTGCCGTTTTCCGGCATGGTTACCGTTCGCCTGTACTCCATCGTGGGTGCTGCATTGGCTGTCTGGAAAATACCGGATGCACCGGCCGGCTTTTTCCGGTTTGGTGTGGAAACGCCGGCAGGGTTGCAGGCTTCGCCGGGTTTCCTGGAAGTGCAACTGCAAGATTCGGGGCGGTTGGTTCGGGAAACTGTGGCGGTGGTGTTGCGGTAGTTTGGATTTAAATTGTTCTGCAGCTTCGAATCTATTCACTACGAAAATGAATTTATGTGGCTTTTGCGCGTCAACCCCACCCCATCCCCTCCCCCCTAGGGAGGGGGGCTTGCCTTCAAACTAAGTCCTGATTCCGTTTATGGAATCCAATAATAATGTGGGATCTGGCCCCCTCCCCGCGGGGCTTTCGATTACCCAAAAGTTGATTGATAATTTTAGAATATGTAAAAAGCCGAATTGTAGAATTTTATGCGTCATTTCGCTTCGTACGATTCAACCCCACCCCCATCCCCTCCCCCAAAGGGGAGGGGGGCTTGCTCTCAACACTAATTTTGACTGGAATGAGGGCAGACACCCCTCCCCTTTGGGGGAGGGGATGGGGGTGGGGTTGAACCCGGCGGAGTGCCATGTTCCATAAAAGCATTCAAGTTTCACACATTCGAAAAAATTCAATCAACTTGTGGGTAATCGGAAGCCCAGCGGGGAAGGGGGCTTGCCCTCAGGCAAATTCTTGATTGCGGTTACGAAATCAAAAGGTAAAACGAAATCAGGCCCCCCTCCCATTTGGGGGAGGGGATGGGGGTGGGGTTGACACGTAAACGCGAGACATTTCAAAAAAAACAATCATAGTTTAAACACTTAAAAATTTTAAGCTACCGGGTTTGCCTTCCTACCACCCGTTCCCGCCAATACGCCTGTAAAACCGGCACCACAAACATGGTCATCAACTGGATCGTCATGCCGCCAAACGTGGGGATGGCCATCGGCACCATGATGTCGGCGCCTTTGCCCGTGGACGTCAGCACGGGCAGCAGCGCGATGATGGCTACCGCTGCCGTCATCATGGCCGGGCGCACGCGTTTTTTTCCGGCAATCAGCACCGCTTCGCGTACTTCGGCCACGGTGGCGGGCTTGCGTTCCTCAAAAACCTGGTGGATGTAGGTGCCCATGATCACCCCGTCGTCGGTGGCGATGCCGAACAGCGCGATAAAACCGACCCACACGGCCACACTCAGGTTGATGGGATGGATTTGGAACAAATCCCGCATGGATACGTCTGCGATGGAGAAATTGAGAAACCAATCCTGGCCGTATAACCAGAGCAGGATAAATCCGCCGGCAAAAGCCACAAAAACCCCGGAAAAGTGGATGGAGGAGGCGATCACCGTTTTGAACTGGAAAAACAACAGCAGGAAAATCAGGATCAGGCTGATGGGGATTACAATGGACAACCGTTTCATGGCCCGCAGCTGGTTTTCATAGCTTCCGGAAAACTTGTAGCTGATGCCTGCCGGTACGGTTAGATTGCCGCTGTCGATCTGCTGCTGAATGAAACGCTGGGCTTCCTCCACCACATCGACCTCTCCGCCAGAGGCGGATTCTTTTTTATCAAAAAGGACGTAACCGGTGAGGAAGGTGTCTTCACTTTTGATCATTTGCGGCCCGCGCACGTATTCGATGTGCACGAGTTCGCCCAGCGGCACTTGCGCACCGACGGGGGTGGGCACCAGCATTTTTTTGATGCTTTCCGGGTTGTCGCGCAGTTCGCGCGGATAGCGGACGCGCACGGGGTACCGCTCGCGGCCCTCCACCGTAGTGCCGATCTGCATACCGCCGATGGCGGCTTCGATAAAATTCTGCACATCGTCGATATTCAGGCCGTAGCGGGCTGCGGCTTCCCGGTCGATGTTCAGGTGCAGGTACGGCTTGCCCACAATGCGGTCGGCAAAAACGGCTTCCGATTTAACCGAGGGCACTGTTTTCAAAATGGCTTCAAGTTGCAGGCCAAAGGCTTCGATGGTCTTCAGGTCGGGGCCGTACACTTTGATGCCCATGGGTGCGCGCATGCCGGTTTGCAACATAACGAGGCGGGTTTCGATGGGCTGGAGTTTGGGGGCGGAAGTAACGCCGGGGAGTTTGGTCACCCGCACAATTTCGTCCCAAATGTCGTCGGGACTTTTGATCTCCGGTCGCCAGTTTCGGAAAAATTGTCCGTCGGGGTCGGGAATGAGTTCGCCGGCTGCGACACCGCGGGCCAGGGCGGCCTCATTGGAAAGCGTATCGCCCGACGACAGGATAAACCGGTCTTGCCCGTCGGTTTTAAACGTTTGCCGCTTGCCGTTTTTATCGATCAGGAATTCCGGTTTGTAGTTTATGATATTTTCAAACATGGAGATCGGCGCGGGGTCGAGTGCCGTTTCGGCGCGCCCGGCCTTGCCTACGGCCAGTTCAACCTCGGGAATATTGGCCAGCAACATGTCGAGTTGGGCCACGGTCCGCTGGTTTTCCGCCACGCCGGAATGGGGCATGGAGGTGGGCATGAGCAGGAAACTGCCTTCGTCGAGTGCGGGCATAAATTCCTTGCCCATGCCTGGGAATTTGTGCAGCATGGTGCTCCACAGTCCGGTGGTACGCACATTCCAGCCCAGGGTGTCCATGCCCCGGGCGACAAAACCGAAGGTGTTGTTCCAACCGAGCCAGATCACGACACCGAACACTACCGTAAACAGGGGCAGGAGCATGAATTTGCCCTTGTTCACCAGGCACCATTTCAGTACCGGCTCATAAAAATGCACAATGGCCAGCAGCGTGCCAAGGATAAGGCCCAGGAGCAGCAGTACAAACAGGTAGTTGACAAACAGCGAATTGTGATGCCCCAGCGGCGCCCATTCTTCCGTCAGGAAAAACGTGGCGACAAGTACAACCACGGCAATGTTGACGAAATTCGGTACCGCTTTCCAACGTTCCGGCCAACGGTTTTCAAACAGGTTGTTCAGCCCGATTGCGATCAGCCAGAGCGGCAAGCTTGTTTTATAAAAAACGGCAAGCAGGACGCCTCCGGCGATCAGGGCTGTGTTCCAAATCGTGCGCACTCGTTTTTTATCAAAATTCAGCGACAACACGAGGTGCGCCAGCGCCGGCAAGACGGCTATGCCCAACACAAATGAAGCGCCCAGGGCGAAGGTTTTGGTAAATGCCAGCGGTTTGAACAATTTCCCTTCCGCCGACTCCAGGACAAACACCGGCAAAAAACTGACTACCGTGGTGGCCAATGCAGTCGTGATGGCGGAAGAAACTTCGACCGTTGCCGCATAGATCACTTCCAGCAAACGCCGCCCGCGTACACCCTGGTTTTCCGGCAAATCGAGGTGGCGGATAATATTTTCCACAAAAACGATCCCCACATCCACCATAACGCCAATCGCGATGGCGATACCCGAAAGCGCCACGATGTTGGCATCGACACCGGCATAGCGCATGGTGATGAAGGTCATCAGTACGGCCACGGGCAACATGCTCGAAATCAGCAGCGCCGCACGCAGGTTGAACACCAGTACCAGTACCACCAGAATGCTGATCAGGATTTCGTGCGAGAGGGCGCGCTCCAGGGTGCCCAGGGTTTCCTGAATGAGCTGCGTACGATCGTAAAAGGGAACAATGGTCAGTTGGCTTACCGTGCCGTCGGCCAGCGTCTTTTTCGGCAGGCCGGGAGTGATCTCGTCAATTTTTTGTTTCACCGCCTCGATCACGGCCAGCGGGTTGGCTCCGTAGCGCGCCACGACCACACCTCCGGCCACCTCGGCGCCGTCTTTGTCGAGTATGCCCCGCCGGGTTGCCGGGCCGAGCGACACGATGCCGATGTCTTTGATCCGGATCGGTACGTTGTTGTGCACAGTCACGACGGCCAGTTCGAGGTCTTCCGTTTTTTTGATGTAGCCCAGCCCCCGCACGAGGTATTCCGCCTGGTTGATCTCGATGGTTTGCGCGCCGGCATCCCGGTTGGATTTCCGGACGGCGGCCATTACCTCCATGAGCGGAATGTTGTAGGCTTTGAGTGCGTCGGGGTTGACATCCACCTGGTATTCCTTGACCTGACCGCCAACTGAGGCCACCTCGGAAACCCCTTCCACGGCGTTGAGCGCGTATTTTACATAGAAATCCTGCACGGTGCGGATTTCATACAAATCCCAGCCGCCGGTAACGCGGCCTTCCGGGTCGCGCCCTTCGATCGTGTACCAAAAAACCTGTCCCAGCGCCGTGGCATCGGGGCCGAGGGCCGGTTGAACACCGGGCGGCAACAGGCCTGCCGGCAGGGAATTGAGTTTTTCCAAAATCCGGCTGCGCGACCAGTAAAACTCCGTGTCTTCATCAAAGATGACATAGATGCTGGCGAAGCCGAACATGGAGGTACTCCGGATAGATTTCACCCCGGGAATGCCGAGCAGGAAGGTCGTCAGCGGGTAAGTGACCTGGTCTTCCACGTCTTGGGGGGAGCGCCCCATCCAGTCGGCAAAAACGATCTGCTGGTTTTCGCCCAGGTCGGGGATGGCGTCAACCGGAACCGGATCGGTGGGCAGGGTTGTTTTCCAGCCGAAGGGGGCGGTGGAAATACCCCAGCCGACAAACAATGTCAGCAGGATGCCGGTGACAAATTTATTTTCGAGAAAGAAACGAATGATTCCGTTTAGCATAGGTTATCGTCCTTGATTGGTTGCGAATCGCGCCCAAGTGGCGCCATGCAGCACACGGCAGCCTTTTGCTCAAGGCTGAGCAGTGGCTGTAAACGGACGAAATACTAAAAACGGAAAACCTGCAGCAGTGCCGGAAGTGTGCCGCGTATCAGCGGGGGGCGGTAGTGCAGGTAGGGGAGCACTTTGGGTATGCAGGTGATCGCCGGTGCAAGAAATTCAGGCCAGGAGAGCAGCGGTTGAACAGGTTGTTTCAACAACTTGAACAGTTTCAGGGTCAGCTGCTTGTCCTGGTCGAGCTGGTGAAATTCCGATGTGTCGTTGCAGCAGGAATTTGCTTCTTTTTTTGCACAGTGTCCACCGGAATGGCAGTTCCGGTGCTTTGCCATTTTGCAGCCATGCGGTTTGACGAACAAGGCTGCGCCCATCAGTTTGTCCCGGCAAAAATGCCGGTGCACGGAGATGCCCGTTGTGCTGAGCAGCACGGAAAGGACAAGTGCAATATGGAGTAGGCGATGGTACAAAATGGTTGAATTTGAGTGCAAAAGTACGGGAATCTGCGCGGGTGGCATTACACTATTCAGGATTTGGTTTGTGATATTTTGGGGAGCGGTACTGGCTGGAGCAATAACGTAGAATGCGAACAAATCCTGTTTCCTACCTTTGCTCCAAATTAATTAAGAAACTACACGCATGAAAAAATACTTGAAACCCGCCTTGTGGACCCTGCTTGCGTTGTTGGTTCTGGGCCAGTTTATCCGCCCGGAAAAAAACCAGTCGAACGACCAAACCAATCATATCCGCACAAAATTTCCGATCCCCGAACCGGTGGAAGCCACGCTTGAGGTGGCCTGCTACGATTGCCACAGCAATTACACGCGCTACCCCTGGTATGCCGCCGTACAGCCCGTGGCCGGCTGGCTGGCCGGTCATGTGAAAGAAGGAAAAAAGCACCTCAATTTTTCCGATCTCACTACGCGCCGGATTGCGTTGCAGAACCACAAACTGGAGGAAATCATCGAAGTGTTGCGCGAGGGCGAAATGCCCCTGAATTCGTACACCTGGACGCACCGCGATGCCGTGCTCACAGCCGGGCAAAAAGAACAGATTATAACCTGGGCACAAACCGCCATGGACAGCCTGAAAGTGCAATATCCGGCCGACAGTTTACGGTTGCCCCGGCGCTAACAGTATATTGGCAAGTCGCAAAAAAAGCTTTATATTTGTCATAAAAGCGGAACAACTTCCCCTGGCTTACGGTACATTTTCTAACCAAATTTTTACCCGATGCTTACCAAATCCGTTAAAGACGACGTTTTTTTTGGACTCCACCTGCTCCTTGCGCTTTCTGCCTGGTTTATTCCTTTTTTAGTTTCCTGGCAGCTCACCGTATTGATTTTTGGCATAGTAATTTTACAACACGCCGTATTTGGCCGCTGCCTTGGAATGGATACGCACGGCGTGTCGGAGGAGGATGGCAGCACGTTTTACTCCCATGTATTTGAGCGCCTGGGCTTTCAGCCGAATAAGAAGGTGGTTCGCTTTGTTGTGCGCAAATTGTTGTACACTTTTTTGGCAGGTGTAGCCGTGTTGTGGCAGTATGTGTTGGGGCATGCGCCGTTGTTGTTTTAAATCCCGGTCATTAAAAAGTTTACTGCCTGTATGCGAAGTGTTTCGTTTTTGCCCGGCATCGTCTTTACCCTGCATTTTGTCATTACCGCGCTGGCCTGGGTGGCGCCGTTTCTGTTCAGCTGGCAAATTCTGGTGCCGGTGTATTTGGCTGTGTTGGTCCAGTTTGCCGTTTTCGGTCGCTGCCTGATGAACGAAGGCCACAATATGGATGAAGCAGAGGATGCCACATTCTATTCCCATTTGTTTGAAAAAATGGGTTTCCGGCCCAACCGCAGTCGCCTGAAGTTTTATGTGCGCAAGGTTTTTTACCCGGTGCTGGCGACCGTCGCCCTGATCTGGCAATTGGGGCTGGGCAATGCGCCGCTATTGTTTTGACGGACTATCAAAATGTTATTGCCCAGGTTCGCTTAATAAAAATAAGAGCCATCGCCGAATTAACCGGGATGGCTCGAATATTTTCGGCATAAATTAGAACGCGGATAACACTGATGCTTCGCAACGCGGATTTGCGCAAATCAAAAAAATCTGTGCAAATCCGCGTTCGTAGATCCGCGTTTATCCGCGTTCCAGCAACGAAATTACGGCTTCGCTTTCTTCGATACCACGTTTCCTTCGGCATCGAGTTGAATCACTTCCATACCGAGTTCCTGCAGGCCGGGCATGATCTTTTCGGCATCGCCGGCCATGATCCAACTCAGTTCATTCGGCTGAACCACTGTTTTGGCTACCATGTTGGCATCTTTCAATGTCAGGTTTTGCACGCGCTGGCTGTACGTTTTCCAGTAATCGTCTTTCAGACCGTATTTGACGACATTCACGGCACTGCCGTTTACAGCATTGTTGGTTTCCCACATGCCCGACATACCCATGATGGTATTTTGTTTGGTCTTGTCAAATTCGGCCTGCGTCATCGGCTTGTCGGCCACAAACTGGTTTACTTCCTTGATCACTTCCTGGATGCTTTCCTTTGTTTTGTCGGTCTGCACGGGGGCATATACCAGGAAGGGGCGCTGACCGCCGGTATTGATCACCATCGAGCGGGCGCCGTACGACCAGTGCTTGTCTTCGCGAATGTTCATGTTGATCCGGCTGGTAAAGTCGCCGCCGAGCACGTTGTTCATCTGCTCCATGGCCGTTTCGTCCACTTCACCGTAGGGTTTGGTAAGGTAGGTGGCCATGATCATGCTTTGCGGGCTTTCCGGACGGTCCATCACAAAAACTTTTTTCCGGTTCGAGGTATTCACCGTCGGGATGTTTTTCTTGGGTACGTCGCCTTTTTTCCAGGTGCCGAACCGTTTTTCGAGTTGGGCGACCAGTTCGGGCATGGTGATATCGCCGGTAACAACGATGGTCGCATTGTTCGGCTTTACCCAGCGCTGGTAGTAGCCTTTCACATCGGCGAGGTTGATGTCGGCCACGCTTTCCTCCGTTCCGGTGCCGCTCATGGGAATGCCATACGGGTGGTCTTTGCCGTAGAGCAGTTCGGGCATCACGCGGATGAGCATGCCGATCGGGCTTTTCTTTTCATTCTGGATGCCGCTGATCTGCTGGTTTTTGAGGCGGTCGAGGTCGGCTTCGGGGAAAGCCGGATTGAGGGCCACGTCGGCCATCAGATCGAGGCTGGGCTCCAGCGATTGCTTCAGCGTGTTGAGGCTGATGTACGAATAATCCAGGTCGCTGTACGTGCCCAGCGAAGCGCCCAGCAATTGCAGTTTTTCATTGATTTGCAGGCTGGTCAGCGACTTGGTGCCTTCGTCGAGCATGTTCATGGCCAGGTTGGCCAGGCCGGGTTTGCCGCCCATCTTATCGGTGCAAAAACCGGCGTCGAACATCATATTCATTACCAGGGTCGGGCTTTCCGTGCGGCGGGTCAGCACGACTTTCATGCCGTTTTTCAGCGTAGCGCGCTGGATGTCGGGGAACTGGGCGTCTACCGCTGTGTTGACAGCCGGAGGGGCGCTCCGGTCGGCTTCATTGCCGGAAACGGCGTATTCCGGGAACGGCGTGCAGGTCAGCGTAAAGCGGCCTTTGGTCAGCCATTTTTTAGCGGCGGTGTGGATGTCTTTGGCCGTAGTTTCGCTGTACCAGCGCAATTTTTTCTTGTAAAAATCGGCGGTGCCGCCGTACACTTCGTTTTGCGCCAGGATGTCGCTTTTGCCGCCAAAGCCGCCGATCCGTTCGAGGCCTTTGATAAAGTTGGCAAAATAAGCGGCTTTCACGCGGTTGACTTCTTCTTCCGTGGGGCCGTTGTTCAGGAAATCATTCAGGATTTCGTTGATCATGGCTTCCACTTCATCCATCGACTTGCCTTTTTTTACATTGGCCATGATCATGAACTCGCCGGAAATTTCGGAGGGGTTGACGAAGGCCGAGGCCGAGGAGCAGATTTGCTTTTCGTAGACCAGTTTTTTGTACAAACGGCTGTTTTTGCCGGAGGCCAGCACATCGGAAGCCAGGTCGAGCCAGACGCCTTCCCGGTTGGCCCATTCAGGCATATGCCAGATCATCATAATACGCTCTTCCGGAACGCGATCCTGATACGTAGCGCGCGTATCATAGTCGCGTACCGGGATGCTCACACCCGGGCGGGTGATCGTCGGTCCGGCGGGGATGTTGCCGAAGTACTTCAGCACTTTTTCATAAGCAGCTTCAGGAGTAATATCGCCTGCAACAACGAGCACGGCATTGGCGGCGCCGTAGTACGATTTGAACCATTCGTGCACGTCTTCGAGGCTGGCGGCATTGAGATCTTCCATTTCACCAATCACGGTGTGGCCGTAGGGGTGGTAGGGCGGGTACATGGCTTTTTGCGCGATGTCCCAACCTTTGGCGTAGGGCTGATTTTCGCCCTGGCGCTTTTCATTTTGCACCACACCGCGTTGTTCGTCCAGTTTGGCCTGATCGATTGCGCCGAGCAGGTGTCCCATGCGGTCGCTTTCAAGCCAGAGCACCTGGTCGAGGGCGCCTACGGGTACGTTTTGGAAGTAGTTGGTGCGGTCTTCGTTGGTGGTACCGTTGAGGTCGGTACCGCCGATGGCTTCGAGCGCCTGGAAATAATCGGTGTTGAAGTTTTCCGAGCCGTTGAACATCAGGTGTTCGAACAGGTGGGCGAAGCCGCTTTTGCCGGGCTTTTCATTTTTGGAACCAACGTGGTACCAGACGTTCACTGCAACAATCGGCGCTTTGTGGTCTTCGTGGACGAGCAGGCGCAGGCCATTGGGCAGCGTGAACTTTTTGTAGGGAATGTTGATGTCGTCCGGATTGTATTCGGGAGCATCCTGTGCGAACAGGGTAGGTTGAGTAATAAAAAGAGAAAGGGCCAACAGGGCCAGGAAGCGAAGTCGTTTCATGCTAATTGTTTTGAGTTATGAAGGAAATGCAGCCGTTTTTGGCTGTTCAAAAAACGTTGTCAAAAATGGCGTATTGCTTTTCTACGGGGTAAAAGATTGGATAAAAAGCCTGTTTTGGCGGGCAAAGGGAATATTTATTGGACGAAAGCACAAGCACCGCACTACTTTTGACGGCGTAAATGGCGCATCAGAAGAACATCGCTCCGGTTTGGCAAAAAATTCCTGTTGTACTGATCTACCTGGCGTTGATGTCCGGGGCGGCATTGCGTGTGGCCGTCTGGCTTCAAAACCGCACACTGTTCATCGACGAGGCAAATCTGGCGCGCAATTTTTGTGAAAAAGGACCCGCCGATTTCTTCCTGCCGCTGGCATACGAGCAATTTGCGCCGCCCTTGTTTTCCCTGGTGCAATGGTGTGCCGTGCAGCTATTCGGGCAGCAGGAATTGGCCCTGCGCCTGTTCCCGCTCCTCTGCGGCGTGCTCTCAATCGGACTTTTTTACCGCATCGCGCGCCGGTTGATCAACCACGACTGGGTGCTGCTGGCAGTGGTCTGGATTTTTTGTTTTTCCGACTTTTTCCTGCGTTATGCCACCGAAGGCAAACAGTACGGCAGCGACCTGGCCATCTGTCTGGGTCTGGTTTTACTGGGCCTCCGGCCTGCCGACAAACCGCTGCGTTGGGGGTGGGCCATGCTGATCGGCGCCGTGACGGTTTGGTTTTCGATGCCCGCCGTTTTTGTGCTTTTCGGCCTGGGCATGCATGCGGCCCATCGAGCCTGGTCTGAAAAAAACGGGGCGGACATGCGCCGGCTGGCGGCCGTTTTGGGGGTTTGGCTGCTGAGTTTCGGGCTGAACTACTGGTTCGTTTTGCGGCCAAGCCTGGCCGTTGCGCCCCTGCTGGAGTACCACAAACCCTGGTTTTTTCCGCTTTTTCCGGCAAATGCCGGCGAATGGAAGCAATGGGCCGATCTGCTCCGGGCATTTCCGTACTACACGGCCGGGCACACGGTTTTGGCCAAACTCGTGGGCGGCCTGGGGATTCTGACCGGGTTGGTTTGGTTTTTTTGGAAAAAACGACCCCTCGGCTGGCTGCTGGCGGCGCCGGTGTTGGTTTGCCTGCTGGTTTCCGGTTTTGAAAAATACTCGCTGATCCCGCGCATGCTGGTTTGGGCTTTTCCCCTGGTTTTGCTGGTGCAGGGCCTCGGCTGGCAATGGTGGTGGGAGGCCGGCAAGCGCCGGTACTGGCGGCTGCTGATTGCGCTGCTGTTGCTGCCGGCGACGGCAGGTTTGCACCGCGGCTGGTATTCTTTTTTTCAACCCTTCCAGATCGAGGAAATCCGCCCGGTACTGGACGAGGTTCGCGCCGCCTTCCAGCCCGGCGATGTGCTCGTGGCGAGTCATGAAGCCTGGCCGGCGGTGGTGTATTACCGGGATTGTCATGTGCAGCGGGCGCGGTACCGGTTTGACGGCCGGGTGCTGCATGTCGATTGGAACGAGCGGCCGGACCTGCCAAAAGTTTCGGCCCTGGGCGTAAGGCCCCGGCGGGTCTGGCTGGTGTTCAGCCATGTCGTGTCGGAGCAGGCGCGGGCAGCCATGCAGGCGGATGTCGAATTGACCGCTGGTTTTGCTGCGCAAAAAAACGTGGTGGAGCGGGAGGGGGCTTTCGCGTATTTGTTTGAACTGGAATAGTTAAAGTTGCGGTTTCGGCCGAGCCGGCAAACCCAAACCCAGCAAAATGCCTAACACACCGGCCAGGCCATAGGGCAGGAACAGCATGGCCGCATGCGTCAGCGGGTGCATGGTCTGGATTTGGGTGGTCAGAAAAATTATTCCGGCTACGGTAAACACCAGGTCGAGCAACAGCAGGCGTTCGGCCATGAGGTAGGCGCGCAAACGCCGTTTTTTCCAAAACGCAAGCATGGCCCAGGTGATGAAAAACGGGATGATGAACAGGAGCGTGCCGGTGATCAGCATGACGCTGTAGAGCTGGAAATAATCGGGCTGACCGCCCTGCCAAAAGGGCGAGTTGCTTTCCCGAACCTGATACAACCAACTGAACAAGACAAAAAAGGCCGGCCCCGTGAGGTTGATGATCCCCCAGATTCGGGCGGCAGCAAGGGCGGGCTGAACGGGTTTGTATGGCATGAGGCGGGAATATTTGTTTAGCGTGAATTTTGGATAGGCTTCAGCAGAGGTCTCCCTCCGGTCGACATGACAAATCGCTGAGGATAAATGATTTAACAGGTTTTTCGCTACGCTCAAAACTTACCCAAGCGCTGATGGAGTTTTGAGCGTAGCGAAAAACCTGATAAAAGTTTATCAAATTGTAGGCTGTCATGTCGACCGGAGGGAGACATCTGATTTTAAAACCTGGTAATAAATCACGAATTATTATCAAATCTATCCAAAACTTCCCAGGTATGATCGCCCAGCAGCCGTACCGTGGCCAGAAACTCAAACGGTTTTCGCCTGCCCCATTCCGCCGGTGCGATCATGGACAACAAGTGCACGCCGTCGGACTTGCGGCGGTACAGATGGTACACGTGGTGAATAACCGGTTGAAAGGGGATGTCGGCCTGGTAAATTATTTCCGACACCGTCATACGCTCGTGCAGCGATTTGGCCTGTTGGGCCAGGGTTTCCATTTGCTGCCGCAATTGCTCCATTTGCCGGTCCGTCTGGTCGTACATGGCGGTCATGGCATTGCCGCGGATGCGCCCCTTGTCTTCGGGTCTGATGACCGCACTCCCTGCGTGATGGGCGTAGGGCAGCAGGCCGGGCAGGTCGGCGACTTTGTCTTGGTCGATCGGGTTGACGAAGGCGTCGGGTTGTTTTTGTTTTTTCTTTTTTGCCATGTTGCAAAAGTAAGCGCTATTCAGTGGCAGTTGAAACAGGGAAGGCCGGAAAAGGTTTGCTTGTAGAAGTGGGCGAATTGAATGCGATTTCGGGTGTGGATTCAACGGCCCATTTCAAATTTGTAAGCTTTATTACATTTTTATAAAATGTTGAAATTATATCCTGGCGTAGAAGTTTATTTGTCGGTTATTTTTTTATTCCAACCAAACTTTCTTAAATCATGCGAAAGACGCTTCTTATTGTCGGAGCCCTGCTCCTGACCACCTTCGCCTGGGCTCAAGCCCTCAAACCCATTGCACAACGGGTAAAACTCGAAAAACAGCTTGCCGGCGCTTTTGCCAAAACAACCATTTTTACCAGCCAGGTTCAAGACATCCGCTCCCGGCCCGATTTGCGTCCGGCGTTGTCCGACGGCCTGCTGCTGAATCTTGATCCTGCTGCTTTGCAGGCGTTGCGTACGAGCAATCCGGATCGACTTGAGCTCAGCCTTCCGGCTCCCGGCGGCCAGGTGCTCCAACTCGAATTGGTGCGTGGCCGGGTGTTTTCTCCCGAATTTCAACTGCGTTTGGGCTCCGACCCCGAAAAGGATGTTCAGGTTGACCTTGGGCAGCATTACTGGGGCATTGTTAAAGACCGGCCGGGTACCTTGGTCGGTATCAGCGTATTTGAACACGAAGTCATGGGTATCGTCAGCACGGAGACAGAAAAGTACGTATTGGGCGTACTGGAGGGTGATCGCAACCGCACCCACGTCATGTACCGCGAACGCGATTTGAAGCTTAAAAACGAACACGAATGCAAAACTGACCTGTTGGAAGAAATTGACAATGCCGTAAACATGGACCGCGCTTCCGCCGGGCCCGACAATTGTGTGCGCCAGTACATGGAGGCCGATTACACCATTTTTCAAAACAAAGGCAGCGTAGCCAATGCTACGGCGTACATCACGGGCTTTTACAGCCAGGTTTCGCTGCTGTATGCGAATGAAAGTGTGAATGTGGTGTTGCACTTCCTCAAAGTCTGGGATGTGGCCGATCCGTATACCGGCCCCAGCTCCAGCAACTACCTGACCCAGTTCCGGAATTACCTCAACGGCGTGTACAACGGCGACCTGGCCCATCTGGTTGGTTTTACCGGCGGCGGTGGCATTGCCTACGTCGACGTGCTCTGCAACAGCTACTATGGAGTGGCTTACAGCGGGATCAATACGACCTACAGCAATGTGCCGACCTACTCCTGGACGGTTGAAGTAGTGACGCACGAACTCGGCCACAACCTCGGCTCCAAACACACCCACGCTTGCGCCTGGAACGGCAATAATACCGCTATCGACGGCTGCGGACCGGCGGCCGGCTACAGCGAGGGCTGCAATGCAGCCGTGCCGTCGGCCGGAACCATTATGAGTTATTGCCATTTGGTTTCGGGTGTAGGTATCAACTTCAATCTTGGCTTCGGGCCGCAACCCGGCGACCGGATTCGCTCCGAGGTGTACAATGCATCCTGCCTGACGTCTTGCGGCGGCGGCGGCGGCCCGTGTTCCTATGCCGTGATCAATAGCCAGAACTTTGATGGCGGTTGGGGATTTTGGACCGACGGTGGAACCGACTGTGCCCGGGTTAATTCGGCTACCTACGCAAATAGCGGCTCGTACTCCATCCGGCTTCGCGATAACACTACAACTTCGCTCATGACCACCTCCAACCAAAACTGGAGCGCCTACGAAGAACTGACCGTCGAGTTCTCCTACATCACCGTCAGCTTTGATAATTCCAATGAAGATTTTTGGCTGCAAATTTCTACCAACGGCGGTTCCAGCTACACTACGGTTGGCGACTGGAATTTTTCCACAAATTTCACCAACGGGGTGCGCGGGACGGCAACGGTGGTGATTCCCGGCCCGTTCACAGCAAATACCCGGCTCCGGATCCGCTGCGACGCTTCGGCTGACGACGACCAGGTGTATATCGACGATGTCGTGATTTCCGGTTGCAGCGCAAGCTTCAGGTCCAACGAATCACCAACGGAAGAGCGCGTGGACAATTTGACGGAAGAACCGCTGATCAACAGCGTGCGTATCAGCCCAAATCCGACCGCCGATGTGCTGAACGTGCAATATCAAATTGATCATGCCGCCGATGTGCAGTTGCTCTTGCTCGATCTTACCGGCCGGGCAATCGTGCAGCAAACGTTCCGGGTGATGGCCGGCGAGCAACAAATCCGGCTGGATTTGAGCGCCGTACCCTCCGGAATGTACTCCCTGCAATTGATTGGAAAAGATCAGGTGCACAGCGAGAAAGTGGTGGTGCGGCGATAGGGTTTTTATGGGTTGTTCAGGCGCATAGCGCACACCGGAATTTACTGCCGGGTGCACTATGCGCCTCTTTTTTTTGTCAAAAAAGCGATTAGCCGTTTCATTCCTTAGTTTTGCAAATACATACAAACCATTGATAACAAGCAATCCCAAATATGTCCATAAAATCCGCTACCTGGGAGAAGATCCGCCAATACATCAGCCGGGGCCAACTGGACCAGGCAACGGAGGCCATCAAAAAGGAAGCCCGCCGCCACCCCGACCTGTACGATGTGGTGGTGGTGATCGACGGCCGCCGGCAGGAATTCCAGCGGCAGCGGGCGGCCGGCTTGCTCGATTCCAGGGAAGAAGCCCGGCTACACGCCCGCCTGAGCGCCGATCTGCTCGATGTTACCCAACAGTTGCAACAACGTGAAACCCCGCCCCGCCCCCGGCGGCTGCGCCTGTTGGCAGCGGTTTTGCTTGTCCTGCTTTCCGGTGGCGGGTATTGGTACCTGCAAAAAAGCGGCGCCGAGTTGCAAGCCTATCGCCAAACGCTCGACGCGAATACCGTACCCGCCTGCACGCACTTTTTGGAACAATACCCGGACGGTAAATACCAGGTTGAAATTCAACAAAAAGCCCTCGATTTAAACCGGCAGCTGGACCGCTGTCTGCAAAGCGCGCGCGTCATGCAGCAGTCCGGCGAGCCCGAAAAAGCCCTGGAATTTGCTCAAAAAGCCCTGGAAATACACCCGGACCACCCGGAAGCACGTCAACTTGTAAACCAATTTTCCAAATGAAAAATCTACTCGTCTCCCTGCTTTTTTCCCTGCTCCTGCAACCCGCCCATGCGCAGGATTGCTATGCCTACCTCCGGCAAAAAGGCCTCGAAGCCTTTGAAAACAAGGAATTTGCCACCGCGCTTCAGAAATTTGAAGGCGCACAAAAATGTCCGGACGCCCCTCCTGCGCCCGACATTTCCGAGTGGATTGCCAAAACGAAACGCCGTCTGGATCCACCCAAACCCCGCCCGGTGCGGAACACCCAGCCACTGGTGGAAAAACAGCCGAACGGGGAAATCCGCTGGACGGAGGGCTTCGTGGTGGCCAAGGGACAGGGCGTGATCAACCGCACCAAATTTCCGGTGGAAGCGCAGGCCGTGTTGATGGCCCAACGCGCGGCAGAGGTCGTGGCACAGGCCAACCTGCTGGCAATGATCAAAGGCGTGTTTATCAAGCGGGCGACCCGGGTGCAGGATTTTATGGCCGAAAGCGACGAGCTCGAAAGCCTGACAGCCGGCATGTTGCGCATGTCCAGGTTTGTGGGCGAGCCCGTAGTTGGCAGCGATGTGGTGGAAGTGACCATGCGGGCGCCAATCCAGCAATTGCAAAACTGGATCGCGCCGGTTGCCACAATGGGCCGGCCGCCCATACCCGACAGTCTGGAGCAAGTGGTTTTTGTAACCGGCGCCATGGCGCAACCGGCCCTGTACCCGGTGATCACCGACGAAAACGGCACGGTGCTGTACGACGCCGAAGCGCGGTACCGGGAGACCGGGCGGCAGGTGTTCCGGTACGGGCAGGCGGCGTTGCCTGTGGGTGATGCGCCGGCCACTCTGACCGCACAGCCCAACCCCGACAACAGCCTGCGTATTCCCGCTACCGACTGGCCGCTCTTGCAACCCTGGCTGGAAGCGGCTGAAAAAGGCCTGGGTGCGGCAGTGCGACTGATTTTTCCGTAACTACGGGATTTTTACAAAAACAGCCATTTTTAACCCGCATTTGAAAACGCAGCCTTCGCGTTGCAAATCCTTACCGCTTTTGTCATGAAATTTTTTTTAGCCTGCCTTCAAATTTTCATCCTGCCATTTTATCCGGGCGCGCAAAATTGCCTGCCCGGGAGCCCCGTAACGGCTGAGTATCCGGCTTCGGCTGCCACCTTGCAAAACCTGTTCACCCAGGCCCGGCAAACGGCTGAATTACAACAACCGGCCTACGAGGAGCTCAAAACCCGGATCAACCGCTGCAACAACGACATGGAGGTATCGCTGGGGAACATCGTGTCGCAGATGTCGGAGCTGTCGCTCAAATACCAGCAAATCCTGGGCTACAAAGACGTGGCCGGTATTGAAAAACAACTGCGCGACCTGGAGGAAAGTTTGCAAAAATCGCGCACGGAGCTGGAGCAAAACCTCGGCTACGTCAAACACACGGGCGTGTACGCCGTGCTGCTGGAAAACGTCGATTTTTATAAAAGCGAGAAAAAAGACCTCATTGAGCAAGCCAACCAGGCCATTACGCCACGTGCTGTGGACGACCTGGTGGGCCTGAGCATCCGCCGCACCAGCGCCGTGCGCGACTTTGCGCCGGTGCGCGATGTAATTCTGGAAGTGAAAAACGGCGAAGTGCGCATGGAGCGCGAGTACTTCAACCAACCCAACCATGCCCGAAAAACCTTCCTCTTCCTGGCCCGCGTTGGGGCGACGCCCACCCGCCAGAAAACCGCCGGCAGCGCCCCGGCCGCCGCTGCCGCCCTGGTGCTCAACCTGGATGTGGATACCGGTTTCCGGCAAAAACTCCTGGAAAAAGGCGTTAGCGAAACCGACATCCGCCGTATCGAACAGGAGGTGTTGCCGTTCCTGGGCACCATTCAGCGCGACAACCGCACTGCCGACAGCCGCCAGGACTATATTTTGCAAAACGGCGCCGAGGAAATCCGCCGCATCGAGCGCGAGATCGAAGACGCCCGCCTGCGCCTGCAAACCCGCTCGGCCAAAATCGGCGAAATCTGCCGGGAACTCGGCGTGCCCTTCAATGCCGGCAGCAACTTCGACCAAAGCGTAAACGGCGCCCTGCAAAAAATCCGCGACCAGCTCGCCGCCCTCACCGGGCAGTGGAACAGCACGGTGGAGGCGGAAGTTGTGTACAAGGAAACCCGCACCTTCGTGGAAGGCTCTCTATCCCAGTCGCTGGCTGCCGAAACCATCAAACTTTGCCAGCAGATCGAAAAAGGTTACGGCCAACTCGATCGCATGCTCCAGGTAACCGAAGTGCAGGACTTTGAACTCAGCCGTTTCGAAAGCAACCGTACCGTCAGCGTATTCCGCGCGCCCAGCCGCATCTGGGCCTACGCCATGCCCCGCGACGACGGCGCTTACGGCGTGGCGGTGTTCGTGCAGTTCCGGGTGACCGGGCAGCAGGCAGCAGGCGGAGGTGGCGGCGCCCGCCTGCCCTTCGAGCCGGAAATGGTGACGGTGGAAGGTGGCAAATTCCAGATGGGTTGTACTGCCGAGCAGAGCGATTGTGGGGATGATGAAAAAAACGTGCACTGGGTCCAACTGAAGCGCTTTTCAATTGGGAAAACCGAGGTGACGAATGAGCAATTTGTCGCCTTCCTCAACGACATCAGCCCCAAAATCAGCCTGGATGCCAAAGGCGAAACGGTTACGTACAACAAGGTGGAAATCATTCGACTGTCCGACCGGATGAAATACTCCAACGGCGCCTGGGCCGGCGGCACATTCTCGGTCGTGTCCGGATACGAAAAACACCCGGTGATTTATGTCTCCTGGTTGGCCGCCCAGGAATACCTTAAATGGCTGAGCGCCAAAACGGGCAGGAAATACCGCCTGCCCACCGAAGCAGAATGGGAATTTGCCGCGCGCGGAGGTAATAAAAGCAAGGGCTACAAATACGCCGGCAGTAACAACCCGGATGAAGTGGGCTGGCATAGAGGCAACGCCGGTGAAAAGCCCCAGTCCGTCGGACAAAAAAAAGCCAACGAATTGGGTTTGTACGATATGAGTGGTAATGTGTACGAATGGTGCAGCGACTGGTATGCAGAGGCCTATCCTGCTGCGGCCCAAACCGATCCGACCGGGCCTGCTTCCGGAACGTATCGCGTTTGTCGCGGGGGCTCGTGGTACCACCTTTCAAGGTATTGCCGCGTAGCGGTCCGCCTCAGGAACTTTCCGGTTAACGGGAGCAACAATCTGGGTTTTCGGGTTGCCCAGGACTATTAGTGCTTTTACACTTTTACGCTTTGCGGGTATTTGGCGCGTAGCGCCGAAAAATTTTAAAAATAGCGATCTTCGCCATGGTTGACGTGCGCAAGGCGCCCGTTTGTCGCGGGGGCTCGTGGAACAACAATTCAAGGAATTGCCGCGTAGCGAACCGCAACAGGAACAATCCGGATAACAGGAACAACAATCTGGGTTTTCGGGTTGCCCAGTACTTTTACATAACTCACGCCGGAATCTTCAGGTTGCGTCTGCCCCTGAGGAGTGTGCGGTTCTAATAGTCCAGCGCGTCGACCGGTGTTGTCGGATTTTTTTCGGCAGCCGAACTGCAACTGTACAGGGCGGGATTAGTAGCTAAGTCGAAAATTCCGCTCTGTTATTTTTTATTTTGCAAGTTTTTCAACCAACCGCCGTTCATTCTGCCGATTTCGTCCAGTTGTATGGTGCAATTATGAAGTTGCCGGGAATTGATATATCCGGCTTCGAAACACAATCGGAAGTAGTACCGCAGTTTTTCCAGGCGGATATTTATTTTTTGAAGCAAGGGTGCCTTTTGCGGTGGCGGCGAGTAGAATGCTTCAATAAGTTCCTCCAGGATATCCGCAAGTTGTATTTGGATTTTGTCACCTAAAAAAAACTTTACGTTTTTGGGCAGTCGGGCTGTTATAGGCAGGGTGGCTTTCAGTAGTTCATAAGCTTTGTTAATAATCGAACTTTGATCATGCGCAGGCATAGGCATCTGTTTGAAAAAATTATTGATTTTGACAATTTGCTTTTAGCTTATTATAAAGCTAGAAAGGGCAAACGGTCGAGTACATCGGCAGCTGAATTTGAACGCAAAGCCGAATCTCATCTGGTTCAAATACAGCAGGAGTTGATTGAAGGCGTTTATCGGCCAGGTGCATATACCACGTTTAAAATATACGACCCGAAGGAGCGAATGATCAGCGCCGCGCCATTTCGCGACCGGGTGGTACACCACGCGCTGTGCAACGTTACCAGCCCTATTCTTGAATCAGGTTTTATTTTTGATTCTTATGCCAACCGGAAGGGCAAGGGTACACATCAGGCTATTGGTCGTTGCCAGTCGTTCATGCGACAGTATCGGTATGTATTGAAGGCCGATATTCAGAAGTATTTTCCGAGCATTGATCATGAAATACTGAAGTCGTTGCTAGCTCAAAAAATTGGGTGTAGCAAGGCCCTTAAACTAATTAACCGGATTATTGACGCTTCCAACCCACAAGAGCCGGTACTGAATTATTTCCGGGGCGACAATTTATTTTCGCCCCTTTCACGCCGCAAAGGGCTGCCTATCGGCAATTTAACCAGCCAACTCTGGGCCAACAGCTATCTCAATAAATTTGACCATTACGTAAAAGAAGTTCTGGGGGTTGGTGGCTATGTTCGGTATGTGGATGATTTTTTGCTTTTTTCCAACTGTAAAACCGAATTGACCGAATTCAAGATAGCGATTCAGGAATATCTGGGAAACCACCTTCGGCTAAAACTCCAGCCCAATAAAACGCAGATGCAACCAACCCGTTGCGGGTTGAATTTTTTAGGCCAACGAGTTTACAAAAACAGCCGTTTCATCCAAAAGGCCAACTTACGGCGCATGAAAAAAAGACTGCGAAAGCAATTGTGTTTGTTTCGGGCAGGCCTTTTAACTCCGGATACCCTGGAAGCACAACTGAATGCCTGGCTGGGACATGCCCGGCAAGCCGACATGGCACGGTATGTCAAACAATTAGCCCGCCATCTGTATTTTGATGAGGGCCTGTTAATTTTGCCGAGACAGGATTTTGTGTTCGCAGTACTTGACCAGGGGCCAAACAAAAGCCGGATATCGGAACCTCGTGAATTATTGAAAAGATTTTCCTGGAAAATTTGACCTTTAGGACTGCCTTTTTAACAATGAAATCCTGAACTCCACAGTTGCAACCAATGAAATACCACATCACCATAACGCTCACCCTCCTCCTTACCCAGCTAAACGCCCAAACCTGCCTGCCCGAAAGCCCCGTGCAAACAAGCTACCCGACTACCAAGGCCGTGCTGTACAAACTGTTTGACGACCATCGCCTGAAATACGCGGACGCCGATTACCAGGCCGTGAAAACCCGCATCGATCAGTGCAATGCCGTCACCGACCGCGAGTTGGACGGGCTGGTGGCCCAGATGTCTAACCTCTCGCTGAAGTACCAGCAGGTGCTGGCCTACAAAGACGTGGGCGGCATCGAAAAGCAGATACGCGACCTGGAGGAAAGCCGCCGAAAATCCCGCGCCGAACTCGAGCAAAACCTCGGTTACGTAAAACACCTCGGCGTATTCGCCGTGCTGCTCGAAAACATCGACCCCTACGAAAACAAAAGCGTGCTCATCGCCCGGGCCAACGGCGCCATCAGCCCCATTGCTGTGGAAGACCTCGTGGGCGCTTACCTCAGCCGGGCCACTGCGGTCGAGGGTTTTGCCCCGGTGCGCGATGTGGTGCAGGCCTTCAAAGGCGGCGAAGCGCGCGCGGAAAAGGAGTATTTCAACCACGCCAATTTTCAAAAAAACTACTTCCTCTACGTGGCCAAGGTGGGCGCCACGCCGCTCAAGCAAAACCCCGCAACGCCCGGAAGCGCCGAAAAAGCCCTGGTGCTCAACCTGGCCAGCGACAGCGACTTTCGCAGCCGCCTGCGCAGCCGGGGTGTGAGCGACGAGCATATCAGCCGCATCGAACGCGAGGTGCTGCCCTACCTGGCCGACATCCAGCGGGAAAACACTACCGCCGACAGCCGGCAAGACGACATCCTGCAGCGCGGCACGGAGGAAATCCGCCGCCTCGAGCGCGAACTCGACGATGCCCGCCAACGCCTGACGAGCCGCTCGGCCAAAATCCGGTCGATCTGTACCGAACTGGGCGTGTCGTTCAACGCCCAAAACATCGACGCCTCGGTAGCCGACGCCCTGCAAAGTTTGCGCCGCCAAATCCAGGACCTGACCACCCGCTGGGGGCAAGTGAAGGAGCGCGAGGTGGTCGTAAAAGAAACCCGCAGCTACATGGAAGGCACGCCGGCCGACATCCTGGCCGCCGAAGCGCTGAATTCCTGCAAACAGATCGAGCAGGCCTACGGCAAGGTGGACCGCATCCTCCAGATCATCGAAGTGGAAAACCTGGAGATCAGCCGCTACGATGCCAACCGCACCCTCACTGTGTACCGCACACCCAGCCGCATCTGGGCTTATCCCATGCCGCAAAACGATAACTCCTTCAAACTGGCGGTGTTTGTGCAGTTTCGGATTACCGGCCAGCAGTCCGACATTGGCGATACCGGCATCGCGCAGCAGCCTGCAGCCCGCCTGCCCTTTGAGCCGGAGATGGTGCTGGTGGAAGGTGGGACGTTCACCATGGGTTGCACCGCCGAGCAGGGCAGCGACTGCGACGGTGATGAAAAGCCGGCCCACTCCGTTACCCTGCGGAGTTTCTATATGGCTACCACCGAAATCACCCAGGCCCAGTGGCGGGCCGTGATGGGCAGTGACCCGCCAAACCTGCGTTTCAAAGGCTGTGACCAGTGCCCGGTGGAAAACGTGAGTTGGAACGACGCACAGGATTTTCTGAAAAAACTAAACGCCAAAACCGGCCGGAAATACCGCCTGCCCACCGAAGCCGAGTGGGAATTTGCCGCTCGCGGCGGTAACAAAAGCAAGGGCTATAAATACGCCGGCAGCAACAGCCTGGATGAAGTGGGTTGGTACGGTGGCAGCGCCAGCAGTAAAACCCAGTCCGTCGGACAAAAAAAAGCCAACGAATTGGGTTTGTACGATATGAGTGGCAATGTGTACGAATGGTGCAGCGACTGGTATGCCGAGGCCTATCCTGCTGTGGCCCAAATCGATCCGACAGGACCGGCTTCCGGAACGTATCGCGTTTGTCGCGGGGGCTCGTGGTACAACTATTCAGGGAATTGCCGCGTAGCGAACCGCAGCAGGTACCTTCCGCATGCCAGGCTCATCAATCTGGGTTTTCGGGTTGCCCAGGACTATTAGCGCTTTTACACTTTTACGCTTCGCGGGTATTTGGCGCGTAGTGCCGGGATTTTTTTCATTTATAGTGGAAAGAATTTGGTTTGCGGAACTTGTCTTGTGGCTTGAAGTCTGGCTATTACATACAAGTTGGCGAAAATGAATTTTTTGGGCTTCTGTGCGTCAACCCCACCCCCATCCCCTCCCCCAGCGGGGAGGGGGGCTTGCCCTCTAACTAATGCCTGATTGCGTTTACGAAATCGAAAAGTATAACGAAATCAGGCCCCCCTCCCCGTGGGGGGAGGGGATGGGGGTGGGGTTGGCCCGGCAGCGCGCAATTTGCCAAAAATGCCCCGTCGATTTCGATCCTATTAAAAACATTTCAACCAACTTGTGGATAATCGGGAGCCCCGCCATTGGCGTGGCGTGGGCGGGGCCGACATACCGCAGCGTGCTAATCCCGTTGTTGCAGTGCGAACGAGGATAAAGAGTCAGCCACCATCAAATCTTTACCACAAGCCTAGCCCCCGCCTCCTCCAGACCAATAAAACTCAACAGATACACCCCCCGCGGCAAACCCGCCATATCCAGTTGAAAAACCGGTTCGGATACGGCGGAAAGATCAATGGAAAGCCGGCGAACCAGCCGCCCCTGCATATCCCGCAACAGGCAAACTGCCGTGCCTTTTTCAGCCGGATTAAACCGAACCTGCAACCGGTCGGTGACCGGGTTCGGAGCGATCGAAACAATGGCCGGCTCCGGATCATGCACCCCCGACGTCCCCGCCGGGCAGCTCCACCGCATCAGGCGGATGCCCCCATACTTAGCCAGATAGGGAAAATTCAGCGGGTTCCAGACCTGGGCCAGCACCACCAGGCTGTCGTTGGCGTCGATGCCCCAGGTGGCCACGCTGTCGCGCAGGGCGCCGAACTGGCCGATGATTTTCGGCTGCACCGGGTCGGCGATGGAAAAGGCCACGATCTCCGTGTCGGCGCCGGAAGCGAACAGCAGGCTGTCGTGGCAGGCGGTGGTTACCTGGTTGGTGTGGCCGGGGCGGCCGTCCCAGTTGGTGGGGCTGCAGTTCCAGGGATTGGCCCAGCCGGCGTTTTTCGGCGCAGCCGGATCGCTGATGTCCACCACGTCGATGCCGCAATAGTCGACGGCGGCGTAGAGGTAGTCGCCCACAATGGTGGCGGTGTTGTACGCCGGGGCCGCTGCATCGGTCAGGTCGGTGTTGATGTATTTGGCGACTTCGAAAGGGGCGTTTTTATCGGAAATGTCCACCAGGCGCAAGCCACCGGCGTCGAAGCTGGTCCAAAGTTCATTACCGCGCAGGGAAAGGCCGCGGGCATGCGGCACGTTGAACAGGCCGGGTGTCACGGGCCAGTTGAGGTCGAGTTCGACGTGCGAACGGTAAGCCGGCATGGCGGGGTTGGAAATATCCACGATAATCACCCCTCGTTCGAAGGCGCCCAGGTAGGCGTAGTTGCCGTCCACGCGGATGGCCGCGCAACCTTTATCGAAGGCGGCATCGCTCCACTGGCCGGTAATCGTAGCGTTTTCCGGGTCTGAAATGTCGATGATGGCCAGGCCGGCGGGTTGCGGGCTCAGGCCGCCGAAAGCGCCTAGAGACACGTACAGGAAATTGCCCTGTTGGATCAGGTCGGTGGGTTTCAGATTTTGAAATTGCTGGGTGGTGAAGGTGCGCACCGGGGTCAGGTTTTGCAGGTCTGAAAAGTCGAACAGGATGACGCCGTACTCCTTGTTTGCCGTGTAAATGTAGGGCCGGTGGAGTTTGTCAAAATGGGCGGTATAGGCCGTAAACGGGGCGGGGTAGGGGTATTCGCCGACCGGGGTGAATACGATGGTGTCGGTTTGGGCGAAGCCCGGTTGAACGCAACACCAGAGCAGCAGGATGGAAAAAAATCGCATAATTTGGATTGTTTGCTGTGGTTGGGCAGGTCTTAACATAAGCGAATCCGGTTGGATTATATTCCTTTGCAAGGGTAAATTAGTGTCGGCCTCACTCCAAGTGAGGCCGACACTACTAAAACGTAAATTTATATGAAAACACTACTTTTTTCCAGTCTGCTCGCGCTTGCGCTGGCGGCTTGCACCACCAAACCCGAAGCGCCCAAACCCGACTTTTACCAGGAAATTACGGCCGCCGATGCCCGCTACGACTCTGCCCTGGCCACCCGCCTGGGCGCCGACGAATACGGCATGCACCAGTACGTGCTGGCCTATTTGAAAAGCGGACCCAACCGCAGTCAGGACTCTGTAGAGGCTGCCGCCCTGCAAAAAGCGCATCTGGAAAACATCATGCGAATGGCAGAATCCGGCAAGCTGGTGTTGGCAGGCCCGTTTTTGGATGAAGGGGACATTCGCGGCATTTACATTTTCGATGTGCCAACCGTGGAAGAAGCCCGCGCGCTTACGGAAACCGACCCGGCAATTCAGGCCGGACGCCTGGTTATGGAACTGCATCCCTGGTACGGTTCGGCTGCGTTGCCACTGCTCTCCCCCTTGCATAAACGATTGGAAAAGAAGGGGATAACCGATTGATTTTGTAGCGTATTAGCAATTTGGATGAATCAGCCCCGGAAGTGGGTTAAAGGTGTTCTATTTGCACAACTCAATTCGAAAAAAAAGGCCTAACCCGGGACTGTTTTACAGATTAATTCTGGAACTGTAACCACCGAATTACCCCTTTTCACGGGGCCTCCGCATTTCAAAGGAAATGTGAGGGGCCTTTTTTTATTCCGGGTACGGATTTCGGGAATGGTGTTGCTCAAATTTTGGGAAAAGTACTTATTCTGCCCGAAATGAATCATTAAATCAGTGGAACTTACACGAAACTGACAATTGCTACCCCGCTTCAAAAACCATCGCTTCGTGGTCAAGCTGGCGAAAGTCTACCGGCGCCACCGCACTCACGCCTTGTTCGGGCATATAAACGCCATAAATCGTATCAACAGCAGCCATTGTTGCTTTGTTGTGGGTTACCACGATAAACTGGGATTCCTTGGAAAACTGGCGGATGATGCGGTTGAATTTTTCAATGTTGGCATCGTCCAGCGGCGCATCCACTTCATCAAAAATACAAAACGGCGCCGGTTTGAGCAGGTACAGGGCAAAAAGCAGGGCGGTTGCCGTCAGGGTTTTTTCACCGCCGGACAACTGGGCGATGGTTTGCGGGCGTTTGCCTTTTGGCCGGGCGATAATATTGATATCCGATTCCAGCGGGTTTTCCGGGGTAGACAGGATCAGGTCGGCGGTGTCTTCCTCGGTGAAAAGCGTGCGGAATACCCGGACGAAATTTTCGCGCACCTGCTCGAAGGACTCCAGGAAACGCTGGGTGGCTGTTTCCTCGATTTCCTTCATGGTTTGCAGGAGATTTTCCTTGGCTTGCAGGATGTCGTCGCGCTGGGTGGCGATACTGTCGTAGCGCTCCTTGATCTCGTTGTAGGCCTCGATGGCCAATGGGTTGATCTCGCCGTAGGTATCGAGGCGGCGCTTGAGGTTGTTGACCTCGCGTTCCAGCGATTCCTGGTTTTGCTTGGGGTCGGGTTCTTTATCGATGACTTCGTTTACGGAAATCCCGAATTCGGCGCGCAGGCGCTCGCCAATGGCCGTTATTTCAAATTTAACATCGCTGAATTTGTCTTTCAACCGGTTGATGGAGCCTTGCAGGTCCTGTTGTTTGCGGTAGAGCTCGCGCAGGATGTTTTCGCGCTCGTGGATTTCGTTGCGCGCTTTGAAATACGTTTGTTCGGCTTCGCTGAGTGTGGCTTCCCGGGCTTTTTTTTCGGCGTAGCCGGCGGTTAGTTCGCCTTCCAGGCGGACAATTTCGGTGCGGATGAATTCGATTTCCGTTTCATTTTTGGTTTTGGTAGCCTCGTTTTGCTGGGTTTGGCTGCGGAGTTCGGCCAGGCTTTTTTCGCGAAAACTGAGTTCCTGCTGGAAGGTATTCACCTTGTTTTGCTGCCGGATAAATTCGATATTTTTTTGGTTGTAATCGTGGCTGTTCTGGCTGAGCCGTTCGGCTACTTCGCGGAAGGACCCGTCGGCGCTTTCCAGGCGTTGGCGGAGGGCTGCTGCTGCCGCTTGTTTTTCTTTCAATTGTTGTTCAATCGAAACATTGCTGGCCTCCAGTTGGGTGATCAACTCGCCGCTTTCGGCGGCCTTGGCGTCGAAATTCTGAACAAAAGTGGCAATGTTTTCGATGCGGGCGCGCAGGGCGGCCATTTGCGATTGCACCTGTCCGAGTGCCTCGCGTTCGCGGGTAAGCACGGCCGCCTGGTCGGCTTTTTTCAGGCTTTGCAAATGTGTTTGCAGGGTGGCCAGTTTGCTGTTCAGCGCCGATTCGGCCGACTCCAGTTTTTGGATGTCGGTATCGAGAATTTCCAGGTTCTTTTTCCGGCCGATCTTTTTACCCTCGAACAAGCCCACCGAGCCCCCGCTGAGGCTGAACCGGCGGCGCACGAAAGCACCCGACTGGGAAAGCAGGACGGGCCCCCGGTTGTCGTTGCCGCCCGGATTGATCGGCGCGGCCAGCAATTCCTTCCCGGCAGCAGTGGAATCGTCCACGATCAACACATTTTCGAGCAGGTAGGCTACGAGCGGGCGGTACTGCGGGTCAACTTCCACCAGGTCGATGGCCTGCTGGCCGGCGGGGAGCATGAGCAGGGGCGCTTCGTATTGGGCGAAGGCGTCGAGCAGGAAAAAGTTGGCCCGGCCTTTTTGCGTTCTGCCCAGCAGCTGGATGGCCTGCACGGCGGCATCGGCGTTGGGCACGACGTAATAGTTGAGGTAGGGTTCCAGGTAGTTTTCGATGATCACCCGGTATTCTTCGCGCACGTAAATCAGATCGGAGAGCAGGGGGCAGTTTTGTGCCCAGTCTTTTTGCTGGCTCAGGAATTTGATGCTTTCGGGGAAGCCTTCGAGGCTCTCCACCATGCTCTTGGTGAGTTTGAATTCGTTGCGCTTGGCGTCGAGGCGGCGGTTGTGTTCGGCCAGTTTTTTGGTTTGGGCCTCAATTTCCTGCTCGGTGGCGGCGATATCCTTCCGGCGCTTTTCTTCGATGGCTTCCAGTTTGCCGATTTGTTCCTGGTAGCCTTGCGCGGATTTATTGAACTCGGCGATTTTTGCTTCCAGGTCGACCATTTCCGAGCGGCGGGTGGCCACATCGGCCATGGTACGTTCCACATCGCGGCGCAGGTTTTCGATCTGGTTTTGCTGGACGGCTTTTTGTTTTTCCAGGTCGACGATCACCCGTTCGATGCTTTGTTGCTCGCGGACGAAGTCGTCGAGGTTGCCTTTGAGCAGGTTGTGGTTTTTGCGGGCTTCTTCGAGTTGGGCCTGCGCCTGGCTGAGAGCTTCGCTGAATTCCGCTTCGAGTTGTTTTTCCTGACTCAGGTCGATCTGGTAACCTTCGATCTCGTTTTCCAGGCGGCGCATGGTTTCGCCGGCGCGCAGGATGAGGTCGTTGAGGCGCTGGGCGTCCTGTTCGATGAACGACAGTTTTTGCGCCTGCATGTTTTTTTCGTTTTCCTTGCCCCGGATACGGCCGGTGAGTTGGTTGACCTCTTTTTGGTGTTCGCTCAGGGAGCTTTCCTTGTCGATGTGCAATTTGTGCAGCGCTTCGATCTCGGCCTCCATCTGGCGGGCTTTGGCTTCGGCGCCGCGGTAGTTGTCTTCTTCCTGGTGGATTTGTTTTTCCAGGTCTTTGTAGGCTTTGCGGTGGCGCACCAGGTTGAAGGTGGCCAGTTCGATGCTGCGGTCTTTGTATTCGGTTTTTAGTTCGTAAAACTTCTGGGTGCGCTGGGCCTGCTTTTCCAGTTTTTTCAACTGGTCTTCGATCTCGTACAGCAGGTCTTCCACGCGGTCGAGGTCGGCAACGGTGGCGTCGAGTTTGAGTTTGGTTTCGTGCTTGCGGGCTTTGTATTTGCTCACGCCGGCAGCCTGTTCGAACATGCGGCGGCGCGCCTGCTCGCGGTCGGAGAGCAGGTCTTCCACCATGTTCAGGGCGATGATGGCGTAGGAATCGGCGCCAATGCCGGTATCGAGAAACAGCGAGGTGATGTCTTTCAGCCGGCAGCTGACGCCATTGAGCCGGTATTCGCTTTCGCCGCTGCGGTAGAGCAGGCGGCTGATGGTGACGGTTTGGTATTCGGTGGGGAGGATGTTTTTGGAATTTTCGAAAGTCAGCGACACTTGGGCGATCTGGCCGGCCTTGCGTTTTTTGGTGCCGTTGAAAATGACCGAGGCCATTTTGTCGAGGCGTAGTTCTTTGCTTTTTTGTTCGCCCAGCACCCAGCGCACGGCGTCTACCACATTGCTTTTGCCGGAGCCGTTGGGGCCAACCACGCCGGTCACGTCGGCGTTGAAGTGGATGGCGGTTTCGTTGGCGAAACTTTTGAAGCCTTTGAGTTCTAGCGTTTTTAGTCGCATGGCTGGTTGGTGCTCGGCAGTGTGCTCGGTGGTGTACTCGTCCTACGACTTCAAGTCGTAGGACGAGTATCGAAGCCGGAACACGCGTTTGCAAAGGCGGCAAAATTAGGGAAAAGGGGGAAAACCTTGTGGAAAGTTATGCACAGCGCGGCAAACAGTTTGTTTGGGCCTTCCCAATGTTGTGTACAGCAAAGTTGACAAGTCCTCCTTGAGGTTGGAAAAACGGGAAAAAGCCTTTCGATCCGGCGGATTTATACAGCCTGTAATGCCGTCAAGCCGAAAAAAGCACCGAGCCGTTGTACTTTTGCGCCTCTTGCTCACACAATCTGCCGTAACGTATGCCTTTTCGCCTAACCTACCTGCTGTTGTTATGCTGTAGTACGCTTGCCGCGCAAAACCAGGCAACCCGCCCGGTTTACGGTTCCGAGCCTTTGGCACACACCTTTTCAATAGTTGCCCGAGACAGCGCCACCGGCGAACTCGGCGTGGCGGTGCAAAGCCACTGGTTCAGTGTAGGCACCGTAGTTTCGTGGGCGGAAGCGGGTGTCGGCGTAGTGGCGACGCAGTCGTTTGTCAATAAATCGTTCGGCCCGCGCGGACTTGCATTACTAAAAAACGGCCTTAGCCCACAAGAAGCCCGCGATAGTCTGCTGGCCGACGATCCGGCTGCGGCAGTGCGCCAGTTGGCGTTGGTGGACAATCAGGGCCGGGTGGCTGCCCACACCGGTGCGAAGTGTATTCAGTTTGCCTGCCATCTTGAAGGATTTCAATATTCCGTGCAGGCAAATATGATGTACGGCCCGGATGTGTGCAAAGCCATGCAACTTGCTTTTGAGAATAGTCATGGTCGCGCGCTGGCCGACCGGCTGTTGTTGGCGCTGGAAGCGGCGCAGGCTGCGGGCGGTGATTTTCGAGGGCAGCAATCGGCAGCACTGCTGGTGGTGCCCGGCAAAGGCAGCGACAAACCCTGGGACGATGTGTTGGTGGATCTGCGTGTAGACGACCACGCCGAACCGATCCGGGAGTTGCGGCGGCTTTTTCAGGTGCACCAGGCATATGAACACATGAACAGGGGTGATTACAACGTGGAAATCAACGATATGGCTTCGGCCATGCAGGAATACAACGCTGCACGGGAATTGATGCCCGAACAAGTGGAACTACAGTTTTGGACCGCTCTTACCCTGGCGAATTTGGGTAAACTGGATGAAGCATTGCCCATTTTCAAGGACGTTTTCAGCCAGGAACCAATCTGGCGCGAAATATTGCCACGACTGGCGGCAGTAGATTTAGTGACGGTTACCGCCGCTGATTTGGAGCGGATTTTGCAGCAATAAATTAAATTTTTTAATCACCCTTCGGTTTTACGATGAGACAACTCGGTTTACTCATCCTGTGGTTTCTCGCGCCCCTCACACTCGCAGCGCAAGCGACTTGGGAAATTGGCATTGCCGGCGGCTTTACCGCCTACGCCGGCGATGTGAATGAAGAAAAATTTTTCGATATTGAAAACAGGGATTTGGGATACGGCCTGCTCCTGCGCCGCCATTTCGGACCGGTGTTTGCCCTGCGGTTCAACTATTTGGGCGGTACGATTTCCGGCGACGAATCACACTTTGAAGAGCCGTTCTGGCGCGCCGAACGCGCTTTTCAATTTTCCAGTAACTTTCACGAAACCAGCCTCCTGCTCGAATGGGATATTTTCGGCAACCGCCGGCGCAACGGCTGGCGCTTCCGGCGCATTTTTGCACCCTACCTTTTCGCCGGCGCCGGTTATAATTTTTATAAAACAAAAACCGACTACAACGACTTTCCCGAACAAAACCCAAGTGTTGCCGCCGATCGCATCCAGGCCGATAAAAACGCGCCGGCCGACCAGCCGGCTTTGGTGCTAAACCTGGGCGGCGGCTTCAAGTGGGACATCGGGCGTTACTGGCTGATCGGCTTCGAACTGGGTTTCCGGCCTGCCTGGACCGACCGGCTCGACGGTGTCGAAATTTCCGGCAATGCCGGCAACCGCGACTGGTATGCTTTCGGCGGCATCACGCTCTCGCACCGCATCCGGCAAGCGGATTCCGACCGCGACTGGATTCCCAACCGCCGCGATAAATGCCCATTGGCGCCGGGATTTAAAGCCATGAAGGGCTGCCCCGATGCCGATGGCGACCGCATCACCGACGCGGAAGACGACTGCCCGACTGTGCCGGGCGTGCCCTCGGCGCGGGGTTGCCCGGATGCCGACGGCGACGGCACGCAGGACAGCCTTGACCTGTGTCCGGAAGTGATTGGCCTGATCACGCTGTGCGGCTGCCCCGATCGCGACGGCGATGCCGTGGCGGATATCGACGATGCTTGTCCGGATGATGCGGGCGTGGAACAGATGTTTGGCTGTCCCGACCGCGATTCGGACGGCCTGGCCGATCACGAAGACTATTGCCCCGATCAAGGCGGGCGCATCACGCCTTTTGGCTGCCCGGACACGGATGGCGACGGCATTGAAGACCTGGTGGACGCCTGTCCGGAGCAGGCCGGGCCGGTACTGTTTTTAGGTTGCCCGGACACCGACGGCGATGGCGTGGAAGATGCCCTGGACAGCTGCGTGCAGGCTTGGGGACTTGCCCGGTTTAACGGCTGTCCGGACACGGACGGCGACGGCATTGAAGACGCGAAGGATGGCTGCCCGCTGGAAAAAGGGATCGCTGCGTTTCAGGGTTGCCCGGACACGGATGGCGACGGCATTGAGGATGCGGAAGACAAGTGTCCGCGGGCAGTGGGTACCCGGGCAAACATGGGCTGTCCGGAGTTGAAAAAAGCGGATAAAAAAATCATCATTGCGGCGGTGCGCGATATTCAGTTCGAAACCGGATCGGATAAACTGACCGAAGCGTCGGCGCCTGTGCTGGAAAAACTGGCCGGAATTCTGGACAACTTCCCGAACTACAACGTCCGGATTGCCGGCCATACCGACAGCCAGGGGGCGGCTAAAAAGAATCAGGACCTTTCGGAGCGCCGGGCAAATACCTGCGTGCAGAAATTGATTGAACTGGGGATTGAAGCCGGGCGCTTGTCGTCGAAAGGATTTGGCGAATCCAAACCAATCGCCACGAACAAAACAGCCAACGGGCGGGCGAAAAACCGGCGGGTGGAGTTTGAGCTGGATAAGATGTTTTAGAGACACACGCTAATGCCCAAAAACCCGTCGGGCGGCTTTCTTTTCCGATTGGTGTTTTTTGGCTTTCAGTCGGGCTTCCTTGACGGATTTGGGTACTTTGGCGCGTTTGCGTTTTTTGGGTTGGACCAACGCCTGTTGGACGAGCCGGAGCAGTTTGTGTTCAGCGAGTTCCTTGTTGGCCAACTGGGAGCGTTTGGTTTGGTTGGTTACCGCCAGATAACCTTCGGCGGAGATGCGTTTGGCCAGTTTTTCCAGTACCAGTTGTTTTTCCGCATCCGACAAAGCTGTCGAGGAAGCTACATGCAGGCGCGCTTCCACCTTCGTTTCCACTTTGTTGACGTTTTGACCACCCTTGCCGCCCGAACGGGAGGTGCGGTAGGTGAATTCCTGAAGTAACTGGTCGGTTTGCATTTGAAAAGTTACTGGTTTAAGGGTTACTGGTTAGAAGGTTGGGTACATGCCGGTAAAGTTAGGCAACCTTCTAACCAGTAACCTTTGAATGCGCTAAGTGAGGCGGTGACTTCGAGTCACCGCCTCACTGCCAGTCCGTTGGGAACATGAGCTAAAAATAAAACCTCCGCCGGCAATCCGGCGGAGGTTCAACATGGTATCACTTAAAATGAAAATTAGTTAGTCGGCCAATTTTACATTTACTGCGTTCATGCCTTTTTTGCCACGTTGGGTTTCGAAAGTGACTTGGTCACCTTCGCGGATCGAATCGATCAAACCGCTAACGTGAACAAAGATTTCTTCTTTGGTGGAATCGTCCACGATAAAACCGAAACCTTTGGTTTCGTTGAAGAATTTTACTGTTCCGTTGTACATTGGTAATAAAAACTTTAAAAAATGATTCTGGCAACATGCCGGCGCAAAGGTGCGGATTATTTTTGCGAAATGCCATCAAGTTTTTAAAATATTAACATAAGTCGATGAAGAACAGGGGAAAGCCGATATTTGCGCCTTCTTTTTTCAAACCAGGCTTTGCCTGCTAAACCTTCCTGCTGGTACCTGAACATGGAACTTTCCACCCGTTACAACCCGTCTGAAACCGAATCCCGCTGGTATGCGCATTGGGAAACCTCCGGCTATTTTCATTCCACCCCCGACGACCGGGAGCCCTTCACCATCGTAATTCCCCCGCCAAACGTGACCGGTGTGTTGCACATGGGGCACATGCTCAACAATACAATTCAGGATATCCTGATCCGCAAAGCCCGCCTGGACGGTAAAAATGCCTGCTGGGTGCCCGGTACCGACCACGCTTCGATTGCCACGGAAGCCAAGGTCGTGCGCTGGTTGCGGGAGGAGAAAAAACTGCGCAAGGCCGATATTACCCGCGAGCAGTTTATGGAATTTGCCTACCAGTGGAAAGACAAATACGGCGGTATTATTCTGAAACAATTGCGCCGCCTGGGCGCTTCCTGCGACTGGGATAGAACGGCGTTTACCATGGATCCCGGCTACTACGAAGACTGTATCCGGATTTTTGTCGATCTCTACGGGAAAGACAAACTCTACCGCGGCCTGCGCATGGTCAACTGGGATCCGGAAGCCAGAACGGTACTCTCCAACGAAGAAGTGCTGTACAGTGAAGAGCAGGCCCAACTTTATCATATCAAATACCTGCTCGAGGGTTCCGATTCGGAAGGGATCGTGATCGCGACCCAACGGCCGGAAACTATTTTTGCCGATACGGCCGTCGCGGTCAATCCCAAGGATAAACGTTTTCAGAAACTGGTTGGAAAAAAAGTGCTGATCCCGCTGATCAACCGGGCAATCCCGGTGATCGCCGACGATTACGTGGATGTCGAGTTTGGTACCGGCGCGCTGAAAATTACGCCGGCGCACGACCCGAACGACTATGAAATTGGGTTGCGGCACCAACTGGACGTGATCGATACGATCGACGACGAAGGCCGCCTCAACGACAATTGCGCCTACAAACCCCTGGTCGGCCTCGACCGCTTCGACGCGCGCAAACGCATGAAAGCCCTCCTGGAAGAAAGCGGGAACCTGGTCAAACTGGAAGATTACGTGACCAAGATCGGGCGCTCCGAGCGCACCAATTCGGTGGTCGAACCCAAACTTTCCCTGCAGTGGTTTGTCCGGATGAGCGATCTGGGCGCTCCGGCGTTGAAAGCCGTCATTGACCGGGACATCCAGTTTTATCCGGACAATTTTCAAAATCTGTACCGCAACTGGATGGAAAACCTGCGCGACTGGTGCATATCCCGCCAACTCTGGTGGGGCCAACGCATCCCCGCCTGGTACCTGAAGTCGGAGAGTTTTAACAAAGAAACCCATGTTTTTGTAGCCGAAACGGCCGAAAAAGCGCTGGCACAGGCTCGGCAAGAAACCGGAAATGCAACGCTTACGCTGGACGACCTCCGCCAAGACGAAGATGTGCTCGACACCTGGGCCTCCTCCTGGCTCTGGCCCATCAGCGTGTTCGACGGCTTCCGGAAACCCGACGGCGAAATTCAATACTACTACCCGACATCGGTGTTGGTTACGGGTTGGGATATCATCTTTTTCTGGGTGGCGCGCATGATCATGGCCGGTTATGAATACAAAGGCGCACGCCCGTTCCAGGCAGTGTATTTCACCGGGATGGTGCGCGACCAGAAACGGCGTAAAATGTCCAAATCGCTGGGCAATTCTCCGGATGCCCTGAAATTGATCGACGACTTTGGCGCCGACGGGGTGCGCTACGGCCTGATGTCGAGCGCAGCCGCCGGCAACGATATTTTGTTTGACGATAAACTCTGCGAAAACGGCCGCAACTTTTGCAACAAACTCTGGAACGCACTGCGCCTGGTGAAAGGCTGGCCTGTCGGCGAACAGGCTGAAACGGAAGCCGATGCGCGTAAAAATGCGCTGGCGGTGCGCTGGATGCGGGAAAAGTTTAAGGTCGTGCTGGAAGATATCGAGGCCAATATGCGGGTGTTCCGCCTGAGCGATGCCCTGCTCGGTTTGTACGGGTTTATTTGGGACGACTTCTGCTCCTGGTACCTCGAAATGATCAAGCCGGGCTTTGAAAAACCGATCGACCGGGAAACGCTGGAAGCTACCCTCGACCTGTTTGCCGACCTGATGGTGGCCTTGCATCCGTTTATGCCCTTTATCACGGAGGAAATCTGGCATCAACTGCGCGAACGGGCTGCCGGTGACGACTGCATGGTCCAGCAGTACCCAAAGGCAGGCAAGGCCGACAAAAACCTGATCGCTCAGGTGGAAGCGGCCAAAGATGTGATCGGGAAGGTGCGCGATCTGCGGAACCAAAACCAGATCAAACCGAAAGAGCCTCTGCCGCTGACGGTGCAACAGAGCGCTTCGGCTGCCGCGCTGTTCGGGCTGGCCGGTCTTCGTGAAATGGTGCTGAAACTGGCGGTGCTTTCAGACCTGACCCTGAGCGACGCAGAACCGGCCAACAGCAAGTCGTTTATTTCCGGTACGGATAAATTTTATGTGGAGATCAACCAGGAGATTGATGTAGCGGCAGAGCGGGCGAAACTGACGGAAGAACTGACGTACCAGCGCGGCTTCCTCAAATCGGTTCAGGCCAAGCTGGCCAACGAGCGTTTTGTCAGTGGCGCACCGGCCCAGGTTGTTGAAAATGAGCGAAAAAAAGAGGCCGATGCCCTGGCGCGAATCCAGATACTGGAGGCCTCGCTGGCGAAGTTGGGCTAACCTTAAAATAATTCTAGTGCTCTTAGTGCTCTTAGTGTTTTTAGTGTTGATTTTTTTAAACACTAAAAACACTAAAAACACTAAAAACACTAAGCTTATACCTGGAATAACTTTTGAGTAAACCTTAAATACATGGAACGTATAACCCAAAAATATGTCAATGACATAGCCTATGAAATTGTAGGATGTGCCATTGAAGTCCAACGACATCTTGGTCCGGGATTGCTGGAATCCATTTACGAAAACTGCTTGATAGAGGAAATGCAGGAAGTAGGCCTAAAGGCAAAAACACAGGTAAATATTCCGCTGCATTACAAAGGAAAGGTACTATCAACGCCACTTCGATTGGATATACTGGTTAATGACCTGATTATCGTTGAAGTAAAGGCAGTGGAAGTGCTAATGCCGATTTATAAAGCCCAACTGTTGACTTATCTTAAATTAACAAATCGACCGAAAGGTTTGCTACTGAATTTTAATTGTGTTCATCTTACCGGGAATGGATTGGTACCACTCGTCACAGAGGCATTTGCTGCGCTACCTGAGTCTTAGCGTGATATTAGTGCTTTTCAGCCCTTTTGTTGCCAAAATACCCAATGCCGGTTGCCCTTCCCCGCTCCAAGCCGGTATTCAGTTCAAATTTAAAAACCAAAAATTTGTACTGATCTACCCCATGCAACGCGAGCGGCAACCCTACCGGCGCAGCCAAATCCGGCAAACCAACGCCCGGCTCGATACGCTGAGCAACTGGCTAAACCTGTCCCAAAACTATGTGGAAATTATCCGGCAAGACGATCCCCTGAAACCGCATTTCGGCATTGCCCTGGGCTTTGAATTTGATCCCCAAACCGACAGTTTTCCCTTTTTCCCGGCTTCGGCAAAGTTGCAATTCAAAGATTTTGGCTGGGGTGGGGTTGAGTTTAGTCCACGAGACTCCAGCAACTTTACCGGCGTGTTGAATGCCGTTAGCGACGACATGACCATTCAGGTGGACGGCTTTCAAAACGACACGATTTTCGGGCGCTTCAACGGCGTTTTGCTCAGTGCCGCCGGACCGATGGCGCCGATCGATAGCGGCTATTTCCGGGCCTTTGTGTACCGGGTGGAATAAACTGTGGCGGGCTCCCGGCAATTGCCTTTTGGCCACCCGCGAAAAAGAATAAACTTACATTTGCCACAACAGCCAACAGCCAACAGCCAACAATCATGCTACTCGACATTTTAATTACGATTCTCCTGGTATTGCTTAACGGTTTTTTTGTAGCGGCCGAGTTTGCCATTGTGAAAGTGCGCTTGTCCCAGCTACAAGTGCGGGCCGAAACCAATGCACTGGCCCGGGTGGCGGAAGGTGTGGTGGCGCACCTGGATAGTTATCTGGCGGCAACGCAATTGGGAATCACCCTGGCCAGCCTGGGCCTGGGCTGGATCGGTGAGCCGGTGGTTGGCGCGATAATTTTGAAAGTAATGGCCCTGATGGGCATGGAGCCCGACCCGGAGCTGGCGCACCGGATTTCGCTGCCCATTGCTTTCGCCACCATTACGGTTTTACACATCGTTTTCGGCGAATTGGCGCCCAAGTCGCTCGCCATTCGCTTCCCAACGCATACCACACTCTGGGTAGCCTGGCCGCTCAAGGTTTTTTATTTTATTTTCCGCCCGTTTATCTGGCTGCTCAACGGATTGGCTAATTTCCTGCTCAAACTGATCGGAATCGAACCGGTACCGCACGCCGATGCGCACTCGGAAGAGGAATTAAAAATGATCATTACCGAAAGTGCGGAAAGTGGCGCCATTCAGGCCTCGGAGCGCGAATTGATCCAGAATGTATTTGATTTTGACGAGCGCCTGGTGCGCCAAATCTATACGCCGCGCACACAAATTGTAGCCATCGATGTAAACACGCCCGTCCAGGATGCCATCACCCTCGCGCTGAATGAAAGTTACTCCCGCTACCCGATTTATGAGGATTCGCTGGATCAGATTGTCGGTTTCGTCCATACCAAGGACCTGCTCGTTTCCGCCATGGAAAAAAGTCAAAAAACACTGCGCGAACTCATGCGGCCGGCATTGTTCGTCCACATCAATAAAAAAGTGGTGCAACTGCTGCGGCAGTTTCAAAAAGAACGCCTGCAACTGGCGATCGTGACCAGCGAATTTGGCGGTACGGTAGGCCTCGTCACCATGGAAGATATCATCGAGGAACTGGTGGGTGAAATCCAGGACGAACACGATCAGGAGCAACCGCCGGTTGTGAAAACCGGTGAACAAAGCTGGCGCATCCTTGCACTCACCAACCTGGAGCGCATCAATGAAAGCCTGCCCGAACATTTCCCGCTGGGCGATGATTATGAAACGCTGGCCGGCCTGTTGTTAAAAACGCTCGACAGTATTCCGGAGGTAGGTACCGAGATCAAGGTCGGCAACTTCCAGGTCAAGGTGTTGAAGATGTTTAAAACGAGCCCGGAAGAGGTGGAGGCCTGGTTGTAACGCGAACTGTTAGTTCGCGTCAATTGCAAAAACGCGAACCAAAGGTTCGCGATGATTTTTTAACCACGACGAACTAACGGTTCGCGATAGTTCTTTTAACTGTGAACCTACGGTTCGCAGTGTCCCTTTTTACCGCGAACTAACAGTTCGCGTTACTTATGCAAAAGCAAAGTATACACCGGCAAGTGGTCACTATACCCGTTTAAAAAAATCTCGCCGACAAAAGTCCGCAACGGGTATCCCCGAAAAGCGCCGTCTTCCTGGAACATCCAGGGCTGTCGGAACACTACCGATTTATAATATTGCCAGCCGCCTGTTTTTTTCTTCACGAGGCTTTTGGACACAATGATCTGGTCAAACAAATTCCAGGAGTCGCGGTAGGCCAGCGTGCCCACGCCGTTTTGGAAAAAGTCGTACATCGGGTTGTACAACTCGTCGGCTTTTTGCTTGCCGGTGCTGCGCACGGCGCGCAACACCTGCGTCAGGCTTTTGTTATTCGGGTCGTCGTTCAAATCGCCCATGATCACAATCTTGGCGTCTGCGTTGATCGCGAGCAGGCTGTCGACTACCTGCCGGCAAACTTTGGCTGCCTCGGCGCGGCGCCAGGCCGAAGCGCTCTCGCCGCCGCTGCGGGACGGCCAGTGGTTGACCAGCACGTGGAGCGGCTCTCCGCCGAACAGCCCGCTGACGTACAGGACATCGCGGGTGAAATCGCGCGAGCTATCGGCTTCGAACAAATGCACCGGCAGCGCCCGGGCGCCGGTGACGGTGAAATACTTGGGCTGGTACAGCAAGCCCACGTCGATCCCGCGTTCATCCGGGGAGTCGAAATGGACAATTTGGTAGTTCCGGTTTTTAATGGCTTCCTGCGCGACCAGGTCTTCCAACACTTTCCGGTTTTCCACCTCCGACACACCGAGTAATGCCACGCCGTCCGGAGTTTTATCGGTAGCCAGCAGTTGAATGATCTTTGCCATATTCGCTTGTTTGGAAACATATTTTTCGGTGTTCCACAACAAGCGGCCGTTCGGCAGGAAGTCGGCATCGTTGGTGGTTGGGCTGTCGAGCGTGTCGAACAGGTTTTCCAGGTTGTAAAAGCCGATAGCCGCCACTTTGTACTCGTTTTTCTGGGCAAATACAGCCAGGCCAAGCAGCAGGCCGGCGATCGTAAGAAAATGCGCTTTCATAGTTTTTTATATTGAACGGGGCAAAGAAACGGCATTTGACCTGCATTCATCGGGGGCTTTGCAATTAATTTACATTTGCAAAGATGGAAGACCCGGACAGGCTTTGCTACCTTTGTCGGCCTAATCCAACCGCCGGGAACCACCACACTCACAAACCCAGTTTTCACTAAATGTTTCAAAAAATACTATTAGCCGGCATGCTGCTGCTGAGCGCACAGGGGGCAATTGCCCAAACCGGTACCCTGCAAGGGACCGTAACGGCTGCCGACAACAACGCCCCGGTAGCCGATGCATCGGTCGTGCTGGCGCAAACCGGCATCTTTGCCGCTACCGACCGCAGCGGCGCGTTTACCCTGTTTAACGTGCCTGCGGGTGAACATACCCTCATCGTCAGCCGCGCCGGGTTTTTACCGACAGAGCAAAAAACGACGGTACAGGCCGGGCAAGTGGCGCAACTTTCCGTTGCGCTGGAGCGTGATCCGAATGCCGTTGTGGCCAATGCGACCGACATTCCCACCATCACGCTGGATGAAGCCGAAACGGAATCGGATGGGATTGGCGAAATTGCCAACCTGCTGCATGCTTCCCGGGATGTATTTCAAAATTTCTCCAGTTTTGGCTGGAGTGTGTTTCGCTTTCGGGAGCGCGGCTACGACTCCGAGTTTTTTCCGATTTTTCTCAACGGCATCAATATCAATGATCCGGAAACCGGGATCGCTTTTTTCAGCGAATTCGGCGGCCTGAACGACGTGTTGCGCGTCCGGCAATCTGTGATCGGTATGGAAGCCGCCGAGTTTGCCTTTTCAGAGATCGGCGGCGCCACGCACATCGACACCCGCGCCAGCGTGCAACGCAAGCAAATCCGCGCCTCGTATGCCATTTCCAACCGCACCTACACCAACCGGGCCATGGTGACTGCCAGTACCGGCCTGATGCCGGGCGGTTGGGCCGTGTCCGTTTCCGGAAGCCGCCGCTGGGCGCAGGAAGGCTGGCACGATGGTACGTTTTTCGACGGCTACGGTTATTTTCTGTCGGTCGACAAAAAATTTGGCGAAAAGCACAGCCTCAACCTCACGGTACTGGGCTCGCCCAACAGCCGCGGCCGGGTAGGCGACACCTTTCAGGAAATGTTCGACCTGGCCGGCACCACCCGGTACAACCCCAACTGGGGCTATTGGAACGGCGAAAAACGCAACGCTTACGTCAGCCACGGGCATCAGCCGATCGCCATGCTGCGCTACGACCTCAAACCCTCGCGTTCCACCAACCTCATGCTGGCCGCCTACAGCCAGTTTGGCCAAAACGGCTACACCCGCCTCGACTGGTTTGAGGCCAACAGCCCCGAGCCGGACTACAACCGGCGCCTGCCGTCGGCACTGGAAAACCCGGAGCAAATAGACGATTGGGCGCAATACCTGCGCGAAAACGAGTCGGCCCGCCAAATCGACTGGGTCGGCATGTGGGAAGCCAACACCATCAATACCGCCACCATCCAAAATGCCAACGGTATTTCCGGCAACACCGTGACGGGCAAACGGTCGCAGTACGTGATTGGCGACTTCCGGAGCGATACCCGGGAGGCCGGCTTCAATGCCGTGTTGCGGCAAACCCTGGGCGACCGGTTCACCCTGAACGGCGGCGCCAACTACCAGTGGTATCGCGGTAAAAATTTCAAAACGGTGGATGATATCCTTGGCGGCGATTTCATTGTCGACCTGGACCGTTTTGTCGACGACCCGCTTGCCGCCAACAATGATTTGCAAATCACCAACCACGTGGTGCGCGAAGGCGAAACGTACGGGTACAACTACGATGAAAATATCCGTAGCGCCGGCTCCTGGGTGCAGTTGCAGGGCGACCTGCCGCGCATTTCCTTTTTTGCCGCCGCTGAAAATATGTTTACCCAGTTCTGGCGCACCGGCTACATGCAAAACGGCCGTTTCCCGGATGCATCCCTGGGTGACTCCCGCAAGGTTACGTTTGTCAATTACGGCCTGAAAGCCGGCATAACCTACAAGATCACCGGCCGGCAATATCTTTACGCCAATTCGTTCTACGGCACCCGCGCGCAGCGGTTCCAGGATGTGTTTATCTCGCCGCGCATTCGCGACCACCTGGTTACACCCAAACCGGAATCGTATACGATCTTCAGCGCCGAAGGTGGTTTTCAGTGGCGCGCGCCGCGGTTCAAGGCCCGTGCGACAGGCTATTTTACCCAAACGGATAATGAGTACGAAAACTACCTGACCTTCTCGCCGGCTTCCTCGGTGTTTGGCTCGCGCTCAATGGTGGGCGTCGACCGGCGGCACACGGGCGTGGAACTGGCTTTTGAAGCCCGGCCATTGGTTGCCTGGACGGTCAGCGCAGCCGCCAACCTGGGCCGTTATGTGTACACTTCCAGGCCGTATCTGGTTGAAACGGAAGACAATACCGCCGATATTGCTTACGCCGGCACAGCCTATATCAAAAACTTTTTTGTGCCGCGCACGCCGCAAACTACGGCATCGGCCAGTGTGAAATACGAAGCGCCGCAATTCTGGTTTGCCACGCTTACGCTCAACTGGGCCGATAATTTCTATTACCTGTTTGATCAGCGCCGCCGGACGGCCGACTATGTGGCGACTATCCAGGAGGACTCCGAACTCTGGCGTTTTGTGCTCGACCAGCAAAAAGCGCCGGCGGCCTTTACGCTCGACTTGTTTGGCGGAAAATCCTGGCGCATCAACAGCAACACATTTGTGTACCTGACTGTCGGGGTGAACAACCTGCTGAACAACACCAATATCATCAACTCGGGCCGCGATGCAACCCGCAACGCTTTCCGCGACGACTTCACGGATATCCGACTGTATACCAACCAGTTGATTTATGCGCCGGGTACCAACTATTTCATCAGCCTGGCCTTGCGGATTTAAACCCGTGCTTTTCACATTTAGAAACTCAAAACTCAACACTTGAATATGTTTTTGTTGAAAAAAAATTTCCCGCTGTTTGCCCTTGTGGCGCTGTTCCTGACTGCAGGAATCACAGCCTGTGTCAAAAAAGATTTTGACGAACCGCCCACCGGTGGCGATCCGGTTGACGTCACGCCGAACACCACGATTGCTGCACTGAAGGCGCTGCACGTGACGCCTGGCGGTTATGACAAAATTACGGATGACCTGATCATCGAAGGGGTGGTCGTTATGGACGACCGCTCGGGTAATTATTATAAAACACTGGTCATCCAGGACGCCACCGGAGGCATTGAAGTAAAATTCAATGACGCTTCCCAGTACAACCAGTTTCCGGTCGGGCGTACGATGTACATCTATTGCCAGGACCTGATCCTGACCGACTACAACAACCTGACCCAACTGACCGGCAGTACCGTTGAACAGGGCGGCCAGGTCGACGATGTGGGCCTGACGGAAGTACAAGTGCGGAAAAAAGTGGTGAAAGGGGCCGTCGGTACGGCGCCGGTACCAACCGTGCTGACTATCGACCAGATCAAAACAAGCCACATCAGCACCTTGATCAAACTGGAAAATGTACAGTTTGGCGCTGCCGATGCCAATAAAACGTATGCCGATCCGGTCACGCAGTACGCCCTGAACCGCACGATTGAAGATTGCGGGAAAGACCAGATCATTCTGCGTACCAGCGGTTTTGCCGATTTCGCAGGAGCACTCACACCCACCGGGAACGGCTCCATTACGGGTGTGCTCGGTATTTTTGGCAACACCCTTCAACTTTTTGTTCGCGATTTGACCGACGTCAATATGACGGGCGACCGCTGCACCGGCGTTGGCGGCGAACTGATGAGTATCGGTGAGTTGCGCACAAAATATACCGGAGTGACCACCACGGCGCCGGCAAACCGCAAGATCAAAGGCATCGTTATTTCCGACCGCGCAGCCAACAATATTACCGGCCGCAACCTGGTTGTGCAGGACGAGTCGGCGGGCATCGTGGTGCGTTTCACAGCCAACCATTCGTACAGCCTCGGCGATGAGATCGAAGTCGAAGTGTCCAACCAGGAACTCAGCGAGTTTAACGGCCTGATGCAAGTCAACAACGTGTCGCTGGACAAATCGGGCGTAATTTTCGGCGGCACCGGTACCATCACGCCGCGCACCGCGACCATTGCGGAGATCAACGCCAATTTCGACGCCTGGGAAAGCACCCTGGTTAAGATTCCGGCCGCGACTATTTCCGGCGCAGGCACCCCGATTTCCGGGGGAAAAACAGTGACGGATGCCACGGGCAGCATTGCGATGTTTACGCAGTCGTATGCCACCTTTGCCAACTTGCCGGTGCCTGCCGGCCCGCACGCGCTGACGGTTATTGTTTCGGATTTTAACGGCAAACAGGTGTTGCTGCGAAACCCTGCGGATATTCAATAACCTGTCAGGTCAAAAAAAGCACCCCTTGGAGCGGCGCCTGGCGCCACTCCAAGGGGTGCTTTTTTTGACCTGACAGGTTTTGCACACGCAACGTATTCCGCCCTCAAGCGTTACTTTTGCCAAATGCGCAACCTGATTGTTCTTCTGATCTTTTTCAGTGCTTCTGTTGGCCGTGCCCAACAACCGGACAGCCTGCCTTTGCCGCTGGATACACCGGCTACCGTGGCGGATACACTGACTCCGGACCCGGATTCTGCCGGTACGGCTGCGGCAGCGAAAAAAAACGGATTCATACGGCGCATTTTCACAAAAGATTACCCGAATCCGAAAACAGCCGTGTTTTTGTCGCTTGCCTTACCCGGCGCCGGCCAGGCGTACAACAAACGATGGTGGAAGCTGCCGATCGTTTACGGCGTGTTGGGTGGGATTACCTATTTTGAGATCGACAATATCCGGGAATACAATCGGTTGCGGGATAACTATAAATGGGTGGTCGACGGCGACCCCAACACCAACCCAACGGAAGCGCCGTACAACCAACTGGATGCTACCAGCCTGAAACAATACCGCGATCAATGGCGGCGCTACGTTGAACAAACGTCGCTCTTTCTGGGTTTGGCATATATCCTGACGGCTACGGAAGCCTTCGTTGATGCGCACCTCGGCCGTTTTGATGTGAGCGATGATCTGAGTTTTCGGGTCCAACCCAAGTTTCAGGCATCGCCGGCGGGCCAGCCTGTTTTGGGCATCGGCCTGACACTCCAATTCGGCAGACCCTGATTTTCAATATCCCAATATCAAATCACACCATGCGCGCCCTTTTTGACAGCGAATCGGACAGCCTGGGCCTCACCCAGCGGCATTTTTACGACAGCCTGCGTTTCCCCCTGGCAGCTATCGCATTTATCTGGCTGATTCATGCCTACCTGACATTTGTGGGCGCCGACCCGGGGTGGTATGGGATCATGCCCAGGCGGCTGTGGGGTTTGCGGGGTATCGTGACCGCGCCGCTGGTGCACGGCAGTTGGGGGCACCTGGCCTCGAATACGTTTCCGCTTTTTGTGCTGACGGCGATCACCCTGTATTTCTACCGGAAGGTGGCCATGCGCGCCTTTTGGATGATCTATTTTCTAACCGGCATCTCCGTTTGGTTGCTGGCGCGGCCGGTGTTGCACATCGGCGCCAGTGGCGTGGTGTACGGTCTGGTGGCTTTTATTTTTTGGAACGGCATTTTCCGGCGCAGCCTGCGCTCGATCATCCTGGCGCTGATCGTCATGATTTTTTACAGCGGGATGTTTCTGGGCATTTTGCCCGACCAGGACGGCATATCCTGGGAGAGCCACCTGCTCGGCAGTTTGGCCGGCATTTTCACCTCTTTTTGGTTCAAAGGTGAACTCGAAGACGATGAACTGGAACGCCACGATCCCTTCGCCGAAGAGCGCAACCAGGAAAAAGAATTCTTCCTCCCGCGGGATGTTTTTGCGAAAACAAAAACCCAACGCGCCCTGGAGGCCGAGGAGGAGGCCCGGCTGCGCACGCAACAAAACGACACGTTTTTCCCCCCTTTTTGGAATCAGGACCGGACCTGGTGAGTACGGAGTATGAATGGGTCAATAGATCTGAAAGGGCCCGGCAACGCCGATTCCCGTATTTCCGCGCAACAGCGCCCAGTAGGTTCCGGCAGGCCATTTCGCAGTTTCAAGTTTGATCGATTGCGCGTTCTCCGGCTTTTGCTCAAAAACAAGTTCGCCGGCAATATTAAAAACCTGAATTTGCCCGAAAGGCCGGTCGGCCTCAATGCGCACCCATCCGCTGGCCGGATTGGGTGAAACCCGGGTTTGCAGGGGCGTGGCAGCCGGTGTTTGTACCGCCACCGTGCCCGTGCCCTTGGCAATGGCGTACTGGCCCGGGGGCAATTCCAGCGGCCGGAGAATGCCGTAGCGGTTTTGCGCCGAACCCACCGTGTTCTTAAAATAATTGGGGTGCTCCTGCCAGGGATGGCCCGGGCCGGGCCGGTAGGCCAGGATGATGCTGTCTTCGTTGGGCCCCGTTTGATCGAACAATTCGGTGTCGAGTTGGTCGAGTTTGCCGTTGCCGTCGTAAATGATGGTGGCCTCCGCCTCGAAGGACTGGAGCGCATCAACCGACCAGTAGCGGTTGCTAAACCGAAAATGCAGCGGGTTGGCAATACCAGCCGTGTCGGGCATGGCGTAGTGGTGTTCGACGCGGATCAGGGCAGAATCCTGCGGCAGATTTTTTACATTCAGAAGCAGGCGCGCCGGAGTAAAATTGAAACTGCCCGTATTTTTTACCAGCAACTCTTTTTCGGCCCGGGCAAACGTGAGTTGCCCGCGCGTGTTCACCCAGACTTTTGCGGGGATAAACCACCAGGCGGGAACGGTAATTTCCACGGTGTCCGTTTCACCCGAAACCCAGGCTGTGCGGTAAAGCCGGTTTCCGAAGGGATCGACAACGGCGAATTCCAGCGGCACATTTTGGTAAAAATGCGTGGCGCCGCGCAGTTTTTGTTTGACAAAAAGTTCAATCCGCGTAGGGGCATCCACGGGGGAAAAAGTGAGTTTGAGCGAGTCGATCGAGAAGTGCGCAAAACCGGGCTGGAACACCCAGTCGTTGAAAAAATCGGTGAGGTCGGCGCCGGTGGCTGCGCTGAGTTTGTCCCGGAAACCGGCGCTGCTCCAATCCCGGAATGCCTGGCTGTCGAGTGTTGCGCGCAAGCCGTCGCGGAAAAGCGCGTCGCCCAGGTAGCCGCGCAGGTTGTGCGCCACCACGGCGCCTTTGTCGTACACGTGGCTGCCGTAGGTCAGGTCGTGCGGCAGGCCGCTGACTGCCCGGTAGCCGCCTTCGTTGACATGGGTGTCCTCCAGAACGTTCAGGAAGTTGTTTTGAACTTCCTCCAGATAGCGTTCCCGGCCGTACACCTGTTCGAGAAACAAATGTTCGGAATAGGTGGCCCAGCCTTCGTTGAGCCACATGTCTTCGGCGGCGCTGCAGGTCGCGAGGTTGCCCCACCATTGGTGGCTGAGTTCGTGCGCCATCAGGGTTTCCCAATTGAGGCTGCCGTCTACGGCCATATTCATGTAGGCGACATTGGTGGCGTGTTCCATAGCCCCCTGGCTGAAGGGCACGATGGAGAAGCCGATCTTGTTCCAGCGGTAAGGGCCGAACCAGTGTTCAAATGCAGCCAGCGCGCCCGGCAAGTGCTGGAAGGAAGTTTTGAGTTTGTTCGAATCGGCAGGCGCAACGGCAATTTCGACGGGCACGGGGCCAGTTTCTCCCGCGTATTCGCGCCGGAACGAGGCAAACGGACCCGCGGCCATGCAAGCCAGGTAGGAGGGAATCGGTTCGTCGATCGCCCAATGGGACAGGACGTTGCCGTCGGGCTGCGCAGTTCTGGAAACCAGATATCCGTTGCAGAAGGCCGGTTTGTCTGCCGGCGTGGTGATCAGAAAAGTGAACCGGCAACGCTCCGCAAAATTGTCGAAACAGGGAAACCAGGCGCGGCCAAAATTGTGCGGGTCGGCGGCAAAGCCCACGCCGAGGTTGTAGGCATAATTTCCCTGCCAGTAAAAACCGCCCCAGCCGGAGGCGTCCTGCACCGGGATTCCGTGGTAGTCGATCCGGATTGTTTTTTCCTGCCCGGTGTTCAGGGCGGTGTCCAGTGTAATCTGCAACAGCGCACCGTTGTACGACCAATTGGCGGCCGGAGAAACCTGATCGATGGACATGTTGAGTAAGTCGAGCCGGATTTCGGCTACGCCGTCCACCCGGGCAGCAAACGCAATCAGGGCGTATCCGCTGATCTCCTGTTTGGCAAAGTCGGTCGCCGACAACGCGAGCGTGGTGCTCAGGATATCGATGGAGTCGCTGCGCATATCGTCAGCGGCAGGTGGCGGTGCAGCCGGCGATTGCTTACCGGCGGCACACCAGTCGGCGGCATGAATTCTTTTTTGGGCGGCGGCAGAAAGGGTTAGGAGGATGCTGAAGAAGAGCAGGGATAAGCGCATGGGTTAAGTTAGTTTTACGACGAAGCGGCTGCATAGTTCGCAGTTTATTCCAAATTTTCACCACGAGGACACGGAGGTGCCCTACTCGTCCTACGGCTCAAAGCCTGTCCATTACACACAAATCCGTTGAGTTTAAATTTTTCGGCCTGTTGTGCGTCAACCCCACCCCCATCCCCTC
>CAZAEZ010000033.1:0-59368 GCA_964484205.1 uncultured Saprospiraceae bacterium | reverse complement strand
CGGGGGAGGAATCCAGGATTAACAAATCGTGAATTTAATTTTTGAACGTTACTTATTCAAAAAAAACGCAGTGTCATGCATCTACTCAAAAATCTGCTTCAAAACATGCAGTCCGCCACCCATTAGTTCACCTGGGCTAATGGGTGGCATTCTATTATATATCTATGAAAAAGCAGTTTTTACTATTGTCAATTATATTTCCGATATCATTATTTGCTCAGAAACATGATAACTTGTGGATATTTATTTCACCGGGACAAGACTCTTTACCCCTAGAGCCACCTTATCCTGCTTCTTATTTGGATTTTAGCATGTCACCCCCGAATGTAACTTATGTCGCCTGCCCTTTTTTTAGTGCCAATTATAAAATTACAATGAGTGATAGTGCTGGTAAGGCATTATTTCATTCTAATGGGTACTCCGTGTTTAATATGGATGGCTCCATTATGACTAATGGCAATGGGCTGAATCCTATCCCATTGCCTAATCCCTATCCGTTTGGGCCTCCATTTGCACGAAGTATGATATGCTTGCCTCGCACTGGATATGCTTCCGATTATTATCTCATTCATCTGGAAGCAGGCCCTGATAATTTTGAACGAAGGTCATTAATGCTAAGTCTCATTAGTAACGCTACTCCCTCTGGGCTTGGGAAAGTTGTATTTAAAAATAGAGCACTATTTGACCAAGGATATTGGTTAGAGCATTTGAATGCCGTTAAACATGCTAACGGACGCGATTGGTGGGTGGTGATTTCTGATGCTAATCCTGAAACCCAAATCCGTAAATTTCATACTTTTTTTATTGGTTCAGATACCGTCTATCATGCACATACTTAACAATTTGATGGTTATGAGCCTGTCCCTCCAGTGTGGGAAAACTCTCTTGTTCAGAGAATATTTACCCCTAATGGCAAATATTTAGTTAGCCTAGACGTGTACAATGGTATATATATTCATCCATTTGACAGATGTACAGGATTTTTGGGGGAATTAATAGATTTCCCAAAAGTAGATACCTGGCATAGTTCTATTGTTTTTTCGCCTAATTCCAGATTCCTGTACTTATCCAGGCCGAATGAAGTACTTCAATTTGATCTTCATGATGGTAAATGGAATAATGATACTACCGTGGCTATTTATGACGGATTTGTAGATGAGCATACAGGCATTAGCACTATCCCTGTTTTGTCTGAGCTTGGCCCTGATGGTAAAATATATGGATTCCCTCCCAATACATATTACGTTCACTATGTAGCAAAACCCAATATTAAAGGTCTTTCGTGCAAGGTAATTCAACATGCTTTTAAAACGCCGACGCTAACCCCCTATGGAGCGATCTACCCCAACTACCGCCTGGGCCCAATAGACGGCAGCCCCTGCGACACCCTGGGCATAAATAACGAACCCCTGGCCGATTTTTGGTGGATTCCCGACAGCACGCTCACCGTGGAGTTTACCGACAACTCCTCCTACGAGCCGGCAATCTGGCAGTGGGATTTTGGTGACGGGTTCGGGATGAGCGCCGACACGAACCCGGTGTACACCTTTCCTGCTGCAGGTATGTACAAGGTTTGCTTGACCGTGAGCAACCAGTATGCCGCCGATTCGATATGCAAATTCGTTCCGGTAGGCGTTACTTCGATCGCAGGCAATCTGCCGGAAGAAAAAGCCGCCATTCAGATCATCCCCAACCCGACACGCGACCATTTTCAGCTGCAATACCGATGGCCGCATCCAAACGGGCGCACCGCCCTGTACGATGCCACCGGGCGCTTAATCCAGGTCTGGCGGTTGCCCGAACAGGAGGGCACTATCCGGTTTGATGTTCGGAATCTGGCAGCAGGTATGTATTTTTTGAATATAGAAAGCCCGGGAAAAGGCGCTGTCTGGGAAAAGGTAATAGTCACCCGGTAAATCCCGTTATTCACCGCCGCCCAAACCGTACTCGCGGATCAGCCCAGGCATACAGCACATCGGCCAGCAAGGTGCCCAGGATCGTCACCACCGACACAAACATGACCATGGCAAACAGCACGGCGTAGTCGTTGTTGGCAAAGGCCGATTCCATTTTGGTGCCCATGCCCGGAAAATCAAAGAGGTATTCCACCACCAGGGAGCCGCTGAAAATAGCCGGAAAAAAACCGGCAAACACCGTGATGATCGGAAACAGCGCGTTGCGAAAAGCGTGCCGCCAGAATACTAGCCGCTCGCTCAGGCCTTTGGCGCGGGCCGTGCGGATGTAGTCCTGCTGAATAACTTCCAGGATGCCCCCGCGCATTTGCATGGCCAGGATGGCCAAGGCGTGCAGGGTGAGCGTGAGTACCGGCAGGATAAATTTTTCGAGGTTGTCCAGCGCCCAGCGCCCGAAGGACTTGCCGCTCATCAGCCAGGGCTCGGCGTTCAGGCCGTTGATCCAGCCCAGGCCGATATCGGGGCGCGAAAGGAGCAAAATGAGCAAGCTGCCCAGCCAGATCACCGGCATAGCATATAAAAACAACAAACCGGTGCGCAACCAGCGGTCGGCGGGTTGCCGGTAATGCCGCGCCATAAATACCCCGAGCGGCACCCCGATCAGGTAGGCCAGCAGCATGGCCATACCGTTGAGCAGCAGCGTGACCAGCAGGCGCGGGCGCAACTCTACCAGCAGCGGATTGCCGGTCACGATGGATTTCCCCGGATTGCCCGTCAAAAAACCGCTCAGCCAGTGGTGGTACTGGTTGTCCAAACCATGCCAGTGAAGTGCAGGGATCAGGAGTTTCCAACGTTGCGGCGTTGCATTGATCGTCAAATAGTGCTGGCGGATTGCAGACAAACGCGCCTGGAGTGCCGTCTTTTTTTCAGCCTGGCCAACCGTGTCGATATGCTGCTGGGCCAATGCGATCTGGTTGGGAATTTGTTCCAGGTTTTTGATGAACCGCAGCTGGGTCAACTGGCTAAACACCTGCCCGGAAACTTGTTTCAATACCGGATCCAAATCGGTTGTGATTGCCTGCCAGTAGCGGCTGGTGGCGGCCCAGTTGCCGCTTTGGTTGGTGAGTTGGATCAGTCGTTCACGGTCTTCGAGCGGGAAAATCCGGTGCAACGTGTCGGGAACGGCACAATTGGTTAGCGACAGGTAAAACAAGGGTTTGTCCAGGCCAAGGTCGCGCACTTTTGCCCGGTAAGCCGCCGGGTTTAGCGCATAGTCAATTTGCACCGGGTCGGCATCGGTGTAGCGGCTCAGGGCAAAGGTTGCCAAGGAGATGATCAGCAAGGTTGGCACCGCCAACAATATCCGGCGTGTAAGATAAGACAGCATGCGCGTGGCTTATAAAAACGGATTGTATTCCATTTCATGGCGGATGGTGGTTTCGGGGCCATGGCCGGGATATACCAGTGTTTCGCCGGGCAGGGTGAACAGCTGGGTCCGGATGCTTTCGAGCAATTGGTTGTGGTTGCCGCCCGGCAGGTCTGTACGGCCGATACTTTCCAAAAACAAGACATCGCCGGCGATTAAAAACTCCGCGTCGTGGCAATAAAAAGACAAGCTGGCCGGCGAATGCCCGGGGGTGAACAGTATTTCCAGTTTGGTATTGCCAAATTTGAGTTGTGTGCCGGGCTCCAAAAAGTGTTTCGGCATGGGTGACGGTTCCACATCCGGAATGCCGTACATCATGCATATAGCCGGAAAACGCTCGAGCAGGGGCAATTCGTCGCGATGCAACTCCGGCAGCAGCGACCAGGTTTTGCACACAAAATTATTTCCAAAAACGTGGTCGAGATGGCAATGGGTGTTTATCAGGCGAACAACCTCCAATTGGTTCGTTTCAACAAAGTCCTGCAACGTCCTGCGCTCCGCCGCGGTGTAGCAACCGGGATCGAAAATGACGCATTGCCCGCTATCGTCGTACACGATATAGGTGTTTTCAGCGAAAGGGTTGAATTCGAAAACCTGTACCTGGGTCATAATATGGCAATGATACGCAATTTGATCATGCACCCGGCAAGGGCGCAAAAAAAATACCCCTCCAGGCAAACCTGAAGGGGGCTTCATACAATAGAGTTGGTTATGTTGCTATAATTTAATCATACGTTTCTCCACAATTCCCTGGGCAGTTTGGATGCGCAAAAAGTACACGCCACCGGCCCAGCTGTGGGTATCAAACCGGGTGGTATGCTTACCGGTCGGCTTATGTGATTCGACCAGCCGCCCGAAAGCATCGAACACATCTACATGCTGGAGCAGCAGCTTGCCGACAGAGAGCCAGGCTTCCCCGGAAGCCGGGTTGGGAAACACAACCGTCTGGCGTTGCAGGACGTCTTGCTTTGTGGTGCTGGTTTCGAGCAAATTCAACCAAACGGTATCCTGAACAATACCTTCAAGTTCTACCGGATTGCCGGCTGCATCTACGCCCCGAAGACCAACTACAGGCACGAAGAAGGGAACCTTTGCCGTGCCCGAACGCTCGATGACATCAATAATTATGATGAAGTCGGTAGTAAAATTTACTTTCCCGATGCGGCCGTGCCCCGTAGTTGGCAATCCGGATTTTAGGCTAAGCCCAACATCGAATTGCCGGCGGTCGGCATTGTCTTTTGGCAGCACCAACAGCTCGGTGGCTGCACCCAAAAAAGACCCGTCGCTGTAGTCGAGTTCAGGATCATAATTTACGTATTCCGAATACGGGAGCGTAAAGGCCAGGCCATGCAACCCGGAAACCGGATTGTTGGCATCCCCAACCATAATTTCACCGCTGATTTGCAGGGGCGTCGCGTCGCTGGGATCGACATCGAGCGTGTCGGCGGCAAACTGCACCCAGACTTTCGGGGCCGCGCTGCTAACGGCTGTTGGGGCAGGATCGATCGGCGTGTAATGCTGCTCGATGGCATTGCGGTCAAACACGTTGATCTCGCCGTTGCCGTCGCTGTCGATATGTTTGTAGTTGACACCCGCGCTGGTGTTGCGGTCCCAGTTTGGGGCAAACTGCGGCGTCCAGGCTGTCGTGGCAAAAGGCCGGGGAACACCGGTAGCGCCAAAGCCCAATCCCAGGTTCAGCAGGTCGTACACATTGGCTTTGCTATCGCCGTTCAAGTCGCCCGGATAAACATAATCTGTCACGGAAGGCAGTTTATCCGTTGTCTGACTGAAAATATTGGTAACCAGCAGTTTCGTTACCGAGGATACACAGGTGTTGTCTTTCCAAACGCTGAGATTCGTCCGGTACACGCCGCCCGCCGGGTAATAGTGCTCGATAATCGAGTCGCCCGGGCCACCCCGCCAAATCGGGCTGCCATCGCCAAAATCCAATTGCATTGCGGTATAATCGCCTCCGGATAAGTTTCGAAAGCGCACGGTGTAGCCAGCGGCAGGATTACCGGAAATAATGTCAAAGTCCAGGTCGCTTCCGCAGCTTCCTGCCGACGGCGTGCCACACTCGCCGGTCCACCACTTGGTAACGCCGGCGGCCATGGCGGCACATTCGTTGGCGTAGGTGATTCCGTTACAGGCGCAAACCGGCGCAAAAAACGAGGGGCAAACAGCGTTTGGATTTACCAGATTGGTATTGGTGCAGGCAGGCGTGGAAACCGTAATTACCTGGCAGCGCGTGGTGGTACAAACGCCGTTGTTGTTGGGGTTGGCTATATTGTATTGGGCACAAATGTAGTAGGTGCCTTCGCCGGGAAGAATAGCTGTAAAATCTGCCGTTTGGGCCAGAATGGTATTGGTTCGGTTGTCGAACCACTGGACCGATTTCAGGGTGCCCGGGTTTTGTACCACCGGGATGAGCCGGCCCGACAATTTGGTGCCGACGGCCGTTACCTCGACGTCATAGCCGCACCAGTTTGGATTTTGATCGCTCACAAATATGGTCCGGCATTTTTGGGTGGCACACCCAAAAACATCGGTTACTTTCAGACAAACGGTGTAGTACCCTTCCCCGGGAAACGTATGTTGCACGGAGCGCCCGGCAGAAGTCGAACCGTCGCCAAACGTCCAGGTACAATACTGAATACTGGGATCAAACACATCGGCGACAAAGGAAAGCCGGTAAGCGTTTTGTGCATTGACGGCATAGCCAAAATCGGCAATGCAAGGCAAGGTATCGGAAACACAGGTGAGCGCTACGGTGGGCAGGCCATCGGTGGAGCACCAGGCCGGTAAGTTTGTTGCCTGCGCGGCAAAGCGGATCGTTTCGCCACCCATCAGGTTATCAATGCCGGATACAGCGCGAAGCAACTCACCGGTTTTCAGGTCGATAATTTTTGCTCCGCAACCCGGGTGTATGCTTGCCACCCATCCAACGCGATTGCACTGGGCTTGCACCTGAATGCCGCAAAGCACCAGAAAAAGCCCCATGCTTGCGCGGCAAAGCCGGCGTTTGATATCGGAAATCGGTAATTTGATGTGTAGCAGTTGGTGCATAAGCGATCAGAAAATGGCAACCGGGCCCTTTTTCACTTTACAAAGGTTAGAATTTGCCCGCGCAATTCAAAGTACATTTTTTATAACTTGCCGGAGAAAAAAATGTTGATGACATTTGTTAAAAAACTGATTATCAAAAATTTAATATTTCCTGACCAGATCAGGAATCTACGCCAACTCCATGTTCAGCGACAAGCTGCTATCCCTGCTGCAAACCTTTTCCAAGTACGACCTTAACCGGTTCAGGAAATTTCTGCTATCGCCTTATTTTAATGACCAGGAAGATGTCACCCGCCTTTTCGAACTGGTCAATGAGGCTATTCGCAACGGCGATGCCGCTGTGGCGGCCCTGGAAAAAGCCGTCGTTTGGAAGGCATTGTTTCCCAAACGCCCGTTCGACGACGCTCAACTCCGCCGCCTGGCTTCTGATCTGACCCGCCTTGCACAGCGGTTCCTGATTGAAGAGCTGCGCCAGCAAGACTTGCTCACCGAAGCGCTGGATTTGCAAAAAGCACTTGAAAAGTACGATTTACAAAAACACCTCGCCAGTGCTGAACGGCAAATTGAAAAACTACTCGACAAAAGCCAGGGGAAATCTACCGATTACTATTTTGTTCAATTCCGCCAACACTGGAACATTTTCAACCGCGCCTCCAAAATGGTGGCAACAACGGGGTATACCGACAAACTGGTGACTGCCGATTTTTACCTGGAATGTTTTTACCTCGCGCAAAAACTCAAACTTTACATCGCCTGGCTGCTTTACCGCGGTTTTCGGGTAACGGAGCGCGAAGTACCTGTTGTGCCCGGCTTCTGGAAATACCTCGAAGATGAGCGCTTTCGGGAGGTGCCGTTGATCCGGATTTACCGGACGGTAATTATCAGTTTTACCGAATCGGAAAATGAGGCGCATTTTGAAAATCTCCTGCAAATTCTCGACGATTTTGCCGACGAACTTACCCAGGTCGATCTGCGAGAGTGTTTTTACATCGCCCAGAATTACTGCGCCCTGAAAATCAACCAGGGAAAAACAGCGTACTACTACCGCTACTTCGGCCTGATCAAAAAAATGGTCGATCTGGATATTCTGGTTGAAGACGGGCAGTTGCCCGAAGCGGTTTTCAAAAATTTTATCACCGTGAGTCTAGGCGCCGGCGAGTACGACTGGACGGAGCGTTTTATCCAGGATTACGCCGGGTACCTGCCCGCCAGCATTCGCGATAATGCCCGGATGTTCAACCTGGCCTACGTTTATTTTTATAAGAAAAATTATGAGAAGGTGATCGAGCACCTCCGCGATGTGGAATACAGCGATGTCGTGTATGCGCTTGGCGCCAAATCGATGTTGTTGCGCACCTACTACGAGCAAGGCGAATACCTCGCCCTGGATTCGCTGATGGACAGTTTCCGCATCTTCCTGCGCCGCAACAAGGTAATCTCCAAAAACCTGAAGCGCGAATACATCAACTTCCTCAACCTGGTGAAAAAACTCACCACCATTACCGCCTCCGACAAAAAAGCCATCGCCGAACTGCGCCAACGAGTGAGCGTAACCTCCTACTCCATGCCCAAAAACTGGCTGCTGAAAAAAATTGCTGAAATTGAAGGAGATGAGCATTGAGTGATTGGGGGGTCATTAGGGGCATTAGGGTCATTAGAGTGATTGGGGGCCATTGGGTAAAAAGCCATAATTTTGCATGCATTTTACCGCCAATCAATCAATCAATCAATCAATCAATCAATCAATCAATCAATCACTCACTCACTCACTCACTCACTCACTCAATCACTCAATCACTCAATCACTCAATCACTCAATCACTCAATCACTCAATGCCCAATGGCCACACCGCGTTCAGTTGCTTTTCATACGCTCGGTTGTAAACTCAACTATTCGGAAACGTCTGCGCTCACACGCCTGTTCGAAGACAACGGCTACTGGCCGGTACCTTTCGAACAGGGGGCGGATATTTTCGTGATAAACACCTGCTCAGTGACCGAACAGGCGGATAAAGAATGCAAAAAAATCGTGCGGCGTGCCCTGCGCCGGCAACCCGGGGCTTTTGTCGTGGTCACGGGCTGTTATGCCCAGCTGAAACCGGCAGAGATCGCAGCAATACCCGGCGTTGACCTGGTGTTGGGCGCCGGCGAAAAATTTCGCATGCTGGAGTACATCGACGACCTGTCCAAAGCCCCCGGCAAGGGAATGGTGCACGCCGGGGAAGTACGCGACGTCAATACCTTCAGCGCTTCGTTTTCCTTCGGCGATCGCACCCGCACTTTTTTGAAAGTGCAGGATGGTTGCGATTACAAATGTACCTTTTGCACCATCCCGATGGCACGGGGCGCCAGCCGTTCGGACACGGTTGAAAATGCGGTGGCCAATGCCCGGGATATTGCCGCACAAGGCGCCCGCGAGATTGTACTGACGGGGGTTAACCTGGGCGATTTCGGCAATGGAACCGCTGTGATCGAAGGCGAGCGCGTCAAAAAAGAAGCCTTGTTCATCGACCTGATCCAGGCGCTTGACCGGGAGGTGGCCGATCTGCCGCGCTTTCGCATCAGCAGTATCGAGCCCAATTTGCTGACCGAGGAAATTATCGCTTTCGTGGCTGAAAGCCGCGCTTTTATGCCCCATTTCCATGTGCCGCTGCAGTCGGGCAATGACAAACAATTGCGCGATATGCGCCGCCGCTACCGCCGCGACTTGTATGCCGAACGGGTGGCTGCCATTAAAAAACAGATGCCCCACGCCTGTATCGGCTGCGATGTGATCGTGGGTTTTCCGGGCGAATCGGAAGCCGACTTTTTGGAAACGTACCGTTTTTTACAAAATCTGGACATTTCCTACCTGCACGTTTTTACCTACTCCGAACGCGATAATACCGTTGCCGCTGAAATGCCGGATGCGGTGCCGGTGGAAGAGCGCCGCCGCCGAAACCAGGCATTGCGCGGCCTGTCGGAAATGAAACGCCGGGCTTTTTATCAGCAACATCTGGGTACCACGCGGCCGGTGTTGTTTGAACAACATAAAACTCCGGAATTGATCAGCGGCTTCACCGACAACTACATCAAAATTGAAATGCCGGCAACGCAGGGCGTTGTCAATTCGATTGCCCCGGTTTTACTCGAAAACCTGTCGACCGACGGCGAGGTCGTCCTGACCAGTTGTGAAATCATGAGCGGAAATTTTTAGTCGGAAAACACTGCCTTTGAGCCACCCAATAACCCTGCTAACGAAATGATGAACACTCCGAATTCCGCACTCCGTACTCCGCACTCTAAATTAGCCTGCATAAAATTTCAGGCAAGCGTCGCAAAGGCATTTGCCGGGGTACTGCCGTTCGAGGGTTTCGCGGGTGGCGGGGTGCAGGTTGGGGAACCGTTTCCAACAGTCGCCCGGGTCGTAGTTGATAAACTGTTTGTTGCAACGCGGACAGGTTTGCATAAACATTTGATCTTCCTCCACCCAGGCCGCCGACACCTGCCCGCCAAGGGGCGGGTTTAATTTCCGGACACGCACTTTCAAGACCATCATATTCGGAAACTGCCCTTTCATCTGCTTCACAATACCCATGGCAACAGCCTCCAGCAGTTTTCGCGGTTTGCGCATTTCCATTTTACACAACTGAAAAACCGACTCGTAATTGATCGTGCCCTCCAATTGGTCGGATTCGGCAATATTAGGGTCAATCGCAGTGCCGATATATACGTCCACGATATAGTCGGTTCCGATTTTTTGTTCGGCTTCGTATACGCCATGGTAGGCGTAAAATTTCATTCCTTCCAATGCAATAATGGCCATGGATCAATGCGTGAATGCGTGAATGAGCAATTATTCTCCGAGCAGTTCTTGTAATTGTTCGCGTTTGTCGGCCAGGTCGGGGCATTGGGTTTTCAGCAGGACATTGACAGAGTCCAGCTCCGCGCCGTTCAGGTGGCCAAACTGCCCGATGATCGTTGCCGTGCATTCTTTCGCTTTGCTGTACTCGTCTTGCATTTTTTGGAAAAAACCATTGAGTTGATCGGGGTTTGCCGACTGCGCCTTCCGGTTCAGGGTAGCCAGTTGGGCAGTACACTCACAATACGCCGAGGCTATTTTTTCATACCGCCCCTTGGGCGCATTTTCGTCGACGCATGCAGCAAATGTTAGCAATACAAAACCGCAAAAAATTGTAGTTACGAATCGGAATAGTTGCATCCGGTAAAGATAAAAACCGCCGGTGGAGTAGGTAGCTCCTGCTTTTGGATTTTTCCACGCAACCGCCTACACCTGCACGGTTTTCCACTTTCCCCACCGGAACACCCAAACGGCGGAAAGCGCCAGCACCGATTCGGCAATCACGATGCTGTAGTACACCCCGGCCTGCCCCCAGCCCAAATACAAGGCCAGGCAATAGCCCAGCGGCATTTCGATGAGCCAAAAACAAATAAAATTCAGGATCGTCGGAGTGCGCGTATCGCCTGCGCCGTTCAGTGCCTGGGAAAGAATCATACCGTACCCGTAAAATATGTAGCCCGCCGAAATAATGCGCAGGGCCATGGCGCCGGCCTTCAATGTTTCGGGGTCCGTGGTGAACAGGCTGATAAAAAACTGCGCGCCGGTCAGGTAGATCACGCCCACACTGCCCATGAACAGCATGTTGAAAAACGCCGCCCGCCAGGCCGATTTTTCCGCCCGGTCGGGGTGGCCCGCGCCCAGGTTTTGGCCAACCAGAGTGGCCGCTGCATTCGCCATGCCCCAGGACGGCAAAATGGTGAAAATGACGATGCGGATGGCAATCGTGTACCCGGCAGTGACTTCCTTGCTGATTTGACCCAGGATGTAGATCATAAAAATCCAGCTGGCCGAGGCAATCAAATACTGCCCGGTGCTCCCCGAACCGATCGTCAGCAAACGCCGGATAATGGTCCAGGCCGGCTTCAGTTGATGCAGCCGGATATGAATAATTCTGCCCACACCAAACAAATGCCAGAGTTGGTAGCCTACGCCGACCGAGCGGCCAATTGTGGTGGCTACGCCGGCGCCCAGCACGCCCATTTCCGGGAACGGGCCGATACCGAAAATCAACAGCGGGTCAAGCACGATATTGACGCCATTGGCAATCCACAACGCGCGCATGGCGGTTGCAGCATCGCCGGCGCCCCGGAAGATGCCATTGAGCATCCAGAGCAGCAGGATGGGCAGGTTTGCCGTGAGCAACAAGCGGGTAAACGGCGCGCCGGTAGCCGCCACGCTGCTGTCTTTTGCCATGAGCAGCAAAATATCTTCGGCGAAGAAATATCCGGGAATAGCAATGAGCGTCGATAAAATAACAGCAATCAGAATCGTTTGCGCGCCGGCCGCTGCTGCCGCTTTCTTGTTGCCTTCCCCGACCCGGCGCGCCACCACGGCCGTTGCCGCTGCGCTCAAGCCAATGGCAATGGAATAGATCAGGGTCAGCACCGATTCGGTAAGGCCTACAGTAGCGATTGCATCCACACCAATTTTGGCAACAAAAAAAGCGTCTACCACGGCAAACAACGATTCCATGGCCATTTCCAGGATCATGGGAATGGACAGCAGCACGATAGCCCGGTCGATACTGCCTGTAGTAAATTCTTGCTCTTCACCGTTGACGGCCTGGCGCAATACCCGGCGCCAACGCTGCCAACGGGTTTCTGTTTTCAATTCTGTTAGCATCAGTAGCGTAAACGACAGCCCCACGGTTGTAGTCTGCCGATAGGTGGTCTTTCAATTTAGGTAAATGTACGAGGTTGCGAAACGGTTGGTGGGGAATACCCGGATGCAAATTAGACAAGTGCAATGGCCTTAAGGTTGTTCGTTTGATCAGGCGCCTGTAAAACCGGATCGGCGCGGTTTAAGTTCCCTGAAATGCCCAACTTACTTGCCGTAACTTTGTTACGTTTTCAATCTTTCGGGTAGTCCGGCGCCCCCTGTTTTTTCCGGAAACCTGCCAATCAGATATCGTCCTGTCATGCAGCAAATTGAAGATCTCCTCCATCGCGCACTCAACCTCGAATGGCTCTCGCCCGAAGAAGGCGTTTTTTTATTGGAAAATGCCACAACAGCCGAATTGATGTACGTGGGTAACCTGATGCGCCGGCATCACGTGCCGGGCAATGTCGTCACCTGGATCATCGACCGGAATTCGAATACGACCAACGTTTGCATCGCCAACTGCAAATTTTGCAACTTCTACCGCCGGCCCGGCCACGCGGAGGCCTACGTAACCACGATCGACCAATACAAACAAAAGATTGAAGAAACCTTTGCCTTTGGCGGGGAGCAACTGCTGCTGCAAGGCGGGCACCACCCCGATCTGGGCCTGCAATTTTACGCCGATCTGTTCCGCGAACTTAAAAAACTGTATCCCCGCCTGAAACTGCACGCGCTGGGCCCGCCCGAAATCGCGCACGTCAGCAAACTGGAGGGCATGAGCCACTACGATGTCCTCAAAACGCTGAAAGAAGCCGGCCTGGATTCCCTGCCCGGCGCCGGCGCCGAAATTCTCAGCGACCGGGTGCGGCGGTTGATTTCCAAAGGAAAATGCGGCGGTGCGGAATGGCTCGACGTGATGCGCGCCGCCCACCAACTCCACCTGACCACCTCAGCCACCATGATGTTCGGCCATATCGAAACCAACCTCGAGCGGATGGAGCACTTCGCCGACCTGCGGCAGGTGCAGTCGGAAAAACCGGCCGACGCCAACGGCTTCCTGGCCTTCATTCCCTGGCCCTTTCAGGACGAAGACACGATCCTGAAAAAACTCAAACGCGCCCGCAATGCCGTTACCGGTGACGAATATGTGCGCATGATCGCCCTCAGCCGCATCATGCTGCCCAATGTGGTGAATATCCAGGCTTCCTGGCTTACCGTGGGCAAACAGGTAGCCCAACTCTGCCTGCACGCCGGCGCCAACGATTTTGGCAGTATCATGATCGAGGAAAACGTGGTGTCGGCTGCCGGCGCGCGTTTTCGGTTCACCGCCGACGGCATCCAGCAGGCCATCCGGGAAGCCGGGTTTGAACCCCGGTTGCGCAACCAGCAATATAAATTCCGGGAATTGCCGGAAGGAATCGTACAGCAAGAGCTCGACCGGGAGGCTATGCTGGTCGATTAGTAACGCGAACCTCTACCGGCGTGCATTGGCAAGTTATAACTGTTCATGCGGATCAATAGGGGTAAACTTGCCCTGATCAACCATTTGACTTGTCATGTCGTAGCGCAGCGGAGACAGCTGCAATAGTTCCATGCTTCGAAAAGTACCGTAGAGCGCTACGAGCCCCGTTTTTTAGATACATCCGGCAAATTATACTTGTGTAGCTGTCTCCGCTGCGCTACGACATGACAAGCGGTGTGGGTAGATATCGATTAATTGAACCCGTGATTCGAATAACTCCTGTATAACTAATCACTGCACACCGGTACCGGTTCGCAGAAAGGGCAGGCGCAAGGCCGGCCACTACCACGGCACGGGTATTCTTGTAATTTTCTGCATCATACATCCGCTATCCGTCGCATATCCGACGATTTCCACTGCGACAAAACGGTCTTTTTCCCGGGCTCATGTTCTAACTTCGTGAGAAAATCCGATTAATTATGCGAACAGTCATCCTGCTTACCGCTTTCCTTGTATTCACTTTGAGCACGGCAAATGCCCAAAATGCGTATTACAAAGTTACCTTTCCCGACGATACGACCTTCGTTGGATGTGGTACGAACCCCGATACAATTTACCCGATTATCGACCAGTACCCGGGCTGCTCGTTCAACGTCGGGGTATCGGTAAAAGACCAGGTGTTCAACATTACCTCGAATGGAGGTTGTAAAAAAATTCTGCGCACCTGGACGCTGATCTACTGGTGCGACTACGACCCCAACGAGCCCTGGCCCACCTTTATCCCCAACCCGCCCGACACCGACGAAGGCCCCATGGTTTTTGGTATTCCCGCAAACCGGGGCCACTTGCAGTACACGCAAATTATAAAAGTAGTCGACAGCGACGCGCCGGTATTTATTGATTGCCCAACCGATCCACTCGAGTTTTGCGACTACACCGGCAACGACCCCGACCAGTACAACAGCGGTTGGGGCGACCTTTGTGAAGGGCCGGTCGATCTGGGCATTAAAGTGACCGACGCCTGCTCCGATGCCGATATCCTGTTGAGCTACCGCCTGTTTCTTGACCTCGACGGCAACGGCTCGATGGAAACCTACATCAGCAGCAGCAGCCCGAATGCCTGGCCGATAGAAAAAATGGTGCTGGGTGGCGACACCCTCATGGCTACTATTGATTTTCCGCCCGGATTCGGCCTGCCCTATGGCACCCACAAAATCGAATGGGTGGCCAACGACAAATGCGGGAACGAAGCGATTTGCAAATACGAGTTTGTGGTAAAAGACTGCAAAGCACCGACTGTTGTTTGCATAAACGGACTCAGTATCAATATCATGCAAACCGGCATGATCACGCTTTGGGATACCGATTTTATCAAAGATTTGTTTGACAACTGCACCCCGAAAAATGAATTGAAAATCGGCGTTCGCAAATCAGGCACGGGCACCGGTTTCCCGGTCGACAGCCACTCGGTAACCTTTGATTGCAGTGAACTGGGCACGCAGTTTATCGAAATCTGGGCTATTGATGCCTCCGGCAATGCCGACTATTGCGAAACATACGTGATCGTTCAGGATAACATGGGCTCCTGCCCGCCGTCGAACAAATTCACCGGAACCGTTGCGACGGCCAGTTTGAAACCCGTTCCGGGTGTACATGTCGTATTGAAAAAAAGTAACAGTGTGAAAGCGACTGTGCAGACCGGACAGGATGGCACATTTGAAATTGGCCCCCAATTGGCAGGCTGCAATTACAAACTGATCCCGGCGTTCGACAACGATAACCCGAAAACGGGCATAAACACCCTGGACGCCCTGTTGATCGGCGGCCAACTGGATGCGATCCTTCCGCTGAATTCGCCGTTCAAACTCCTCGCTGCCGATGTGAACAACTCCGGCGGGCTGAGCCAGGATGATATTCAGGCCCTAATCGATGTGGTGCTGGGCAAGCAGGATAATTTTACGGACAAAGCCGTTTGGCAATTCATTCCGGCAGGGCATCAGTTTGCCGACCCAAATCAGCCCTGGTCGGCGCCGGTACCGTCCTCCACGCCGTTCTTCTGCCTGTCGGGCGACATGCAAGCGCCCAATGCTGATTTTACCGGCGTAAAAACCGGCGATGTCAACGGCTCGGTCGGCAACAACCTGCAAGCGCCGGATATCGAAGACCGGCAACAGGATGAATCGGTCGTATTCAGCACGGCGAACAAACAATTCAAAGCCGGCACAGAAGTCCGGGTAGAGATCATCACACCCGATCTGGCCGGCTTGGCCGGCTTCCAGTTTACCCTCGACTATGATCCGGATGTGCTCACGCTGCTTGAAGTTGAACCGGGCATGGTTGCGACCAACTTCACCGCTACCCCGGCCACCGGGAACGTGACGGCCAGTTGGTATTCCACCATTATGCTCGACCCGACGATTATTGGTAAAAATATGCGGATGCGGACTTTCACCCTTGTTTTTCAGGCGCTTCGCGGGGGCACACTCAGCGACTACCTTGCCATGAGCTCTTCGGTAACACCTGCCGAGGCTTACACGCGAGGCCTGCAAACGAGAGGCGCAAAACTGAATTTCAAAGCATTCCCTGGCGGTGCAGCCGAACAGCTGGTGCTGCTTCCGGTAAGTCCAAACCCGGTGGTCGACCAGTTTATCGCTACGTATTATTTGCCGGAGGCAGGCCCGACATTGATGACATTGTCTGACGCCCGGGGTATGGTTGTGAAATCCGTACAAGCGTACCGCGAAGCCGGCTATCACACGACAACACTGGAGCTCAATAGTTCGACACAGCCCGGGTTGTTGTTCCTGCGTCTCGAAGGCCCGGGCGGTGTAGGTGTGCAGCGGGTGCTGAAGCAGTGATCTGCTGAAATCCTGTAGTTTTTAAAACCGCAAAGGCGCCAAGACGCGAAGTTTGAATCTCCGTGTCTTGGCGCCTTTGCGGTTTTAAAAAAAGAGGCTCATGTTCCCAACGGGCTGATAGTGAGGGGGAGACTGGCAGTCACCCCCTCACTTGGCTCCCCGCTCAGCCAATCGGGAATATGAGCCAAAAAAGAAATCAGAAATCGGAAGTAATCAGCAAGTCCAGGTCTGTGCTTTTCAGGTGGAAACGCTCGCCCAGGTAGGCGTTGGTGAGGCAGCCTTTGTAGGTGTACACCCCGTTGCGCAGGCCCTGGTGGCTGGTGATGAGCGGGATGATTCCTCCAGACTCTGCTTTGAGCAGCAGGGAGGTGATAATATTGCTGATTGCCGAAGACGCCGTACGCGCCACGCGGGAGGCAATATTGGGCACACAATAGTGGATTACGCCGTGTTTTACAAAAGTGGGTTTTTCCAGGCTGGTTGTTTCCGATGTTTCAAAAACGCCTCCCTGATCGATACTCACGTCGATAATTATGGCGCCATTCTTCATGCCTTTCACGACATCTTCCTGCACAACAATCGGTGTTCGACCATGTCCGGAATGCATGGCGCCGATGGCCACGTCGGCGGTGAGCAGTTGTTCGCGGAGGTGCGTGGGATTGATCACCGAAGTGTACAGCTGACGTCCGACGTGCTTTTGCAGGCGCATAAGTTTGTACACATCGTTGTCGAAAATCCGGACCTCGGCGCCCAGCCCGATCGCTGTGCGGGAGGCCACTTCGGCCACCACGCCGGCGCCCAGGATGATCACCTTGGCCGGCGGTACCCCGGCAATGCCTCCCAGTAATTCTCCCTTACCGCCATGGGAGGAGGATAACAGGTTGGCGGCAATCAAAATAGCGCTCGTGCCGGCAATTTCACTCATCACCCGCACAATGGGGAATACGCCCGTTTCGTCATCGCGGATATACTCCATAGCCAGGGCGATCACCCGGCGTTTTTGCAATTTGGTAATGTATTCCGGACTCAACAGCGGGAGGTGGATCGGAGAAATGACCACCTGGTTGGGGCGCATCAGGTCAATTTCTTCCAGAGTTGGGGGTGCGACCTTCAGCAGCACATCTGCTTTGAATACCTCTTCCCGGCTCTGCGTAATCCTGGCACTGGCTTCGGAATAATCCATGTCGCTGAAGTGCGCTTTTTCACCGGCGCCGGCTTCAACAAGCACTTCATGCCCGTGTGCCGTCAGGGTGGCTACGGAATGGGGCACCAGCGCCACCCGGTTTTCCTGCAAGGTCGATTCTTTCAAAATTCCAATAAACAACCGCTGATGCCTGGGAGCGACTTCGAGGGTTTCCGTTTGCGTGGCCATTTGGCCAAAAGTAGTGCCGAGTGTTTCCATCAACTATTGCTTGCTATTGGGACATCGGGTTGCCGGTTGGCAAACCGGGTAAAGTTTACAAAATTAACAGACGGCGGGCGGTTTCGCTTAAAATTTCCAATTGAATTTTCGCGGCGTCGTCCGGCAGCAGGGGTTCAACGAGTTGCGGCCATTCAATAAAACAGTACCAGGGATCATCCAAAATTTCTTCAATGCCGATGTCAAAGGCTTCTTGCAGGCTGTTTAAACGGTATAAATCGAGATGATGCACCAAGGCGGGTTGGTTTGCTGCATCCCGGTAGCCATATTCGTTGATCAGTGAAAATGTTGGGCTTGTCGGGCTGTCTTCCACCCCCAGCCAGCGGCAAAATGCCTGCACCAGTGTGGTTTTGCCGGCGCCCAGATTGCCGTACAAGGCTATTTTCCGACGCCCGGCCAATGCTTCGGCGAGCACCGGGATTTGCGCATCCAACTCGGCCAGATTGTTAATCAGGAATTCCAATAGAATCTTTTTTGCAAAGGTAAGGCGTTGTACTTTTATAACCCGACAGGTTTGTTCACGCCCGGCCATACGCATACATGCCATATACCATTCAGCACGTTCAAAAAATTCTCAATGCCCGCTGGCTGCAAAAGGTCAATCCCGATGCAAATGTCGAGCAGCTGCTTCTGGATAGCCGCAATATCACCACAGCACAAACGGCCTTGTTTTTCGCACTTTCCGGCCAACGCCACGACGGCCACCGCTTCCTGGCTGACTGCTATCGCGCGGGAATCCGGAATTTTATTGTCAGCCGGGAACTTTCGCCGGGCAGTATGCCGGAAGCCAATGTCCTGATTGTTCCCGATGCCTTGCTTGCGCTTCAAACCCTGGCTGCCTGGCACCGGGCGCAGTTCCGGCTGCCTGTGGTTGGTATTACCGGAAGCAATGGCAAAACCATGGTTAAAGAATGGCTGCATCAGCTATTGCCCCGGGAAAAGATGGTGCGGAGCCCCAAAAGTTATAATTCCCAAATTGGCGTTCCGCTTTCCGTATGGCAAACAGGTCCTGAGCACCAGCTCGGGATTTTCGAAGCCGGGATTTCTCAAATGGGCGAAATGGAACGCCTGGCGGGCATTATCCGGCCCGACATCGGTTTGATCACAAACCTGGGTCCGGCGCACCGGGAGGGTTTCCCGTCCGATACCGTCAAATTGCAGGAGAAAATGCGCCTGTTTGAGCCGGCAAAAATGCTGGTTTTCTGTGCAGACCATTTGGATATCGCCGAGGCGGCCAACGTTTGGGCAGCAGCCCGAAAAGGGCGCTCGCTGCTCCGTTGGAGCAGCGCCGGGCGGGATGCCGAAGTACAGTTTTCCGGTTTTAAAACACTGCCCGATGGCCACGTGAAATTCCAGATTTCGACCGGATCAGCACCGGGGCAGCAGGCAGTTCTGGTCAAAAAACCTCAAATCCAGCAGTTAAAATCTATTCTTGAAATTCCTTTTTCGGATGCCGCGTCTATCGAAAACGCTTGCCATTGCATCACCGTACTGCTTGCCTTAGGCTACCCGCTCTCGGCGTTTAGCGGCAGGTTAAAACGGCTGGAGCCGGTGGAAATGCGCCTGGAATTGAAGGCCGGGATCAATAATTGCACCATTATCAACGATGCCTACAGCAACGACCTGGCTTCGTTGCGGATTGCGCTCCAGTTTGCCCGGCAACAATCCCGGGATGGTCAGATCACTTTGATCTTATCCGATTTTCTGCAAACCGGCCGGCGCAAAGACCCGTTGTACAAGCAGGTAGCCGCCAGTTTGCTGGAACACCGTGTTCAGCGCCTGATCGCGATTGGTCCGGATACCGGCGTTTCATTGCGCACAAAATTGCCGGCTGATTTTAACGCCAGTTTTTATCCCGACACGGATGCTTTTTTACAAAACCTGCAGGCGCATGATTTTAATGAAGATTTGATCCTGGTCAAAGGCGCGCGAATGTTCGCGTTTGAGCGCATTGCACAGCGGCTGGAACAAAAAGCGCACAAAACCGTGCTCGAAGTCAACCTCGGCGCGGTGGTGCACAACCTGAATGTGTACAACCGGCTGCTGAAACCCGGGACCAAAATGATGGTCATGGTGAAGGCAGCAGGTTATGGCAGCGGCGCTGCGGAGTTGGCTAAACTGCTGGAGTTCCACCAGGTTGATTACCTGGGTGTAGCCTATGCCGACGAAGGCATTGAGTTGCGGCAGGCGGGGGTCAAATTGCCTATCCTGGTACTTAACCCGGAGCCCTCCGGTTTTGACGCGCTGGCACGTTTCCGGCTGGAACCCGAGGTGTACAGTTTGTCGTTGCTCAATGAGTTGTTGCGCTTTGCTGGTAAAACGAAAGAAATGGCTGTCCATTTGAAACTGGATACCGGGATGCACCGCCTGGGATTTGTACCCGCCGATCTGGATATCCTGGTCAGCAGGCTACAGGCGCAACCCAAAGTGCAGGTTCGGTCCGTCTTTTCGCACCTTGCTGCTGCCGACGCCCCGCAACACGACACCTTTACCCATCAGCAGGCTGCAATGTTCACGGCGATGTTCGGGCGGCTAAGCGCCGGGCTGGGCTACCGGCCTTTGCGGCATTTGGTCAACACCGGGGGTATGGTGCGTTTCCCGGAGTATCAGTTTGACATGGTGCGGCTCGGGATCGGCCTTTATGGAATTGATTCCTGCGGCTTGCAGGACCAATTACAGGTCGTAAACACCCTCAAAGCCACCATCAGTCAAATCAAGGAACTTCCGGCCGGCGAAACCGTTGGGTACAACCGCAATGGGCCGATCACCAGGCCCAGCCGTATTGCGACGATAAGTATCGGCTATGCCGACGGGCTGCTTCGGTTGGCGGGCAATGGCCGGTACAAGGTGCTCGTCCATGGCAGTTTGGCGCCCACCGTCGGCAATATCTGCATGGATATGACCATGGTGGATGTGACACATATTCCGAAGGCCAGTGAAGGCGACGAGGTTATTGTTTTTGGCGAGTCGTTGCCGGTACAGGCTTTGGCCGATTGCCTTCAAACCATCCCTTATGAAGTATTCACCAATATTGCCGACCGGGTGAAGCGGGTGTATTGGCAATGAAGCAATTGTGTGGCTGATATACACTGGTCGCCCTACCAACGCCGAGACTGTATCATAAGTCCTCGCACGCCCTGGCAATTCCAAATTTTCACCACCAGACACGGAGGCCACGGAGGCCAAGGAGTTTGATGCTCCGTGGCCTCCGTGGCTCCGTGGTGAAAAAAATATTCTACGGCGGGCATTTTAGATTTTTCTCTATTGATACAGCCTAAGCGCCTGGTGAAAAAAACACAGCAGGAGTTACTCCACCCCGACTATCTGAACGCGCTCCTTGCCTAATGGCGTTGTTAGCTCACATACCAGCGCCCCGGTCACGCCGTCCAAGCGGATTGCCTCTTGCTGCCAACCGGAGGGGCAATTTTTGCGCATCCGCCACAGCTCACGCCCTGTGGCATCCACTACGCGCAGTTGCGCTGTACAAGGCTCCGGCAGGAAAAACCTGGCTGTTGCATGCCCCACAAAGGGATTGGGCCAGACATCAAGCCCCAAGGCCAGCCCGCTTCCGTCGACAACGCTGCTTGCCTGGTCATAAGCCAAAGCCACACCCGACTCCTCCAGCGCGCTGTTATACGCGTACGCCGGCAGCCTTGTTTCGTCGAGCGAAAGTGCATCGCGCAACTTGCCTCCGCTCTGCAAAACATTGAATTTCACAGAAAAAACGGCCTCGGCATCGTGGAGCGATATGCCTGCCGCCTGCGCCCATACCGCGCGGATTACCCCTTCGGAAATGTTGTACAAACCAAAATGCTCGGCTGTAAGGGGCATTTGGCTGCTTGGTTCAATGCCGGTCAGCTCCAGCCGTTCCGGATCGAAATGCAAGGCAAACTGCCAGGACGCCAAATCGGCAAACTGATCGGCGCGAAAGGTCACACTTAGTTCCTGACCGGCTTCCAATATTGCATCGTTGGCCCGCAGCACCAACGGCGGGTGCGGAATCAGGTTGGCCGGGTTGGCGTACACATCCACCACATCGCCGGTCTTGATGCCCCAAAAATCCTGATCGGGCGCGCTGCCGCTTATCCCCGCCAAGCTGATTTTTTCGGGAAATCCCCAGGGTGGCAGCGCCATCGTATGCGTTACCGGCACGAAGCGCCAGGCCGTTTTGAACTGCGCCAGGGCAGCGGGGTTGCCCAGCAGGGCCTGGTTGATGACCGAGGCATCGAAGGTCGTGATGGAGTTGCTCTTATTTACATCGGCGGCTACCTGTTTGTAGGGGCTGGTGATGGGGTTTATGCCGGTCACGTGTTGCTGGATGGCGGTGGCGTCGGCTACGGTAATCCCGTTGAGTTTGTTGATGTTTTTGGTTGGTGTGACGGTGAAATTAGAGCCGTTGGCAGCAACGAGGGTGTAGGTACCGGCTGCCGGCGTGATGTCGGAATCGGTGTCGTCGCCGGTAAGGGCCACGTTGGCGTCTTTCACCCCGCTGGCGCCGTCGTGCTCCCACAGGATAATGCCGCTGATGTCGATCAGGGCGGAAAAGTCGCCGTCGAACACGGCGAAGGGCGACAGGCTGGTGATGCCGCTGCGGCTCAGGCTGTACGGATCGGCGCCGGTTGCCGAAGCGGTGGGCTGGGTATCCCAGCTGCCGGCCAGGAAGTGCGAGACGTAGGCCTGTGCGCGATCGAAGCTGACCGGTTCGTCGGCGCCGTTCCACTGGAGCGTCATGCTCAGGTCGGAACCGCCGGCGGTGTTTTCCTCGACAAACCAGCCGCGGCCCACGGCGTCGGCAGTGATTGGCGAACCGGTGTTTCCGCCGCTTAGTACGGCGTCGGCCACGCGCACGAGGTAAAAATCGGGTGTGCCGGCGTTGGTGAGTGTGGCGGGATTGTAGCTGCTGTTGCCGACGGGGAAATCCACCGGAGTAGCGCCCACGTTGCGCGCGAGGGAGCCTGTGCCATCGGTGCGCACGTGCCGGCTGGCGTCGTAGCCGGTGATGTCGGCAACTTCCAGATTGTTATCACCGAGCACGGCGTAGTTGTCCGCAGCCTGAAAATCAAAGGCATTGGAAACGCTCATGTTGTCCGCCAGCAGCAGGTTATTGCCGCCGGATTTGTTTAAAACCAGCAGGTAAAAGGCGCCGCCGCCGGAGGTGACCGTGCTGTTTTGAGTGCCTTCGAAGGTTATGGTGGATAAACCGGCGTTAAAGTTGGCCTCGTTGGTCCAGTTTCCTCCGATGTGGTACTGGCCGTTGCCTTGCAGGGTGGCGCCGTTGGTGTTGGACAGATCGGCGGGGGTGCGCAACGTGCCGTCGACGGTGATGGTACCGCCGTTGGTGTTGATTACGCCGTTTTGGGCGACTACGTTGTTGCCGGCAGGTATAATGATAAAGCTGCCCTTATTTTGAAGTTGGGCCTGGGCGGGGCCGGCCGACAGGCCAAGCAGGCTTAGTATGAACAGGTATTTTTTCATGACAAGTTATTTTTCGGAAGTGCTTGTTGTGTTGGGATTGCCCGGCAGGTTCAGTGCTGCTTTTATGGCCTGGATGTCGGTTGTTAGTTGGGCGTTTACATGTTGTTGTTTTGCCAGCTGCGCTTCGAGTTCGGCGATGCGTTTTTCCTGGGCATTAATGGTGGCCTGCTGGTCTTGCACCGATTTGACCAGCAGCGGCGTCAATTTACCGTAATCCACCATCCAGGGGTCGGTGACGACATCCTCGCCGCCTTTGGAAACGGCCGCCGGATACACCTTGTACAAATCCTGGGCGATAAAGCCGGTTTGTTTGCGGCCCGGCTCGGTCCGGAACTCGTAATCCTGCACGTCGATCTTCAACAAGTCGGCAAGGGAGTAAGCCGTCGGTACGATATGTTGTTTTAGCCGTACATCGGAGCTGGTACTGTAATTGATCGTGCTGGCGCCGTCCTGGCGAACCGTCCCGATCTCGGCACCGTCGGGGCGGTAAAAAGCGATGAAGCGGGAGTTGGCGCCGTTATTGTTATCCTTGCCCGCCTGGATTTTCAGGCCGTTGTAGCGGGTAGTATTGGTGGCATCGGTGTCGGTGTTTTTGATCGTTGCTACAAAATCAGAGCTTGTGGAACCGGATGCGGCGCCTTCCACGTGGAGCCGTGTTGCCGGGCTGGCTATTCCGATACCGACATTGCCACTGAAATCGGCGCTGCCGGAAACGCTCAACTTGTTTGCCGGTGTGGTGGCGCCGATGCCGACATTGCCATCGGTGTCGATACGCATTTTTTCACTGCCTTCACGGGAGAATGCGAGGTCGCTGCCATCTACCAGAAGTGCATGTCCTTTCGTTGCGATGGTCCATGACCTTTGGTTGTCGCCGTTAGTGTGGCCCTCGAGTTCCAGTGAGGCTGTGGCAGTTGCCGTTTGGCTGATTTTGAGGTTGCCGTCGTTGATGTGCAGTTTCTCATCGGGCATGGCGGTGCCGATGCCCATTTTTTCACTGCCTTGATCGAAGTAGAAATGCGTAGCGCTTCCGTCAGCACTTCTGAATTCTACCCGGCCATCTGTATCTATAAAAAATCGTTTTGTGGGATTGTCACTTACATTGCGTAAACGAAGGTGCGTTGCAGATAGAGGACTAGCGCCTTTATCTTGTTGAAACTCCCAGGCACGAAGTGTATTGAACCTGAGCAAGGTTAGACCATCCAGATTACTATTCCCATCGCCAACAATCAAGCTATCTGCTCTGATGGCTCTGCCATTCACCATATCATTGTTGTTCATATCAAGTGCTTGCGTAGCCGTGTAGTTGCCGAGGTTGTCGCCGGGCAGGGTGGATAAATTCACGCTGTTACCATCTTCGATGCTTAAGGTGGTACCGCTGAGGCTGAGGGTTTGGTCGTCCGTATTGAGGCTGGACAGATTAACAGCGTTGCCATTCTCGATGCTCAGCGTGGCGCCGCTTAGGCTGAGCGTTTGATCGTCCGTATTGATGCCGGACAGATTGACAGCGTTACCGTTCTCGATGCTCAGCGTGGCGCCGCTGAGGCTTAGCGTTTGGTCGTCTGTATTGAGGTTGGACAGATTAACAGCGTTACCGCTCTCGATGCTTAGCGTGGCGCCGCTAAGACTGAGCGTTTGGTCGTCCGTATTGAGGCTGGCCAAGTTTACACTGTTGCCACCGTCGATGCCCAGGGTGGCGCCATCGAAGCTGAGGTTTTGCAGCTCATTGGTGGGGTTGGCATCCGCATCATCCACATTGATACCCGTCAAGCCCGAGCCGTCGCCGACAAATGCCGCGGCAGTGACCGTGCCGGTGTTGTCAATACTTACCGTTTGGGTGGGGATACCGGAACCGTCGATGGCCGTCACGAACCGCACCCCGCCGGTAGCGCGCGCGGCAAACTCGTTGGCAGCTGCCGAGTTGAAGTCAAGGTTGTTGCCGTCGGAAAACAGGAAAGCGCCGTCGTGGGCAGCGTCGATCTTCGCACGACGACCGGCGGCCAGGCTGTAATCGCCACCGGCACTGTTCAGGCTGCCGCCGGGTACGGTAGAACTAAACCCGCCGGCGGTGTTCCCAAGCGAACCACCCTGAACTCCGCCACCACCGCCTATTGTAGCGTTAGCACCGCTTGCCGTGTTATAAGCGCCGCCGCCGACTGTAGCGCGCAGGCCACTGGCGCGATTGAGCCCACCTCCAGCCACCGTGGCTCCCTGAGCCGTTGCATTATTTAAGTCGCCGCCACCAACTGTCGAAGAACCACCCGTTGCGTTGTTAGATTGTCCACCGGAGACAACGGCGCTACCGCCGTTGGCTGTGTTGAAACTGCCGCCACCAACTGTCGAAAAACCACCCGTTGCGCTGTTAACTTGTCCACCGGAGACAACGTCGCCATAGCCATCGGCCGTGTTTAAAAAGCCACCACCGATAGTGGAAAATGAGCCTGAAGTCGCATTGATACCACCGGTTCTCCCACCGCCACTGATGGTCGCGCCGATAACCCCCGCGGCAACCGTATTGCCGCTAAAGCCGCCAATGAGGTTCGGAGCGACAGTGGTTCCAAAGAGTGGATCGATTTCTTCCGCATATTCCAGGCGCAGCCCGCGCGCATTGTTCACGCGGAAATCCAGCGCCACGTTGTCGGTAGTGCCGATGAAATTCGCGCCATCTACCGTGCCGGCATTGCCGGTCAGGCTCCAGCCTGCTATTAGGTTCACCCAGCCACCGCTATCCCGGTACCAGAACGATTCGGTATCGGTATCAAATACCAGCAGGCCCGTGGCCGGGTTGGCAATAGCTGCGCGCTGGGCTGTTGTCATGCGGGGGACTAGCATGCCCTTGTCGCTGCTCTTGACGTCGAGCATGGCCGAGGGGTCGGGGGCGGAGTTGTCCTGGTTGACGCTGACCTGGGCAGCGAGCGGCGAGCCCAGGGCGAGGAGGCAAAAGAATAGTAGCGTACGCATATTGATCGTTGTTTTTTTCATGATTCACTCTTATTTTTTGCCACTATTCTGGTTTGCTGTGGCTGCTTGCTGGTTTTGTTGCAATGCGGCTTCGATCCGTTCCAGGCGTTCTTCGAAGGCGGCGTTTTGTGTTTTTGCCTGGGCAAGTTGCGCTTCAAGCTCGGCGATACGTTTTTGCTGGGCATCAATAGTGGCCTGCTGGTCTTGTACCGCTTTTGTGAGCAGTGGGGTGAGTTTGCTGTAATCCACCATCCAGGGGTCGGTCTTTGCGTCGCGCCCGCCGGGCGTGACGGCATTTGGAAAAACTTCATACAATTGCTGCGCCAGATAGCCTGTAAACACCTCACCCGGCTCGTCCTTGTATTCGTAATCGCGCACGGCTATTTTCATTAAATCTGCTACGGAAAAGCGGGTAGGCTGGATATTGGTTTTCAGGCGGATATCAGAAGTGTTATCATAGGAGATGTTATTGGCATTTATTTGTTTAACACTACCTATTGTCGTTCCATCGGGCCGCTCAAAAAGAAGAAACACTGAATTGGCACCATTATTCTGGTCCCTGCCGGCTCTTATATACAACCCGTCATGTTTAGGATTAGCGGTGTTGTCAGGATCATACCCATTGTTCCAAATAGTAGCTACCGGGACATTGTCTGCATCATTCCTTGCACTAAATACGCCCCCTCCAAATGTTGTCCCTTGTCCGACCTTAACCTTTCCGTTTGACAGGATGCGCATCCTTTCTGTTTGGTTTGTAAAAAAACCGATGTCACTATTGGTCCAGGTACCGAGCGAAAACAGGCCGTTTGTACCGCTAAATCCGGCGCCATCCGCGCCAATCCGTCCAATAAGGCCGCTACCTGCGTTGCTCATTTCAACATATGAAGAACTGCCGGCTGTATTGGCTTGGAGTATCATGGTTTTGCCATCGCCGCGAATGTCCAGTTTGGAATCCGGGTTGTCCGTGCCGATGCCGACATTGCCGCCATCTTTGATCCGCATTGCTTCCAAACCATTGGGTTCAAACACGATGTGATTGCCGGAGTTCGTCCGTAGCCGCAGGAATCCGTTTCCCGGATAAAACCCTATTCCGGCGCTGGCGACTCCATCTAATTTGCTCAACTCCAGGCGGGCATCGCTGGTTGAGCCGGCTGCCTCAATATGGACGATAGCATGCTCTCCTGCCCCACGGTACACATGCAATGGGGCCGTTGGTTGAGACTTGCCGATGCCGACGTTCCCGGAATTGGCATTGTAAATATCATTGCCGGAAAGCGCCCAATGGTTGACGGGCAAGCTCCAGGAAGTCGCGCCGCTGCCATTGGTGGTCAGCACCTGCCCGGCCGTACCGTCAGCTGTCGGGAAACTGTAGCTGTTGTTCACGCTTACGCCGCCGGCCCCGTCCAGGGAAAGGGTATTATTCCCGTTCAGGTTAAAATTCAATTTATAGCCGGAAGGAGTGGGTGATGGGAAATTACCCGGGATAATACTGGTGATACGGTTGTATTTGTTTCCCTCATTAAATTCGAAGTGAAGGTTTGAGCCCGCACCGAAAACGTTATTAAATAAAAGCAGTTTATTGTTCTCCAGGCGAAGTCTTTCGAGGCCCTCCAGATTAAACCGGATTTTATCTTCATCCGGGCTGCTTTCCACCTGAACTTGGGTGTCCCCGTCTGCGTCTTCCAGGACGCTGGGATTGCCGGTTTTCAGCTCCGCCCAGCCGCCGCTTTCCCGAAACCAAAAGCTCTCGGTATCGCTGTCAAAAACCAGCAGCCCGGTAGCCGGGTTAGAAATGGCCGTGCGCTGAGCCGTAGTCAACCGGGGCACGAGCATGCCTTTGTCGCTGCTCTTGACATCGAGCATGGCCGAGGGGTCGGGAGCGGAGTTGTCGCTGTTGATGCTGACCTGGGCTTGCGCATTTGCTGCCAACAGCAAAAATGAAAGCAAAAAAAGGATTGAGTTTGACTTACACATAGCGAAGGTGCTTCTTTAGTGTTACTGATTGTCTTTTGAAAAAGTGTCGTTCGAGGAAAGCGACAATGCGGCTTTGATGGCCTTTATGTCGGCTGAAAACTGGTCATTTTGGGTTTTCAATATTTCCAGTTGGGAAAGTTGCGCTTCAAGCTCGGCGATGCGTTTTTCCTGGGCATTAATGGTGGCCTGCTGGTCTTGCACCGATTTGACCAGCAGCGGCGTCAATTTACCGTAATCCACCATCCAGGGGTCGGTGACGACATCCTCGCCGCCTTTGGAAACGGCCGCCGGATACACCTTGTACAAATCCTGGGCGATAAAGCCGGTTTGTTTGCGGCCCGGCTCGGTCCGGAACTCGTAATCCTGCACGTCGATCTTCAACAAGTCGGCAAGGGAGTAAGCCGTCGGTACGATATGTTGTTTTAGCCGTACATCGGAGCTGGTACTGTAATTGATCGTGCTGGCGCCGTCCTGGCGAACCGTCCCGATCTCGGCACCGTCGGGGCGGTAAAAAGCGATGAAGCGGGAGTTGGCGCCGTTATTGTTATCCTTGCCCGCCTGGATTTTCAGGCCGTTGTAGCGGGTAGTATTGGTGGCATCGGTGTCGGTGTTTTTGATGGTCGCTACAAAATCAGTGCTTGTGGAACCGGATGCGGCGCCTTCCACATGGAGCCGTGTTGCCGGGCTGGCTATTCCGATACCGACATTGCCGGTGAAATCGGCGCTGCCGGAAACGCTCAAATTGTTGGCCGGCGCGGCGGTTCCGATGCCCATTTTTTCACTGCTGTGATCGAAGTAGAAATGCGTAGCGCTTCCGTCAGCGCTTCTGAATTCTACCCGACCATCTGTATCTATAAAAAACCGTTTTGTGGGAGTACCACTTACATTACGTAAACGAAGGTGCGTTGCCGCATCAGAGTTAGTGCCTTTATCTTGTTGAAACTCCCAGGCACGAAGTGTATTGAACCTGAGCAAGGTCAGGCCATCCAGATTACTATTCCCATCACCAACAATCAAACTATCTGCTCTGATGGCTCTGCCATTCACAATATCATTGTCGTTCATAACAAGTGCTTGCGTGGCGGTATGGTTGCCCAGATTATCGCCGGGCAGGGTGGATAAATTCACGCTGTTACCATTCTCGATGCTTAGCGTGGCGCCGCTGAGGCTGAGGGTTTGGTCGTCCGTATTGAGGCTGGACAGATTAACAGCGTTGCCATTCTCAATGCTCAGCGTGGCGCCGCTGAGGCTGAGCGCTTGGTCGTCTGTATTGATGCCGGACAGATTGACCGCGTTACCATCTTCGATGCTCAGCGTGGCGCCGCTGAGGCTGAGTGTTTGGTCGTCTGAACTGATGCCGGACAGATTGACAGCGTTGCCGTTCTCGATGCTCAGCGTGGCGCCGCTGAGGCTAAGTGTTTGGTCGTCGGGAATGCCCGTCAAGCCCGAGCCGTCGCCGACAAATGCCGCGGCAGTGACCGTGCCGGTGTTGTCCATACGTACCGTTTGGGTGGGGTTGCCGGAGCCGTCGATGGCCGTTACGAAACGCACCCCGCCGGTAGCGCGCGCGGCAAACTCGTTGGCAGCTGCCGAGTTGAAATTAACGTTGTTGCCATCGGAAAACAGGAAGGCGCCGTCGTGGGCAGCGTCAATCTTTGCACGACGACCGGCGGCCAGGCTGTAATCGCCACCGGCACTGTTCAGGTTACCGCCAGGTACTGTAGAACTAATCCCGCCGGCGATGTTTTTATCACCGCCAGCCACTGTTGCTGTCTTAGCCGTTGCCATATTTCCTGTGCCACCACCGACTGTCGACCATGAACTCGTTGCGCTGTTAGATAGTCCGCCGGAGACAACGGTTTCACCGCCGCTGGCAGTGTTGTTAAAGCCTCCACCTACACTTGAACCTCCGGATGCGCTGTTATCTGTTCCACCGGAGACAACTGCGCCATAACCCTTGGCTGTGTTGTTCAGGCCGCCACCGATGGTGGCAAATTCTGCTGAAATGGTATTTATATTACCGCTTATTCCACCGCCACTGATGGTCGCGCCGTAAGCTGTAGCCGCAACCGTATTGCCGCTAAAGCCACCGATGATGTTCGGCGCCGGAGAGAGTATTCCAAAATACGGATCGATTCCTTCCGCATATTCCAGGCGCAGCCCGCGCGCATTGTTCGCGCGGAAATCCAGCGCCACGTTGTCGGTGGTGCCGATGAAATTCGTGCCGTCCACCGTGCCGGTGTTGCCGCTCAGGTTCCAGCCGCTGATGAGCCGTACCCAACTTCCGCTGTCCCGGTACCAGAACGATTCGGTATCGGTATCAAATACCAGCAGGCCTGTGGCCGGGCTGCTGATCGCCGTGCGTTGGGCCGTAGTCATACGGGGCACGAGCATGCCCTTGTCGCTGCTTTTTACGTCGAGCATGGCCGAGGGGTCGGGGGCGGAGCTGTCCTGGTTGACGCTGACCTGGGCGGCGAGCACATCAATGAAAAACAGGCTGCTGCCCAGCAGGGCAAGGCGGAACATAACAGTGCTTAATTTCATAATACGAGAGCTTTACCTTTTGATGGAACTAAACAAGCACAAAGTTGCTCGCATCGAACTGAAAAAATCCGACATTCAACCAAAGGAATCCGACATTTTGGAATATTGCTCCTGCAAACCGCTGTTTTCCGACGGGAATACGCAGCGAACAGGGTACCCGGTATTTGTCCAGTGGAGGCTTGCATCAATAAGGCGACCCCAACCGGTAGCACTCCCAAACCAGACCGTATCGGGTGCAGCCTGAAATGACCCTGAAAAGGGTCCGGCACTTTCAACTCCAGTCTGTTTCCTGTTTTTTTTTTGATATACCGGACAGGTGTGATTGGCTCAGCACCCAGATATAGCCTTTGGTTTGAGCGAGCCTGTAGACAGCGCGATATTTTACTTCCCAGCGTTGCAACAGGTTAATACTCCAGTCGTCCGGATTTTTTTGATTCAGCGCCTGTTTTATTATGGTTTTCACTATCCACTGCTTGCCGTGGGTATCCGAAATCAGCAGCCAGATGGAGCCATGTTCGTCAGGAAGTGTAGCGGTGATTGATTTCCAGTAAAGCCCGTCTTTGGCAGACAACTCCACATTTAGCCGGAAAAAGCGATTTTTATTTTTATGGTAAAAATCGAGGCCATTTTTAGTGCAGATCAGTAAATAATCGCCGGACTCCTGGATGCCGTAAAATGATATTTCCAGAAATGGAATAAGGGTCTAGTGGATTGTGTCGAATCGTTCGGACGGTTCGGCCGTCATACCGGTTCAGGCCGTTGCGTGTTCCAATCCAGATGAAGCCCTCGCGGTCCTGGAAAATCGCTGTTATAAATCCCTGTGAAAGTCCGTCTTCGGTAGCAAGCGTTTGCAGCTTCGGAACGGTTTGGGCTGGCAAAGCAGTACTAATTGCTACGGCAAGTGCGAAAGCTATTCCGGTGGGACCGATGTGGCTGCGAGTAGGCACGGTCAAAAATAGGAAGGAACAGGAAAAGTTCCATCCGGTTTATCTCCCCAAAAAAGCCGGTGCCGTTCGGGAATTAACTTTACCTTTGCAGCGTTTTGTTAAACAAGGGCCCGTAGCTCAGGTGGTTAGAGCAGCTGACTCATAATCAGACGGTCGCGGGTTCAATTCCTGCCGGGCCCACCTTGATTTACAGCGACTTATGCGTGTTTTGCGTGTAGGTCGCTTTTTTTATTTTGCAAACGATTTGTAATCAAGTGGGGTTATTTACTATGGATTAACTCCCTAATTGTAATAATTATGTCTTCTGCTAAGCGCACAACCCCAAAGATTATGTTTTCACAAATATTTACCTACAACTTCTGTGCTTCCTCATACAATTCCTACTGATGAACGAACAGACTTAAATTATCTCAAAAATTACTGCTTCGACGACAACGGATACTTCAACCCTGAATAGTCCTTCAGCACCACTTTCACCGAACCTACCGACACCGGTGTTTCAATCAGCACCGGGATGCGGTTTTCGTCGTCGGAAACCCAAACGGTCATTTTATTATCGTCTTTGAATACATCGCCAACGATCACTTGAGGCTCGAACTTCAGGGTATTGAATTTGCCTGCCCCCCGCACTTTTTTGCGCGATTCTTTCCCTAAATACCGCATTTTGAGTGGAAACTCTTCCTTGTCCATGAAAATCCGGAACGGTTCTTCCGCGCCTTTGGAGCGTTTGGCAAAGTCGATGGTGCGGAGGTAGTACATGCTGGAAAGGATGTCGTGCACCTGTTCCTTGACGTTATGTTCCGTTTTGGTTTCAGGGTCGCCTTTTTGCTTGGCGCGCCAAACCGTCATTTTGTGGCTTTCCTGGTTGAATTGAATTTTTTCGAAGTTGTGCCGGTCGCCTTCCTGGATTTCCCGCTCGGAGTAATTCGGAAGCAGGGTGTTTTTGTCCGCCCAGGAGTTGTGCACGTGCTTGGCTTTGTAAAACCACTCGTAGGAATCATACGTTTCGCCATAGGCCTTGAAATGGTATTGTTTGCCTTCATCGAACACCTTGAAGGTTACTTCACCGGCTGCCAGCCACACAAAATTCCAGTTGTAGTATATTCGGTAGGTGAGTCGTTCACCGTCTTTAAAGGCATTCTGGACTTCCGGTTCGGTTTGCGCAACGGGAGTTTGCGGCATATTTGGCGCAACAAATGCCATGGTAAAAAAGCCTACACTGAGTGCCGTTATCTTGAACGTCTTCATATCAAATGTTTTGGTATTCCTGACGTGAAAAAAAGGAAAAGTACCATAAAACGAGGTTAATTTGGGGTTTATTATCTGTTAAAAAAAGGCACAAATAACAAAAGCCATCCCAAACGGGATGGCTTTTGTATCATAATACCCGTTGTAAAACCGGGTAACGATCTTCGAAATTCAAATTAATAGCCCGAGGCCTTGTTGCCCATAAAGCGGCCCTGACCTGCTTCCGGACCTTCCGGACGGTCTTTGTCGGCTTCGCCATCTTTCGCTACGCGGAATTCAACGCGGCGGTTGAGCTGCGACGAACCTTTTGTCGGAACCAGGGAGCTGGCTTCACCGGCATAATCAAGTACGAGGCGCTCGCGAGCGATACCGTGTTGATTTACCAGGAATTCGATAGCAGCTTTGGCGCGATTGTACGACAACACGTTGTTGTAGTTCTCCGAACCTGTTCCATCGGTGTGTCCCGTTACAGCGATACGCACTTTGGAGTTGCCTTTCAGTACTTGTGCAACTTGATAGAGTTTGGTGTATTCGCCATAGCCAATGTTGTAGCTGTTCATGCCAAAGTTGATGATCGGCAGGAACCAGTTGGACAGGCCTTCCTGAACCGGAAGTTTGAAGTTGGCCAGTTTAGCGTCTACAATGCGGTTAACATCGGATTCCGTGATCGGAGCGGGCACTTGAGCTACGCCATTTGCATCTACCGGATAGCCCGGAGGAGAGTATGGCTCTTTGTCTTTGTAGTCAAGCACTTTATCCATGTCGCTGTCCAGCGATACCCCTTTCGTGTCCACGCGGGCACCGGCGGGGCTTTCTTTTTCAGCGTCGATCATGTCGATGATGCCGTCGCCGTCGGTATCCGTCGGGTCATAAACCGGACGTGCTTCGAGGGCTACGATAGCGTCGCTGACCATGCTCATCGGATTAGCCCAGTAGAGCGGTTCCGATTTTTTAGCGCCGGTTGCCTTGTCCGTGCCACCCAGGTTGAAATTCAGGGAGAGGTGGGGGAAGTGCAGGAAGTCGCGGAAGGTCGTTACATCACGGCCGAAGTTGTTGCTGCCGTCAAGCAAGTCGGCGCCTTCGCCGAATGCAGACAGTACCGTGTACTCAAGGCCGATGTTGAACTTCTGATTTACCCGGAATGCCAGGCCAACACCTGCATCGAACATGCCGGTTACGTCGCCCTTGTATTCGCCCATGTTCGGGAGGGTTGGGTTGTCGGCCTGCGGAATGTTGGTGTAATCCGTGGTGAATTTGGTAATACCCAGACCGGCAAACACATTGACTGCAATTTTGCGGTAGGGTTTGTTAAAACGGAAGTTATTGACGGTAACAACCAATTGTGCCGAGCCGGAAGCCCAGCTCATTTCAGCTTCGCTATTGGTATTGGTGTCTTCGCTTTTTGTTTTTGCATACAAACCGTTTACACGGATAGAGAAGATGTGATCAAGCGATTTGCGGACATGGAGGCCACCGCCAAAGCCGAGCTTGCTGTCGAGGTCGCCGGCAACAAAGGGAACACCGAGATCAACACCCAATTCCCATTGGTCGGCGGGTGTGAACGAGCGGTAAGTTCCGCCCGGAGCTGCAGCATCCTGGGCTGAAAGGCCAAAAGTTGCAGAAATAAAAAGAACAGCTAATACTAAGTTTCTAACTGTCATAGGGTCACTGCATTTAGAATTAAAAAATGTTAACAGTTTAGTTAAGCGCGTTTGTGATGGCGCGAATGCGAAAATGGGAATAAAAATTTTCTATTTTACTGTTTTTACAGTGTTCTTTTTTTAAGAAATTTCAAGTTCCCAGCTTTCTAAGGGCCAAATATAGGGCATTAGAAGAAATTTTATTTGGTGTGGGGTTAATTTTTCTCACTTCGCCCAAAGCACGTCGGATTATGGCGGAAGTATCGCCAAAGATAGCCTCGTCCGTCAATGTGGCTTCCGGTTGCATCAGGTAGGCAAAAACGCGGGCCATTCCGCAGTTTGCAATAAAGTCGGGAATAAGTGCGGTATGTTCATCTGTAAACGTAGCGGTAGGTCCAAAGAAAATCCCATCATCCACGAAAGGAACATTGGCACCGCAGGCGATTACTTCAAGTCCGCCCTCCAACATGGCATCTACCTGCTGCCGGGTGATAAGTTTGGACGCTGCGCCCGGTACGAAAATATCGGCGCCCATGTTCCAAATCCGGGCATTTACGGTTTCAAAAGGCAATAAATCCGGGGCTTCCAGTTTATTTCCGTTTTTGGTATTGAAAAGTTGTTTGACTTCATCGAGGGTAAGTCCTTCGGGTCGAAGCAAGCCGCCTTCCCGGTCTATGATTCCGATCACTTTTACCCCCTCTTTAGCAAGGTAGCAAGCCGCCGCCGATGCGACATTTCCCCAGCCTTGAATAATGGCCGTTTTACCTGCCGGTGTGTGGTTTTGATACAGGTCGTAAAAGTGCCGGATCGATTCAGCCACACCGTACCCGGTGATCAAATCGGCCACGGCATATTTGTTATTGCTGCCTTCAGGAACGTACTCCGGGTCTTCGACAATTTTGGTGCAGCCGTAGCGCAATTGGCCGATAATATTGATTTGCTCGCCCTTCGTTGCTTTTAAATGGCCTTTCACAATCCCTTCCTGCGGGTGCCAGAGGCCTAGGTCTTCCGTTATCGGCACAACGTCTTTTAGTTCGTCGACGTTCAGGTCGCCGCCCGTGCCATAATAATGTTTCAAGATCGGCAGCACCGCCTTATACCAGCGAGTAAGTACTTCATGACGCCGGGGGTCTTTCGGGTCGAAGTTTATGCCGCTTTTGGCGCCGCCAATCGGCGGGCCGCAAACGCTGAATTTAATTTCCATAACCTTGGCCAGCGAGGTTACTTCCTCCCGGGTAAGTCCGGGACGCATACGTGTGCCGCCGCCGGCAGCGCCGTTGCGCAAGGAGTTGATCACGATCCAACCTTCGGCGTCGGTTTCGGAATCATGCCATTCAAAGACAATTTCCGGTTGTTTTTCTTTGTAGCGCTTGAGCAATTCCAATTCTTCCATTGGTCCGTGCTAAATTCTTTGCTTCTGGTGAATTAGGTTCCGGCTGTTCCTGGCCGGTTGTTCAAAGCGTAGCCGCCGGTTGGGATAAACCCTGAACAGGCCTTTTGCAAAGGCGGCGCAAAAGTAGATAAATCCACTTGTATTGTTTGAACAGGTTGAAAATAGTGCCTGTTTCCTTCAGGAATAGCGGGCCCGGTTATTTTTCTTCTCCAATTTCCGGCGCAAACTCCGTTTTTTGCCGGCAAAACAAATTGCCATGTTGCAGAATTGGTTGAAACCCCTGACCGCTACCACCCGAAAAGGTATCGATCCATTGCCTGAAAGCGCTTTTGGAAAAAACATTGCCTTACACGGGCTCTCTTTTCCCAACTTGAACGGTGTACGCGTTGCACTCATCGGTGCCGGCGACCGGGAAGCCAATGCCGTACGGGCTGAATTATTCCGAACTGCCTATAATTTTCCGGCTGGTGCAGTGGCCGATTTGGGCAACCTGCGCCGTGCAGAGCCCTCGGTGCTGATCCCCGTATTTTTTGAATTGTTGAGTGGCAATATTTTGCCCGTTTTGCTGGCGCATAAAAACGACCTGGCGCGCGCCCAGTTCCTCGCTTACCATGAACGGAAATCGCTGGTGAATCTGGTTGCCGTTGATGAAACCTTGCAACTGCCCGACGCGCTTGCCGGGGCCGACAACCAGGCGGTGTACAGCCCATTGCTTCATCCGCGTCATCCGCTGCTGTTTCACTTCGGACTGGTTGGTTTTCAAACACATCAAACGGAGCCCAAGGTGGTGGACTTTTTGACAAAAAATAATTTTGATGCATTGCGCCTGGGCAAAACGCGTACCTCGATTGAAGAAACGGAACCAATTCTGCGGGATGCCGATTTGCTAACCTTTCACCTCGGTGCGCTGAAGCAAAGTGAGGCGCCCGGTGTTGCCCTGGCTTCCCCTTCCGGCTATTTTGTGGAGGAAGCCTGTCAACTCTGCCGGTATGCCGGCATGAGTGACAAGCTGAGCTCGTTTGGTATTTTTGGCTACCAGCAGGATCGGGATCAGGGCCAACAAACGGCCCAGGCCATTAGCCAGATGGTATGGTATTTTCTGGAAGGATTTTTCAATCGTAAAAATGATTACCCTGCCTCTAAGGACGGCCTGACGGAGTATATCGTTGACTTCCGCCACTTAAATCACCAGCTGACTTTTTGGAAAAGCACCAGAAGCGGCCGCTGGTGGATGCAAACACCGGCAAACCCCACGGAAAAATACCAGCGGCATTACCTGATTCCCTGTTCCTATCAGGACTACCAGGCCGCTTGCCGGGAAGAGCTGTCCGACAGGCTTTTGCAGGCCTTAAGTCGCTTTGATTAGCCAGGTTGGTTTCAGCGAAATTCAATTGACCACCCGTTCCAGTTTGATACCCCGGGAAGCTTTTAGCAGAATAAACGCCTTATCAAATGTCTGGGTATCAAACCAGGTTTTCGCCGCGCCGGCATCGGGAAAGTGAAGCGCTTTGAACTTTTCCGGGGCACAACGTCCGAATTCGGGGCCAACCACGACCAACCGGTCAAATTTACATTGCGCAGCAAAACGCAGAATAGCCTGATGTTCCGTCAAACTTGCCGCACCCAACTCAAGCATATCGCCCAAAACAGCAATTTTTTGCGGAGCATTTATCGCCCGGAGTGTTTCCAATGCGACACGCATGCTGGATGGGTTGGCATTGTAGGCGTCCAGTAAAATGGAATTGCCGTTTCGGTGAATTAGTTGAGACCGGTTGTTGGCCGGTACATACGATTCAATGGCATGTTTAATTTTTTCTGCGGGTACTTTAAAATACACACCCAGGGCAACCGCCGTCATAATATTTTGAAAATTATGCCGCCCGATCAACTGCGACTGCACCTCAACCGGCGCGTCGTGTTCCGACAAAAATGCAAGGCGCAGGTAGGGATTTGCCTCCAGCAACCGGATATCGATCACGCTTTCCTGTGGGTGCAGGGTCTCCTGTTCGGCATAAAAAACGCGTTTGCGGTTTTTCCGGGACATGGCGCTGAGGTAACGTTCCGAACCATTCACAAACACGCAGCCATTGTTTTGCGCCAGATACCGGAAAAGCTCGCCCTCTGCTTTTTTTACGCCAGCCAGGCTTCCAAAACCTTCGAGATGTTCTTTGCCGATATTCGTGAGCAAGCCGTGTGTGGGCGCTGCTATTTCGCACAGTTGGGCAATATCGCCGGGCTGATTTGTTCCCATTTCGATGACGGCCACTTCTGTTTCAGTCGGCATGGCGAGCAGCGTGAGGGGTACGCCGATATGATTGTTCAGGTTGCCTTTTGTAAAATGACAGGGGTAGTGGCTGCTCAAAACAGCAGCAACCAATTCCTTCGTGGTTGTTTTGCCATTTGAACCACCGATGGCGATCACCGGAATATCAAATTGACGCCGATGGTGCGTCGCAAGTTGCTGCAGGCTTTCCAGCACGTTAGCAACCAAAAGGAGCTGTTTGTTATCCAACTGTACGGCAGGATCATCAATTACTGCATAAGCAGCACCTTCGGCCAGTGCCTTGGCAGCAAACTGGTTGCCATCAAAATTTTCACCTTTCAAGGCAAAAAATATACAACCGGCTGTGAGTTGACGGGTATCGGTACAAACCACCGGGTGCTGTTGGTAGATCGAATACAGGTAATCCAGCGTAATCATTTTATCATCTAAAGTTGCGAAAAAAAACACCGACGCATACCGCCATTTATAGTTATATCCGCACAAAACCGGACAACAAGGGAGCACAACCATAAAAAACGGGAGGGACTTGACGCCCCTCCCGTTTTAAAGGTAGAAAAATTCGCCTGAAGTGCGATATGGAACACACCCACTTCAATACAATTCAATTTATTTATACCGGCGCTTAACCGATTTTTTCTTCGTCTTAAACTGATTACCTGCGGGATCGCCGTCGGCAGTAGGCGAGCCTACGCGGGTCATCGAGCAACGGAAGCCTACGGTTTTACTGGCTTTGTCTTCTTCCAGGAAGCGGCGTGAGCCAGGTGACAGCCACCAGGCCCGGTCGGCCCAGGAACCTCCTTTGATGACACGTGCCTTGTCGCTGATCAGTGTGCTGATACCATAACGGTATTCAACTTCCGACTCTTTGTCACCGTCCAGGTAGTTGTATACCTCCGGGCGCTTGTAGTTGTCGCGCAGTGCCGTAGCCGTGGTATCCATCAGGTCGTATTGCAGGCGGCCAAGGCTATCTTTGGTAACCGGAGCGCCCGTTTCCGGGTCGACCACTTTGGTCATGAAAATATTACCGCGATACGGGTTCAGGTCCATGTTTTCCACGTCCACAAGGTCGGTGGAAGTCAACGGACGGTAGAGGTCAGCGGTCCATTCATTTACGTTGCCGGCCATGTTGTACAAGCCATAGTCATTCGGCCAGTTGGAACGTACCGGAGATGGTGAAAAGGCTTTATCGTTCAGGGCCCCGGCCATACCGCCGTAGTCACCGGCGCTGCGTTTGAAGTTGGCCAGCATTTTACCCTGGTACTTGTTGCGTTTTTGGTAACGCACGGTATTGCCATCCCATGGGTAGATCCGACGATCCGTGATCAGCTCGTCTTTGCTGGTAGCCTGGTTGCCCAGGAGCGACAGTGCGGCATATTCCCACTCCGCTTCCGTTGGCAGGCGATAAACCGGCAACAGAATACCGTCTTCCAGGCGAACGTGGCGCTCGCCACCTGTACGGCGATCCGGCAGATTTTTGCGCACCGAACCTTCATATTGGCCAACGAGATAAGCTTCAGTGTTGAAGTTATTTTCATTTTTCTGGTCGGGCGTATTTTCGAGGATACCGCGCTCGATGAGAATCATCTCGTTGACACGGTCCGTACGCCATTTGCAGTATTCGTTGGCCTGCAACCAGTTGACGCCCACAACGGGATAATCGTCATAAGCCGGGTGGCGGAAATACGTTTCCACCAGCGGTTCGTTGTACGCCAACTCCTCACGCCAGACAAGTGTATCCGGCAAGGCGCGCTTCCAAACTTCAGGATAGGTTGATCCCCAGGCATTTAAAACCCAGTAGAGGTACTCGCGGTAATCAATATTGGCTACTTCTGTTTCGTCCATATAGAAAGACGAGACCGTTACACGGCGCGGCACGTTATTCCATTCAAACGTAACATCCTGGTCGGTCAAACCTTGGGTGAAGGTACCACCCTCGACCATAACCAGATTAGGACCAGTGGCCTGGCCTTCGTAATCCAATTTTTCAAAGCCACCCCACTTTTGGTCGTTGTATTTCCAGTTGGTGGTGGAGGAGCGTTCGGTCTTCCGGCCGCAGCTCACCACTAACAGTCCCAGCAGAAGAAGGCTTAACCCGTGAATGAGTGTTTTTTTCATCGTATTAACTAGCAGGTTTTGAAAAATGAGCAGCAAATGTAGGCAAATAAAACATTTCACTATCAGGCACTTGCCAAATTTTAACGAATGACCAACCTATTATTTTAGGCATTCGTCAATTTTATCATTTCACTGTCACTTCATTAAAAAATATGGCAGTAGCCCTATTTAGTGAAACATTTTTGTGCAGTCGTTGAGGTCGAAGGGGCGTTTCTTGCCTTTATCGAAAAAAAAGCCAAAGCTTAATTCGTATGTCCCGCCGGCCCGGCCGGCTAAACCCGACACCGTCAGGTCGTAACTAAGGCCTATTTTGAACATCTCCTGTCTGAACCCAAGCATCAAAATCGCGGCATCGGAGTTTTCAAACGTGTGCCGAAACCAGATTCCCGTAAAAACAGGCCCGAATGCTGCATAGGCGCCAACATTTACTTGTTTAAAAGGCCCTTGCGAAACAAAGAGGAAATTCGGGGAGATAAACGAGGCAGCTTGTGCTTTATTGCCCTTGTTAACAATGATCTCGGTGCCGCCATGTACGGTGTACCGCAGCGGCAGGCCCCCCGACAAATTATCGTTCACGAGCAGGTATCCCTGGTTTGGTGTGTTAAGGTGTTTGAGCCCGACGCCCAGCCAAAAACGGTTGCTGAGCAACAGCAAACCCGAGGAAACATCAAACAGGGTTTTATTTAACTGGTCGGGTCGTTGTTCCGAGGTGGTTATTACCGGCCCTTCAATCGGGTCAATCTGGTCGGGAAAAACAAGCTGATCCCAATCCAGCGCCGTTTGATGCATACCGGCTTCGGCCCCGATCTTAACCGACAACTGGTCCGTTATTTTTAGCCGGTAGGCGTATTGCAACGAAAAGCGGGTAGTCCGTAGAATGCCGTCGCCGGCGTTATCGCCTTCAAGGTTAAAACCGATGCCACTGTTGAAACGGTCCAGGCTCTGTTCATAAAAAACAGCATAGGTGCGGTAAGCGCTGTTGAAACCGGTCCATTGGTTGCGGTAGGCGGCACCGACACGCGGGGCATGGCTGCTCCCGGCAAATGCAGGATTTAGCTGCAGGGGGGCGGCATAAAACTGGGAAAATATGGGGTCTTGGGCATAGGTATCCAGACCGGTTAAAATGAGCAGGGCAAGAAGCAGTTCTCTCATAAGCAAAGTGGGTGGTTCCTTGTGCCGGACCAGTGGCTGCTGGCCACAAGGTCGGTAGGCATCGATTCCGCGCGCAAGTTGAACAGTTTTATAGGGAAACGAAAATTTGAACGCTTTGTGCTATGCGGAAATGTCTAAAATGGCCAAAGGTCAGGATACAGCCGCCGCAATCTGCCGAATGGTTTCCGTATCCCCCATGGTGTAGTAATGCAGGCAGGGCACTCCCGCGGCTTTCAATTCCCGGGATTGTTGGATACACCATTCGATACCGACTTGCCGGATGGCTTCCTGGTCTTTTGCCTTAAGCGCTTCGTTCACCAAATCTTTGGGCATATTGACAAAAAACTTCCGCGGGATGGAATTCAACTGGTAACTTTTTGTCAGCGGTTTGAGGCCCGGCACAATGGGAACCTCGATCCCAATGTTTCGACAAGCATCCACGTAGTCGAAATACCGTTGGTTGTCAAAAAACATTTGCGTAACGATGTAATGGGCCCCGGCATCTACCTTCTTTTTGGTGTAAGCCAAATCCACATCAAAGTTGGGCGCTTCAAAATGCTTTTCGGGATAGCCCGCCACCCCGATACAAAAGTCCGTCTTCTGGCCATTCACAATGTCGGGATCAAGATACTTGCCTTCATTCATGCTCACCATCTGGCGTACCAGATCAAGGGCGTATTTATGCCCGTGCTCGTGGGGCACGAAACGCTCCTCAAATTGGCGGGCATCGCCGCGCAGCGCCAAAACATTGTTGATACCCAAAAAGTTGAGGTCGATCAACGCATTTTCCGTTTCATCGGTAGAGAAACCGCCACAAATCAGGTGCGGTACCGCATCCACCTCATAGCGGTGCATGAGCGCCGCACAAATTCCCACGGTACCCGGGCGTTTGCGAATGGCGGCTTTTTCGTAATAGCCGGATGGCCGCACTTTATAAATGAATTCCTCCCGGTGGTAGGTCACATCAATGAAAGGCGGCTTGAACTCCATCAGCACATCCAGGGTGCTGAAAATAGTTTCCATACTCCCGCCTTTCAACGGTGGCAATACTTCAAAGGAGATCAACGTCTTCCCCTTGGCCTTCTCAAAATGTTCGGTTACTTTCATGGCTAGTCGATCAACTGTTTTTATGAGGCATAGCGGTTTGAAAGTTTACCGGACCAGCACTTTCGCAGACGCTTCCGCACGGCGCTTCATTTCTGCCGCCTTGGCCGTATTGCCGGCAGCGGTATACACTTCTGCCAGCGCAAACAAAACCCGCTCGTCTTCCCATTGCGTTGGCAAGGCATGCTCCAGCACTGCGATAGCATTTTTTATATCGCTTTTCTCTTTGAAAAAATATTCGTAGCCCATGCGGTAACAAAACGTATGAATCTTGTTCGGGTTGCCGCCGCTGGTTGCGAGGTACTTCATGTATTGGTCAAAAAACGGCCGGAAGTTGGCATTGTTCGGAATTTTTTCGAGCACGATTCCAAACTCATGGAACAGTTTGTCCATCTGCCGGTCCTGCTCAAAACGCGCCGCAGCAATGGCGCCTTTCATCACCAACGCAGAACCGTAATCGGGGTTGATTTCCAGCGAGCGGTTGATATGGTATTCCATGGTGTCTACCCAGCGCGCCTTTTCGGTCGGTTCTTTTTCTTTTAAATACACATTGTCATAAAGCGCCGTCACATAAAAACAATGCGAACGCGCACTGTTGGGTGAGGTCTTGACAGCCGAACCGTTGAGGGAAAGCGCGTCTTTCCAGTCGGGCACGCGCTTGACCGTGAGCCAACTGTACGCACCGGCCACCAGCAAGGCAAGACCCAAACCCAGCCAATAGGGCTGGTTGGGTTTTTCCTTAAACCATTCCGGCAGTTTTATCGCCAAAAACCAACCCGAAAGCAGGCTGAAGGCCACCGACGGCATAAACGCGAAACGCTCGTTCATAAACGTACCGACCGAAACAAACAGGTTGGAAACAATGCTCAGTGTCAGCAGCCAAAATAAAATCGCATAGGCCGGTATCCGCCGTTTTTTAATATTCAGCAAAGCCCATATCCCCATGCCCAAATACAGCGCCAGCGACACAAGCGCCCGCCAGTCGGCCCAATCGACTTTGGGCACGTGGTAGGGATAATAGTCGTGCGTGAGCGGATACGGCCAGAACAACAATTTAACATACCAACCCAGCGTCAAAAAAATCGTGGCCAGTTTTTCTCCACCGGTCATGCCCAGAAAGGGATTGTTCATCAGGTCGCCCACCGCTTTGCCATGGTCGAGCATAAAGCCCAGGGCCTGATAACGGATGATGATAAAAACCAGCGCTGCCACCAACAGCGGCACACTGGCCGATGCGATCCGCCCAACGGGCGCCTTGGTCAAAAACCACACCGTCAGCGGGATTACCGCCAAAAAGGTCAGCGCATTTTCTTTGGCAAAAAGTCCCAGAAGTAAAAACAATCCCGCCGCCCAGTTCCAACTGCTGCGGCCGGTGTCAAAATATTTCAGTGCAGCAAACAAGGCCGAAAGGCTGAACAGCAGGGCGAGAATTTCATCCCGGCCTTTAATATTCGCTACAGCCTCCGAATGCAGGGGGTGCAGCACAAAAAGCAAGGCGCCGATAAATGCCGCGCTGAAATACCAGCGTCCGTTTTCTTTTAACGGGAAAAAACCCAGCAAAACACGGTACAGGACTACCCCGGTCAGCCCATAAAACAGGATATTGATAAAATGACTGATGTGGGTCTGCTTTTCTCCAAACATACCCACCTCCATGGCAAAAGTGGCCAGCGACAGCGGGCGATACCGGCCGCCTTCCAGCAAGAACAGGTTTTCCTTTTTCTGGAAATAGCCCATAAAACTGTCGTAGCCGAAAATGTCGCGGATGCCCGCAAAACCTTTTTGCACATAAACATTTTGCCAGTACACCATCTGGTCGTCGAGCACGTAGCCAAAGCGGATCGCCACGGCATACAAAGCGAACGGAATGCCTAAAAGTAAAAGCACCGGCAACCAGTGCTGCCGCCAGAAACCTTGTTCAAAGGTGGCGTACTGTTGCACCGGCCGCTTTTGCCGCGGCGCCGGCGCTTTTTCGGCCTGCACGCTGCGTTTACCTTTAAGGTTGGGTTTGTTTCGTTTGCCCTTGGCTGCCATGATCCTTGGTTTCGTGAAAACGGAGGGCAAATATCGCAAGTTGTATGGTAACCTGTCAGGTCGGAAATTAAAAAAGCAGGCACGCATGGGTGTGCCTGCTTTTTTAATTTCCGACCTGACAGGTTTTAAAACATCCCCCTACTTCACAACGCGCATCGTTTCGCTCACCCAGCCTCCGCCAATAATTTGTAAAAAATAAACCCCGGCAGACTGCGCCCCCATGTCAATTTCCTGCTGCCAGGCAGTGCCCTGTGCCGCAACCGCCTGCTCAATCAGCGTCCGGCCCAACGCATCCGTCAGCCGCAAACGCGCTGCACCCGGGAGCCGGGCGCCACTGATTTGCAGGGTTTCCACAACCGGATTCGGTGCAAGGCGCAAGCCCAACGGCACCACAGGCGTGTGCACCGCATCGATCAGTTTAATCACTGAATTCTGCCCCGACAAAATCCACAAATCGGGATCAATGGCCACCGAATCGATTGGGAAAGGCATCATAACGCTGAAATAGACCGTCCCGCCGGCATTGGGCTGAAGGACGATCGTGGAATCCTGATCGGGGCCATACACCCGTACCGGCACCGGAATGTCGAACACCGGTACCGAACCGGGCATGGAAGCCGACTGGTTCATCCAGCCTTCGAAAAAGCCCTTGTTCTGCGCCCAGTTCAGGGTGTAGGTCGGGTACCCCTCGCCGTAAAACCACTGCTCGAAAAAGCGATCCAGATCCTGCCCGCCGGTTATTTCCAGATGCCGTTGCAAATCGGCGGTATACGCAAAGCCGAAGGCCAGCTTGGGGTCATTCAGGTAGTTGCGAATGCCCTGAAAAAAAGCGTCGTCGCCAAGCATCCAGCGCAGCATGTGCAGGAGGTAGGCGCCCTTGTTGTAACTCAGGCGGCCGCTGAAAATTCGATTAATATCGGTGGTGTCGGGCACAAAAACCGAACCGCCGGGCTGGGAAGTCACATTGTTTTTTTTGCCCAGTTTCCAATTATACCAGGTTGCAGGCGAGAAATATGCTTCGCGGCTCAGGCCTTCGAAATAGGTTGCAAAACCCTCGTTGAGCCAGATGTGCTGCCAGCTGCCGCAGGTCACCTTGTCGCCAAACCACTGGTGGGCCAGTTCATGGGCGATCAGGCCGTAGTTGGCGCCGATCATAAAACTCATGGTTTGGTGTTCCATACCGCCGCCAAAGCCGAAATGCGCGTGCCCGTATTTTTCTTCGAAAAACGGATACAGCCCGGCCCGGTCGTTGAACAGTTGCATGATCTCCACCGTCACGCCGGTTTCCGTTTGCGCCTGATCGACAAATTCCGGGTACCAGTAATTCAGCACCGGGATCGTGCCGCCGGGGTAAGGCACATACTCCGTGTACTCTTCGTAATTGGTCACGGCAATGGCTACGAGGTACGCGGCGATCGGGTACTTGCTGTGCCAGTGATGCACCTGGCCATTGGGGCCGGGCGTAATCGATTGCAGCAGGCCGTTGCCGGCCACTTTGTACCCCGCAGGCACGGTCACATGGATGTCGATGGAGTCTGCCTTGTCCGACAGGCTCTGTTTGCAGGGCCACCATTCCTTGGCGCCGAAGGGCTGGCTGAGCGTCCAGAGTACCGGCGTGCCGTTGTGGTTGGAAGTCACGAATGTACCGAATGCCTGTCCGGCTACCGGGGCGCCCTGGTAAAAAATAGTCACCGAATCCTGCATGCCCGCGGGCAAGGGCGTCGGCAGCAAAATATGCAGCGCATCGTCCGCATCGTGGGTGTAGGATAAAAGTTGGCCGTGGTAGCGCACCGAGTCGACCGGCATGTTCAAACTCAGGTCGAAGCCAAGTTCGGCAAGGGCGTCCACCTTTGGGGTGAAATACGCCGTCACATGCCCCTGAATGTAATGCACGGCCGGGTCGACAGTCCAAAAACAGCGCACGTAACCCAAATCGTAGCTATCGCCGGCGGCGGAGCGCGCGTTGGTTTGAAAATGCCGGGAAGCCACTTCCGGCTTGTGGCAATGCAGTTGCCGGAGTTCTTCGGGCGGCGCAATGCGTTGTGCTGTCAGGGTGGTGTTCCAGAGCAGGAAAGCCAGGATACACCCAAGCGATTTTAAAGGCATATTCATTTTTAGTTTCAAAAATAGCGCAAGGAGAAGCCCGGTTTTGGCTAATAGCGGCAATTGGCGCTCTAATTGCCCGATCCAGGGCCGGTTTTGCCAAGCATGTCCAAAAGCCAGTCCCGTTCGGTCAGAATTTCCGTGTTTTCAATGATGCTGCGCAGTACCGATTTTGCCGCTTTGTCGCCGGGCGGCAGGGCCGTCAGTTTTCGGACCAGCCCGATGATATTGGTAAAATTAGCGCGGTGGTAATCGCTCAATTCGCGTCGCCGAATGAAAGTCCGGAAACTGTCGAGGTGCGATTCCAGGAGGTCAAATTCGCCGAGCTCATAGTAAATTTTCAATTGGAGTGTCTTGGCGATCAGGTTGTTCACCAGGTCTTTAAAATCTGCCTTTTGCAACAGTCCGAGCGCTGCGCTCAATTGGCGGCGGCTGTATTCCAGGCGCGCCAGGTTGAAATGGACAAAACCCTCCTGCTGGGCCGGTTCGAGCACCTTGCGGTATTTTTGAATAAAACCTTCGACTTCCCGGAAGGCTTCGAGCCTGATCCCGAAGGCAACCACGTTGTTGAAGGTAAAACCCGACAGCCGTCCGTGTTCGAGTAAAAAGCCCTTGGCCAGGCCCTCCTGGTACAATTCCCAACCTTCCCGGACGAAGGGTTCGCTGCCCTCGTTCAGTTTTCGGATGCAAAAATTTATGGCCAGCAAATAGAGCCCTTTCAGTTCGCCGTCGGGAAAAAACCGCCCGTTTTGCCGAAGCTCTGCCCGGAAGCGCTGGAAATAATCCAGGCTGTACTGTTCGGTCAGAAAGCGATAACAATAATAGTAAAGCGCAACAGCAGGCACCTTTAAAAAACCGCCAGGTTCCACTTCGTCGAGCACCCTGGGTAGCAGCCCGAAGTCGTAGTCGGTTTTGAAAACCGCCTGGTGGGAGCGTTGCGTACAGGCATGCCGGAGTTTTTGGGCGAGGTACAGGCTGTCGAGCGAATTGGAAATGGCCTGGAACGGGAGCGCCGCCGTACGCACGGTTTGCGTTTGAAAATGCGCTTTTTCTAATTGGAAATCAAGGCCTTGAGCCAGGTGCTCGGCGTTTTTATACGGGGCGTTTTTTAATTGAGTTTCAACTTTTTTCATTGTTTGGCCAAAAAATTTGGCCAGATTGCGTTCGCGGTACTGGACCGCCAGGGCCAGACGGGCCCGGATAGCATCGGCGTGCAATTTTTGCCAGATCAAAAACATCTCCAGCAGTTCGCGCAGGTCACTCATCGTGGCCCGCAACAACAAATCGTCGTATGGCTTTCCCGGAAAAGATTTTTTGAATAGAACCTCCTTCCCGGGCAAGGCCCGGCCCCGGTACAGGCAGCTTGCCAGGTAGCCAAACATGCGCGCCATCTCCAACCTGTGGGTAAAAAATGGCGAGCGTACCAGCTTGGCCAAACGCCGCAATTCGGGTTTACTAAAACTCAACAAGGCGTCGTACAGTGTTGGATTTGTCATTAATTCAACTATTTATTCCACAAATCAATTGAATAATTTGTATTTAAAGTAAAATAAGAATAGAAATTTATAAAACATAATTGATTTTTTATTTCCACAAATTTCATTTTTTGTTTTTGAAAATGGCCGGGCAAACCGGGTGTTTTGTACTTCCTGAAATGCAGGTGTATGCACCGGGATTTGTTCATCTTAAACATTCAATCATGCGACTCGAACAGATAAATAAACACAAGATTCTCGCATTGGCGGTTTTACTGGTATGTAGTCTGAACCAGGTGCAAGGGCAAGGTTGGGGGATTTCGACCTTCCAACAAGGCGGCGGCGGTGGCGCTTTTGGCGCTGACGGGACTTATGTATCGACGCTGACCGGTTTCAAAGACAGTATCGGGTTTGGCCTGAGCAATTTCGCCTCAACGACCTCCCGGTTTTATTTTCACCGCATCATCAACGGCAAAGCCTGGGAAATTGTACCGGCCGGCCCGATCGACAACGATTTTCACCATTTTTCCCGGTCGGCAATTGCACTTTCCAAAGACAGCGTCGTTGTGCTCGAGGAAGTGCTGGCCGAATCCGGCGGCAACCGCAAGGTTTTCCTGTCGCTTTTCAAGGCAATCGAAAACACGGGCCTACCGTCCCTGAGCATTTCGCGGCTGTGGCATAAGGAAATTTTCAGTGCATCGGGCGATGCTTTTGCCAAAGAACTGGCGCCGAACCCCGACGGTGGCTTTTCGGCCTTGCTGGAAATACAGGAAACCGGCTCGCCCGATTTTCGGGATGTGGCGGTGGTGCAATCAGACGCGCAGGGCAATATCATTTGGCTTCAAGACCTGGGCGAACCGGGTTTCGAGGCGGCCGTGGGCTTGGTTGTTGCGCCGCAGGGCGGGTATTTTATTTTGAAAAACGCTGTTTCTGCGGCAGACACGGCCATGCGGCAAATCCGGCTCATACAACTCCTCCCCAACGGCGCCATATTGGGCGAAACCAGCCTCACGCCCGCCGGCTCGGAACTGGCCACCGCCGTAACCGGCCTTGCCGACGGCAATCTGTTGCTCGCAGGCATAAATCTGGCCGCGAACCGGGAGTTGTTTCTGCGCAAAATTACGCCCGACGGAGGCCTGCTCTGGCAGCAAAATTTTCCAATGACTGCCCGCGGCGCCGTGCTGAACGGCCTGGTCGAAGACCCTTCCGGCGAGCTGGTTGGCACAGGTGTGGTGACGGACAGCATCAGTATGGAAACCGATGGCTTGTTGCTCAAAACTGCAGCCGGTGGCCAGCCCCTCTGGGAGCGTACGATCGGGCAACAACCGCGTCCTGAAGCCTTCAGCCGTATCGTGCTTTTTCCCGGCGGCGGCTACGTGTTGGGTGGCATGAACCGGCCTTCCTCTCTGAACCACGCCTACATGGTGCGCACGGATGTCAACGGGATCATCAAGGCCGGCGCCATTGAGGGCAATGTTTTCCAGGATTTAGATGTGGGTTGCAACCTGAGTACTGGCGACGCACCTCTTGAAAACTGGATCGTACACGCTTACCAGGACAGCCTGCATAGTTTTTTCGGCGATACCGACAGCCTGGGCAACTATCGCATCGAATGCGATACGGGCGACTACGTGGTCACGCTCATCCTTCCGACAAATTACTGGGGAGCCTGTGCCAATGCGGTGCCTGTTTCGGTCGGTTACCTCGACACCGTGCAGCTTGATTTTGCCATGCAAAGCCTGATCGACTGCCCTTACCTGACGGTTGACCACACCATTTCGCAGGCGCGGCCTTGTGATACGACGGTTTTTCACGTGGCCTACTGCAACCAGGGCACCGCCGTGGCCGAAGATGCTTACCTGGAAATGACGCTCGACGGGGTATTTGCCTTCCTCGATTCGGACATTCCGCCCTCGGCGATCAACGGGAACCTGATCACATTTCCACTCGGGGATTTGCCGCCTGGGCACTGTGCCGGGTTCAGATTTACCGCCCTGGTCAGCTGCGATGCACAGGCGGGTTTTGTCGCTTGCTCGGAAGCGCATATTTTTCCCGACAGCCTGTGTGTCCAGCCTGATTCCCTGTGGTCGGGGGCATTGATCCAGGCGACGGGCATCTGCCACAACGACAGTGTCGTGTTTCAATTGAAAAATATCGGCAGCCAGCCCATGCAGGGCGCGTTGGACTATATCGTGATCGAAGATGCTGTGCTCTTGCAGCAGGGCACTTTTGAACTTCCTGCAGGCGGAACCATGGAAATTCCGGTGTACGCCAACGGTTCGACGATGCATTTTTTGGCCGAGCAGGAACCCGGCGCGCCGGGCAATAGTCTGCCCATCGCCGCCGTGGAAGCTTGCGTGGGCAGCAGCGGCGCTACGCCCAGCACGGGTTTTTTCAACCAGCTTCCACAAAACGACGCCGACCCGTTTTTATCCAGCCTGTGCTGGGTGATCACCAACTCCTACGACCCTAACGACAAACTGGCCTTCCCGACCGGCTTCTCCGACGAGCATTTTATTCTGGAAAACACCGAACTCGAATACCGCATCCGGTTTCAGAATACCGGCACCGATACGGCCTTCCGGGTGATCCTGCTCGACACGCTTTCCGCCTACCTCGACCCGGCTTCGGTGCGGCCCGGCGCTTCCAGCCATCCCTACGTATTCGGGGTAGAGGGCAACGGCGTGTTGCAGTTTTGCTTCCCGGGTATTCAACTGCCGCACGAAGGCGCGAATGCAAACGCTTCGCAAGGTTTTGTCGATTTCCGGGTGGCCCAAAAGCGCGGCAATGTGCCGGGAACCGTTATCGAAAATTCGGCCGCTATTTATTTCGATTTCAACCTGCCGGTAATTACCAATACAACTTGGCATACCGTGCACGAACCCCTTGTACTCGTGCTGACCGATGCCGGCGAAAAGCCGGCGTCGGCCGGCAAACTGCTGGTGTACCCCAACCCGGCACTCGATGGTCCGGTAACCTTGGAATTGCCGCCCGGGCACACCGGCGCGCACCGTTTTTTGCTGTTCAACGCCGCCGGGCGGCTGCTGCGTTCAGAGCCGTTTGCCGGTGGGAAATACCGGGTCGGGCGCGAGGGGCTGCCTTCAGGCATGTACTTGTTTCAAATTGAAAACCAGGGACAACGCGCGTACACGGGCAAAGTTTTATTTTTCGATTGATTCCCTTCGGTAAAACCGACCTGAAGATCAAACAAAAAACCTACCACAAGCCGCACCTGTAAAAAACGGGGCGGCTTTGTTGGTAGGAATACCGCATATTCCGGCGTCGCACTACGCCGGTTTTCCTATTTTTGCGCGCCACCCAAACAGAGGTCCACCATTTTGCCAACAACAGCCCACCGATTTCAGGTTATCGTACCGTGCTACAACCCGCCCGAAGGTTGGGAGCAGGCTTTGGCCAACCGGTTTGCGCGCCTGCAGGAAGCCCTGGCCGGAGTGGCCGGCGAAACCGGTTTGATCGTCGTCATCGACGGCGCCTCGGCAAATACCGCCACCGCAAATACGGACCGGCTTAAAAACCTGATCCCGAATGTACAGGTCATTCAATACGCCGAAAACCGCGGCAAGGGCTTTGCCATGCGACTGGGCGTACAAGCGGCCACAGCGGCACTGGTGCTGCTGACGGATATCGACTTCCCCTACACGACCGACAGCATGCGCAGGGTGGCCGATACCCTCCGAAAAAAAGGGGGCATCGTGGCGGGCAACCGCAGCACGGCCTATTACGCCAATGTACCGGCTTTCCGACGCTGGCTTTCAAAGGGCCTGCGCTGGTTGTTGCGGCATGTGTTGCGCCAACCCATCGACGATTCGCAGTGCGGACTCAAGGGTTTTGACTCAAACGGCAAGGCGGTTTTCCTGGAAACAACCATCGACCGTTTTTTATTCGACCTCGAATTTCTCATGCTTGCCAACGGCCGGGTGCCGGTAACGCCGGTGCCGGTGGAATTGCGCCCCGACATTGTGTTTACCAGCCTGGGCTGGAAAATTCTGGCGGCTGAAGGTGGAAATTTTTTAAAATTACTCCTTCGGAAAATACGACGCCCGTAAACCTGAACATGTTGAACTGCTGACTCTCCACCCGTGGACAAACTTGAACATACGATGCATCATTTGCGCTCCCCCAGACGCGCGCATACTTTTTGGGGCCTGCTGTGCGTACTGCTGGTTTGTGCGGGTTTTATCTGGCTGAAACACGGCAACTGGATCGGCGACGCCAACCAGTATTTCCTGGGCGGCTCACCCGACGGGTTTAAAAATTACATGACCAGCATGTGGCATGTGCGGCACGACTCCGGCGCCGTGCATTACGAAGGCATGAACTACCCCTTCGGCGAGCATGTGCTGTTTACCGACAACCAGCCCATCATCAGCGCAGCCCTGCAATGGTGGACCCACAACATTTCCGATATCACCGATACGCAGGCCGGCGTGCTGAATCACATGCTGGTTATCTCCCTGCTGTTCGCGTGCGCGGTCATATTCCTGCTGTTGCGGAAACTGCATATCCCGTCCTGGTACGCCGGCCTGGTGGCGCTGGGCATGGTTTTTCTGAGCCCGCAGTACAACCGCTTCGACGGGCATTTTGCCTTGTCGTACAGCTGGATTTTCCCCTTGCTCCTGCTGCTGCTGTGCAATTACGAAGAGCGGTACAGCAGGCGCTATCAAAGCCTCCAGATCGGTATTTTGCTTTTCGTGGCGGCGCAATTGCATTTTTATTATTTCGGCATGTCGGCGCTTTTCCTGGGCTTGTATACGGCGTACCAACTGCTGCGCGACCCGTCGTGGCGCAACTTGCGGGTGCGGCTCAGCCATTTGGTGGTGATGGTAATCATCCCCTTCGCTTTGCTCAATATTTGGGTGCATTGGGCCGACTATGCCGCCGACCGGCCGTCCAATCCTTACGGTTTTACCTACTACATCGGGCAGTGGGAGGGCGTGTTTCTGCCCTACGAATCCTTCCCCTTGTTCCAATGGATCGACACCCAAATCGTGCCGATCCGGCGGGTGAACGAAGAAACCAAGGCGTACGCCGGGCTGGTGGCTTTTCTGTTTACGCTGTGGTTGCTGGTGTCCAGATTCCGCATGTTTGGCAAAAGTTGGGAAAGCGCCGCCTACCACCGGGTGCACAAACGCTACCTGCAGGGCATTTTTGTAGCGGCGCTGGTGCTGCTCGTTTTTGCCTGCGGCTTCCCCTTCGCTATTTCCGGGATGGAGTGGATGGTCGATTACATGGGCCCGTTGCGCCAGTTTCGCGGGCTTGGGCGCTTTACCTGGGCTTATTTTTACGTCATCAATGTGCTGGCATTTTATGCGCTTTGGAACTGGAGCGCCCGGTTTGAAGGGTTTAAAGGCGGCAGGGCCAAGTGGTTTCGCTGGGTGATCGCCCTGGCGCCTGTGCTGGTTTTGTGTTGGGAAGCGTACACCTTCCAACGGCTGCGCCCCTTGCACCTGACGCCCAATATGGGCAAACGCGAAGTCGTTGCCCCCACGCCGGAACATTGGTTGAACAAGGTGGATTTTTCCGCTTACCAGGCGCTGTTGCCGCTGCCGTATTACCATATCGGATCTGAAAATTTGTGGTGGGACTTGAACTATGAACATTTTATCCGAACCCAAAGCACCGCGCTCCAAACCGGCGTGCCCGACATGGGCGTCTACCTGAGCCGGACTTCTTGCAGCCAAACCGTTATTTCCGCGCAGTTTTTACTCGAACCCTGCGTAGCGCCTGCCATGCTGCAGGAATTGCCCGACAACCGGCCGATCGCCGTACTGGTACACCCGCCATCCTGGGAAGATGTCCGGCGCCGCCATCCCCACCTTATCGAACCGGCAACGCTGGTATTCGACAGCCCGGAAATGAAGGTTTTTTCCCTGAGCCCGGACGCTGTGCGCACCTATGTCCAAAACCGCAGCGCCGCCGTGGAGCAGGAACGGCTTGCCCGGGCGGCTCAACCGGAAGGGCAATGGCGGCTGTCGGTTCAAACCGGGCTGCCGTTTGTGTACCGGTCGTACGATTCGCTGCAATCCACCCCCCGAATTTTCCAGGGCCGCGGCGCATTCAGCGGCAATATGGGCGATACCACCACATTGTGGCGCGGGCCGTTGCCCAAAGGGCGGTATGTCGTCAATTTCTGGATGTACGCCAACCAGGACCTCGGCATGAACCACGATCTGATGCTGGTGGAAAATGATCTTGCGCAGGGGCATCAAGTTCATTTTAAACACGAAGGCATGCGTTTTTACATGAAAACCATCGTCAACAACTGGGGGCTGTTTGAATTGCCTTTAGACGTGTACGGCGACAACTCCCGGCTGCATATTTTTCTGTATAAAAAAGGAACCGACCAAATCTTTTACCTGGATGAGGTGCTGCTCAAACCGCAAGACACCGATGCTTATCGCCGGGAAACAGACTGGGTCGTACGCAATAATTATTGGTACAAACTTTAGGGTTAGAAGGTTTCTGGTTAGAGGGTTTCTGGTTTCGGGTTAGAAGGTTTTTCAACATCCGGAATGGTGAACAACCTTCAAACCAGTAACCCTCAAACCAGAAACCTATTTCAGTATGCAACTCCTGTTAAAAAACATACGCATCTGCTCGGAGCAGAAAATTGCCGCACCGCAGGATATCCGCATTCGCGACGGCATCATCCAGGCCATCGGGAAAAACCTGCCCATGGAACCCGGTGTGCAGGAAATCAGCTTCCCAGGGCAGGCACACGCCTCCGCGGGCTGGATGGATGTGGGCGTGCATACCGGCGATCCGGGCTACGAACACCGGGAAGACCTGCGCACGGCCACGCAGGCGGCCGCAGCGGGCGGGTTTACGGCCATTGCCTGCGCACCGAATACCCTGCCGGTGGTGGACTCCAAGAGTTCCGTCGTGTATATTCAGAACAAAACTGCGGGTCTGCCCGTATCGGTGTACCCCATCGGCGCCATTTCAATTGGCGCGCAGGGCGCCGATCTGGCCGAGCTCTACGACATGCATGCGGCGGGCGCCATCGCTTTTTCCGATGGCCGGATGCCGGTGCAGGACGCCGGGCTGCTGCTCCGCGCCTTGCAGTATGTGCAAGCCTTTCAGGGCCTTATCCTGCACCAGCCGCACCACAAGAGTATTGCCGCCGGCGGGCAAATGCACGAGGGGCTCATCAGCACCCAACTGGGCATGCGCGGCATGGCAGCGTTATCGGAAGAAGTGATGATACAGCGCGACCTGAGCCTGCTGGAATACGCCGGAGGCCGCTTGCACCTGCACCTGGTTTCGACGAAAAAAGGCGTTGAAATGGTGCGGGCCGCGAAAGCTGCCGGACTGCCGGTAACCGCTTCCGTAGCGGTGGCCAACCTTTGTTTTACGGATGCGGCCCTGGTCGATTTTGACAGCAACTGGAAAGTGCGGCCGCCCCTGCGCGACGAAACGCACCGCCAGGCCCTGCTCGAAGGGCTGGCCGACGGCACCATCGATTTTATTTGTTCCAACCATACGCCCTGGGACCAGGAAATGAAAAATGTGGAGTTCCCCTTTGCCGAATTTGGCATGATCGGCCTGGAAACGGCCTTTGCGCTTTGCCGCACATTTTTGGAAAAAGAACTGTCCCTGGAACAACTGGTGCAACGTTGGGCCGTTGGGCCGCGAAGGGTGCTGGGCCTGCCCGTACCCGAAATCAAACCCGGCGCCCCGGCCGAACTGACGTTGTTCGATCCGGGTCAGGCGTGGACGTTTACGGAAAAGGACATCCGGTCCAAATCGGTGAATACGCCGTTTGTTGGGCAGCATTTTAAAGGAAAGGTGCTGGGGATCTTCAATAACGGCCGGTTGGTTATGAACGCGTGATGGCGCGTCATTAACCTATTCTTAAATTTTTTTCAAAAATAGAACACTGTTTACGCAGTTTATATGTTCGGCCCGGAGCAGCACAAATCCGCTTCCGCCCTGTTTTTTTTAACCAAGACAACCGTCACCCGTACATGAAAAAATTTACACTCGCCATTTTCCTGCTCAGCACACCCGTTTTTTTTAGTTCCTGCGACACCTTGCAACAAATTGCCAATGAAGCGCTGAGCGAGCCCTCGCTGGCCGAAATCGGCATGGGCCTGAAAGAAGCCCTGAACAATGGCGTCAGCAAGGGCGTCAATACGCTTTCGGCCCGCGACGGCTATTTCAAAAGCGTGTACAAAATTCTCCTGCCCGAAGAAGCCCGCCGGGTAACCGAAAAACTGAAGGTAGTGCCCGGATTTACAAACCTGGAAAACGAACTCCTCGAAAAGATAAATCGCGGCGCCGAAGATGCCGCCAAGGAAGCCGGGCCCATTTTTGTGACCGCCATCCGCGGCATGAGTTTCCAGGATGCCACCAACATCCTCATGGGCGCCGACAATGCCGCCACGCAGTACCTGCACAAAACGACTTACAGCCAGTTGTACGAAAAATTTAATCCCAAAATCGTGGTCGCGCTCGACAAGATCGGCGCCAACGACCTGTGGAAAAAAGCAGCCGACGCCTACAACAAAATTCCCCTGGTCACCAAGGTCAACAACGACTTCGACGATTATGTGACCACCGAAGCGCTCAAGGGGCTTTTTTCCAAAATTGAAGAAGAAGAGAAAAATATCCGCCGCAATCCGGTGGCCCGTACGACCAGCCTGCTCAAAAAAGTGTTTTCAAAACAGGATACCAACCGAAAATAAACTTGCGGTACTGTTACCCACAGCCGCGTAACCCGTATCAATAACGTTCAACTAAACAGACTATGAAAAAAATAGCACTCACCTTCCTGATGGCCATCGTGGCAATGGCGGGCGCCAATGCGCAAATTCTTAAAAAACTGCAAAAAGGCGCCGAAGACCTGGTTGGCGGCGGCAATCTCAGCACCGCCGAAATCGGCCAGGGCCTGAAAGATGCGCTCAACAAGGGCGTTGAAAAAGGCGTAAACGAACTGTCGGCCACCGACGGGTATTTTAAACATGCCGTGTACAAAATCCTCCTGCCCGAAGAGGCGCAAAACGTCGTGTCCAAACTCAAAAGCGTTCCCGGTTTTTCAAACCTGGAGGCCGACCTGATTGAAAAAATGAACCGCGGCGCCGAAAATGCCGCCAAAGAGGCCGGACCCATTTTTGCCAGCGCAATCACCAGCATGACCATCGCCGACGCCATGGACATCCTGATGGGCGCCGACAACTCGGCCACGGTGTACCTGCGCAAAACGACCTTCGATCAGCTGTACGGCAAATTCAACCCTGTGATCGTAAAAGCCCTCGACGAGATCGGCGCCAACGATCTCTGGCGCAACGCTTCCAATGCGTACAACAAGATTCCCTTCGTCACGAAGGTCAACAACGACCTTGACGACCACGTGACCACCAAGGCGCTCGACGGTATGTTCGGCAAGGTTCAGGAAAAAGAAAAGGACATCCGCCGCAACCCGGCAGCCCGGACGTCGGACCTGCTCAAAAAGGTGTTTTCGAAGCAGGACGGGAACCGGAAGTAATTTTTTATAGGTCGAAGTGATTTAAACTTATGCTTCACCATTAATCCGAAAATTACTTTTAGCTGAATTAAATCCGCGTTTATCAGCGTCTTCGCCGCAGGCGAATCCGCCTCATCCGCGTCCTATTCCTGTTCGCCAGGAAATTCAAAGGAGGGTTCAGAACGTAGAGCGATTGGAACGCGGATACCGCGGATTCGCCTGCGGCGAAACGCGGATTTTCGCGGATTTGATTCCGGCTAGGGCAGGTGAGGCGATTAAAGTTTAAATCACCTCCAATGACCCTAATGACTCAAAATGACCCCCAAATCCCCATCACTCCACCTTCAGCGGGCGCACCTGCCCGTCGGGCGTTAGCCAGATAAATTCTTTTTTGACCACCGTTTTCTCCTCGGGCTTGTACGGCTTGAGCGTGTACCGGGCAATCAGGTTGTAGGAAAACTGCACGGCAGGTTCCAGAATTTCAGGGTTGAGCACAATGTCGTAGTCGTTGGCCGGGATGGCATTGTAGAAACGGCTGACCGGTTTGTCGGCAGTGGTAACCACCGCACTTTTACTGTTCTCGTCGAGCCGTTGGGTGCTGAATGCCTGGTAACTTTCGTAGCGATTGATCGGGTAGGCTACCCAGGCGTTTTCGGCAGTGATGAGGTAGGCGGAATCGAGCGCCAATCCAATTTCGTTGTATTTGGCTTCGATGTCGTTCAGGTAAGTGAAGGTGGCTTCACGCAACTCCCGGTACACCTTGTTGGGGTCGTTGATAAAATAATCGACTTTGACGATGTCGTAAATTTCCTGTTGGGCAGCGGCCGTCACGATGTCGTCGAGCAGGCCCGGGTTATCGTAGCGGATGTGCACGTTTTTTTGCAACTCAAACCCTTTCGGAATCTCCGTGTAGGATTTTTTGGAAAACAATTTTTTCTCCACGTCGTACTCGTAACGGGGCAGGAAGTTGACCATATCTACGTAAATCGCTTCCCGGGGTATGTCCAGGCTTTTGAGTGACGCCAGGAATCCGTCGAGCCGGCTGTTGAGCAGTTTGTTGGTTTCGTCGGCTGTTTTTCCCAATTGAAGGACGCTGAAAATGGCGGTGTACGAATCGGCGCGTTGGTTGGACAGCGCGTTGATGCTGACCTCCAGGATGTTGTCGGCCTGCAGGCGGGCACTTTTGGGTACGGCCCGGAATTGGGCGCTGGGCTGGATGTTTTGGTATTGCATCTGGTTTTGTTCGCCGTAGTTGCCCATTACCTGGGCCCCAAGCGGCAATGTTGCACCGAGAAAAAAGGCACAAAAAAGAATGGAACGGTGTTTCATACGTACGGGTGTTTTAGTTTGCTTTCAAACGTTGAAAATGGTGGTGTATTTCGCGCAAACTTGTCCTGCGGGTTGAAACCTGTCCATTACACACAAATCGGCGAAAATGAATTTTTGTGGCTTCCGTACGTCGACCCCACCCCCATCCCCTCCCCCAGCGGGGAGGGGGGCCTGATTTCGTTATACTTTTCGATTTCGTAAACGCAATCAGGCATTAGTTAGAGGGCAAGCCCCCCTCCCCGCTGGGGCTCCCGATTACCCACAAGTTGATTGAAGATTTTAAAATGTGTAAAAACTTG
>CAZAEZ010000032.1:0-63886 GCA_964484205.1 uncultured Saprospiraceae bacterium | reverse complement strand
CCGGCCCATCAGGTTTTGCAAAATGTAGTTGGGTTCGTCTGCGGGAATGGCCCGAAACCACTGGTCATTCAGAAAGTGCATCATGATCTCCTGGAGGATTTTGGGCCGGAAAAAGAGATCAAGAAAGAAGTGATCCTTGTAATGCGGGTTCCAGAGGTAGAGGTCGTTTTTGGTAAGCGCTGAAAGCCGCGAGGAAACCATTCCTTTGCTTTTTTCGTACCAGTACCGGGTCATTTCGAGGCCCTTTTCCACCTCTTCGGGGCTGTAAACCCCGGGGATCCGGCAATACCCCTGAGTTTTAATTTCTTGTATCCATTTTTCTTTCATAGTAGGAAGTATTGATTTTTTTTATTTGAAAATTTCATTGATCGTATCCAGGGTGATCAGCGTCGTAATTTTGAAAAGGCGGTTGTCGATATCGTCGAACGTATCGCCGGTTTTTATTTCGATACATTTTTGAGCGATGATCTTTCCGCCGTCAATGGTCTCGTCAACAAAGTGCGTGGTGACGCCGGTTAACTTTACGCCATATTCCATGGCTTGTTGAATACCGTTTAGCCCTTTGAAACTTGGAAGCAGGGAGGGATGTACGTTGACCACTTTGCCGGGAAAGGCAGCGAGCAGGGTGGTTCCAAGGATATGCATCCAGCCGGCCAGGTAGATGTAATCGATTTCATAAGGCCGGAGCGTTTCCAGTATCCGGCTTTCGAAGGCTGCTTTGGATTCGCCTTTTTTGCGCTCCACCACCACGCAGGCCAGGCCGTTTTCCCGGGCAAAATCAATACAGGCGGAATCCGGACTACTGCTGAGCAACAACTTCAGGTTGGGTTTTACCAATCCGCGTTTCCAATCTTTTATGATTTCCATCGCGCCGCGTCCATAGCCGGAAACAAATACTGCGAAATTTTTCATCGTTCAGTCTTCATATTTTGCTATCGCAAACCAAATCAAGCATGTCTGCCGGGTGTGCGTCAACAGGGTGTTTTAGGAAACCTGAGAATGTTTGGAGGCCACTTTCAAGGGTGCGCGGACACCAATTTTCGACAACAGGATATCGGCTACCCCCGAAAAACCGGGGAAATAGTGGGGCATAATTCTGAAGGTGGAAAGTTTCATGCGCAGCGACCCTTCCTTCCGGTATAGCAGGGAGATGATTTTTTGAAAGATCATCCTTTTTTCCGCCTCATTTAACCTGCGGGGCGGCGCCTTGTGAAACTGTTCAATCACATCATGCAGGACGTAGTAACTGCGCAATTTATTTTTTTTGAACTGGGCGGTGTTTGTAATGCCGCCCTGGTGCATCCGGTAGCAGGCCGTCTTTTTATTCAGATAGTAAACCTTTGAATGCATCGCCACCCGTTGCCAATACCAAAAATCATAGGCAAACCAGTATTTTTCAAGGCTGGAGGCATCGGTTTTTAACAGGTCGTGGCGAAACAGGGCGGTGCAGGAATTAATAAAATTGAAGCCGGACAGCATATTGAAAAAAACATAGCCTTCCTTGTGATTTTGCCTTCTGTACTCGACAGATTCCGCTTCGATTGGGGTTCCCGAATCATCTACAGGATCAACATCGGTGTGAATGAGTCCGTAATCCGGGTTGTTTTCAAGGAACTCCACCTGCATTTGTAGTTTATGCGGATCGCTCCAAAAGTCGTCGCCATCGAGAATCGCAATGTACTTTCCGCGGCAGTTGTTCATGATCCGGATGCCGTTTTTCGACATGCCATAATTGGTTTCTGAAGGCAGGAGATTGATCCTGTCCGGATATTTTGCGGCATAGCGTTCGCAGATTTCGCGGGTGGCGTCCGGCGAGCAGTCTTCACCAATCACCAGTTCAATCGGAAAATCTGTTTCCTGCATCATTACGCTTTCGATGGCCTTTGCGATGAAGCCCTCGTGGTTGTAGGCTGCCATGCAAATGCTTACCATCGGGTCTGTTGAACTCATGTTAAACCGGCTTTGAAAATTTTAACTGTTGAAACGAATAGGCGGGGGGCACATGTGCCATGGAGTATTAAACAAGAATTTTGCCAAGCGGAGGATTTGTCTGGGGAAAAGCCTGTGGCCGCCGACAGATTTATAAATTATTCATTTGAAATAAGTTGAAACTCTTCGAGTTTAGCCGCTAATTCGGTTTTTTCCAAAAACATCAAACAATCCAGCATAGACAGGTTGGCGTGAAATTCGTTTCCAAACTGGCGGTAGGGTGTTGGGGCCGGTTTTATAAAATACAGCGCCAACTGGTGTTGTTCGAACAGGCCGTGGTCGTATAATTCCATGCCGCCAATGGGGTTGACATAGGTGGTTGCCGACTCTTGCAGGCAAATGTCGAGAATGCGGTGTTGGGCTTTCAGGTGCTTGTTGGCGTAGCCTCCGGAGGCAGGCACAAGTGTAGTTTCCAAACCCAGGTAACGGCACACAAAGCGAATCGTAGCCACGTTCAGTTCGGCGATGTTGGCGTATTCAGCCTGGAGAATCGCTTCAATGTTTGGGAAAACAGTCGGGAAAAAAGGCGCTTTTTTGTACGCCTGTTCCAGCGTTTTTAAAAATTTGGGAATCCAGCCCCGGTCGCTCGTCAGCTCCGTTTCATTGATCATCCGGTTTTGGCTGGCATTTTTTACCGGAATAGTGATCAGGGTGGGGGCGCCGTTTACCAGTATTCTGTTTCGGTTGATCCAGCCCTTTTTGATATAATTTACATCGTCATACACCACAAATTTATCCACACACCGGATCAGCTGAAAATAGCCGATGTATGGAAAAAAATAAGGTTGCATAATCGCTAGATTCATTTCGGCTCATTGTTTTGAATACGGTACAACAACCGGGCGATCATTTGCTGGGTCTCCGGAGATAAGTCGTAATAAAGCGGCAAACACAATACCCTGCTGCTGTAATCTTCGCTGATCGGGGCCGTTTGTGTGCCGGTAAAAGGCAGTTCGTTCAGCGATGGATAGAAGTATCGCCTTGGGAAAATATAGTTTACCTGGAGGATTTCGATGTACTTCTTGAGCCGCTCTTCGCTGGGGAAAAGCAGCGGGTAGTAGGCGTAGTTAAAGCCGTCGGGCTCCAGGAGGTGGATTTCTTTTGCTTCAAAATCTTTCAGGAGTTCGTGGTACAATTGCCATTGTTCTTTCCGGCTTTGCAGGATCTGGTCCACATATTTCAAATTGGCCAATCCCATGGCGGCATGGAATTCGGAGTTTTTGCCATTGATTCCCACTTCGGCAAAATCATTGGTGGCGGTGTGTCCGAAATTGCGCATAAGCGCGGCTTTTTTCAGCAGCTCGGCTTCCGGCGTGATGATGGCGCCGCCTTCGATGGTATGGTAAAGTTTGGTGGCGTGAAAACTGGTGGTACTGATGTCGCCAAAGGCAAAAATGGACTTGCCTTTGTAGGTTGTTCCAAAACAATGCGCGGCATCGTAAACGACTTTCAGGCCGTGTTTATCCGCAATTTTCTGAATTTTTTCAACCTCGCAGGGATTGCCGTACACATGCGTGGCCAGGATGGCCGAGGTATCGGGCGTGATGGCCGCCTCAATGCCTTTGGGGTCAATGTTCATACTGCGCGGGTCGATATCCACGAAAACCGGACGCAGATTTTCCCAAAGCAAGGAGCTGACCGTGGCCACATAACTAAACGGTGTGGTGATCACCTCGCCGCGAAGCCCGAGCGCCTTGAAGGCGATTTGGAGGGCAATCGTTCCATTGCCGACATAGATCAGGTGGTCCAGTTTCAGGTATTCCTTTAACTCCAGTTCCAGCTGGTTTACGAGGGGTCCGTTGTTGGTCAGCCAGTTGCGTTGCCAGATGCCCTGGAGGTATTTGTTGTACTCATCAATGGGCGGGAGGAAGGGTTTGGTAACCGAGATCATAGCAGATTTACCATAAGGTTGAAGAATCGGATTGGGACAGGCAAGGTACTAAAAATCAGGGGCAGGCCCCGGGTGTATTATATCATAAAACGTGCCAAGCTCCTGCCCTGCATTCCCGGGTATACCGTGTTATTGCAGGCTTTGCTCAAAAATGAAGGCCCCGCCAAATAAACCCGCGAAGTGCAGTACATGCTTACCTTTGCACACCATGAAAAACTATCTCGATCAAACCCTGCGGCTTACCGTGTTGGTTTTTTTGCTGCTGGCCGGGCTCTCCCTGCTTCCGGAAGACCTGTCGATCGGCGGTGTGGCCTTGCGAAAAATGGATATTTTCGCCGACATACGCGCGAATAACCGGGATACAGTACCGGCGGTTTTGCCCGACCAGGCCCTTGATCAGCAAAACGATACGGCGGAAGTGCCGGATACCGGGCTCGACAGCCTGGGCTATGTCCGGGCGGTGTCGCCGGACCTGTTTGGCCAAATCATCGAAGACTACACCCCGGAGCAAAACGGCATGGATCGATTTTTTGCCGCTGTGGATGCCATTCGGGCAAAGCGGCGCGCCGTTCGGATCGCCTTTTTCGGCGACTCATTCGTGGAAGGCGATATTCTGCTCGGCGATTTGCGGGATACGCTCCAAACCCGTTGGGGCGGAGCGGGGGTAGGGTACGTGCCGATCACCTCCGAGGTAGCCCGGTTTAAGCGGACCCTGGTGCACAGGTATGAAAACTGGCGTACGTTTTCCATTGTAAAAAACAGTCGAAGTGGCGAACCGTTCGGGATCAACGGCTTTGTTTACCGGCCCAAACCGCAGGCTTTTGTGCACTACGAAGGCGCCGATTATTTCAAGCATACCAGCCGCTGGACGCATTTCCGGTTGTTTTACCATGCCGACACGCTGGCGCAGTTTGTCTGGCAAAACCAAAGTTCCTTTCCCCGGTACGATAGTCTGCCGGCAAGCGATGGCGCTTTGAGCGTGTGGTCGTGGAAGCAAACGGAGCCGGCTACCCGGGCATTTGCCTTGCGCTTCGATGCGCCCGACAGTACCCTGATCCTCTACGGCGCCTCCCTGGAAAGTGGGCCGGGCATTTATCTGGACAATTTTTCCGTGCGCGGGAATACCGGCGGGCGCCTGAAATTGATCCGGCCCGGATTGGCCCGGCAATTTGATGCCGTCCAACAATACGAATTGATTGTTGTGCAATTGGGCTTGAACGCCGTGACGCCCAACCTGGACAATCTGCGCTGGTACGAAGCCGAACTGGATCAAACGTATGCCCACCTGCGCAAATGTTTTCCCGGAAAACTGATCCTGGCCATTAGTGTGGCCGACCGTGCCGGTAAAATACAGGGCGAACTGGCAACCTATCCGAGTGTAATTGCGATCACGGAAATGCAACGGGCACTGGCACGAAAACACGGCTTTTTATTCTTCGATTTATTCCAGGGCATGGGCGGCCCGGGCACGATGGTCGAATTTGCCGAACACCGGCGCCCGGCGCTTGCCAACCGGGACTACACCCACCTGACCCATGAGGGCGGAAAAGTGATGGGGCATATGTTTGCGCAGTTGTTACTGGATGCACAGCAGGAATACAAAACCAGAAAAGCGGCGCAACAAAGCAAGTAACGGTATTCCGACGCTTGACGGCCATTTGAATTGCTACCTTTGTTTTAAACTCAACTGGTTTTTAAAAATGTCAATCCATTTCCAAGTCAGGTATTCATCCGTCCGGGCTATTTCCTGCCTGTTGTTTTTGATGATATGTGCCAGCCAGTGCCAATCGCAATTCCGCCCTCCAAAAGTGGACATAACGGACCAGGACACCGTTGGGTATACGTTTTTGAACGAAGCAAAAAACGAAATCGAGAACAGCGCTTACCTGGAACCGTTGTACCGCAAACTTTACCGCCAGCGGGTGGGCGGTGGGCGCAAGATCAATATTGTGCACATCGGCGACTCGCACATTTTAGGGAACTATTTCACCGCGGTGGTGCGCGAACGGTTGCAGCAGGCCTTCGGCGACGGCGGGCGCGGGTTGATTTTTCCGTACAAACTGGCCGGCTCCAATGGCCCGCGGGATTACCTGGTTGAAACCAATGTCAACTGGTACGGCAGCAACTGTCAGCGGAATCTGGACGAGGCAACCCCCTACGGGGTGAGCGGATTTTTGCTCGAAACCTTCCGGCACACGGGGAATCTGACCGTCCGGTTGCGCGACACCTCCACCGCGGAAACCCGTTTGTTTACCAAGGTGACGATTTATCACCGGCAGGATAGCGGCCCGGTTGAGTTTTCGGTTTACGATGATGTGACCAATCAAAAAGCCGTGTTGTTCCTGCAGGATGAATTTTACAAGTCGTATTATTTTGACCGCCCGGTTTCCCAGGTGAGTATCGGCTTTGAAAAATCGGATGAACAGTCGAAAGGTAGTTTTATGCTGGATGGGATTATGCTGGAAAACGAGTTGTCCGGCCTGGTATATCATTCCATCGGGGTAAACGGCAGTAAATTTTCGGACTTTGTCCGTGCCCGGTTTTTTGCCCGGCAACTGGCTGATCTGAACCCGGACCTGATCATCGTTTCCTTCGGCACCAATGAGGCGCAGGGCAAGCTCAGTACCCGGTACATTTATAACCAGATCGAGGAACTGGTCCGGCAAATCAAACAATATGCACCGAACGCGTATTTTTTGTTTACCACACCGGCCGACTCGTATTTGCGGGGCACGGGCTTTAATCCGTACCTGGGGCAGGTCAGTGGCGTTATCCGGGAATTTGCGCTCGACAACGGCTATGCCCTCTGGGATTTGTACCAGTTGGGTGGTGGGGCGCAATCGGCGCAACGCTGGAGATCAACCGGTTTGTTATCGTCGGATTCGGTGCATTATTCCAAAGTGGGGTATACCGTGCAGGGCAAGTTGCTTTATCAATCGTTTATCAATGCCTACAACAATTTTGTGGATGAACGCTCCGGAGAATAAAATCCATTAGTATGTACTTTGTTTACAAGCGTTTAGCAAATCCGGACCGGGACAGTTTTTTTGAAAAAAACAAGTAGCTTTGCAACCTGAGTTAACCCCTGCACTTGTACGGAATACCGCCTATGCTGGCCGATAGTTTTCCTTTTTATAAACAACTTGATGCGTCGGATTGCGGCGCAACCTGTTTGCGGATAGTGGCCCGGTATCATGGCCGACACTATTCGCTCGATTATTTGCGGGACTTGTCTTATCTCGACCGCGAGGGGGTTTCGCTCATGGGCATTGCCGATGCTGCGGAGAAGATCGGCTTTCGGACGCTGGGCGTCAAAACCGGTTTTGGACGCCTGCAAGCGGAGTTGCCCTTGCCCTGCATTGCGCACTGGAAACAAAATCACTTCCTGGTGGTCTACCGCATTGCAAACGGGAAGGTTTATGTTTCCGACCCTGCGGTTGGGAAAGTACAATTGACGGAACAGGAATTTTTGGACAACTGGATCAGCGATGTGTACAACACCGAACCACAGGGAATCCTGCTTCTGCTGGAAACATCGCCGGAATTCTTTCAACGGGAAGGTGAAACGACGGATCGCGCGGGATTGGGCATCCTGGGCCGCTACCTCGTTCCGCACAAACGGCTCATTTGGCAGTTGATGCTCGGATTGATCCTTGGCAGTGCGGTGCAGCTGGTCTTTCCGTTTTTAATGCAGGCGCTTGTCGACAAGGGCGTTCAGTTGAACGACCTCAGCTTTGTTTACCTTATTCTGGCTGCGCAGGGCATGCTTTTTTTGAGTCAGGTGGCTGTGGAGTTTATCCGGGGATGGATTTTATTGCATATCGGTACCCGGGTGAACATCAATCTGGTTTCGGATTTTCTGATCAAGCTCATGCGGCTTCCGATGGCCTTTTTTGATTCGAAAATGACCGGTGACCTGCTCCAGCGTATTTATGATAACGAACGGGTGGAGCGATTTCTGACCTCGAATTCGCTGGTTACCTTGTTTTCGGTGGTCAGCCTGCTGGTTTTTGGGTTGGTCCTGCTTTTTTACAACGTCTGGATATTTGCGATTTTCTTCATTGCTGCGCTGTTTTATTTTGGCTGGGTGGCGTTGTTCATGCACCGCAGGCGGGCGCTTGATTACCGCCGGTTCGAGCAAATGGCCGACAACCAAAACGCCCTGATCCAATTGGTAAACGGCATGCAGGAAATCAAACTGCATAATGCCGAGCGCCAAAAACGCTGGGCCTGGGAACGGATACAGGCCAAGTTGTTTCGGGTAAATGTCGACTACCTCGCAACGGATCAGATGCAGCGCGCCGGTGCGGCATTTATCAACGAAGGCAAAAATATTTTGATCTCGGTAACGGCAGCTACGGCGGTAATTCATGGCGATATGACCCTGGGGATGATGCTTGCCGTACAATATATTATCGGGCATATGAACGGGCCGCTGGAGTCGCTGGTGCAATTTATTCTTGTAGCGCAAGAGGCAAAGATCAGCCTCGAACGTATGAATGAAATTCACTTAAAGCCCGATGAAGAGCCGGTAGACGATGCTAAAGTGACCGTGCTGCCTGCTAACGGGGATTTGATCATGGAGGATTTGTCGTTCCGGTACGGCGGGCCGCATGAACCCTGGGTACTGCGCAACATCAAGCTCAATTTCCCGGAGGGCAAGGTGACCGCTATCGTCGGAAGCAGTGGGTCCGGGAAAACGACGTTGGTAAAACTGCTCCTGAACTTTTATCCGCCAACGGAAGGTAGTGTCCGGTTGGGAGACATTAACCTTGCCAATATCGATCATAAACTCTGGCGGAGCCATTGCGGCGTGGTATTGCAAGACGGATTTATTTTTTCCGATACGATCGCTCGAAATATTACGCTTGGAGAGGATACCATAGACCGTCGCAAGTTGTTATACGCAGCCAAAGTGGCCAATATTCAGACCTTCATCGAGTCGCTGCCATTGGGCTACAATACCAAGATCGGCCAGGATGGGGTAGGGGTGAGCCAGGGGCAGCGGCAGCGCATCCTGATTGCCCGGGCGGTGTATAAAAATCCGGACTATATTTTCTTTGATGAGGCGACAAATGCCTTAGATGCCTACAATGAGCGGGTGATCATGCATAATCTCGAAAATGTGTTCCGGAGTAAAACCGTTATCATCGTAGCCCACCGGCTGAGTACGGTGCGCAATGCAGACAATATAATTGTCCTTGAAAAAGGCGAAGTAGTGGAACAAGGCACGCATGACGAATTGACCTATAACCGTGGCGCTTATTATCACCTGGTAAAAAATCAACTGGAACTGGGCATGTAAATTATGGAAGAGCGGGAATACATTGAATTGCGCTCCGAAGAAGTGCAGGAAATACTCGGTACGCCACCGGGATGGCTGGTGCGTTGGGGGACTTTGGTCGTGTTTATTTGCATTACCGCGCTGTTGAGTGTAGCCGCAATAATCAGCTACCCCGATGTGATCGAAGCCAAGGTACTGATTACGACAACGGTGCCGCCAGTTGATGTTGTGGCGCGAACGGATGGTCATATTTTAAAGTTTTTTGCACAGGACAAGGCGGCTGTGAAGCAAGGATCCATCCTGGCTGTGCTGGAAAGCACGGCTGATTATGAAGATGTTTTGCGACTTGAGGAGCATGTCACACGTTGGCAACAGTATGGCGCCGATTCCTTGAATGAAATTCGCGTTTTGCAGAATCTGGATATTGGAGAGGTTCAATCGGATTATTCGGCATTTGTGCAGGATGTGGCCGCATATCGTTTTGGCAAGCAGGACAAAAGTCCATCCATTCAGCAAAATATCGGGTCGATCAATCGCCAGATCGATAAACTGGAACAAAGCATCCAGTATGATCAGCGGGCTAAGGTTCGGCTACAAAGCCAGCTCAGTACGGCAAAAGAACGGTATCAGAAACAGCGTGAACTGTACGATGCGGGGTTGATTTCACAGGTTGAACTCGAAAATGAACGGAATCGCGTGGATGATCTGGAGCGGCAAATTGATGCGCTGGATGAAAGTGTGCTGCGCAAACAAAATGAAATTATTAACCTGGGCAAAAACCGCAATGATGTGTCATTTAGCGGACGGCAGGATGAGGCGTCCATTGTAAGCCGGTTGCGCCAGAGCCTGAACTCCCTGCAGGCCGGTATTGATAAATGGAAACAAACATATTTGCTCACGGCGCCCATTGACGGGCGGATTTCTCTAAACGCCACGTATTTCAGCGCAAAACAATTTGTCAAACAAGGCGATCAGGTCTTGGTGATCGTGCCTCCAAAAAGCGACAAGATTGTTGGGCGCTTGCTCTTGCCGGTTGCCGGTAGCGGGAAAGTGCTGCCTGGCCAGCGGGTGATCCTGAAACTCGACAGTTATCCGTATTATGAATTCGGCACCTTGCGTGGTCAGGTAATTTCCAAATCGCTTGTCCCACGTGACAATAAATACGCCATCCTGGTTTATTTGCCGGATGGCTTAAAAACCAGCTACAACCGGGAGATACCATTTGAACAACAACTTCAGGGAAGTGCCGAAATTATCACGGAAGAGAAGCGGTTTTTGCAACGGATTTACGAGCAGGTTTTTGCCGCCAGGCACTAATTCGCAGGCTTATTCCCTATCTTAAAAAAGGATTTGCTTTTGTTTGGACATCATTAACAGCGCAAGCCTTTGGGGGGCGTTCGGAGGGCCCTACTTTTGTCTCAACAAGAAAATAAGAACAGATTTTACGTAAACAAACTATTCCATTCTGATGAAAAAAGTCCTCGCCATTCTCGCATTAGCTCTTGTAGGCTCCTTTACGCTGACGGCTCAAACTACCAATGGTCCGGTTATGACCTTCGATGTTACTACCGTTGACTACGGTACCGTTGACAAAGGCTCTGATCCGCTTCGCAAATTCAAATTTACCAATACCGGCAATGAGCCGCTCATTATCAAAACTGCAAAAGGTTCCTGTGGTTGCACTGTTCCTACCTACGCCAAAGAGCCGATCATGCCCGGTGAAAGCAGTGAAATCGAAGTGCGTTACGATACACAACGCGTTGGCTCCTTCACCAAAACGGTAACGATCACAACGAATGAGGCAGTCGAAACCCGGATGCTCACCATCAAAGGTGAAGTAAAAGCACCGGCTGTTAAAGAAAGCGTACCTGCCAGCACTGGCGGTCTTAAGCAATAATTTGATTGATTTTTGGTTTGACGATACGAACCCGGGCGGTGTAACACCGTCCGGGTTTATTTTAATCTGGAAAAAATCAAATAAATTGTGCAACCTTTTTTACCGGCAGTTTGTCAGTAATAGCGATTAATTTGTCGGAATTAGATGTTTGTTTAACGATTTGCCATTACTTTCGAGCATCGGAAAACGAGAACCATGAAACAAAAACTACTTTCCAAATATTTACTTGCAGCAGTTCTGGCAATGAGCCTCTTTTCATTTGCCTATGTTAATTTGCATGCTGCTTACGCTGGTAAATCCAGTTGCGAACAAGCTGCAAAAACCACGCAATCCGTTTTGATTGAAGAAGAAGATAGCGGGGCATCTAAAATCCCGGTTCCTGATGTGACAATTATCGGCCGTATTTTGGATATTGTACAACGCTACACGTCTAAAAACCAATAAATAACTTATCTAAAATTTGTGCGTATTTCAAGAGCCTTCCTGGTTGCTAAACCGGGAAGGCTCTTGAAGTATTGGGAGATTATACCTGGATGTCCTTGATTTTTTTCCGAACAAGCAGTCCTGTTATCCAGGCCAAGCCACCACCCAAAAGCGCCCCTCCCAAAATATCGCCAGGATAATGAACGCCTACATAAACTTGCGCATACGCTACAAGAAATGCCCACAAAATCAATGCGGGCCGCACCCATGGAGCAAGTCTGGCTAAGAATAAACTAAGATATATTGCCACGGCAAAATGGTTTGCTGCATGGGATGATGTAAAACTGTAGCCACTTCCGCAAGGAATTCGTTGGATTACGATCGCGCGAACTGCCGGGTCATTGCATGGGCGCAAGCGTTGTACATTCTTTTTGATCAACGTACTGCTTGTAAAATCAGACATACCTACCGTCAGAGCAAGCCCAAGTAAAATGGTCAGCCCCGTTCGGCTTTTGAACTGCCGCAGGATAAAAATAACCAGCAAAAGATAAAGTGGAACCCATGTCCACCGTTCACGCCAAATTGGTAAAAGGAAATCAAAAACCGGGTTGCTCCAGATGTCATTAATTAATTGAAAAATGGTAATATCCAGATTTTGCCACCAGGTCATATCAATGTGGTTTTTGTCCAATAAGAATCAGCCGTCTGGAATGTTCTGAATTGAAGGCGCTGAGATCATAGTCTCCAAATATTTCGATAATTTCCAAACCGGATTGTTTAAACATGGACTGGAAATCACTGAGGCTAAACAGGCGCACCCGTTCACGAAACCTAAATTTTTTATCGCCAATCGTGAATTCCACCCGTTTATAAATTTGGGTATCGCGTATGGTTTTATGCAAGTTGAATTCGATGCCATCCAGGCTTTTTACTTCATGTTTTACCATATTTTGTTGTACCCAGTGTGCATTGAAAAAATCCAGTAAAAATAATCCGCCGGGCTTCAGGCCACGGCGCACATTAATCAGAGTTTTTATGTGATCTTTATCCGAATCAAAGTATCCAAAACTGGTAAAAATATTGAGAATGGCGTCGAAATAGTTGATGCGGAAAAGAAGCCGCATATCGTGTTGAAAAAATGTGAGCCGCTCGTGTTCAAACTGGCGGGCAAAGGTGATGTTCGAAGGTGAAATGTCTAACCCGGTTACGTCAAATCCTTTTTCCGCTAAATACCGGGCATGTCTGCCTTTCCCACATGCGAGATCGAGTATACGCGCATTTTCAGGCAAATCAAGCGCCTGCAATAACCTGCCAATAAACTGCCGGGCCTCTGTGTCGTCATGACTTTGATATAAAATATGGTAGTAGGGCGAGTCAAACCAGCTGGCAAACCATTCGATGCGCATTGTTATATCCATTTTCTGCGGCAAGGTAGGAAGGATCATTACTCCGGCAAAATTGCCCGACGTTTATTCCTTTTTCAAATTTTGAAGCCTGTAACGCACCGCAGAAAATACTTTCCAAGCAGTAATTTCACACCTAAAAAAAGATGCACGTCTTGCTCATAGCTGCCACTCCTTTTGAAATTGCTCCCGTCATTTCCTTCCTGGAATCGACGTTTAAAAAAACGCCGGATCAGCATTTTCAAAAAAATTCCTTGTCGGTCCAATTGCTGATAACCGGAGTAGGAGCACCGGCAACGGCCTGGCATTTGGGCAGAACGCTGGCGGTAGTGGGAGTCGACTGGGTGATCAATGCAGGTGTGGCCGGTGCATTTGATCGGACATTGCCACCCGGCACAGTTGTTCAGGTAATCTCCGAACGCTTTGGTGATCTGGGTGTAGAGGAAGCTGATGGCCGGTTCACCGACATATTCGAACTCGGTCTGATAAATTGGAGCCAACCCCCGTTCGTAAACGGGATATTGTATAACCACGCAGCAAACGAAACGCCATTTCTGCCTGCGGTGCGGGGCCTTACTGTAAACCGGGTGCACGGGACGGAGGCCTCCATAGCGGCAATCCGGGATAAATATCCCGAAGTACAGGTTGAAACAATGGAAGGCGCCGCTATTTTTTTTGGCTGCCTGCTCGCAGAAGTTCCTTTTGTGGAGATTCGGTGCATTTCAAACTATGTCGAGCCCCGCAACCGCGATGCCTGGGAACTTGAGCTGGCTATCGAACAATTGAATACGGTGCTGATCGAAATACTTCAGACAATTATTCCTCCAGGTCCGTAAACCGGACCCCGTATTGTTCCAACTCCTGCATTACCGGTTCGTACACTTCCGGCATGGTCGGAATACGCACGCCGGTAGTTGATATCTTTCCCAGCAACAGCAGCTTGACAAAAATGCCCAGTGGAAGACCGACCAGGCGAGACATGGCCGTGTCGCTGCCGTCTTTCCCCTTCATGGTCAGCGTGGAGGTATGCTTGTGTTTTCGGCCCTTGATTTCGTATTCAAAGACGTGTTGCATGATCACCATGTCTTTGTCTGTTGGTTTTAACGCCCATTTTTCCAGCAGCAAGTTTTCCAGGATCAGGGCAGGTGTAGCGTTCGCTATTTTGATGCGCCGCTTACTGAACAAGCCCAGCCAACTAAGTTTTTCAATAATTTCACCATCCGGTTCCACGTCGATCAGTTGCGCTATCCGGTCTTTAACCGACCCCGTGCCTTCACTGATACCCAAAAAGGCATCCATCAGATCGTGGTAAGTCAATTTATCCGAGTCGATGATTGGAAATGTGGCATCCGTCATGCCAATCCGGACCAGGGCATTCCAGGCATCACAAAAACCTTTGTACCGGATTGTGCCCCGAAAAAGCGTTTTTATGTCCTGCAAACCATACGCATCGCGGTACAACAGGGAGTCGCGGTTAGCATACACTTCCCACTGGCCCATTCCCGGAATATCAACCGTCCGGTGTTGCCGAAACAAGCGCCGGTACGGTATATATTTCAATTTGCCGTTTTCCAAAAACTGTGCGGTACCCTGACCCGCCAGCACAACATTGCGCGGATTCCAGCTGAATTTATAGTGCCAGGGGTTATTGTCGCTTTCCGGCGCAACCAACCCGCCGGTATACGAGTAAAACGCAGTGATCTTCCCGCCTTTGGCTTTTATCCGGTCGATGCGTTGCATGGCGCTCATGTGATCAATGCCCGGGTCAAGCCCCAGTTCATTCATGAAAACCAGGGCACGTTGGCGCGCTTCATCGCCCAGGCGAAAAACCTGCTTGGAAACGTAACTGGCGGTAACCATGTGTTTGCCCAATGCAATACAGTCCTGGGCAACATCGAGGTGCATTTGCGGGGGTAGCATCGAAACGACGACATCATGCCGGCTGATAATTTCCCGGCGGTCATTTGGTTTGGAAGCATCCAGCCAAATGGCCCTTCCGTTCGGATTTTTGCCTACTTTTTGTTGTGCCAGGGCAATGTCAGCGTCTGCAATGGTGACAAAGAAATTATGTTGCCGGGCTTGCTCCAGGATATAATTAATCAAAACAGTGGCTGACCGACCAGCGCCAATTATCAGGAGGTTTTGCATAGTTTAAAAGAAAAAAACGGGTGATAAATGTTCACAATTTTTATCAGCGATTTCGTTTGATGTTCTCCTAAGTCGCTGAACTTCAGTGTGCAGATTTGATATTAATAAAAAGAAAAATTAACCGTGCACTTTCACAACAATTGAAAAATGTTATTTGAACTCAACGCTCAGGCAGTGCATATTTGCAGACTCGGGAATGTGGTTCAATTAATTAAAAAAGGCCAGCCCTGATGGCCGGCCCCATTCCAAAGGGAATGTGCATGGGATTAAAACGAATAAGTTGCCATAACGGAGGATTAAACTTATGGCGGTGATAAAATCGTTTGATTGCAAGAGCCCAAAATTAAGCCACATATCTTTCCAGCGCAACTTATTGCTTTAAAAATTCCCTTGTTGTGCTCCAGAATCCGATTAGCCAAGTCTGACATCCGCCTCGATAACCGCTTTGATTTTTGAAACATCAAACTCAATTATATCATCAAATTTCAGCGGATTATGCGTAAACCTGTTAGTATTCAAATCAAAAATGGAACCATAACGGTTGCCAGTTCCCGCTAAATCACCATTGGGTTCCATGAACAAACCTGACTCTATTAACCAATAACTAACAATGTTCATGGGATTATTCCTTTTGGGTCCTGCCGAATGTGGTAGGACCTTTTTGTTTGTCCCCGGGTCGACGAATGTTTCCCCCTGCCGTACTTTTGCGCTTAAACAAACATAAATATGAAGTATACATTTCCCATTGCACTACTTCTGGCACTGCTGTACTACCCGGCAACCGCGCAATCTACCGATACCACTATTTATGAGGTGGCCGAACGCATGCCGCTGCCGCTGCTCACGAGCTGCCAGCCTGAACGACATCCGGGCTGGACGGAGGACAGTATTCGCCGCTGTGCAGAAGCCCAACTTCTGGCCATTGTCGCAAAAAACATCCGGTATCCGGAGGAAGCCAGGCAAAACAACCTGGAAGGCACCGTTGTCACGTCGTTTGTAATTGAGCCGACGGGCAGAATTTCCGGCATCAAAATTTTAAAAGATATTGGCGGTGGATGCGGCCCGGAAGCCGCTCGTGTTTTACAAGCATTGGATGAGGCCGGGCTCCGGTGGCTCCCGGCTATGCGGGAGGGTAAACCGGTGCGGATGCGTCAGGCAATGCCGTTGCGGTTTCGTTTGCAGGAGGCCTTACCTTATTTTATTAACGCCGCCGGCGATTCAATTTATGTTCAGGTGGACTCCATGCCCGATTTCGAGGGCGGCGATGAAGGACTGCTGAACTTTTTGCTCAATGGGCTTCAGTACCCCACAGCATACCGGGATAGCTGCAAAACCGGGATTATCGAACTGGCACTGATCATTCGCCCCGACGGGCAGGTCGACATTGAGGATCAACTCGATTTCAGCGCACTGGGCCTCGATTTTCAATGGGAAGCCATTCGCCTGGCCAACCGCTCTTCCGGAAAGTGGATACCTGCGCAATATCAGGGCCGGCCTGTGGCTACCTCCGTGCCGGTGCGCATGCTGTTCAAATCAGATGAGCCAGGTTGTCAGGCAGCCAACGAGGCCTTTGATCAGGCTATGCTTTTGTCAAATGAAGCGTCAGCCCTGAGCGGGCAAAATGAATTGGAACAGGCCTTGGAAAAATGGAACCAGGCGTTGGCTTTGCATCCGGATAATTCGGAATTATTGTATTTCAGGGCCTCTGCCTTCCTTTCACTTGATAAACGGGAAGAAGCCTGTGCCGATTTTTCCAAAGTGAAAATGCTGATGGGAACGACTTGGTTTGAGCCCTTGCGCCGGCTGGTTTGCGGGTGGTGAGTGAAGGCCACTACTTCCTTGGGCGCAATGCTACGGCATCGGCAAGGCAGGCAGGTTGGCATGAATATCGCTGAACAGGGCAATTTTCATGGTTTGAAAAGATTTTTAAACAGGAAATTTATTTTGCTGTTTGAGGGCCACGTTGACCAACAAAATAAGCACCGGCACTTCAACGAGTGGGCCGATAACCGCTGCGAAGGCTACTCCGGAATCAATGCCGAATACGGCGATAGCCACCGCGATACCCAATTCAAAATTGTTGCCCGCAGCGGTGAAGGCCAGCGATGTGCTTTTGGGATAATCGGCGCCGGCGCGCTTGGCCAGGAAAAAAGCGCTGAAAAACATGATAACGAAGTACAGGATCAGCGGGATGGCAATTCGTACCACGTCGAACGGTATCTGCACGATCAGATCGCCCTTGTAACTGAACATGACCACGATGGTGAACAACAGGGAAATAAGCGTAATCGGACTGATTTTCGGAATGAAAACCTGTTGATACCATTCCTTGCCTTTACTCCGGATCAGGGCGTACCGGGTAATGATGCCGGCAATGAACGGGATACCCAGGTAAATAAACACACTTTCGGCGATTTGGCCGATGCTCACATCGACCGCCACACCCTGTAAACCGAACAGCGGCGGCAGTATTGTCACAAAAAACCAGGCGTAAACGCTGTAGAAAAACACCTGAAAAATACTGTTGAAAGCGACTAAGCCGGCCACGTACTCGTTGTCGCCTTTGGCTAAATCGTTCCACACGATTACCATTGCAATACACCGCGCAATGCCGATCATGATCAGGCCGGTCATGTACTCCGGTTTGTCCTGCAAAAAGACAATGGCCAACAGGAACATCAGCACCGGCCCGATCAGCCAGTTTTGCACCAGAGACAGCCCAAGAATACGCCTATTCCGGAACACTTTCGGCAGCTCTTCGTACTTCACCTTGGCCAGCGGCGGGTACATCATCAGGATAAGCCCGATGGCAATGGGGATATTCGTGGTGCCGCTTTGAAACCGGTTGATGAAATTGGCAGTACCGGGGATGAAGTGCCCCAAACCCACGCCGAGAAACATGGCGGCAAAAATCCACAACGTGAGGTTGCGGTCAAGAAATCCAAGTCGTTTGGTTGGGGCGTTGGTGTCGTTTTGCATAAAATTAAGGGTTAATTAGTCCTGCTGACTATGCCGTCCATTCGCGATACACGCCCAATGGAATTTTCCGGTGGTATGGGTTTAGTGCTTTTCCGGTTCCCTGCTATTTTATCCTCCGTTTTTGCAATGGCCGCTTCAATTTTTTGACGGAGCAGCGTGCGATCAATCGAATTGTTTTTCATGGTTATGTTGATTACGCTTAATCTATCGCAAAAATACGATTAAAGCCAAGGGCGCAAAGCGTTTGCTGAAAACTATTCGTACATTCACGTTGAAGAAACAGATCATGGAGCGCCTGGTGGAAATGAGGAGGCAAGTTGCTGTGACTGACCCTTACTTTATTAAGGAAGGCTGTAAATCGCGCAAGCCCCAAAAAGACTTAACAATTACTTAATCAAAAATTAAAAGCCCCGCCTTTTGCCTCTTTTCTACCTTTGCGCGAAACAAACCTGTCCATGAAGGTAAGCCAACCAGCAAAAAAAATCCTGATCGTTGATGACGAGCCGGATATTCTGGAGTTTCTTCAATACAACCTTCGAAAAGAAGGTTATATGGTGGTAACAGCCTACGATGGGAAGCAAGCGTTAGAAGTAGCTGAACGCGAAAAACCCGACCTTATCGTCATGGACATCATGATGCCCGAACTGGACGGCGTGGAAACCTGCCGCATGCTGCGCGAAAAAAAAGAATTTGAGCATGTTCCGATCGCCTTCCTCACCGCACGCGATGAAGACTTTTCCCAGATAACCGCCCTGGATGTTGGCGGCGACGACTATATCACCAAACCCATCAAACCCAGGGTGCTGACCAGCCGTATCAATGCCTTGCTTCGAAGGGCCAATCGTGAAGTGCCCGAGGAAGACAATTCGATTCAGGTGCACGACCTGGTCATCGACCGCCTCCGGATGCTTGTTTTCAGGGCCGGTGAGCCGGTGGAACTGCCCAAAAAAGAATTTGAAATTATCTGGCTGCTCGCCTCCAAGCCAGGACGGGTGTTTACCCGCGAAGAAATTTTTGACAAAATATGGGGAAGCGATGTCATCGTGGGCAACCGGACCATCGACGTTCATATCCGCAAACTGCGCGAACGGCTGGGAGAACAATACATCAAAACCATGAAAGGCATCGGCTACAAATTTGAATTTTAACCCGCCCGCCGCACCAACAAACTCCCCGCGCCATTTTATTTTTGACCGGTATGCCGCCAATGTTTAAAAACCAGAGCCCCCAGCAGCTTACGCTGTTCGCTGCACTCAGCTCGGCAGGGTTGATTGCACTTCTGGTTTATTTGGTGAGCATGCTTTCGGCCCATTTCGAAATTTCACTGCTCGGGCTGGCCATTGTGTTCACTGTTTCTCTGGTCATTGTTTTTTCAGCTACCTACTACTTTATCCGCTATTATATTTTTCGAAAAATAAAACTGATTTACAAGGTTATTCACCGCCACAAACTTCCATCTGATTTTAAGGCGCAAAAAATCAGAATGGCGAGAAATATTCTGGACGACGTCGAGGAAGAAGTAAACCAGTGGGCTGAAGAACGAAGCCGCGAACTGGATGACCTTGAAAAACTGGCCGTGTACCGCCGGCAATTTATCGGCGATGTTTCACACGAACTAAAAACGCCGATTTTTAATATCCAGGGATTTATCCACACCTTGCTCGATGGCGCCATCAACGACCCGGAGGTGAATATGAAATACCTGCAACGTGCCGCCAAAAACATCGAGCGACTCCAGGCCATTGTTGAAGACCTGGAAACAATCAATAAACTGGAGGCCGGACAAATGATTCTCGATTTGCGGGAGTTCGATATCCGGGAATTGACCGACGAGGTTTTTGCCGATATGGAAATGAAAGCGGCCGAGCGCCACATCCGGTTGACGTACAAAGAAGGCGCCAACCAGCGCTTCCGGGTGCGTGCCGACAAAGAAAGCATCCGGCAGGTGCTGATCAACCTGGTTCAAAATTCCATCAAATACGGTCGGAAAGACGGCACCACAAAAGTCAGCTTCTACGATATGGAATCCTATATCCTGGTGGAAGTCAGCGACAACGGTATCGGCATGTCAGCGGAACACCTGCCGCACGTATTCGACCGGTTTTTCCGGGCAGACAAGAGCCGGTCGCGGGAGGCCGGCGGCACAGGCCTGGGACTTGCCATTGTGAAACATATTGTGGAAGCGCACAAGCAAACGATCAATGTGCGCAGCACTCCCGGCCAGGGCTCTACCTTTGGCCTTACGCTTGAAAAAGCCTGAGAAATCCCCTGCTCAGCCCACCGGTTCATCGGTGGGAGGTTGCAGGAAAACGCGCAGTTTTTCCATAGCCCGGGCGCGGTGGCTGATTTTGTTTTTTACTTCAGGGCCCAGTTCGGCAAAGGTTTTTTCATAACCTTCCGGAATAAAAACCGGGTCGTACCCCCAGCCGTCGCTGCCGCTTTTTTGCAGGGCAATGCTGCCTGGGCAAACCCCTTCGAGCAGTACTTCCTTGCCGTTGAGGATTAGCGCGATCACTGTCCGGAAACGGGCCCGCCGGTTTGTCTTGCCTTCCAGGTTGGAAAGGGCCAGGGCGATGTTCGCATCCGGATCCCTGTCGGCGCCGGCATACCGGGCAGTGTGCACCCCCGGCGCTCCGCCCAGCGCTTCAATTTCGAGTCCGGTATCTTCGGAAAAACAATCATAACCATAGTGCTCCCGCACATAACGCGCTTTTAGCAGGGCATTCCCCTCCAGCGTGTCTTCCGTTTCTTCAATGTCTTCCAGGCAGCCGATTTCTTTCAGCGTTTTGATCCGGTAACTGTCGCCAAGTATCTGTTCGATCTCCCGGGCTTTATGGTCGTTGTTCGTGGCAAATACCAGTGTTGGCATAAATGTAGGTTTTGAGCGTGTTCGGGAACTTGATTTAAAATCAAAGCGGAATATTCCCATGCTTGCGTTTGGGCCCTTTCACCGCCTTGTGTTCCAGCATGGCAAACGCCTTGATCAGTTTTCGCCGGGTTTCGTTCGGTAAAATCACTTCGTCGATAAACCCGCGTGCCGCCGCGCGGTACGGATTGGCGAAGGTTTCGGCGTATTCCCGTTCTTTTTCAGCAAGTTTTTCGGCAGGGTTTTCCGCTGCTTCGATTTCTTTTTTGAAAATGATCTCCGAAGCGCCTTTAGCGCCCATCACGGCAATTTCGGCGGTAGGCCAGGCGAAATTCATATCGGCGCCGATGTGCTTGGAATTCATCACGTCGTAGGCCCCGCCATAGGCTTTCCGGGTAATCACCGTCACACGCGGCACGGTAGCCTCCGAAAAAGCGTAGAGCAACTTGGAGCCGTTGGTGATGATGGCATTCCACTCCTGGTCGGTGCCGGGTAAAAAGCCGGGAACATCCTCCAGAACCAGCAAGGGGATGTTGAAACAATCACAAAAGCGAACAAAACGCGCGCCTTTTTTGGAAGAATTTACGTCCAAAACACCCGCCAGGCTCATCGGTTGGTTGGCAACGATGCCGATGCTGCGACCGGCCAGGCGCGCAAAGCCAACCACAATATTTTCAGCATAATTCTCATGAATTTCGTAGAAACTTTCCGGGTCGGTAATGCCGGTGATCACCGATTTTATGTCGTACGGCTGATTGGCATTTTCCGGCACAACACTATCCAGTTCCGGGCGGTATTCATCCTCCAGGGTATAGGGCAGATTGGGCACCTTGTCTTCGCAATTCTGCGGGAGGTAACTGAGCAACCGTTTGATCTTGTCCACGCAGTCCACGTCGTTGGCGGCTACGAGGTGTGTTACGCCCGACTTGGAAGCATGCGTGCTTGCGCCGCCGAGTTCTTCGCTGGTCACGGTTTCGTTGGTTACCGTTTTCACCACGTTGGGGCCGGTGACGAACATGTACGAACTGTTTTCGACCATGATGATAAAATCGGTCATGGCGGGGCTGTACACGGCGCCGCCGGCGCAGGGACCCATGATGGCGGATATTTGCGGAATCACGCCGCTCGACTGCACATTCCGGTAAAAAATATCGGCATAGCCGCCCAGGGAATTTACGCCCTCCTGAATGCGGGCGCCGCCGGAATCGTTGAGCCCGATCAGCGGAGCGCCGTTTTGCACAGCCAGGTCCATGATCTTGCAAATTTTTTCCGCATGAGTTTCCGACAACGAGCCGCCAAAAACCGTGAAATCCTGGGCAAAAACATAGACTAACCGGCCGCCAATGGTGCCGTACCCGGTCACGACGCCGTCGCCAAGCACAATTTGTTCGGCCATGCCAAAATCCTTGCTCCGGTGGGTAACCAAGGCTCCGATCTCCTCAAAAGAACCCTCGTCCAGCAAAAAGTGTATGCGTTCGCGTGCCGTGAGTTTGCCTTTTTTGTGCTGTGCGTCAATACGGGCTTGTCCGCCACCCAGTTTGGCAGCGGCCAGTTTTTCTTGTAATCGCTGTACTTTATTATCCATAGTTGAAAGCTGCCGATCCGGCATCTGTATGAAAATCCAAAAGGAAGGGTGGCAAATATAAATCATTCCCTATGGCATTTTATAAGCTTCGTCCAGAGGCCTGAAAAGGCAGGTGGATTCCTTGAAAAATCCCTGAAAAGCGGTGTTTTGCCCATGTCAGGTTCGTTTTCAAGAGGCAACCTTTGCAGGCTAACGAACTGCCTGCGCAAATGATGAATCCATTGAAATTTTATAGCCTGCATGCCACGATAACTGCAATTTTCCTGCTGGTTGGCGCCCACCTTTGGGCGCAACCGGTGTTTAATCTTCAATTAAAGCCGCTTCCCATTTCCGATGCTCCGGCGCTTCAGTCGTACGCATACGGTACCTGGGGAGCCGACTGGCTGCTGCTTGGCGGCCGGATCGACGGGCTCCACCAACGCCAACCTTTTGCCGCCTTCGACGAGGCGAATCAGAATGCCCGGATTTATGTGCTCAACCCCGTTCTGGCCCGGGTATGGTCGGCGCCGCTTTCCAGCCTGCCCGTGGCAATTGCCGAACAATTGCGGGCCACAAACCTGGAGTTCGTTCAACGCGATTCCCTGCTGTACCTGATCGGCGGCTACGGGTACAGCCCAACCGCCGCCGACCACCTGACCCATCCACAATTGCTTACCGTTCAACTTCCACAAATTATCCAGGCCATCAAACAGGCAGAACCCAACCTGGCGCCGTATTTCCAAATGCTGACCGACGAACGGATGGCGGTAACCGGGGGGCGTCTGGCGTTGCTCAACGAGCAGTTTTTCCTGGTGGGCGGCCAGCGCTTCGACGGGCGATACAACCCCATGAACCACCCGACTTTCGTACAGGAATACACCGATCAGGTCCGGATTTTTGACATTTCTAAAAAAGACGATACACTGACCATTGAAAATTACCGGGCCTGGACGGATGCCAACCACCTGCATCGCCGGGATTACAACCTCGTTCCGCAGGTTTATCCCGACGGGCACCCCGGTCTCTCCATTTTTTCCGGCGTATTTCAGGTGGCTGAGGATATTCCCTGGCTTTATCCGGTGGAAATTGATACCGCAGGGTATACACCTCGGCCGGGATTCAAGCAATATCTCAACCATTACCATTGCGCTACGGCAGCGCTGTTTCATGCCTCCACAGGCGATATGCACTCGGTGTTTTTTGGCGGGATGGCGCAGTATTTCCTGGATAGTGCCGGCAATCTGATCCAGGATAACAATGTTCCGTTTGTAAACACCATTGCACGGATTACCCGCGACGCAAACGGCGATTTGGAAGAGGTAAAGTTGCCGGTGGAAATGCCGGGGTTAACCGGAGCCGGCGCAGAATTTATCCTGCATCCGGATGTGCCCGTGTACGCCAACGGGGTTGTCAAACTGGATGAACTGGCCGGCGATTCCGTTTTGTTGGGTTATGTTTTCGGCGGTATCCGAAGCCCGCAGGCGAATATTTTTTTCACAAATATTCCAAGTACTGCGGAGGCGGTAGTCTACGCCGTTTGGCTGCATCGCGGCACAAGCAGCCAGCAAGAGGTGGCTGTGCAAAACCCGTTGGGCTTGCTGGTGTCGCCAAATCCGACAACGGGTGACCTGCTCATCAATTACAATTTGCCGGAGGCAAGCGACACCGTGCGCATCCGGATTTGGAGCGCAACCGGACAAATGCTGGGTGAATTTGATGAAGGTAAACAAAGCGCCGGGCCGCATTTTTTGAAACTGGAGGCTACCGGCATGCCGAGAGGGTACCTGTTGATCAATATCGTGGCAGGCGCTACGCAACAAACCCAAAAAGTACTTTTCGAATAAAACGGACTGCGTTCAGGCTTTTTTGCGCAGCACAACGCCTTTCCCGACACTGCGGCTGCCCCAGGTGAAAAACACGCGGTCGAGAGCCAAAAGAAAATCGGTAATGAAAACAAGCGCCGGTTCGCGCGTCGAGCCGGGCCTGATTTTGAGCGCCCCGGCAGTATCTGCCCGGAGATTTTGTGCATTTTTTTTGAAAATACGCTGCACCAGGCCGGTCCAGTACATTTCCAGCAGGCCAACCAGATAGCCACTCAATCCGGAAAATTCCACGATTTCCAGCCCGGCTTCTGTTGCCCAGGTTTTAAACGCCGCACTGGGGATCAGGTATTCATGGCCGAAGGCATAGGCGCCCTGTGAAATCAGGAACTCCCGGTCGGAGGATTTTCGAAGAAGTTGCCAAATCCGGTTCACCGGGTCGTAGGTAACCGGGAATTCCTGGCTCGGAAACGTCAGAATCGCATGGCCGCCCGGCCGCAACACCCGGGCAATCTCCCGGATCATTTGCGCCGGCTGCCCTACATGTTCCAGCACTTCACAGGACACCACCAGGTCGAAATTTGCATCGGGATAATGGAGGGCCAATGCATTGGCCGTTTCGTATTGCAGGTTGGGCACATCCCGGTTCAGCGCGCCGGCATGGGCAATATCGTCGGCATTGATGTCGCAGCCGGTCAGGCGACGGCAGTAGCCGGCGATCATGCGGTCGTAGTCGCCTTCGCCGGTGCCCAGGTTCAGCCCGTTTTCGAAAGGTTGTGCCGCGCCGAGTTGTCGCAAGCGGCTTTGAACATAAAGATAGCGGTTCCGGAATGTCGGAAACAGGAATTTGAAGTTCATGGGGTTTATTTGATCTGTTGCATGGCGGCGCGGAACTGTTGCGCAGCCTGCATATTGCCGGTGGCCTCGTAAATCATCGCCGAAAATTCATAAGCTGGTTTGAAATTCGGTGCAATTTCAATGGCCTTCATCAACTGGTTCAGTGCCGTCTGGTTGTCGCCCTGGCGTTGTGCAATGGTGGCGAGATAATAATAGGCGGCAGGGTTGGAAGGCTCTGTTTTCAAGGCCGCTTCAAACTGGGCTGCGGCCTTCCCCGGGTCGCCCTTGTTCAGCCAGTACAGGCCGATCAGGTTGTTGGATTGCACATCGTCGGGATTTATGGCCAATGCCTTTTCAGCCGCTGCCTTTGCTTCTTCGAGCTGGTTGGAATTCAGGTAGGCCTGCGCGAGGTTTGCCCAGGCGATTTCGTTATCGGGCACCGTTTCCACTTCTTTTTTCAGTCGGTCGATGGCGCCGGGCCAGTCGCTGAGTTTCAGGGCTGCCATACCCAGGGCGCAGTTTTTTCCATTGTCTTTGAGCACGGCCAGGATGGGCGCACCCCCGGCTTTGACCACATGCACGGCATTGCCGGGCGGCCATTTCCCGGTTGCCAGGGCATCGCCGTCGATGAAGCGGGTAGGGTAGAGGCCGTAGTCCCAGGCATCGTCGCAGCGGCGTTCCCATTTCAAGTATTTGACCTTCACCTTGTCGCCGTATTTTGCCAAAAGTTGCTGCGTGGAGTAGAACATGTTGGTGGCTACCACCACGGTTTCGGTCATGTCGGGCTTTAAAATTCCCTGCTGCTCCATCCATTCGATGCCCTGCCGGGTGCTTATGCCCCAGTAGTCCGTTTCAAATTTGCCATAGGCGCCCTGCACTCCGCCGATCAGCGGGTTGAAATAGGTATAAGGCATTGCCGGGTTTCGTGCAATAAACCAGGCACTGTCGGCCAGCGAAACGGCGAGCACGGCAATGACCGCGTATTGGGCAACTTTTTTTGCTGAAAACAGCGTCAGGAGTTCCTTCCAAAAAAGCGCGGCGGCCACAACCATCGGTGGATAGGCAAACGTAAGGTGTCGCCAGCCATCGTGGATTACCGAGTCCTTGTAAATGATGTAGGCCACCGGAAAAATGCCGGTAAACAGCACCATGAGTACCCAAAGCGGGTTGTATGCTTTCAGCAGGCGGGGCAAAAACGCCAGAGCGCCCACAAAACCCAGCAACGCGCCAAGCGGGATGGTGTACAACATCCATTTCAGCGGATAGTGCCAGGGGGTTACGTCGGACATCACATTGGCGCCTTCGTAAAGCACCCGGATTTTCACCTCCAACTCGGCGAATTTGGACAATGCGACGAAGGGGTTTTTGAGCGGGCTTTGCAAGGCATACGGCCAAAAAAGCACCGCCAGCGCATAACCTGCAGCTGCTATTCCCAGCGTAACCAGGGCATACCGGCCGAGGCGTTTGGAGTCGGAAAAAGCCCGGAGGCCACCGTTTTTTAGTAAAAAATGTAACCCGGCAAACATCCCCAGATACGCGAAGGGTAACAATCCGCCTGCACGCACGGCCAGCGCAATGGCGAGGCCGGCTACCAAACCGGCAATATTCCACCGGCCGGGTTTGGGCATCTGGTCCAACACCACCGCCATGTTGTACAAGGCCAGCATGTACCCGGCAGCAAAGGGTATGTCTTTGGGGTTCATCAACGAGTCGCCGACAAACCGGGGCGAAACCAACAGGATCGCCAGGGCAATAATTCCGGCTTGCCAACCGGCAACATGCCGCGCCAGCAAGGCCGCGCAAAGGATCGCCACCCAACCAAGCAAAGCGCTGAACAGGTGCCGCACATTGTGGTAGGCCAGTTCGTTTTGCTCAAATCCAAGCGCTTTGTTGGCAAAACCGGAGACGATTTCGAAGAAACCGCCGTACAGGTGCATGTTGCCCTCTGGCACGTTCAATGCTGCCGTATCCTGCCCGAAGCTGCTGTAATAACTGACCAGCTTCTGACTGTAATCGCATTGAAACTTATCGTCCGCATTGATGCCGCTACCAAACGACAGCCCTGCCAGAACCACAAGGCCGAACAGGGCAAGCCCCCAAAAAACCTTGCGCAGCAAGGGTGCATTCGGCGAATCGGGTTGCGGGCGTTCCAGGTAATCGACAGGCGCCTGGACGCTCCGGGCAGGCCGGGCGGGTGCGTCTTGCTTTTTAGATGATTTGGATTTGGAACTGTATTTACCGGATTTTTTTGCCATAACTGGGATGTGGTTCAAAAACCCGCGCAAGGTAGGGAGATTTGGGTTTCAGGGCCAAATATTCACAACCTGTGAATGGTGACACTGCTCAAAAAGTGTCCAGGTGGACGAAATACCAAACCAGTCCGGCGGCCAGCAACAGCAGCAAAATAGCCAGTGCAGCGGCGCCAAGCTGCAAAAACCGGATTTTTCGCTGGCGGCGAACCCGCCGTTTTTCCAGCCGGTCTTCCAACGTCTTCCAAGCCTGCTCCGAGGGGCGCTCGTAGAGTTTGGACTCGTTTTCTTTAAAAAAATCAAACAGATCGGGCATTAGACAATGTGGCAATTAGTGAATAAATGAGAATGCAGTACCCGCCGGAAAGTTGTTTGCGAAAAATTGGTGGCGATTAGGCTATTGTCGGCGTGACTCGAAGTCACGCCGACAATGCGCACAGCATTATCACTTTACATGGAGTGTGCATTTGCTTTTACACAATTCCCTTTTTTTTCAACAGTTGTTTCATTTTTTCTTTGGCTAAAATTAATTGCGATTTACTGGTGTTGATGCTGATGCCGAGCAGATCGGCAATTTCCTGGTGCTTGTACCCTTCGAGTACGTACAGGTTGAACACGGTTCGGTAGCCGTTGGGAAGTTCTTCAAGGAGTCCTAAAATCTCGCGGGCCGAAATATCGGCTTCTATGGAAAAACTGTCTTCCCGGTCGATCGGCTGAAAATCGTCGCCCGGAAAAACCAGCGGTTGGGATTTTCGCAGCAACATCAGTGCTTCGTTGACCATAATGCGGCGAATCCACCCTTCAAAACTGCCGGTACCGGCAAAGCTGTGAATTTGAGCAAACACCTTATAAAATCCGCTTACCAGGGCTTCTTCGGCATCCTCCCGGGTACTGGAATAGCGCCTGCAAACGGCAAACATGACCGGCGAATAGCGATCATACAGCGCTTTTTGCGCCACCCGGTCTTGTTGTTTCAGGCGTTCAATAAGGAGTTGCTCGGTCATCCTGACCTAAAGATGCGGCCTTGTACGTGTTTTGGCGGTAGCGGCCCAAATTTTTATTCCTACAAAGGACCTATTTTTGCCTCTTTTATTCTCAGAACACATCAATAGCTCAAATTGGAATTAGTAAACGGAAAGTACCAATTTTCCGGCGGCATAGACCCGCTGGCACTCTGCAAAGAATTCGGCACCCCCTTGTACGTATACGATGCCGCTGTTATGGAACGGCAATACCGGCGCATTGTCAATGCATTCCCGTATCCGAAGGTCCACATTCACTACGCCTGCAAAGCCCTAAGCAACATCAATGTCATGCGCCTGTTCCGGCAGTGGGGGGCGCGGCTCGACTGTGTTTCCATTCAGGAGGTTGAATTGGGTTTGCTGGCCGGTTTTGAACCCGGGGATATCCTGTACACGCCGAATTTCGCCGGCCTGGACGAGTACGAAATGGCGGCCAGACTGGGCGTAAAGATCAACATCGATGCGATCCCCATGCTCGAAAACTGGGGGCTGCACCACAAGGAAGTGCCCGTTTGTATCCGGATCAACCCGCACCTGATGGCCGGGGGGCATGAACACATCAGCGTCGGGCATATCGACTCCAAGTTTGGCATCAGTATCCACCAGTTGCCGCATGTTCTGCGGGTTGTTGAAAGCCAGGGTTTGCGCATCGAGGGCTTGCATATGCACACCGGTTCGGATATTCTGGATGTGGATGTTTTCCTGCGCGGCGCCGAAATCCTGTTTGAAGCGGCGCGCAAATTTCCCGACTTGCAGTTTATCGATCTTGGAAGCGGCTTCAAAGTGCCGTACAAACCCGATGATATCGAAACGGATGTGGAAGAACTGGGCGAAAAACTGAGTACGCGTTTTGCCGAATTTTGCCGGGAATACGGCCGACCGCTGACGCTGATGTTCGAGCCCGGAAAATTCCTGGTCAGCGAGGCCGGTTATTTGTTTGCAAAATGCACCCTGGTCAAACAGACTACCTCCACGGTTTTTATCGGGCTCGACACCGGTTTGAACCACCTGATCCGCCCTATGTTTTATGGGGCGTATCATAAAATTGTGAATGTCACGGAGCCCTCGTTTAAACCCCGTATATACACCGTGGTGGGCAATATTTGTGAAACCGATACTTTCGGCGTCGACCGGCGCATCGCGGAGGCGGTGGAGGGCGATATTTTATGTTTTTACAACGCCGGCGCCTACGGCTGGATGATGGCCTCAAATTACAACTCCCGCCCCCGACCCGCGGAGGTGCTTTTATACCAGGGGAAAGCCCATTTGATCCGCCGCCGCGAAACAATGGATGACCTGCTGGCCAATCAAATTCAGATTGAATTATAAGGTTTTCAAAGAAAAATTTGGGCGTTCTCTTTTCGGTAGAATAAAAAATTATTGCAGGGGTTTGACGTGAACGAAAGTTTTATACATTTACCTGTTCGTAAAACTTAATCGTTCACCAATTTCAAACTAACTGTGTATGCTCAAACACCTTCGTTTACTCGCCATTTTGGTGCTTTTTGTAGCCGGATTCAATTCCTGTGCTGACAAACAAGACGACCTCGGTCTTTCCTCTGAAATCCTGCAAAAAATCAACAAACTCGGTTTTAATCCGGAAAATGCTTTCGCGATCGATGGAGGCTACATTGTTGAGGGCGACATTTTTCTGACCGACGAAGACCTGGAGGGCCATACCCACGGGAATTTGCCTTCCCTGGTTGTCGGAAATTCAGAACAGTACCACACCTTTAACCTGGTAACCGGTACACCGCGCACAATTGTTGTTACCACCAGCGGGGGAAACATCACTACTGCGCTGTCGAATGCGATCAACGATGCAATCGGTCGTTACAATGCGGAAAACCTGTCTCTCACCTTTGTCCGGGGTGGCAGCAGTGGCGGCGGCAACATCAACATCCGTGTCGTGAATACCAACCAGTACATTGCCTCGGCCGGCTTTCCCAGCGGTGGCAACCCGTACAACACGATCAAGTATGCCAAAAAGTATAACAACTACAGCAATGGTTTCATGACCACGGTCATTGCCCATGAAATAGGCCATTGCATTGGCTTCCGGCATACCGACTGGATGAACCGTAGCTACAGCTGTGGCAGTGGCGGCAGCGAAGGACAGCAAAATTCCGGTGTTGGGGCCGTGCATATTTCCGGTACGCCAACGGGCCCGGATTCCGGCTCCTGGATGCTGGCCTGCCTGAGTGCAACTACAAACCGGCCGTTTAACAACAATGATAAAACGGCGTTGAATTACCTGTATTAATCTGCGCTTTCACGTTTCAAAAAAACAAAGCCAGGCTGTCCGGACAATCCGGGCAGCCTGTTTTTCTTTGCCTTTAGCTCCAAACACGCTATTTCCCAACCACCAGTTTATTGTGATAAATCCAGCGCCCGTCTTTCCGGATGGCAAAGGGATAAATCCCGGGCGCCAAGGCTGGCAATTGGATCGCGACGAGCGGCTCCGTCAGCGCGGTTTCCAATAAAAACCGGCCAAAAGCATCAAACATTACAAACAGCACATCGTCTCCCGAATCTTGTACCGCAATTTGAAGTAATTCGTGTCCGGCAGCAGGGTTGGGAAAAACCCAAAAGCCTGCCTGACCGCCATAGTACAAAACAACGGTGTCACTTGCAGAGGAAGAACCATCGTAGAATTCCACCAGCGCACGGTACTGGTTTGGGCCGGGTGAAGGCAAAGCGTCAAGCGCTTCAAATTGTAAACCGGAAAAAGGCGCCTTCCAGCTTGCCATAGTGCCAAATCCGTTCCCCGGTTGCCATTTTTCAAGGGAAGTTTGCCGGACAAAGTGTGTCGAGCCCAAATTCAACTGAAGCAGAACCTGCGCTTGCTGGTCAAATGTCGCCAGCAGATTTTTAATATAACAATCCAGACCCTGTTGGGAAATTGCCAGTGTGTTGCTCCGAATACCTGAAAAATCGGGTGCTGCCAGGGCAGAAACGGCAATCCGGTCTTGCGGAAACAAGGCTTTTTCCAGAATGGCCAGGGTATCGGTAGTCGTGAACAGTGGCTCCAAATAACGGCTGCCGAGCCCCCAGATTTGATAAACTGCCTGGGGCCCCAGGGCCTCCCAATAAATTAAAGCAGAATCAGGGCAGGAAAAACCGACCTCAAAAACCGGCTCCGGCGCCAGCAAAAAGCTATCGCTCAGGTGCTGCTCACCATTGATGGTCATGCGCAACTGGACCAGTGCAAGGGTGTCCGGGGTTTCCCACCGGTAGGCGCCTGGTTGAAGTGAAACCTGATCGTCAATAGGTTGCCACGCAGGCTGCCCGATATACTGAAATGCCAACTGGCCCATAGCCGGCGTGGAGGTATGCGCGTCCCAATACAGGAGGGTTTTAGTGCCGGAAACAAGCGGGGTGGAACGCGCCGGAGCAATCCAGTTGAACGCTGTTGCGGGCAGCCATTGATAAGCAAGGGCAAACGCCTGCGCAGCACTTGTCAGGTTACTCGCATGCACCTCCAACTGGTAAATGCCGGGCGCCGGGTTTTCCACAACAACTTGCTCCACCGTATTTAATGTATCGAGGCCCGGTACAGCCGGCTGTTTCAGCGAGTCGGTTGCCGGAGCCGTATTCAACACCAGGGGATGCCAGGTCTGATTGCCGGGTCCGATTACTTTCAGGTCCAGATCATTAACCAGGGCAACTTTAGCGCCGGGTTCGGCAGGCAAGTCATCCCAAGCCAGGGTAATTTTCAGCAAACCACTGCCGGCAGGAACACTGATTTGCGTCCGGAATGTATCGGCAGCGCCGATCGCCCCTTCGACATACCGGTTTTGGTCGAGCAATTGCGCGCTGTGCATCGCATTTAAATTCCCAAATCCGGTTGTGAAATCCGGTCCGGGTTGGCCGGCATCATCAGCGCCGGTGATCAGCAGCGCCCGGATCAACGCTGCTTGCGGGAGGGCGCCCTGTTTTTTTTCAGCATAGCCCTGCTGCAACACCGCTGCCAGCCCGGACACCAGAGCCGCCGCGCCCGAACTGCCGTCCTGCCCGAAGGCCACCAGGTCTGGCTTGATACGGCCATCAAAAGCGGGGCCGCGGGAGCTAAAAAAAGTCGGCTGGCCAAACGAATCAACAGCGCCAACGAGCAGTACATTTTTTGCCATTTTAAAACTGCCGCTCAAGTTGGCAAAGCCTTTCAGCCCGGGATAGGCGCCGACCGAGGCACTGGAATCGCCAAAATTTCCGGCAGAAAATATGTGCAGCAGGGCAGGATGATTGACCACGGTCTGATCATAAGCCAATGCACCGGCGCCGTAGTAGTTTTCGATACCGACGCCGTAGGAGTGATTTTGTACGGAAATATTTTGGGTGTTGTAAGAAATCTCGTCATCCGGCAGGAGGCCGGAAAAGTCGGATGCAGCCACCCTTGCCCCCCAGGCGACGCCACGACCAGGAGCGCCGGAATTGCCGGCGCCGGCAACAAGCGTAGCCATTAAGGCTGCATGGGGTGAAAGCTGCCCGGCGCCAAATAGCACCGGCGCCACTCTTCCCCGCAAATCGATATCGAGCGTATCAAACAGCAATTCTTTTATCGAAACAGTGCAGCCTGCGCCGTTCCAGCCGGGGTATTTGGCCTGAAGTACGTTGATTTGATTTATAAGCAAATTATGTCCCGGGACAGGCAACTCTTCCAGAAATTCAGCTTCCCCCCTGTCGACATATCGCACGCCAGGTAAGGGCAGTATCTGACTTTTTAAGGTGCTAAAGTCGGCCAGTACTTCAACAATTCCGGCAGCTTCATAAATACGGACAATTTCAACGCCGGGCGCTAATTGTAAATGCTGGTTCAAAAAACCGGGTAAATCCCGAACCACCACCAGGAAGTGTTGTTTTTCTAAACTGCGGTCTGTTTTCTGGATTGCCGGCGAGCATTTTTCCATCCAGCTTTGACCGGTTGCAAACCGGGGCAGCATCAGACAAAGTATGCCGAAAAGTATACCTGAAATTTTCATACGTCAATTGGTTCCGGTATTTCAGGGAAACAGGCAACGGCCTAATGCCCGGTCGAAATATCAGTATATTTTTCATGTTTCATCATAAATCATAATACGCCTTTGAAAACCTGTCCAATACATCGGACGCAAAAAGGCAATCAGACAGTCCGGCTACGGCCTGTCTGCCGGAATTGACCTACTTTTGCGCCTACTTCAAATCAACACAACTACATGACCACATACGCATATTCCCCCGTCAAATTTGAATCTGTTCCCGGCGACCCAATACAGGTCCAAATGCACACCCTGGGCAACGGGTTGCGCCTGTTTTTATCGGTAAACAAAGACGAACCGCGCGTTTACACGGAGATCGCCGTTCGCGCAGGCTCCAAACACGACCCCGCAGATACCACCGGCCTGGCGCATTATTTTGAACATATGATGTTCAAAGGCACCGACCGGCTGGGCAGCCTTGATTGGGAAAAGGAAAAGGTGCTGCTCGACCGGATTGAGCAACTGTTTGAGGAGCACCGGGCTGAATCCGATCCGCTTCGTAAAAAAACACTGTACGCAGAAATTGACCGGCTTTCGTTTGAAGCGGCCAAATTCGTTGCTGCCAATGAATACGACAAACTGGTCAGCGCCATTGGCGCAAAAGGAACCAATGCCTACACCTGGGTGGAGCAAACGGTGTATATCAATGATATTCCGTCGAATGAAATGGAGCGGTGGTTTGCCCTGGAAAGTGAACGCTTTCGCCGCCCGATTCTCCGGCTGTTCCATACGGAACTGGAAACGGTTTTTGAAGAATACAACATCAGTCAGGACCGCGACATCCGCAAGTCACTGAAAGCCCTGCAGGAAGTGTTGACGCCTACCCATCCTTATGGCACGCAAACAACCCTCGGCCGTGGTGAGGACCTGAAAAACCCCTCCCAAACCAATATTTACCGGTTTTTCGATCAGTATTATGTCCCCAACAACATGGCCATTGTGCTTTGCGGCGATTTTGACCCGGAAGAAGCGGTGGCACTGGCTGAGCGTCATTTCGGCCATTTCCGGCCCAAAAAACTGCCGCCTTTTGAGGTGGAGCCGCAGCCTGAACTTACTCAACGCACCAAACGCGATGTGTTTGGGCAGGAAGCTGAGTGGATTGAAATAGGCTGGCGTTTCCCCGGAGCAAAAACCGATGAGGCACTGATGCTGGCCCTGATCTCCGGGATGTTGCACAACCAGCAGGCAGGCTTGTTCGACCTGCATTTGAAACAAGACCAGAAAGTACTGGAAGCCTACGCGTTTCCGCGCATTTATGCCGAATATTCCAGCCTGGTTTTATTCGGCAAACCCCGCGAAGGCCAGTCGCTGGAAGCCGTGGAAAAATTGTTGCTCCACGAAATTGAAAATCTGCGCCAGGGCAATTTTGAAGACTGGCTGCCGGCGGCGGTGGTCAATGATCTGCGCCTTTCCGAAATGAAGGCATTTGAAAAAAACCAGGCGCGCGCTTCGGCAATTACTTCGGCTTTTGTGCTCGGAATTGAATGGGCGGAAGCGGTAAACCGCTGGGAAAAACTCGAGCGAATCTCCAAAGCAGATTTGACCGAATTTGCACGCAAATACCTGCGTTCCGATAATTACGCCGTGGTGTTCAAACACCATGGCGATGATCCTTCGGTGATGAAAGTGGAAAAACCCGCGATCACTCCGGTAGAACTCGACCGAACCGGGATTTCCGGTTTTGGCATGAAATTTCTCCAACAGGAAACGCCTGAAATTGAGCCGCAATTTGTCGATTACAAACAAGTATTGAAAACCGCGCGGTTAGCGCCCAAACTCAAGCTGAAAGCCGTACACCAGCCGGACAGCCAATTGTTTCGCCTGATCTACATTTTTGATATGGGCAAAACCAGCGATCAGCGTTTGGGAATTGCCTCCGGATATCTGCCTTTTTTGGGGACTGGCAAATACAGCCCAAAAGCGTTGCAGCAGGCATTTTACCGCTTGGGCGTCCATTTTTCCGCGACCTGCCGGGACGAACGCATGTTCCTCTCTCTGAGTGGCCTGGATGAATCCATGGAAGAAGGCATAGCGCTGATGGAGCATTTGCTGCATGATGCGCAACCCAATCTTACTGCTTTTGAAAATCTGAAAACCGACATACTGATGCGGCGTCAGAATAATAAAAAAGACAAGCATGTCATTCTCAACAAGGCTATGTTGAACTACGGCAAATACGGCCATTTGTCGCCCTACACGGATAAATTTTCGGAAGCGGAACTGAAAGCCCTGGATGCCGTTGAAATCACCGCCCTGCTCCGCAATCTGACGACGTTCCAGCACGAGGTTTTATACTGCGGAAACCGCACTATTCGTAAAATTGCTAAGGTTTTGAAGCAACTACACCGGATTCCGGAGTCCTTGCAGTTGCCCTTGCCGGTTCGAAAATACAAGGAGACTAAAAGCCGGAAAGACAGGGTTTATTTCGTGCACTTTCCCATGGTGCAGGTCGAGCTGTTGTTGCTATCCCATGGCACGCAAAAGTTTAACCTGGAGGAATTTGTCATTTCCGACTGGTACAACCAATATTTCGGCTACGGCTTGTCGTCCATCGTGTTCCAGGAAATCCGGGAATCAAAAGCGCTGGCCTATTCCGCCTATGCCTATGCCGCCAATCCGCCAAAGCGCAACCGGGCGCATTACTTGCAGGCTTACGTCGGTACGCAACCGGATAAACTGCACGACGCGGTAACCGCTTTTCAAACCATAATGGAGGATATGCCGGTGTCTTTGCCGCAAATGGAGCACGCCCGGCAGAGCGTACTCAAACAGATCGCTGCCGGCCGGATAAATCGCACCGATATTTACTGGACCTGGCGCGCAAACCTCGACCGGGGCTTCCGTCACGACCTCCGGCAGGATGTTTATCAGACTATGCTACAGGCCAAACCTGAGGATTTGCTGAACTATCACGCCCGGCATATCAAAGGCCGGCGGTACAACTGGATGGTGCTCGGCGACCGCAACCGGGTGGACTTTAACTATCTGAAAACCCTGGGAAAAGTGACCGAATTGAGCCTGGAAGAGGTGTTTGGTTATTGAACTGAATAGCTCGCCTGAATAAAAAACTTTGTTCGATAGATTGCGAACAAGGTTTTTTTTTGTCCTTAACGGTGAGCCATGCCAGACGAGGCATGAATCTTGCTTGGTGGCATAATTGAACGCGTTTGGTTTAGAAACAGGGCAGCCTGCAAGGTGAACGCAACAGAAATATTCTAACAACACTTATCCGGGTGCAGGTTCTGTATCCCACAAACACATGCTTCTGCAGGTGCTTAAATAATCCGTTATGCTCACCTTATTGCTTTCCTGGGCGTTTATTGGCTGGTTATCATTTGTTTTCGGCCTGATGGTCTGGCATGTTATTATCCGGTTCTTGTATCCGGAAAAAAACGAGCCGGCGGGCAGCATTCCTTTCGATTACACCTTGCTTTTGGGCTTTGTTTCCGTCACGACCCTGGCCAGTATTATTTCAATATTTTTTCCCTTAAATCTGGTAACGGTGTCCCTGTTCATTTTTGCAGGGTGTGTGTGGACGGTGCGCTATTTCCCGGAAATTGTTCGGGCAAAGCAAACGCTGCAAGCCGGTTGGCAAGCCGGCAGCCGGCCATTGAAAGCCGCCATCCTTGCCTTGATAGCCATTTCCTGTCTGGCAGCTTTTATGGATATCGGCGAGTCGGACACCTGGTTTTACCATTCCCAAGCCATCCTCTGGATCAAAGAATATGCTGTTGTACCCGGTTTAGGCAACATACACGGACGCTTTGCTTTCAATTCCCACTTCTTCCTTTCATCCGCCCTTTTTTCTTTTTTTCTTGCCGAAGACCGGGTGATTTTCCCTTTGCTGAGTTTTTTCTACCTGGTATTTAACCTCCGGTTGCTGGTAAATATCCAAAGCAGCATAAAAAGTCAAAACAGTTTCTTTTTTGTACTGAATACCTGCCTGTTCCTGTTTTTTGCGCATCAGGCATTTAACGAAATCAACGGGACCGACACCGATAGTATTACCGCTATTTTACTGCTGTACGCGCTCTTGCTGTTTCTGACGCCCGATTTAAACCGGCACAAACTGCATTGGGGCTTTCTGCTTTGGGTGCTGGTACTTACCGCGGCTACCTTCAAACTCAGCGCTTGCCTGGCCGGTGTTTTGGTGTTGATCTTATTTCCGCAGCTTTTATTACGCCGGAATTTTGTGCTTTTTGGCGCGGCGGCGGCCGTGATTATCCTGCCTTTTCTCGCCCGGAATATTTTGTTGTCGGGATACCTGCTCTATCCGTTTCCCGGAATTGATGTGCTGACTGTCGACTGGAAAATCCCGCTTCAGGAAGTGGTATACGAGAAAGAATTGGTGGAAGGCTGGGCCAAGCTGCCCAATGGCATGACAAATGGGCTCACGTTTGAAGATATCCCCAAAGTATTGCAACTGTCTTTTGGAGAATGGTTTACATCGTGGTGGCCGCAACAATCGCTGCGCTGGCGCGGCTTTATGCTGATCAATTTATTTTCGATCGTGCTCTTCGCGGTCGCTTTGTTCAAAAAGAATTACCGGATGGCGCTGCTTTCCGGGGCTACCCTGATCAACCTCCTGTTTTGGTTTTTCGAAGCCCCGGAACCCCGTTTTGGCGCAGCTTTTCTTTTTTTTGGCGCAGCCTTGATTTTTGCTTTGGTATCGAAGCCCGTTTTTAAATTTTATAAACCGTCTACCGGCCTGTTTTGGCTGTTTGCCTTGTTCCTCCTGGCGTTGCCCCCCCTGAAACACGTGGTGTACACACCCTGGCAGCCTGCGGTGCTGCTTTTTCCGGTGTACGAGGCAAAAGTTAAAACAGACGATTTTCAGGCAGGCAATTTTACCATGCATATCCCTTCCAAAGAGCCGCCTGCCAGGGGCTATTGGTGCTATTGCGCTCCGTTGCCCTGCACCCCTTTCCCGAAGAAAAATGTCATGATGCGCGGCAAGAGTTATCAGAACGGATTTCGCCACGATCCGGAAAAGAAATACGGGCACCACTCCAAAAAATAAAAAAACGCCGATATTCCCGCAAAAACCCGGACAGCAGCGCCGCTTGCGCTGCCAATCCGTTAGCTGTTATACCTATGCGGGCATTGATTCTCAACCAACTCAACAAACCCCTCGAATATGCTGAAACGCCGGACCCCGTGGCCGAACCACAGGAAGCCTTGGTGCAATTACATGCTGCGGCCCTGAACCGCCGCGACTGGTGGATCACCCAGGGGCAGTATTCCAAAATTCAACTTCCGGTTATTCTTGGCAGCGACGGGGCAGGTTTATTTGAAAATGAACCGGTCGTACTGTATCCGGCGCTGGACTGGGGCGATGACCCGCGTGCGCAAAGCCGTGCATTCCGTGTGCTCGGCTTGCCCGAGAACGGCACTTTTGCCGAACAAATAAAAATTCCCAGGGAAAACCTGGCGCCCATGCCCGAACACCTCGACTGGGAACAGGCCGCTGCGCTCCCGCTTGCCGGACTGACCGCCTACCGCGCCCTGTTCAGCCGCTGCCAGTTGAAAGCCGGCGAGCGGGTGTTGATCACCGGGGTGGGCGGCGGAGTGGCACTGATGACCATGCAATTTGCCCTGGCTGCCGGCGCAGAAGTGTACGTTACCTCGGGGTCCGACGATAAGCTGGCGAAGGCGCGCAAAATGGGGGCACGCGGAGGCGCCGATTACCGCCAACCCGATTGGGATAAAAACCTGAAATCTATGGCCGGCGGCTTTGACGTGCTGATCGATTCGGCCGGGGGCGACGGCTTTGCCGCCCTGCTCCCCTTGTGCAACCCGGGCGCACGAATCGGTGTGTACGGCGGCACCCTTGGAAAAGTGAACGGGCTGAGTCCGCAGATTTTATTTTGGAAACAGATCAGCATTCTCGGCTCCACGATGGGAACACCGGAAGAGTTCAGAGAAATGCTGGACTTCGTAACCCGGCATAAAATTGTGCCGGTGGTGGATTCCGTATTTCGCCTCGAAGATGGAAACAGAGCCCTCCGGCGCATGGCCGAAACCGATCAGTTTGGAAAAATTGTTCTCCGGATCAGGTAGCCCGCGTGGTTGTCCGCAAGAGCCGGCGCAGTAAAAGCAAAACCAGGCAGGGCAACCCGATCCAAAGCGCTTCGCTGTACAATACCGCCAAACCCCACTCGCTGAAAAACGCCCGGGCGCCCAATGGAGATACCTGAATGACGCGGACCGGGAAAAACAAGCGCTCGTCGCTGAACGGCCACCAAAGCGCACAACCGCGCCCGCCGGTGGTCAGCATGTCCAGCAATGGATGCGAAGCCGTAGCCAGCACGAACCATAAAGCCATTTTCCACCAATCTCTTGATTTACCATAAAAAAGCCCGGCGACAGCCGTGCCGAAGACCAACGCAAACGTCAGGGAGTGCGTCCAGCCCCGGTGGCCCCAAATGCTGGAGTACGGGATGCCGAACCGGAAGGCCAACACATCCGCATCGGGGATTGCCGAACAAATGCCGGCAAGCAGCAGCGCTTTAAAACTTGTTTCCCGTGAAAATCCGGCGCCGCCAATCGTGGAAGAAACCAGAATATGCCCAAATACAGATGCCATTTTTAAAAAGTAGAACCGGCCAAAGGAACAAAATTCCCCTGGCCGGTGCAACTCATGGGCCCGGACTGCCCAGTCGGAGTCCGATCAGAAATGCCGTTTTAAAAAATATACCGCAAACCCAACTGCATCTGCCAGCGCGACGCAAGTCCGAAATCATTGAAAAATGTGCTGGTCTGGTCGGTATCAAACGTGTAGGTGGGTACCAGGGTATTGGGGTCCACCGAAACGGCAATCGGCTGGGCCAACCCGGTAGATGTGGCAAATTGCCGGACCCCCCAGTCGGAGTTGAGCAGGTTGCCAAAATTGAGAATGTCCAGGCTGAGCTGAATGACATTCCGGTTAGGCAGGTAATAATCCTGCAGGATGCGCATATCCCAGCGGGAATACCATGGGCTGAGCGCGCCGTATTTTTCGGCATATTGGCCGCGGCGCGTGCTCAGATAATCATCTTTCCGGATGTATTCCTTCAGCCCGGCGCGTTGTGCGGCCTGTGTTGCGGCATCACCGCTGAACAGCATGCCGTCAATTTCGCCGTTGGTCGGAATATAGATCAGGTCGTTCAGCCCGGAGCCGTCGCCATTGATATCGCCCGAATAGGTGTAACTGTACCGTCCGCCTTTAACAAACTCGCTGAAAATGGAAATAGTCGTTCCAAAGCTGCCATACCGGAAGCGCTTGCTGCCTGCGCCTACAAAACGGTGTTTGTTGCCGTAAAGCGAGGGCGCCAGTTCCGGGTCGTTGGTGTGCGAAATATTACCCGGATTGCGGTCGTAAGCATCGGAGGAAATCTCGGCATCGATCGACGCAGCATCCCGGGCATCCATGAAATTATACCCAAGTTGCAGCATGGAGCCGTCTTCCCAGTTTTTCGTGATTTGCAGGCTCGTATTGAACGAATAGCCCTCCGACACATTGGTGAAAACATAGGCATTGGTCGGAGCGCCAAAAACCAGCACCCGGTCGCTGTCGGAAATATAAACCGGCCGGTTGTCGACGCCCTGGAGGTTGCCGCTGGGCAGTTTTATACCGTAGTTGCGCACCATCATGGCATTCAGGTCTTTGGTGAAAATTACATCCAGCGAGCCGATCCAGCCGTCCCAGAACTCCTGGTCGTAACCCAGGTTGGAGCGCCAAACCTGCGGAAATTTAAAGTCCGGGTGAGTGATGCAGTAAAAGAAAAAGTCCGGATTAGCCACCTGGTTGCCGATCCAGACAAAGGGGAAACGCCCGGTGAACAGGCCGGAACCACCGCGCAGTTGCGCCGAGCGGTCGCCGAAAATGTCGTAGTTAAAACCCACGCGCGGTGAAAAAAGCGGTTTTTGGTCCGGCAGTTTGGTGTGGTCAAACGTGATCGGGTTGCCGTTTTCGTCGGAGTAAACAATCGACGGGTCGTAGGTGCCGCCATCGGCTAAGAGCCCGCCTTTCCGGTCGATGTTTTCCTGAATGAGGTCCGGCGTGTTGAAATACAGCGGCATATCCATGCGCAGGCCGGCCGTCAGCACGAGTTTCGAGGAGAGGGCCCATTCATCCTGGGCATACAAGGCAAATTGACCCAGGTTGGTTTCGGCCAGTGCCCAGCTGTCGTTTAGGTTGTTGTTCATGTTAGCATCCTGGGCAGCTTGCACCTCAGCATCAAAATCGCCGGAATTGATAAAGGCCTGGAAATCTTCAATCGGGATGTCCGGGAAAAATACACGATTGCCGTAGCCGGTCAGATTGAAGGAGTTGTTGAAATCAAAACGCTCCAAACTGCCACCCAGCGTGACGGTATGTTTGCCGCTGTAAATGGTGAAGTTGTTGTTGATCTGGTACACGTTCTGATCCAGTCGGTTATTTATGGAAAACGGCTCGTGTCCGGCAACGATATACCGGGTCCCGTCCTTGCTGATATTCAGCACCGGGAAGGGCTCGGAAAACGGGTCGCGCGAATCGCGGAATGCTGTGAAGCCGATCTGGAGTTTGTTGGCAAACCGGTTTCCGAACAACGATTTCAGTTCGGCAATTGACGAATACAACTTGTTGTTGATCCGGTAACCTGAATTTTGAAACTGGAGCGTCAGGAAGTCGGGCCCCCGGCGGCCAATAGCAGAGGGGTGGGCCGGTTTTTCTCTAAACGCATCGAGGAAATTTCCGGTGAGCGTGAGTTTGTGCACATTGTTTATGTTCCAGTCCAGTTTCAGCAGTCCTTTCTGGTTGTCGGTATTGTGTTTGTAATTTTCATAGGGGCCGGTATCATAATCGTACCGTTGCTTCAGAATGCTGGAAACGAGTTCCAGATCGGAGGCCAATACCCGGGAAACATTAGGCCCGGGGGTGCCGCGACTTGCCAGAAAATAGGAACCCAGATCGGAACGTCGCTCAACTTCCAGGTTGGCAAAAACAAACAGTTTATCCTTAATGATCGGCCCGCCGATGGCAAAACCGGTTTGCAACTGGCGCAGGTCGCCGCGGGTCACCTCGGTGCCTTCGACGTTATCGCCAAGCATATCCTTGTTCCGGTAAAAGCCGAATACGGTGCCGCGCCAACTGTTGGTCCCCGATTTGGTGACGGCGTTTACGGCTGCGCCGGTAAAACCCGTTTGGGTGACATCATACGGCGCAATGGCCACATTGATCTGGTCGATCGCATCGAGCGAAACCGGCTGGGCATCGGCCTGGCCACCCGGTGTGGCGGCGTCGAGGCCGAAGGGGTTGTTGAAAATGGTTCCGTCCAGCGAATAGTTGTTGAACTGGTCATTCCGGCCGGCAAAACTGCCCCCTTCCGCCGACATGGGCACCAGGCGCGTGTAGTCGGCTGCCGAACGCGTGATCGTCGGCAGGCTGGCAATTTGCTGACGCGTGATGTTCGACGAGGCGCCGGTGCGGGTGCTGTTCAGGATGCCGGAGGCATCGTAAAGCACAGTGACTTCGCCCAGGGTGGTGGTGGCATCTTCCAGGGCAAAGTCCTGAGTGAAGCGTTGGGCCAGTTTCAACTCGTCAATTGTTGCTTCTTTTTGCTGAAAACCGGTCAATACAGCCGTGACGACATACGGACCGCCGACGCGTAAGTTGGGCAGGGTGTACCGGCCGTCGGCACGGGCCGTAACGCCATAACGGGTGCCGGAAGGTACGTGGGTGGCTACGATGGTAGCGCCGGGGAGCGGGTCCCCGTTGGTGTCGGTTACTTCACCCTGTATGGTTGAAGTGGTTACCTGACCCAACACATGGGTTGTGCCCGCAATGCACAGCATTGCAAGCAGTGTGAAAAACTGCTTCATACGTGGAATGGATTTAGTGATAGTTAGGATCGTTTTACTTGGTTTCTCAGGCTAAGTTAACACAGACTTAATGTAGCAAATGTTAAGTTTTAAATCCAGTCCAGGTAAATAAGGCCAAATTGATGGTTGCCGGCTGGGATGGTACGACGGTGGAAAATCCGGGCTACCCGCACGACGAGACTTGGCAGCTGCGGTGGGAAAGCCTGATGGCATTCTATTCCGTTGACCTGCAGCCGGAATGTATAAATTGAATCGGAAGTAGGCGTTTGGCTGGGCAAATTGTCGGCGTGACTCCGAAGTCACGCCGACAATAGCAACCGCTTAATTTTGCACAACCCATTTCCCGGCTTGCATGCCGGTTTGGTTTTGCAATTGCCAGACGTACAGGCCACTGTTCCATTCCGCAGTTACATCCAGAGTTGTTTCGCCTCCGGGCAGCAATTCCAGCTCGGTAACCAGGCGCCCCTGTAAATCAAAAATGCGCAGTTCAGTCGGGTGATCCAGCGCCTCGTACCGGCAGCGCAGGCGGCTTGCCGAGGCCGTCACCTCAATGGCCAACTGCCGGTCGGGTTCGGGGCTGGAGACATAGGGCAGGGTAAATCGTGCCATGCCCTTGTAGGGGTCACCGGTTCCAAAAAGATGCTCGAAATCGCCGGCGACGTACATAAAACCCTGGAAGGACTGCGCAGCCCGGATAGAGGCGTCGGCCAGGGTAACCCCGTGCATTTCCAGATTGTCGTCGTGGAAATGCGCCATTCCCGTGCCGAAACCACCGTTCAGGCTACCTGCATAAAGGCCGCCGTACACCATCAAATATTCGTTGTAGGTGCAAAAGCCGTGGATGGTGCTATCGACGTAGGGCCATACCGAGGCTTCGTGCCAAAGCCCGGCTTTCAGAATACTCAGGCCCTGCATGGTGCCGTCCGGACGCTGGACGAATGGGTGGGACGCAAAAATATTTCCCTCGAAATAAGCTGTTTTTTCTACAACCGGTAGTTGGTGATCCAGGTTGATCCAGTTGTTGAACGGATCGAAATAAACCAGGTGCTGCGCCGGTTTCCAGGCTTTAGTATCGGCATCTTTCACCTGTTGGAAGGCGCCGCCGACCAGCAGCAGGCCATCCACTTCAGTGAGGCTGTTCACCGGGCCGTCGGTGTTCAGGTAGTCAAAATAGTAATTCCAGGAGCCGCCATTATAAGTGTGCCAATGACCGATATAGGGATGATCTGCTCCGTTAATTTTTTGAAAATCTCCGCCTATGAAAAATCCTGTTAAGTTAAACAGGTAGCGCACGGCCCGCACGGCGCCGCCCATGTTGCCGCTTTGCAGGCCTGTCCAGGTGGCGCTTTTGAAATCGTATTCGGCGACATTTTGACGGTCTGCCTGCCCGGGCAGGTAAAAGTCGCCACCAACCAAAACTTTATCGCCGTTCCAGTAATGCTGAACATCGAGGGCGAAAATTTCGCCAACCAACCCAGCACCCAAAGCCGACCAGGCAGCGCCGTCCCAAACAGCAATATTTTGGAATGCCTGGCCGTCGATACTGCTGAACTTACCGGCAACGATAAGTTTGGACTCATCCTCCGTTTTAGCCATCACATTGATCCGACCGCCGGGATTAAGCCCCTGTCCGTTTCCCCAAAGGGAAAAAACGGGTTTAATTGGTTCGTAAGCCGGTTGAATCCAGGCCAATTCTTGCAGCATAAAACCATTTTCGGTCGCCCAGGCTTCAATTTCAGGGTATTGCCGGGCCAGGTCAAACAGGTAGCCGTAGTTGTTTTCCAGATTGATCCGGTTAACCAGTTCTTGTTGGCCATCCTTCCAAAGCAGGTAGCCGACAGCGCACAGCACCTGGTTGTTGTCGCGGAAATACGGCCGGCGTTCGGGGTGGTAGTGGTTGGTCGGGAAGACTCCGGTCCGGTGATAATCGTGCAAGACATCGAGGTGGCGGAGCCGGTTGGTGCGTTGTTGGGCATCAAACGCCGGATAATGGTGTTCGCGGAGCATTTGTTCCACCAGGCGCAAGTGGGTGGCAATCCGGGCCTGGTCGTTGGCAAATGCCGTTTGTTGCAGCAATTGTTGCTCGGGAACAACGTTTAACCACTGGCGGTTGATCTCCACCAGATGTTCATAAAGCGGCGCCGGAACGCCAGGGGCTAAAGCAATTGATGTTGTGGTGAAAAGGGCGAGCAGAAAGGAAAGCAGTACGAGTTTTTTCATGGCAGGTTATTTTTTTGTAAACGACTGTTCCAAAATTAACCAAACTTCCTCCGTTTTTGGCAGGCGGATTTAGTTTAAAGCCATGAATAGCAAATTTCCGGGTTGTATAGGTATCACCAGGTCACCCCCTGCGCAACCGCCTGCGGATGGATCCGGTAAAAAATACTGCCGCCCGCCGTCATCGTCGACAGGAACGTGTATTGCCGCAGCGCCGCCACACGCGGATCCAGGGCCGGACAGGAATCGAGCACCTGTGTACCCGGAATGATGGTTACGTTTTGGTACAGGCGCCCGTGTTCGGGATTGCCCAACTCAAAGCCCTGCTTGGCCCGGTAGTGGTCGCGGTAGCGCCGGTAGAGGTCGTTGCCGTCCCAGTAGGCGGCTTGTTGCATTTCAAAAATGACGGACCGGATATCTTCCACCTGGCGGGTGAAAAGTTTCAGGACGGCCAGATTTGCATAGGTGCGTTTGGTGTCGTCGCCACCGGGCATGAAGTATTCGTTGAATTTCGGGCTGCTGATTCCTTTTACATAGTTGGCGTCGTGGACGAGATCGTTGAGGTTGTAAATCCGGCCGGCCCGGTAGAATGCCATGCTTTTATTGCGCACATAATTGTACATGGCGATAGCAATCGCTACGGTTTCGCGCCACAATTCGCCACGCGGATCGCGCGGGTTGAGCTCATGCAGCAATGCGCCATACGATGCTTCGGCATAAATGATGGCGGCATAGCGTTGCAATTGGGAGGCGGTGATCAGGGGAACCTGGATGTTGCCGAAAACCGCCATATCCGGGCCGTTTTCGCGGCGGTCGAGCAAAACGCCGTTGGTGTGGTAGGTAAGGGTTGCCATGCTGAGAAGTGTATTTCGTTCGACGGTAAAGATGCTTTCTTTTGAAAAACAGGCCTTAAAATGACGGTACTTTTTTCAAAATCAACCTGCCGCGATTACAAACGGTAAATCATTCCAAATCATGCGTTCCAACTTATTTTAATCGAAAAAGACGACCGGTTTCAGTTTATAATCAGATTTTACGCCAACCATTTTTAGCAATTAACAGCCAATCGTATGAAGCAAAGCCTTACTGTTTTATTCCTGGCTTGCCTGACCGGCAGCCTGTTTTCTCAAAAAATTGATACGGAAAAACTGCGCAGCCTGAACTTCCGCTCCATCGGCCCGGGCGCCATGTCGGGCCGTATAACTGCCATTACCTGCGACCCTGCCAACCCGGAAATCATTTACGCCGGCGCAGCCTCGGGCGGTATTTGGCGCAGCCGCAGCGGCGGCACCGATTGGCAGCCGATTTTCGACGCGGCGCCCACGCAAAGCATCGGCGCCCTGGCCATCCACCCGCAAAACCCAGACCTCATCTGGGCCGGCACCGGCGAGGGCAATCCGCGCAACTCCCAGAATTTTGGCATCGGCATTTTTAAATCCATCGACGGCGGCCGTACCTGGCAAAACATGGGCCTTGACCAAACCCGCACCATCCACCGGATCGTATTGCATCGCGACAATCCCGATATCCTGTGGGTAGCGGCCATGGGCTCCACCAACGGCCCCAACGAAGACCGCGGTGTGTTTAAAAGTACCGATGGCGGTAAAACCTGGCGCAAGGTGCTGTACGTCAACGATCTCACCGGTTGTGCCGATCTGGTAGCCGACCCGTCCAACCCCAATAAACTCTACGCAGCCATGTGGGAATACCGGCGCTGGCCCTGGTTTTTCAAATCCGGTGGCCCGGGCTCCGGGCTTTACATTTCCTACGACGGTGGCGAAAGCTGGACGCGCAGTACTGAAAAAGACGGCCTGCCCAAAGGCGAACTTGGCCGGATCGGCCTGGCCGTAGCGCGCAACAAACCGAATGTGGTGTACGCCCTCGTCGAAGCGGAAGAAAATGCCCTGTACCGCAGCAATGATGGCGGCCGCAGCTGGCGCAAAACGGGAACCGAGAATATCGGCGGGCGCCCGTTTTACTATGCCGAAATTTATGTTGACCCAAAAAATGAAAACCGGGTGTACAGCCTGCACACCTACCTGAACCGCAGCGAAGACGGCGGAAAATCCTTTGAAACCTGGAAAGGCTGGGTCATTCACCTCGACCACCACGCTTTTTGGATACATCCGGAAGACCCGGATTATATGATCGACGGCAACGACGGCGGCCTCAACATTACCCGCGACGGGGGCGTCACCTGGCGGTATGCCGAAAATATCCCGGTCGGCCAGTTTTACCATATAAATCTCGACAACGAAATCCCGTACAACATTTATGGTGGCTTGCAGGACAACGGCTCCTGGGTAGGGCCCTCATCCATCTGGCGTTCCGGCGGCATCCGGAATGCCGACTGGCAGGAAGTGCTCTTCGGCGACGGCTTCGATGTGGTGCCCCGCCGCGATAACAGCCGCTATTGCTTTGGCATGTCGCAGGGCGGTGAACTCAGTTACGTCGACATCCAAACCGGGCATTCGTATTATCTCAAGCCGCTGCATCCGGAAAACGTAGACTTACGCTGGAACTGGAATGCCGGTATTGCCCAAGACCCGTTTCTCGACGGCGGGCTTTATTTCGGCAGCCAGTTTTTACATTATTCACCCGATTTCGGCCAAACCTGGAACCTGCTTTCGCCCGACCTGACCACCAATGACACCGCCAAAATGCACCAAAGCACTTCCGGCGGCCTGACCATCGATGCCACGAATGCCGAAAACTTTTGCTCCATCATCGCCATTGCGCCAAGCCCCGTGGAGCAAGGCGTCGTTTGGGTCGGTACCGACGACGGCCAACTGCAACTTACACGCGACGGCGGCAAGAACTGGCAAAATCTGTCGGGCCTGTTGCCCGGCTGCCCGAAAGGCGCCTGGATACCCCAAATTGAAGTGTCGGTAAAAAATGCGGGTGAAGCATTTGTGGTAGTCAACAATTACCGCCTGAACGACTGGGCGCCCTACCTCTACCATACCACCGACTTTGGCCGTTCCTGGAAACGCCTGGCCGGCCCGGCCAATGTGCTGGGCTTTTGCCTCTCCGTCGTGCAAGACCCGGAAGTCCCCAACCTGCTTTTTCTGGGCACCGATCAGGGGCTGCATGTCAGCTTCGATTATGGCGCCAACTGGTTGCACTGGCCCCGGGTGGATGCCGGCGAACCCGGCGGCTTGCCCTGCATGCCGGTGCAGGATATGAAAATCCACCCGCGCGACGGCGATTTGGTGCTGGGGACGTTTGGCCGGGCGATCTGGATTCTGGATAACATCGCGCCCTTGCGCGAGTTGGCACGTAACGCTGCCGTGCTCAATCAAACCTTCAAAGTTTTTACGCCGCAGGCGGCAATATTGGCCTCCTGGCGCTCTTATGAAGGCCCGCGGTTTTCAGCAGATGCGTTTTATGCCGGCGCCAACAAAAGCACCGCTGCGCAAATTCCGGTTTGGGTAAAACCCGAGACAGCTAAAAAAGAAGAAAAAAAAGAGCCGGATGATGCCGCCGATGCCGAAAGTGAATCCCCGCGCAGGCCTGGCCGGGGCGGTGGGGGCGATAAAAAAGCCAAAGCCACTGTAATGGTGTTGACCATGGAAGGCGATACCATTCGCCGCTGGAAAACCGACCTGGACAGCTGTTTCAGCACCATCACCTGGGGGCTGGATACGCGTGGCGTGCAATACCCGTCGAGCCGCGAACCCAACCGGGACCAACTGGAGCCGGGTGGCGGCCCGCGTGTGCTTCCGGGAAATTACAGGGTGTTGGTGCTCTACAAAGGGCAACGGGATTCCACTGTTTTACAAGTTATCGACGACCCGCGCCTTGATGTTCCGGTTGCAGCCCGGCAGGAAAATGCCCGGGCGGTCCGGAATTTTTATCCTGTGATTGAAAAAGCGAAAAAGGCCTACGACCGATTGGTTTCGGCTGAGAAAACGATCAAACTGGTGGAAAGCCAGTTTGTAAATGTCCCGGACAGCACCAAAAAACCGGTGCTCGGTCTGGGGAAAACCCTGCGCGACAGCATTGGCGTTTTGAAAAACGAATTTTTTGAACACGAGGAAAAAAAAGGTATCCAGCGCAATCCGAATGTGCTGACTGCGCACCTGCGCCGCGCCGTCAATTATATCGGCGAATCGCCGGGTGCGCCGAACGGCAATGCGCGCCTGGCAATGAAACACGCTGAAGATGAAACGGCTGCGCTGCTTGCCCGCATCGATGCCTTGTTTTCCGGGCCCTGGCTGGAGTTCCGGGAAAAAGCCGAAGCGGTGGAGTATTCCTTGTTTAAGGAGGAGTGATCAAATTTTATCCTGAAAATGAACAAACGCAAGTGTCGGCGTGACTCGAAGTCACGCCGACACTACAGCCTGTTGAAAGCAGCAGACAAACAATTAAACCAACCCGATTTATGGACATCAATCAAATTTTCAAAAACAACGAAGCGTGGATCAAACAGAAACTGCAGCTGGATCAGGATTATTTTGAAAATCTGGCCAAAGGCCAAAACCCGGATATCCTGTACATCGGTTGTTCCGACAGCCGCGTGACTGCGGAGGATTTGATGGGCGTCCAACCCGGTGAAGTATTTGTGCACCGGAATATTGCGAACATGGTGCCGAACACCGATCTGAATGTCATGTCGGTCATCACCTACGCTGTCCGGCAATTGGAGGTAAACCATATCGTTGTTTGCGGGCATTACAACTGCGGCGGGGTAAAAGCAGCCATGCAATCGGCAGATTTGGGCATTTTAAATCCCTGGTTGCGCAACATCCGGGATGTGTACCGCATACACCACGAAGAACTCGACCTGATCGAAAATGCGGATGAAAAGTACAACCGGCTCGTCGAGCTGAACGTGCAGGAGCAGTGTATAAACGTCATAAAAACCGCCGACGTCCAACGGGCCTACCGCGAGCGGAATATGACGGTGCACGGCTGGGTTTTTGACCTCAAATCCGGGAGGCTGATCGACCTGAAAATTGATTTCGGAGCAATTCTTAAAAACATTATGTCTATTTACCGGTTGGCATGAGTTGTAAAAAAAACACCCCGCGGAATTGCTTCCGCGGGGTTAATTATTAATCGGTACTGCTAAAAAGGCGACGTTAATTTCCCAAATTTTTCAGGCGCTCCGGCACCGGCCGGATAAACCGGCTTTCCAATATGCTGGGCAGTGGCGCAAGCGGTTGTGCCCAGGGTGCACCGCGCCAGGCTTCCATTTGGCGGCGTACGGTAGTGTTTGGCGAAGCCGGATTTGTTCCGGGCAAGGGCGCACTACCGGGCAGGCGCCGTTGCAGCGCACCGTCGGCAGATGCTTCCTGGGTACTGTTGGAGCGCTGGGGTTGCTTTTCGGTATTCGTTTGTTTGGATTGTTTTTTCGTTTGCAGGTTTTGCGCCGGAGCCGTTTCTTGGGCAACGGCTGGTTCGGTTGCCGCAAAATCTTCGGTATCGGCAGCTGCCGGGGTGTCAGGTGTGGCAACCGGCATGGTTGGTTGTTCCGCGGGCGTCTGAAGTTGTTCCCCGGAGTCGGGTCGCGAAAGTGCCCAGTACAGGCCGAGCATCAGTACCACCGCCAGGCCGCTGATGAGCAGGATAGATTTTCCCGTCCAGCCTCGGGCCGGCGGTTTGATCTGCGTGCGCACCTGTTCCCAAACCCGGGGCGACGGGTTGTCCCAGCCTGAAGCGGCAGGGCTGTCCGGCAAATTTTCGAATGTTTTGCGGAACAGGGCGTCGAGGGATTTAAACTCTTGTGGATCGTCCATTTTTGCGTTTTCCGGTAACTCCGGTGTTATTTTTCGGTTTCAGGTAATAAAGGATTTGTCCAATATGCGCTTCAGGTATTCCCGGGCTTTATACAACTGACTTTTACTGGTTCCGATCGAAATGCCTAATTGGTTGGCAATTTCTTCGTGGCTAAACCCCTCAATCGCATACAGATTAAAAACGGCGCGGTATCCGGGCGGCAATTTTTGGAGGTAGGTCAGGAGGGTTTCAGCATCCATATTTGCCGCGAAGTCTTCTTCTGTCCGAAACATGTTTTCAAAGGGACTGAAGTCGGACGTATCGCGGATGAAGTCGCGTTGTTTGCGCAGTTGGCTAAGCGCGGTATTAACCATGATCCGGCGAATCCAGCCGCCCAGGGCGCCATCGCCCCGAAACTGCTTCAGATCGCGGAACACTCGCACAAAACCATCCTGCAGCATATCTTCCGCCTCAGCCCGGTCGCGTGCAAAACGAAGCAGTACCCGGAACATCGGTACGCTGTACTGTTGGTACAACGCTGCCTGATGTGTCGGGCTGCCTTCCAGCACGCCCTGCACCAATTCATGGTCGGTTAGTTGTTGCATGAGGTTGTACGGTTTTTGTTTGGCAGCCAATTTTGTTTTTAGGTTGCCTGTTCCCGCAAATTTTTTTTAAAAATTATTGATCTAACGCAAAATAAGGGAGGATTGCGTAATGAAGGCTGCTTTTCCAACACCTTAACGGGAAAATGGATCAGTCTTCCTCCAGATTGATGTTCAGGTGAACAACGTACACGCCATTCTGGCGGCCGCTTGTCAGCGCATACCGGTCGGGATAGATCAGGTCCAATTGCCGTTGCACATTTTTCAGGCCTATTCCTTCCGGGTTCGGCCGGGAGTCTTTTTCTTCAACGGTGTTTTTGACTTCAAAATCGAGTTTGTTGTTTTCAAACTGAATATTGATCCAAATTTTTGCTTCCCCGGTAGTGCCGCCGGCGCCGTGTTTGAAACTGTTTTCCACAAACGGCAGCAGCAGCAAGGGCGCGATGGAGCCGCCGGGCGGCGCAATGTTTTCCCGATATTCAACCTGTAGCCGGGTATTGTACCGCAGTTTTTCCAGGGCGATATAGTCCTGGATCACTTTTGCTTCGTCGGCAATCGGGATAAAAGCCGACCGGCAATCGTACAACACAAACCGCATGATCTTCGACAGCATCATGATCGCATCGGCGGTATTGTCCGACTTCTTTCGGGCCAGTACGTACAGGTTGTTCAGGGTGTTGAACAGAAAATGCGGGTTCGTCTGGGTGCGCAAAAACTTCAATTCCGATTGCAATTTTTCCCGCAGCAACTCCTGTTCAAACTCCAGGCTTTTGTAATGCACCCGGATCATTTTGATCGTGGTTGCCGCTGCAACGGTGATAAATAAATCAAAAGCAGTGAGGTAAAGCCCGGGCAGGAAAAAAAACGGGATCGTCCGTTCCGGCTCGAAAATGGGGAAGAAAAGCCAGGCCGTCACCATCCGGTAGAGCAGGCTGGCTACGGCAAAGGCAAGCAGGGTCAGGCCCACCAGTTTCCACACTTTGTCCCGGTCGAGGTAGAGCGGAATGATGTAGTAAAAAACAAAGTAGGTCAGCAGGATTTTTACCGGCAAAACGGCCGCTTCGCCCAAAAACGCTTTGTACAATTCCACCCGGTTGAAAATACTGCCGAGCCAGGAGTTCAGGAAAAGGTATACCAGCCAAAAGCTGATGTGATAGGCAATTCGGGTCCAGTTTATGCGTGCCATGTGATTCGTTTAAAGTCCGCCGATACGGTTACGGTGTACAAAGCCCGGTCGCGCAGGCGGATTTCCTTGATGGGCATTTCGGCATTATCTACTTTACACTGCCGGACGTAGGTCGGGAAACCTACCAGGAACAGCTTGATTTTCGGATAGGGCGCCTGCCAGTCGCCTTCAAAAATTTGTTTTACTGAAAAAGTGTCTTCCGTGCCGGTAGTTTCCCAGGTGCGCAGGCAAAAGGCGCCCTCCCGGTAGGCATAACCTTCTCCGGCATCTTCGTACAGTTGGCTGGTTTCCACACCATTTTTATAATAAATGTAAAGCGTCAGTTCATCCACGGGTTTTTCACCGGTGTGCTGTCGTACCGGGTAGGTCGGCAAGACGGCGCCTTCGCGTACAAAGAATGGAATTTGTTCCGGCATTACGTTTACAAAAATTTCTCCGCTGAAGGGTTGGCCTGTCCAGAAATAGTACCAATTTCCCCGGGGCAGGTAAACCAGTTGGCGTTGCAGCTTGGGTTGCACCACCGGACTGACAAACAAATGCTCGCCAAATAGAAAATCACGCTCACAATCCCAAAGCTTCGGGTCTTCCGCATCTGCAAAGGCGGCGTGGCGAATTGCCGGGGTGCCGTCCTGGCTGTTTTTCCACATGGCAGTGTACAGGCAAGGTAGCATGGCATAGCGCAGTTCAATGGCTTTTTTCGCCAAAGCCGTCCATTTTTCCCCGAAAGACCAGGGTTCCTGGTCTGAAGTGTGCAGCGCCGGGTCGGCCAACTGGGCCTCATCCGTCACGGCGATGTCGCCGGCTGCATGCCGGCCCATGCTGTGCACCCGCATGAGCGGATGAAATACCGCCAATTGCAGCCAGCGAATAAACAATTCGCCATCGGTCACGCCGGCAAATCCGCCGATATCGGTCCCGCAAAATGAAAAGCCGGATATGCTCAGGCGCTGGCATTGCACATTGGCAATGGCCAGGTGCTCCCAGTTGGAATAATTGTCGCCGGTCCAGACGGCGGCGTAGCGTTGTCCGCCCGAATAGGTTGCCCGGGTGAGCAGAAAAGGACGCTTCTCCGGCTTCAGGCGCTTAAATCCTTCCCAGGAGGCGCGGTTCATCAGTTGGCCGTATACATTATGCGCCTTCCGGTGGCCGGCCAAATACCCTTCGTAATGGTGCAAAATCGAATCGGGCAGCGTTTTGTGGTTGACGTGAAACACGGCGGGTTCATTCATGTCGTTCCAGAAACCGCCGACGCCGTCGTGTTGGTACAACCCGGCATACAGGTCTCCCCACCATTGCCGGACATCCGGATGGGTAAAATCCGGAAAAGCACAAAAGCCCGGCCATACGGGTCCTTTGGCAATGGCGCCGTCGGCACTTCGGAGAAACATTCCCTTGGCCAGGCCTTCGCGGTACACCGTGTAATCCGGGTCCTCTTTGATGCCCGGATCGATCATAACTACCGTGTTAAACCCTTTTTCGGCCAATTCCGCAATGAGTTTCTTAGGATCGGGAAAATGGTCGGTGTTCCAGGTAAAACAGCGAAAACCGTCCATGTAGTCGATGTCGAGGTAAATGGCGTCGCAAGGGATCTCCAGTTCGCGAAATTTGTCGGCAATTTCCAGCACCCGGCTATGCGGGTAATAACTCCACCGGCACTGGTGATAGCCAAGTGCCCATAGTGGCGGCAATTCCGGTTTGCCGGTCAGGCGGGCGTACGCGCGTGCCACATCCGGCAGTTCGGGCCCGTAAATGAAATAGTAGTTCAATTCGCCGCCTTCGGCCCAGAAGGACGTGACATTGGCGTTCTCCGTATCAAAATCGAAAAACGTGCGGCAGGTATTATCCAGAAAAATGCCATACGCCATGCCCTGGTTCAGGCCATAGTAAAACGGAATTGCCCGGTACAGGGGGTCGGTTTCCCGCCCAAAGGCAAAGGCGTCTTCGCACCAGTTCTGGAACTTTTTCCCACGAAGGTCCGGGCTGCAGGTTTTGTCGCCGAGCCCGTAAAACACCTCCTTGCGCTGGCATTTTTTGGACAGCTTCAGTTCGGACCAGCCGGTCATTATGGTCCGCCGGGCGGAATAGCCGTCGGCGTCTTCGTTGAGCAGCCGGTCATGCAGATCATAAAATCGCACCCGGGCGCCATCTTTTGCGACAACGACCTGCAAGGGGTCGCAGACCAGCAGGTACTCGTTGGCGCTCTCACTCAGGGTCGCTTTTACTTTTTCGGGAGCAAAATCGGGCAGAACGGCATACGAATGATCGGGATGGAACACACCATCGGGGCTGTATCGCAGGCGAATGATGCCGGATGCCACCACCTGAATGCGCAGGTGCACCCCGTTTTTGCACCTGAACTCGTAGGCATCGTCCTGCCAGCCCACATGGATCACCTCATCCGGAACCCGGTCTTCGTACACATCGTCGTACCGGGTGCTGACATCGGCGTCGCTGAAGCTGATCATCCGGGGCGGAACTTCCGGTTGCGGGGCGGCGGCTTCTGGTTTGTGTTCCTGTTCGTGCGGTTCGTTGTTATCCATGCAGCAAAAATCGGGTACTTCGAAGGTTTGCTGCTATAATTTCAGTTAAAAAAACGCGGAGGCAGAAATCTGGAACAAGGTCTGGTCTCCAATGGCCGGCCGGCTGGTGGCAACCTGTTGGCCATAACTCTCCAAAGCGCTTTTTTGATCACCCGAACTAAAATAATCTGCGTTCGCTTTTTGTGGCAACAAATGGAAGGGGTTTTGCATAAACAGCTCAAATGCCAGGTGCCGGTTGGGTTTAAACCCGATGCCGATGTTCCACCGGAGGTCCCAATCCGGCAATTGCTTGGTGATTTCCTGGTTCAGGTTTCGGCTGGCTTCTCCGGACGGCACATCCAATACCAGATTATTTTTCAGGGTTTGCCGGCCCGATTGGGCATAAAGATTCAAACCCATACTCAGTCCGCCGAGTACCCGCCATTTCCGCAGCGGTTGCCAGAATACATTTACCGGCACTTCCAGCCTGTGCAGGCGCGATACCGGGACGTACACCGGGGTGACCAGGTTGTTTGGCGCGGGGTTGTTCACCACGGTACTGCCACCGGGGTCGAGCGCTGTTTGATCGCCGGTTAGCAGCACATAGGAGCCGGAGCTGACCTCCAGAATCGTGCGCTGCTCTTTTTGCAGTTTTTGAAACTGGTATAACAGGCTGCCACGCACACCCCAGCGGCGGGCCGCTTGCCATTCGACCGAAAGCCCCAGGTTGGCGCCGGTGTAATCGATATCCGAACCGGTGAGCAAGCCCACCGTAGCGCCGAACGACCAGGGGCGCAACCGTTTCGGATTTACCGGTTCAATGGGCAGCGGTTGGACTGCTTGAGCAACAGAATCCGCAGTAGCCGGAACGGCCGGGTTTTTCGCCGTTTCGGGTAGCCCGATTATGGCGGGGGTATTCGTAGCCGCAAAAACAGGCTGGTGGTGCGCCGGCAGCTCAGGTAAAACAGCCGGTAGGTCCGGAGGCGTTTGTACCGTGGCTATGGTCGCGTTTTGGGCGGCTTCGTTTTCAGTAGATTGTTCAGGTTGCGGCTTTTCCACCGTTGCAAGGAAAGCGGGCGTCGGCGTAACGGCGGAATTTGTCCCGGGTATAAAATTTTCAGTATCCGGTGTTTTCGGGGCCTGAAGCGCTTTCGGGTTGTTTGGATGAGCCGGATGTGCTGCCGTTTGCCCCGGGGAGGGCATTTGGAATGCCGGTTTGGCGGCAGCCGCTTTCTGTTCGGAAGGCGCCTGATCGGATTGCTTTGGCAGTTTTGCATCCGCAACAGGTTGGTCGACCTGCCCGGCGACGGGCGTCTCGGGCTCGGAAATACGTTGGGCCGGTTCGCCGGCCTGTGCCTGCCAGACGACGTAGGCAGCCGTCAGGCAGAGCAACAAGCCAAACAGCCAGAACAGGCCCAGCGGCCGCCGGCGCCGTTCAACCGGCATTTCCCGGTCGAGCAGTTCCTGCATGGCCTGCCAGCCCCGGTCTTCCAGATGCTTATCTGATTTGTAAACGTTTTTATCCATGTTTTGACCGTGTTGCGGATTATGTCATCATTTATTAAAAATATTCAGGCCATTCGCTCCTGTTTGTGTGGAATATGGCCGAGTTCGATGAGTTGTTGCCGCAGCTTTTGCCGGGCGGTAGACAAGTGCCACTTGGAGGTGCCTTCGCTCATGTTGAGGTTTTCAGCGATTTCACCATGGGAATAGCCCTCGATGGCATACAGGCGGAAAACCTCTTGGGAAACCGGCGGCAACTGGCCTACAATTTTTAAAATATCTTCTTCAAAAAAAGTGTCGTGGCTGCGCTCCGGCACCACATCGTCGCGTTCTTCCAGCACCAGAAAATGCAGGTAGCGGGCATTGCTTCGGAAATAATCGGCCATACTGTGGTACACCAGCCGCCGCACCCAGCCTTCGAGACTGCCCTTGAAGGCGAAGGTGTCCAGTTTTTTAAAAACCCGGAGGAAGCCGTTGTTTACAATTTCCAGTGCGGTGTCTTCATCCCGGGTATAGCGGCGAACCATGCGGAGCATCTCAGGGAAAAAAGTGCGGTAGAAGAGCTCCTGCGCACGCCGATCATTGCGCACACATCCCTCCACCAATTCGTTTTCCGTGTATTTCTTTTTTCCGAAAAAAAGCATCTAAGGCATGCCCACCATCCGGGCTCCGGGTTCACGCGTTAAAGTTTATTCATAAAAGCAGTCCAATTCCGAGCACAAAACGTTTATGTAAAATGCGGTCTACGCCAAATCCGGAATCGGGCCCCCAGACAGACGTCCATTCCCGTTCCTTATGTTGCAGCCGAATGCCGCCGTATACCGTAAAATTATTTCCAATCCGGTAACCAAGTTCCGCCTGTGCCAGCCAACCGCCTTTCCAAGTGTCGCTTTGTCCCCATCTTTCGTTCGCAGTATTTCCGGTAAAAGCCCAGCCGGCGCCAAGTGTAACGTAGGGCGTCGTGTTTTTTGGAAAAAAATACGTCCGCATTTCTGCAAAAACGGGGTACGTGGCGGCATCGTTGCCTTTGGGGTCAAACATTTCGAAACCTATGCCCAAACCCGCGCCAAGTTGGCGTTTGAACATCCAGCCGCTGCTGTGCTGGAGCAGAAAGCCGGTCCGATTGGTGCCGTAGTACGCCTGTCCGATGAGCGCCGCCATGCGCGTATGGTGGTACCAGCCCTTTTCTTTAAAGGAATACGGGCGATTTTGATTAAAGGCCGGGCCTTGCTGGTCTTTACATTTTTGAACAAGGCGCTTCACCTGGTTTTTAGGCAAATTAAAAACAATGCCGCTCCAGGTCTGAAAAACCAGGGTGTCGCCGTTTGCTTTGAGCGCCTGCACCTGGCCGCGTAGTTTGCCGCCGTCGGTCATGTACAGGATGTCCTTGCAAACCGGTTTCGCCTCCTGGGCGGTTAAAAACCGGGGCTGCCAAAACAGCAGCAGCCCCAGTGTTAATACTCGAAAAATATGTTTCATGGTTCTGTTCGTTATGGTGCAACAGCCAGGTGACTGATTTGCCTGGGAGCCCCCGGGTCGGTAACATCGAACTGGTAAAACCCATCGGCGCCAATGATCAGAATATGGCTCGCATCCAATGCGATCACATCATACGTGTCGATGTTGCGCACGTGGCTCAGCTGTTTCAGATCGAGCGGATCGGTTTTGTCAAAAATCTTAAGCCCGTCGTCGCAGAGGTACAGGTAATTGCCGGCAACCGACAAGCCTTTGGGTTTTTTCATGGGATACGATTTCCGGAGGAACGCATTGGGCAGGTTGGTGATGTCGATAATGTCCAGTTGATTGAACGTGCCGTTGCAGGTGGTGCCGTCGTGGATGGTTACGTAGGCATTTTCACCGTCGCAAACTACAGGGTCACAGCCGCTTGCATGCGAGAAAGCGGCTTCCTGCACGGGCACTGCCGGGTTGCTTACATTGAAAATGAAAACACCGGTTTGGGAGCCCACGAACAGGCGGTCGTTCCAGGGGAAGATCGTTTCGATATTCCAGCCGATAAACAGCGGATTGAGCGCGGCGGGGCATGCCGGGTTTGTCAGGCTGAACGGCCGCAGGCTGTTGTTGTCCACGCAGTACAAATACTGGTCGTACTGCCCGAAGCGGGAGTAGGAACCTGCAATGCCGGTGCTGGCGGGCAGACCGTTGTTTTTTTGGAAAGGACCGCCGGTATTACTCAGCGCATCGTTGGCGACAAAAATCACATCCCCTTCGCGGAACCAGATATTTCCCCAGCGGTTGTCGTCGCAGTCGACGTTTTCCGTAACGGAGGTCCGCAGGTAGTCCACCAGGTACCCCCGGTTATTGTCGAAGCCATGCAGTTGGAAAACATCCTGGCTGCGACAACTCATTTTCGGGTTGAAAATATCGCTGACGTCGATGCTCAGCAGGTCGACATACTGATCGGCGTAGAGGTAATTATCTCTGACGGCAATGTCGACATTGCCCGGGATGTTCCAGAAGGCTACCGGTGTGGGGTTGGCGGGGTCGGAGTTGTCGATCACGTGAATACCTTCGCGGAATTCATTGATGAGCATATAGTTGCCGATGAAGTACATTTTCCCCGGTTGTTTGAGGGCGCGGGGACCTTCGGCTGTGATATCGACCCGGATTTCGGCCGGTGTTTTGTACACCGGATCAAAACGGATGTATGTGGTGGTGGACGTGCAGGTATCGCGCAGGCATCCGGCGAGGAGGAAGCTTAGGGCGGTTAGTCCTGCAAGGGCAAAAAGCGTCTGTTTCATTTTCATGGTGACTAAGTTTGAGTGTGCAAAAAATAACCCGGGTGTGTTCAATACACCAAGACAGCACATGGCAGCCGAAGGGTTGGGTGCCGGTTGCGATTTTTTACCGCCCAAAGCGCGTCAGCCGGTCTTTATACATTCTTCCCACCGGGATTTGTTTTCCGGCGATGTTGACGGAAGCACCGGAGAAAGACCGGACTTTATCCGTACAGATGATATAGGATTTATGGACGCGGGCAAAATGCTCCTCGGGGAGTTTTTCTTCCAGGTAGGCCAGGCGTTCATAGGTCACGATGTGGCCGGTGTCGGTGAAAATCTTGACATAATCGCCCAGGCCTTCGATGTAATGGATGTCTTTGAGCCAGACTTTCTGTTGTTCGCGGTCGACCCGAAAAAAAAGATAGGCCTGCTCGAAGGCGTCGGGTTGCGCAGCGGCAGTTGCCGGCTGGGCTGTTTGGCGCTGGTAAAACTTGCCGATCGCTTTTAAAAACCGGTCGAAGGGGATCGGTTTCACCAGGTAATCGAGCACGTTGTAATCGTAGCTTTCCACGGCATAGTCGCGGTAGGCCGTCGTCAGAATCACCGGTGGCGGGTTTGGCAGCGACTTGAGGAGGTCCAGTCCGGTCAGTCGCGGCATCCGGATGTCGAGAAACATCAGCTCAACCGGTTGGCGCTGCAGTGCGGCAAAGGCATCCACGGCCGATTTGCAGTGGGCGGCCAGTTGCAGGTCGGGTACTTTTTCGATGTACGATTTGAGTAGTTCCGCTGCCAGGGGTTCATCTTCGACGATCAGGCAATGAATCATAACGGTATGGAGAGCACAGAAAGGAACGAGGTTTTTCCGTGCAGGGTTTTTAGTTCGTGTTGTGCCGGGAACAGGGCTTCGAGGCGGTTGGCCAGGTTGCTAAGCCCAAGCCCGGAGGCTTCTTTTTTTTCCATATTTTCCAGCATGTTTTCGGGTACGCTGTTTTCCACTTTGCACACCAGGGCGCCGTTTCTGCGCGACACGTCAACGCGTATCCAACCTTTCCCAACGGGGGCAATGCCGTGTTTGAACGCATTTTCGACCAGCGGCAACAACAACAACGGCGGCGCCATGGCGTCTTTAAGTTTGCCGTATACGTTGACCGAAATATCCAGGTTTTCGCCGTAGCGTATACGTTCCAGGTTCACGTAGTCTCGGATGTAGTCCAGTTCTTTTTCCACCGGGATCAACGATTTTCGGCTGTCGTAGAGCATAAAGCTAAGCAATTGGGCCAGCCTGTAAATCATTTCGCCGGTTTGGGGGTGTTTGTTTTGTGCCAGGTAATAAATGTTGTTCAGGGTGTTAAAAATGAAATGCGGCTCTACCTGCGATTTCAGCAATTCCAGTTCGGCTTCCACTTTTTCGCGTTTGGCCTGTTCAACCAGGCGCTGCTGGCGTGTCCAAAGCGAAAAAAAATAGGCCATCACCACGATGCCGGCCTGCAACATCGGCGACACGATACTGCCCAGCACGTACCGCGGCTTCCAGTAATTGAGCCAGGAGGGCACGTCGGCAATATGCGTTCCCAGCATAGGCAAATATAAAAATACGGTTTTCAGCGCGTGTTTGAGCAGGCCGGCCAGGAGTATGAAGGCGATGATGCCGACAAGCAAACGCCGGATGCGTCCGCTGAACCAGTTGGCCCGGAACCAGAAGATCGCGCTGTACGCCAGCAAGGCTGCCGATACAAAATTGATGGTGGCTTCTTTAAGCAGGATAGCCGATTCTATTCGGCCCACTTTGCCACTGGTGGCGAGCCAGTCGAACAAAAAGAAGAGCAGCCAGTAGGCGAAATGCCCTGCGACGATGTGCCATTTTAAACGCTTCACAGTGTCGAAATTAAATTTTTACCGGTGTTTGCCCGCCCCAATTTCGGTCAACGGCCGCTTTTCTTAGGCCAACCGGTGCAACCTGCGGTTTTGGACCGGTGAACCGCTGTTTTTTCCTGTTTGTGGCATTGGCCCGGTCAATTTCCGGCTGTATCGAAGCAAGTGCCCGGTCTGCCGAAAGCCGCTTGCGCACCCCGCTGTGGCGCCTGCTTCTTTGCAGCAGTTGCCTACGAACAAACCAATCTTTTTTTTATAAAAAATTAAGCTATGCCAACACCACTTGAAATTTTGCTCGACCCCATATCGCTCACTATTTTGGCGATGTATGCCCTGCTGATGTTGTATGAAAGTTTTTTTCCGGCCCGGCAATTGCCCGATGTCAAATTCTGGAAAATCCGCGGCATCCTTTCCTTTGTGCTGTTTTTTTTCCTGTCCAGCTACCTGCCTCTGTTGATTGCCGCATATCTCCCGGATACTCAACTGTTCAAACTTGCAGGTTTGGGCGTTTCGGGCGGAGCGGTTGCCGGTATTCTGGTTTACGAATTCGGGTTGTATGTCTGGCACCGGTCCATGCACAGCAGCGACGTGTTGTGGCGGGTATTTCACCAGATGCACCACAGTGCCGAGCGGCTGGACACCTACGGGGCATTTTACTTCAGCCCGCTCGACATGACCGGGTTTACGCTGCTGAGCACCTTTTGTTTTTCGGTGATCCTGGGGCTTGATCCCAAGGCGGTGACGATCATCCTGCTGGTGACCAATTTTCTGGCAATTTTCCAGCATTCCAACATCAACACACCGCGCTGGCTGGGGTATATCATCCAGCGTCCGGAAAGTCATGCGTACCACCATGCGCAGGGCATCCACCGGCACAATTACTCGGATTTGCCGTTGTTCGACTTGCTGTTTGGCACCTTTCGCAACCCAAAAGCCCATGAATACAACACGGGTTTTTACCAGGGCGCGTCGGGCCGGGTAGTGGACATGTTGCTGTTTCGGGATGTGAGTCGGGAGGAGGGATAGGGGAGGTAGGGTGGCGGTGATGACCTTATTCCTGTTGGGGGCGCTGGGTAATGCAGTGTCCCCAACTTTGTATTTTTTAATTCCAAAATGGTACGATTGCAAGTTCGGCACAACGTTGAACGTCAGCGTTTCTGTGAGGTTTCAATTCCAAAATGGTACGATTGCAAGTGTGCCCATCCAGCCCTGTTCAATATCCCGGACTTTAGTTTCAATTCCAAAATGGTACGATTGCAAGTTGACACCTCAACATGGATGTGGTCGGGGATTCCGTTTCAATTCCAAAATGGTACGATTGCAAGTTCAGCGCGGTATCGATCTTATCAAGGCGGGGCAAGTTTCAATTCCAAAATGGTACGATTGCAAGCCCCGGTCTAGCACCGGCGCTGATCAGCTCGTCACGTTTCAATTCCAAAATGGTACGATTGCAAGGCAACACACACCCACGCTTGACGTGTGTTTTCGTAGTTTCAATTCCAAAATGGTACGATTGCAAGAATTCAAAAGCGTGTGGGAGCAAATTGGCGAGATAAGTTTCAATTCCAAAATGGTACGATTGCAAGGCCGTTTCCGACAAGAATGTAACCGTTTGTTGCCTTGTTTCAATTCCAAAATGGTACGATTGCAAGTTCCCGGTTTATGCGGGCGATCCTGGCCCGGTCGGAGTTTCAATTCCAAAATGGTACGATTGCAAGAAAAAGTTACGTTTACTACAAAGGCCTTCCCACCTTGTTTCAATTCCAAAATGGTACGATTGCAAGAACGGCAGGCGATCCGACAATACAAATGCAGGTTGTGTTTCAATTCCAAAATGGTACGATTGCAAGCGCTTTCCAAAACACCGTCGCGCCACTCAATCGGGGTTTCAATTCCAAAATGGTACGATTGCAAGGATTTGCGCCTCGATAATCATTCGGCGCTTTCTTGGTTTCAATTCCAAAATGGTACGATTGCAAGGGCTGCCGTTTTCGGTGAACCGGAGCGTTTCTGCTGTTTCAATTCCAAAATGGTACGATTGCAAGAATTCACCCGAACGCGAATAGGTCCGGAAACGCCAGTTTCAATTCCAAAATGGTACGATTGCAAGTTTTCCATTTCGGCTTATATCGCCGTAACAGAATTAGTTTCAATTCCAAAATGGTACGATTGCAAGCGGATTTGGACGATCAACAACCCGGCGTTTACGTGCGTTTCAATTCCAAAATGGTACGATAGCAAGGCCTGGAGCGCTACTCGAAGCAGGGCGTCGATGAAGTTTCAATTACAAAATGGTAC
>CAZAEZ010000031.1:47784-67092 GCA_964484205.1 uncultured Saprospiraceae bacterium | reverse complement strand
GTCTTTGGAATTTTAATTTGATAACTCACTGATTCTCTTAGTCAAACAAGTCTATTATTTGAAAAAGAATTTGCGCCCTGAATTTAATGTTTTTGAGTTTGGAGGTGGGGGGTCAACCTTGTTCTTTTGCAAAAATGTTGCAAAAATTACAACCGTTGAACATGATCCAACCTGGTTTAATGTGCTTAAAGATGCCATCGCTACGAAAGGGTATCAAAATTGGAAAGGTATTTTAATTATTCCTGATATAGGAAAAGTAGATTTTAATCTTTCTCCAGCCCAACCTGACGATTTTGTTAGTAATTCAATTGAATTTAAGCAAATGAGATTTGAAACTTATGCTCGCTACATCAATAGGTACCCTGTGGGATTTTTCGATGTGGTAGTAGTAGATGGAAGAGCACGTCCTTCCTGTATAAAACAAGCATTACGACATATAAAATCTGGAGGGATATTAGTAGTCGACAATACTGAACGCTCCTACTATCTTTCTAATTTAGGTGAAATGATCAATCAAGATTTTCAGATTGAACTACAAACTTATGCACCGGTTGCCTATACCCCTGACTTTACTCAAACAACTATATTTAGGAGGAATTGATCGGATATTTATACACTGGAGATTAGTGGTTTTCGAAAACTTTACACAATATGACATTTTCATAAGCTACTTTCTACTGGATAACCTGTAACTTCTTATGCCTAATACTGCTTTTAAGGATTTTTTAGGTATTCTCAGTCTTTCATTATTTTCTCTGTCTACAGTTTGCGGACAGACCACATCTTTCATACATCATAACATTGAATCTGGCTTACCAAGTAACCTAATTCATTGTATTTTTCAAGATCATAGAGGTATTTTGTGGATTGGGACAGATAAGGGACTTGTAAGTTTTAATAACCATAAGTTCCGTTATTTTTCAACTATTGAGGGTCTACCTGATCCTGAAGTCTTGCAAATATTTGAAGATAAATATAAAAGAATATGGTTGAATACTTTTAAGAAAGATTTATGTTACCTGAAATACAATAAAGTTTTTAATAAATATAATAAGGAATTCTTGAAAGACATAAGTCTTAACTATGGAAATTGTAATTTCTTTGAAGATCGACTAAAAAGGGTTTTGGTTAGTACTACTACTAATCAGTCTTATATAATTGACAATGAAAATGTAACCACATTAGAACTAGGTAGTACAATTGTTCAATTTTGTGAAATCGATAGTTCAATTCTTGGTTTAGGTAGTGGATATATTTTCAATATAAATAAACCTAATCTTGATCAGGCTCTTTTCGATTTTGTTAAGAAATTTGAAAAAATCCCTCATTATTGTGGAGTTAAGTGTATTGATAATCGGATCCTTTATTCCTTTTTTGAAAAATTAGTGTTACTAGAATATAATAATGATAAATGTACTGTTATAGATCAACTTGATAATATTAATGGCAAGATATTAATCGACCGCTCAGGCCGCTTCTGGGTCTGCTCCACCCAACACGGCGCCATCTGTTTCGATAACCCCAATCGCGATCTTTCCAACCCTAAAATATACCTGCCCGGGAAAAAGACCACGTATATGTTCGAGGACTCCCAGGGCACATTTTGGTTTTGCACCCTGGATGATGGTATCTACGGGCTGCCGCTCGATGCACCGATAAACTGGCAGGAACAAGATGGATTACCTTCCAATAATCTGGTGTCGGTCATGCGGGATGCACAGGGCCGTACGTTGTTCGGCGATGACGGCGGTAATTTGAACATACTTGATGGCGCAAAACTTACCCTGGAAAAGTATGGCGCCGTAGACGGATACAACCGCATCCTGCAAATTCTCCCACAAGGCAAAGACAGCTGCTGGCTTATCACCGACGAAGGCGTTTTTTTGCAACAGGCAAACCGGAAAAAAGAAAAACTGACTACACTCGGGGGAAGCCCCAAAGTGATTTTGCGCGACGGCGGTACCATTTGGTTCGGCACCTCGGCACGCCTGTCCAGCCTCAATACGCATACCCGGGTGTTTACGGACCATTTGATCAACCAACGGATCACAGCCCTCGCCAAAGACTCGGAAGGGTACATTTGGGCAGGAGGTATCGAAGGCGTTTACTGCGCCGCTGATTCGTTCGCCAAAAACTGGGGCAAACAATTTAAAGCCCTGGGTACCCGGATCATCGCCATGCAAGGCGGCGCAAACAACACCTTGTGGATCGCTACGCCGGAATCCGGCCTGTTTAAAGCCAGGGTGGAAAACGGGAGGATCATCGAACTCCGCGAAGCCAATACCTTTTTGTCCACGCCGGTCCAGAACATACACGCCATGTTCCAGGAGGAAAACGGGCGCCTGTGGCTGGCAACAAACCGCGGGATTTTCGGCATTAACCCCGACACCTGGCACCAAACGCACTTTGATCACCACGACGGCCTGATAAATGACGACATCCGGGGCGTGCATGTCCAAAATGATACCCTCTGGGCTGCCTCGGCTTCGGGCCTTACCCGGATTCTACTGAAAGGCACCCCGGCCACCGACAAATTCGCCTCCTTCGTAACCGCTGTGCGCTACCACCAGGAAAATGATGCAATCAAAGAAGTTTTCCTCGATGAAGATCCCGCAAGCAGTAAAACAACCACCCTCCCAATTACGGCCTCCCTGGTGGAAATTGACTTCGCCGGCCTCGACTACCGCAGCCGCGGAAACCTGCTGTTCGACTGCATCATCACAGAAGTGCTGCCGCCCCTGCAATGGCTGACCACCGATAACCTGCTCAACTGGATCGGCAGCGGCTTCCAGGGAAAAGCCGATACCACCCGGCTCTATAAAAGCGGCCTGGACTTCGGTATTAACATGCCCCCCGGAAAATATAAAATCAACGTGACTGCCGTGACACCGCGCGGCATCCGAAGCTGGCAACCCGGCGAATGGACTTTCGTGATGCCCGCCCGCTGGTACAGCACATTCTGGTTTTCACTCCTGATCTGGAGCCTGATCGGCATGGGGCTCTACCGCATTTACCGGACGCGCATGCAGCTGCGCGAAATGGCCTTCGCCGTTGCGCAGTTTCGCCTCATGGCATTGCAAGCCCAGATCAATCCGCATTTTATCGGCAATTGCATCAACGCCCTCCAACGGTTTTTCTACCCGCCGCAACCCACTCAGGCCAGTATTTACAATGCAACCTTTACCCAGTTGCTGCGCCAAACACTCGACTTTTCCGAACATACCTTTATCCGGTTCGAGCAGGAACTGGAATACAACCGCGACTATATGGAACTCGCCCGGCTGCGATACGGCGATAATAAATTCCGCTACAAGATCATCGGCACAGACGTCATACCACCCAACCTGCCTTTTCCGGCACTATTTTTACAGCCCATACTCGAAAATGCCACGATCCATGGCAGTGCCACCGACGAAGTCTCAACCGTTACCATCGAATATAAATTGGAAAACGACCGGGTGTCCTGCCTGATCACCGACAACGGCCCCGGCATTCACGCCCATACAAACCGCACGAAAGACCACCTGCGCAAATCCAAAGGCATTCGAATGCTGCACAACAAGGCCGCTACGCTCAATCTTTTATTTGACCTGGATATGGAGTTTGTCACTAAAGACCTGTCCGATAACACTCCGCCTGCCCGCGGAACCCAGGCCGTTATTTCTTTTGATATCCACAAAGTCCGCGAAGCGCAACAGCGGCAACTGGTGCTGGATAAAAAGACACAAAAACTCAAACGCACATCCAAATACCAGCCTACTGATGAAGCGGATTAATGCAATTATCATTGACGATGAACTAACTGCGGTGCAAACCCTGCGCGGCATGCTGGCCGAATTCTGCCCCATGGTCAACGTCATTCAAACCGCCAACACCATCGACCAGGCTGTACAGGCCGTGGAGCAATACCGGCCGGAGGTTGTTTTTCTCGACATTGAAATGCCACCACACGGTACGGGTTTCGACTTTTTGCGGCGGACCGAACACCTGCCCTATGGCGTCATTTTCACCACGGCATACGCACACTACGCCATCCAGGCGATCAACGACGTGCAACCCTGGGCCTACCTCGTCAAACCCTACAAAACCGTAGAACTGATTCAGGCCGTTCACATCGCAACCGTAAAAACCAGCCAACTGGAAGCGCAGGCCAACAGTCGCCACCGTGGCATTATCATCAACGACATGCGCAAAGGAAATGTGGTGGTGCGCTTCGCCGACCTGATCTACTGCCAGGCCGACGGCTCCTGCACCGTCTTCAATGTGATGCAAAATGGCCTGACGGAGCGCTTTGCCATGTACAAAACGCTCAAAGAAGTCGAACTGGAACTCCCCGATTTTATGTTCTGCCGCGTGCACCACAGTTTCCTGGTCAACATGAGCTACATTCAACGCTACGAACGCCTGGGCCGCACCGGCAAAGTGGTGCTGCCCGCTGAAACCACCGTGGACGTATCTGCTCAGAAAATGGATCACTTCATCCGGCATTTCAACCAATTCCTGCAGGGCTTTGAAGGGAAAGGCTGATTTTTTGAATGCGGAATACGGAATACGGAGTGGTGCGCCAATATGCTCTAAATATAATCGAAGGCATCCGTTTGCCCGGAGAGGCGGCAATGCCAACTTTCTTCTATCTTGCCGGCAAACAATAGAGCATGTTGGGAATTTTCTGCCGGAGGCAAAAACAAGGGCTTTTTTTGACAGTTCTCACCTTTTTTCAGGTGCATAGCCCAGCTCTGTGCCTGAAAAAAGGTGAAAAATGGCGGAAAAAGAACTGTTTTGGTCCCGGTAAGAAAATCCCCAACATGCTCTAACAACCCGGAACTATGCAAAAAATTTGGCCTGTTGCGCTGCGTACCGTCATCGTCATGGCGGTTTTCGGCGGCTTGCAATTCCTGATTTATTACCCTTTTCTGGTGGGAGGCGGCCTGTTGGCCGGCGGCTTTATGTTTAAAACCAGCGACGACCGCCCACTCGCCCTGGGCTTGCTGATCGGCACGGTGCTGTTTGGCCTGTGGGCCTATTTTTTCGGAACAGCCTGACTACGCGTAGCCCTTTGCCTGCAAGCGAAACAACTCGGCGTACTTGCCGCCTTTAGCCAGCAACTCCTCGTGGCTGCCCAGTTCGAGCAGGCGCCCGTTTTCCAAAAACAATATGCGGTCGGCCATGCGCACGGTGCTGAACCGGTGGCTGATCAGCACGGCCGCTTTGCCGCGCATCAGATCGGCAAAACGTACAAACACCTCGTGCTCGGCGCGGGCATCGAGCGCGGCGGTCGGCTCGTCGAGGATCACCAGCTGCGCGTCGCGCATGTAGGCCCGGGCGAGGGCCACTTTTTGCCACTGGCCACCCGACAGGTCGACACCGCCCGTGAAGCGCCGGCCCAGCATTTGCTTGTATTTTTTGGGCAGGGTTTCCACCACGGAATCGGCCAGACTTTTTTGCGCCGCCGTTTCGATACGCGCCGAGTCTTCCCATTCGGAAACATTCCCCACGGCGATGTTTTCACCGGCGGTGAACATGAAGCGCACGTAGTCCTGGAAAATAATACCGATCTCCCGCCGCAGGTCTTCGGGGTCGAACTCGCGCAGGTCCACCCCGTCGAGCAGGATGCGCCCCTCGGTGGGTTCGTACAGGTTGGCCAGCAGTTTGACCACCGTGGTTTTTCCGGCGCCGTTTTCCCCGACGAGCGCCAGTTTTTCGCCGGGCGGTAGGGTGAAACTCAGGTTGCGCAGTGCCCAGGTTTCACTTTCCGGATATTGAAAACCGACATTTTCAAACCGAAAACCTTCCTTTATCGGGCGCGGCACTTTCCGCTGGCCGGTACGCGACTTGGACAGGGGCTGGAGTTCCAGAAAATCAAACAGATCCTGCAGGTAAAGTGCCATTTCCGTAATCCGGGAAAAACGGTTGACCATGCCTTGCAGCAAACCCTGCAAGCGGCTGAACGCGCCGGCCAGAAACGTGAGCGTGCCAAGCGTGATGGCGCCCAGCACGGTTTGCACAATGATAAACACGTAGGCCGCGTAGTACGATGCCGTACCCAGGGCCGAAAAAAAGCCGCCCCAGGCCGCCCGGCGGAGCGCCAGTTTTTGGTTTGCTTTGAAATACTTGTCCGAAATGATTTTAAAACGGTCGGCGATGAAACCCTCGAGGCCGAAAATCTTGATCTCCTTGGCCGTTTCGTTGCTGGCGCCCACAAAACGCAGGTAGTCGAGCTCGCGGCGCTCGGGCGTCCAGGAGCGCGTCAGGGAGTACGATTCGCGGTTGAAGCGGGTTTCCCCGACAAAGGAGGGAATCACGGCGATCACCAAAATTACCATCAGCCAGGGGTTGAACGCGATGAGGCCGCCCGACAGGAAAATCACCGTGATGATGTCCTGCGCCTGCGACAGCACCATGCTCATCAGGGCCGTGCGCCCGGCGGTTTGCGTGCGTGCGCGTTCGAGTTTGTCGTAAAACGTGGCGTCTTCAAACTGGTACAGGTCGAGTGTGGCGGCGTGCCGGATGATGCGCACCGAGGAGTCGTTGTTCACCAGATCGCCGAGCAGGCTGTCGGTGAGCGTGATGGCCCGGCCCAGCAGGCTGTTGGCGATGGCCAGCACAAATTCAGCCCCCACCCAAAACCAAATCGGGTGCGCCGGCGAACTGACCGGCACCGCGCCGGCCGGCTGGTCGATCGCCGCCACGATCAGGTCGATGATTTCCTTGCCGACGTACAGCATGGCCAGTGGCACCCCCGATTGCACGAGGCGCAGCACCACGTTCCATACCGTCAATCGCGGCGACACCTGCCAGATCATCCGGAAAAAACGCGGCACATTCCGCAGGGAGGAAAATTGTTCGGAAACGGGGATTTTCTTTTTCGCTTGAGCCATAGTGTTGCCTTATCTTCGTTCGGCCTTGTTTTTCTAATGTGCGGACAAAAATATATTCCCGAACAAAACCTGTTTACCATGAAAAAGTTTCTGCTCCGTGTTTCTCCGTTCCTCCGTGAGCCTCTGTGGAATAAAAAAGTTTCACAGAGAATCACAGAGCATACTACTGGACATTTCCGTCAGACCTTCCAGGTTTGCGAAACCTGGAAGGTCTGACGGAAATGTCCAGTAGTATGATCACAGAGACACACGGAGGATTAAAGTAAGAAATTTAGCTCATGTTCCCGTTTGGCTGAGCGGGGGGCAAGTGAGGGGTTGACTGCCAGTCACCCCCTCACTACCAGCCCGATGGGAACATGAGCCAGAAATTTAGATTCCATTGTATTTACCCAAGATTTTATAAAAACAATTTCATCCATGTTATCCAAAGCAGTACAAACCAAGCTCAACGAACAAATCCAGAAAGAAGCCTACGCCGCCAATGCCTACCTGGCCATGGCCACCTGGGCCGAAGGGGAAAGCCTGCCCAATATTTCGGAGTACTTCTACAACAGCGCCCAGGAAGAGCGCGACCATATGATGCAGATTTTTCGGTACATCAATGCCAACGGCGGCAAGGCTAAATTGAATGATACCCTGGGCAAGGCAAAAGAGTCGTTTAAAAATGTGCTCGAAGCCTTCAAATACGTGTTCGAACTGGAGCACAATGTGACCATGGCCGTCAATGAACTGGCCACCTGGTGCCAGAAAAACGGCGAACATGCCACCTACTTTTTCCTCCAGCCTTTCGTGCTCGAACAACAGGAGGCCGAACGAAACCTTGACGAGATCATTACCATTATCGAGCGCATGGGCTACGAACCGCGCAATTTGTTCTACCTGGACAAGCAGTTCAAAAAGATCAACCAGCAGGAAAGCACCGGAGAAGCGTAGTTTCAAAAAAAAACTGCCCATCCCGGCAAAACACCGCGGATCGCTGTACTTTTGCGGCCCTTTTTATGTCAGACCCAAAAATAGCTGCCGACATGGAATTTCCAGCCGAACTCCGGCAACTGCTGCACTACCCGCAAAATACAGCGATCTTTTCGCACCGCAACCCCGACGGCGATGCGATCGGCAGCTCCCTGGCCATGCAGCACTACCTGGAGCAGCACGGCCACACGGTGCATGTTTTTTTCCCGTCGGAATTCCCCTACGAGTTCGATTTTTTACCAAAATCGGAGGATATCCTGATCTGGGACATTCACACCGAGGAATGCAAACATGTGCTGGACAAGAAAAATCTGTTTATTTTTCTGGATTTCAATGCCACCAGCCGCATCGACAAACTGGGCGAATACATTCAAAACCTGCCCGGCAAGCGCATTCTGATCGACCACCACCTGTACCCGGATCCCATCGCCGATTTCGAGTTTTCCGAACCCGAAGCCAGCAGCACCTGCGAATTGGTTTACCGGTTTATCGCAGGCATGGGCGATCAGCAGAAAATCAACCCGACCGTTGGGAAATGCCTGTACACCGGTATTGTTACCGATACCGGCTCGTTTCGGCATGCGACCAACAGCCGGGTGTTTCGCATTGTGGCCGACCTGATCGACCGGGGGCTGGACGACACTGCCGTGCAAGACCGGATTTTCAACTCCCAAAAAGTGAAAAACCTGCGCCTGCTCGGACACTGCCTGGCCAACCGCATGGAATACCTGCCCGAATTCCGCACGGCATTTATCTGGCTCAGCCGCCGCGACTACGAGGAGTTTGAAATCCAGCGCGGCGACACGGAAGGTATCGTGAATTACCTGCTGACTATCCGCGATGTTAAACTGGCTGCCTTTATTCACAACCAACCGACGATCGTCAAACTCAGCCTGCGCTCGAAAGGCGATTTGGATGTGCAGGAAATTTGCCGCACCCACTTCAACGGCGGCGGACATAAAAATGCCGCCGGCGCACATTCCCACGCCAGCCTGAAAGCCACCATTCAGAAATTCAAAGACCTGCTGCCCCAGTACCAGGCAGCCTTGCTGAAATAGCCCAATGCCCCTGAAATACCCTGTTCAACATTGTCGAATTAAAATTTTCCACAACTTAGAAGATCACCAGCTATGCGTACTTTTTTGATTCTTGCCCTGGCTGCAACAGCCCTGTTTTTTACAGCCTGCAAATCCGACGGTATCAAAACCGAGCACGGTTACCGTTTTGTAAACCACACCGACAAAGGCGGCGTGAAACCACAACCGGGCGAAGCCGTCCTGGTTCAGAGCTATGTCTACATCGGCGACTCGCTCATGTCGAGCTCACAGAAGCGCTTCGGCGGCCCGCAGGAGTACACGCTCTACCCCAAAGATCAGTTGCCCGAGCGCGTGCCGGCACTCTACGACGCCATGTTGCTCATGGGCGAAGGCGACAGCGCCACCATTTTTGAACCGATCGATTCCTTCCTTCAGCAGTTTATTCCCCCGGGCCTGAAAGATGCCAAGGAAGTGCGCCACGAACTGGTGCTGGTGGATGTGATCACCAAAGATGAAAAGGAAAAAGCCAAAGCAGAGGCAGAGGCCAAATTCCAGGCAGTGCAAAACAAAACCCAAACGCTGGTGCAGGAATACGCTGCCGGCAAACTGGCCGACAAACTGACCACCACAGAATCGGGCCTGAAAATGCTCATCGAAGAAAAAGGCACCGGCAGCCCCGTCAAAACCGGCGAGCAGGTACGCGTGCACTACTATGGCTGCCTGACTACGGGCCAGATGTTTGACAACTCGTACCAGCGCGGCGAACCGTATCCGTTCCCGGCCGGCGTCGGTCAGATGATCCCGGGCTTCGACGAAGGCGTGATGCAACTGAACCACGGCGGCAGCGCGCACTTTTTCATCCCCTCCAAACTCGGCTACGGCGAGCAAGCTGCCGGCGGCGGCCAGATTCCGGCGAACTCCGAGCTGATTTTTTATGTTGAAGTACTTTAAAATTGGTTAGAAGGTTTCTGGTTGGAACAGGAGTTATCCCGAATTTTCAAAATGACTTCGGAGAAGTCAAATATTTGCAGATCATGGATTTAAAAAAGTGCGACGACCTCGGAGAGGTCGAATATTCAACGCGCAATTCACGCAAATGCGACCTCTCCGAGGTCGGGTAACGTGAAGCCGGTTCATTTCTACAAATATTTGACCTCTCCGAGGTCTGTTTTACCAATAAATCGGACTCCTGTTCCAACCCGAAACCTTCCAACGCAAAAAAAATAACCAGTTATGACAAGCGAACAACTCAAAGAGTTGAAGGACAAACTGGCGGTCTTAAGGAGGTATCTTTGACGTGGACAACCGGCTCCGCGAAATTGAAGACCTGACCAGCCAAACCCTCGACCCGAATTTTTGGAACGACCCTAAACGCGCCGAAGGCATCCAACGCCAGATCGGTATCAGCCAGAATTGGGTGAACGATTACAACACCATTGCCCGCGAAGTGGACGACCTCGAAGGGCTTTTTGAATTTCAAAAAGAAGGCCTGAGCACGGAAGCAGAAGTCGATGCCCAGTATGCGCGCACAGCCGAAATTCTGGCCGATGCGGAATTTCGAAGCACCCTGAACAAGAAGGAAGACGAGATGCCGGCCGTGCTGACAATCAACGCCGGCGCCGGCGGCACGGAAGCCTGCGACTGGTCGGCCATGCTGCTGCGCATGTACCGCATGTGGGCCGAACGCGCCGGGTTCAAGGTCGTCGAACTTTTTGAACAAGCCGGTGAAGAAGCCGGCATCAAATCGGCCAGCATCGAAATTGTTGGTCCCTATGCCTACGGCTGGCTGAAAAGCGAAAACGGTGTGCATCGCCTGGTACGCATCAGCCCCTTCAACGCGCAAGGCAAGCGCCAGACGTCGTTTGCCGCCGTATTTGTGTACCCGCTGGTGGAAGACGATTCCATTCAGATCGACATCCGGCCCGACGATATCGAGATGGACGTGTTCCGGGCTTCCGGGGCCGGTGGCCAGCACGTCAACCGGACAGAGTCGGCGGTGCGCCTGCGCCACTTGCCCTCCGGCGTTGTGGTGGAATGCCAGGCCGAACGCAGCCAGCACCAAAACCGCGACCGGGCCATGCAAATGCTGCGCAGCCGCCTCTACCAACTGGAACTGCGCAAACGCCAGGAGGAAAAAGACAAAATCGAAGCCGGAAAATCGAAGATCGAATGGGGCAGCCAGATCCGCTCCTACGTACTCGACGATCGTTGGGTGAAAGATCTGCGCACAGGCCACAAGGTGCACAATCCCGATGCCGTACTCGACGGCGACCTCGACGGGTTTCTCAAGGCTTTCCTGATGTGGCAAAGCAATCCGGTGCCGGTAGAGGAGTAATTTTTCACCACGGAGGCACGGAGAGCACGGAGTTTGAATCTCTGTGCGGGCACTCGTCCTACGACTCCAAGTCGTAGGACGAGTAAAGCCTCTACCGGGCGCCATCTCATTTCCCCGTGATCGACAGGAAATACAGCGTAAACCCCTTCCGCGGGTCGCTGGGCCGCTTGGTTTCGTAAACCACCTGGATGGTGTTGGTGCCGGGTTTTAACCATTCGCGTTGCAGCGTCAGCACCGCTTCTTCGATGCCGGGCCCCTGGTTTGGCGGCAGCCAAACAGCGTTTTCACCATTAAAAACTACCAGCGCTTCGCGGTTGGTATCCACCCAGCGGGTGCGCACCGTCAGTTCGATCTGGTTTTGCAAAAACAGGCTTTGCGGCAGGTTCATGTGGTATTCCTTGGATTCGATCTTGTCGTCGTCGCGCCCCAGTTCCACCACCAGGTTCTGGCGTTCGGGTTTGGGTTTGGCATTGTCCCAGCCAAACACCATGACGCTGCCGTCGGAGGAAGCCTGCTCGTAATAGTGCATGTTTTGGTACATCCAGAGCAGTGCGCGCTCGTCGGTGAAAATATTATCCAGGTAATAGTCGGCCAGCAACCAGCCGCGGGGCGCGGCCTGCACTGTGCGGACCAGGTCTTCCACCGAGGCGGCACTGGGGCCGCGGGTTGGATCGGGCTGGTTGAGTTTGTATTTTTTATCGCGGGTGTCGTAATAGGCCTGCCGGAACCACAACACCGGTTCGTGTTCGAGGTAATACGACACGGCAGTGGGCACGGTTGCCATCAGCAGGTCGCCGGGTTGGCGTTGCGCCTCCACAAACTCGCAGGCCTCTTTCCAGTTGGTGAACGACCAGTTGGCCACACGGGTATCCACAATATGTCCTTCGAGTTTGCGCGCCAGCGCCAAATCCTTTATCCCGGTCCAGTGGGCGTTAAACAGCAATAACAAAAAGGGCAGTGCAAGTACCATCTGCTTCCCAAACCGGGGCATCGCCGGCCACACCCGCGTATGCAACCAGTACCAAAGGGCATAGAAAAAGACCCCGGCAGCAATGAAAAAGTAGGGATAGATAAAAATCAGATAGCGCCGCAAGGAAGGCTCCCGGAATACAAAACTCAGCAATAAAAAAGGCACGGCAACACTGCAAAGCAACCAAAGCCCTGCGCGGGGCCGCAGCCAAAGCGCCGCCACAAAACCCGCCAGGGCAGGCAGATACAGCCAGTTGAGATCATACTGCACCATGCTGTGATACATGTGGAAGGCATCCCAGGGTTTGGCATTTGTTAAGCCAGCCAGGCGGTTCCAGTTCGGGATTGCCCAGTCGGCAATATTGGAAAGCAGGAAAGGCGCCAGGGCTTTTTTCAAGGCATCGCCCAACGGCGGCACAAAAACCACCAGCAAAAACGGCATGGTCAGCGCGCACAGCCAGGCAAATTTGCGCCGCTCCGCCGCCGGCCCTGCCGTCCAGAAACTCTCCGCCAGCCGCAGCATGCTGTAGATGGCCAACGTAAATACCAGAAAAAACGTGAGTTGGTGCGAAAGCAAGGCCAGCAGGCCGGCAACGGGCAACAGCCAAAAATGCCGGCGCGACAGCCCCAGGCGGGCCCAGCGATCCTGCGCGTTCGGGTCGGGCTGCAGCTCAAAAGCCCGTAGAAAAAGCAAACCCAGCAACACATAAAAAACGGCCAGCGGGGCGTAGTTGCGGCACACCCGCGACCAAAAGATCAGGTACAGGGAAAAGGTCGCGCCCCCGGCGGCAAACAGGCCGACGTAGCGGTTGAACATGTGTGCGCCCAAACGGTAAACAACGTAAATCAGGCCCAACCCAAACAACACACTGGGAAACCGCGCCCAGAACACCGACGAATCAAATAATGCAAAACCCGGCAGCAGCGTCAGCGTCAGCAATATGCCGTTGTTGTCGTCGGTGATCAGCGGGTCGCCGTCTTCTAGGAAGTGCTTGGCACGCATTACGTGCACGTATTCGTCCATCCACAGGCTGAGTTCCGACAGGTTCAGCGCCCGGATCAGCAATCCGGCAGCCAAAAAGAGCAACAACAACACAAGCGCCTGCCGGCTGTTTGGTAGCAGCGTACCCAATGGGAGTGCAGGTGCACGCGGCCCCTTGTCCGATGGTTCAACAGGAGAAGCCGGTGCCTGGCTGGGTGCCGGCTGGATGGAAGAGCGAAATTTTTTCTTGCGCGCCATGAGCGTTTAGCGTTCGTCTTGATCTTCTCGGTTTTGGGAAAGAAAACAAAGGCGTTCGCACGGCGGACAGAGCCGGTTGCCGTGCAAGTATCGGGAAAATTTCTGGACAGTTGTCCGGCAAAACCTGTAGATAGGATATTTCAGGATTCGGTGGTATTTTTGTGTTAAACTTGAATTGAAATGACTATTTATTCGGCATATGACGAGATTGCTGATTTATTGGCAGAAATAGAACCTGATCGACTTTTAAAGTTGAAAGCGTCGGAGGCTATGCAGTTGCGGTTGGAGGAATTGATCGAAAAATCGAATGAAGGTGCTTTATCAAAGGAAGACAAAGATGAATTGGATCATTACATTGTATTGGAGCGCCTGATCCGTCTTGCAAAAATCCGGGCCCAAAAACGCGTTTCCAATTCATGAAAATTCATATCCCCAACAACCTTAGAGCCCTGGTCGCTAATCGCGCCAAATTTCGCTGTGAGTATTGCCGGTTACCAGCCGATGCTTCCTTCTTCCCATTCCACATTGACCACATTGTCAGCCTCAAACATGGTGGCGAAACGCACTCCGACAACCTAGCCTATTGTTGTCAAATCTGCAATTTGAATAAAGGCTCAGATATAGCCACTTTTTTACCAAATACAAATACACCAGTTCGGTTCTTCAATCCGCGCACCGATGCCTGGCCGGACCATTTTGGCATGGACCAGTCCGGCGCTATTTATTCAAAATCAGAAATTGGTGCGGCAACAATCAGGATCTTTGGCTTGAATCACCCTGAAAGTATAATTGAACGGAAAGAATTGCTGGAAGACAACCGCCTGCAATAATATTCTCCGTAGCCTCCCTACCTTTGCTGCGTGAGCAACATCGGCCACCTCCTCGAACGCTACCGCGAACATCCAGCCGTAGTCCAACTTTCCCAGGCGATCCGGCAGCCCCATGCCCGCGTACACCTCGCGGGGCTCACAGGTGCGCAAGGCGCATTTGTGCTGGCATCTGCCGTTTCGGAGGCAGCGCCCGTCAGCGTGTACATCGCCGAAAGCAAAGAAGAAGCAGCTTACCTGCTGAACGACCTGCAAGGCATTTTACCGACCGAGACAGTACATTTTTTCCCGGACAGCTTCAAACGGCCGGCCGTTTTTGACGTACTGAATTCAACCCAAACCTTGCAGCGTAGCGAGGTGGTGAGCCGGTTAGCCCCCCCCGGCCCTCCCATGGAGGGGGCTATCATCGTCACCTACCCCGAAGCCCTGTTCGAAAAAGTTGTATCGCCGGAGGTGCTTGCCCAAAGCCGGATCGAGATTGCCCGGGAGGAAAAGCTCGACGTCGATTTTGTCATCCAGGTGCTGGTCGAATACGGCTTTGAACGCACCGATTTTGTGTACGAACCCGGCCAGTTCAGCATTCGCGGCGGCATCGTGGATTTATTTTCCTTCGGAAACGAGTTGCCCTACCGGATCGAGTTGTTCGACGACGAGGTGGAAAGCATTCGCACTTTTGACCCGCTTACCCAGTTGTCCAAACAATCGATCAGCCGGGTGCGCATTGTGCCCAACCTGAACACGCGTTTCCGGCAGGACCAGAAGGTGTCGCTTTTTCGGATTTTACCCGAGAATACCGTGATCTGGATCAGGGATTTCCAGTTTTTACTCGACCGCTTGCAGTATTGTTTTGAAAAAGCGGAGCAGTACGCCGGGAAGATCACTGCCCTGGATGCTGCCGAATTGCGCGAGCTTTTCCGCGACCGCGCCTTTGTTTACCCTGCCGACGTGGTGGACGACGTGCGCAACCACGCGCTTGTTTTTCTGGAAAAACCGGGTCCGGCCGTCGAGGCGCTCCTGGACGTTCCGGCGGCGCCGTAAATTTTTCTGAAACTTTTTTTTGAAAACCTGATGATGTTCCGCGGGCGGCTTTCGTCTAATGGCCGTAAGCGCGAGCACGCTAACCGGTTTGAAAAAAATCCAAATGGAGCATAAAACCCCAAAAACCATTTTTTAAGCCAGCCTGATCCAAATGAAAGCTGCCTCAGGTATTCGCTTAAAATTGAAGCGTGTTTTGATTTGAAGACTCGGGTGATGATGATCATCCGGGTCTTTGTTTTTTATTCCACCCGGTGCCAGTATTGCGTGCGGTAAAACGGCCCGAGGTAGCCGCGCATGACCAGGCAGTTTTCGTTTCCGGGCTGGAGCCAGTATTTCAGTTTGTACCACTTGCCTTCCCTGGGGTACAACACGCGGCCGCCCTGCCAATGCCCGTCGGAATAGGCCATATTTTCAATAATGATCATATTCAGGACCGGCTTGTTTTTGCGTTCGCCATCGCATTTGTCGCACAAATGGTTGAGGTTTTCCCGCATGAGTTTGACGATTTTTCCGAATTGCTGCCCGTCTTTTTCAAAAATGCGGATATGGCTTTTCACTTCGCCGGTTTCGTCGTCGGTGGTGCGCCAGGTGCCGATCGGGGAGGGCGCCGCCGCGGGGCTCTTTTGTGCATTGAGATGCTGGAGGGAAAAGAAAATTAAACAGAACAGAACGTGCTGAAGCATGCGTGTAATGATTCGATTCAGGTTAGAATTGACAGCTGCTGCAATTTGAATATCTATAACCGTAAAAAACGCGGTTTTAGTACATCGGGCGCATTGCCGCAGACTTTAAAATTTTTACATCCAGGGTGTTTCCCAAAAAATATGAGTCCCGCGAATCGTGGGCAAAACTGGCAAATTACCGTACATATTGAATTATTGGGCTCTAAGTACTGTGACCAAGCCCGGCGGAGCAAATTTTCCCGCAGATTACCGCAGAAAAGGGCGCAGATTGCCGCAGACACACAATGGAAAATCTGCGGTGATCTGCGGTTTTTTTCTGCGGTAATCTGCGGGAAATTATGCCGCGCGAGTCTGCTTGCATGTTTAGAATAGTAACCATAGGCAGGTCGCAACTTGAGTTAAGTACTGCAATCACTGTTTCAGATCAACCGGCGCTTTCAAATGCGTATCCAGAAAATGGAGCACCTGGCCGTAGCCCTTGATCTGGTTTTCTTTTTTTACAAAACCATGGCCCTCGTCCGGGAACACTACGTATTCCACCGGCACGTTGTTCTCCCGCATGGCAGCCACAATTTCATCGCTTTCCACCTGGAGGACACGGGGATCGTTGGCGCCCTGCAGCACCATTACCGGATTTTTAATACGTTCGGCATGAAACAATGGGGAAATTTCATGCAGGCGCACCGAATCGGCGCTATACGGATCGCCCAACTCGGCGTATAAACCTTTGCGCCCGGCTTCCCAATAGGCCGGAATAGAGCGCAGGGTACGAATCCAGTTGGTTACGCCGAACAGGTTCACGCCTACATTGAACTCGTCGGGGGTAAACGCCATGGCCGCCATAGTCATGTACCCGCCGTAGGAGCCGCCGATAATGCCGATCCGCTCGGCGTCGATGTAATCGAGGGTTTGCAGGTACTTTTTGCCGTAGATGCAGTCTTTGAGGTCCTTGTCGCCGTGATTCCGGTCATCCAGTTTGAAAAAAGTTTTTCCGTAACCGCTGCTGCCCCGGTTGTTGACGGCCAGTATTGCATAACCGTGGTTGACGAGGTACTGGATCAGGGCGGAATAGCCCACCCGCGATTGCCCGCCGGGGCCGCCGTGCACCCATACCAGGGCGGGTGCTTTGGAATCGGCAGCGGCCGTCAGCGGTTTGTAATAAATGGCCGGAATTTCGAGGCCGTCAAACGATTTGTACCGGACAACCTCGGCAGAAACCAGGTTGTCGGGATTCATTTCGGGGTTTAGCGAAGTGGTCAGGCATTTGAGTTCGCCGCTGTCAAAATTGTAGGCGTACAGGTCGTTGGGCGCTTTGGAACTGCCCACGCTGAGGCGCATGTTTTTTTCGCTGGGCGAAATGTTCACCCCGGTTACATCGCCGTCGGGGATTTCGGGGAAAGCAACGTCTTTCCCCGCCGCATCGCGCACGAGCACCTTGTTCTTGCCGTCTTCGTTGATGCCGATCACCTGGTATTTTCCGTTTTCAGACTGGTAGCTGTACATCACGTCCCAGGTTGTTTCAAAGGCTTTTTCGCGGCTGTCGGCGGCAATGTCGTACCGCATCAGGTACTGGAATTCCTTGTCGGCATCGGTAGTGTAGAACAGCGCCTTACCGTCGGCGCTAAATCCGGACGATTGGTACAAACCCGGTTTGCCGGGCTCGGAAATTTCGGTGAGTTGCTTTGTGTTCAGGTCGCAGCGAAACAGCTGATTTTCGGTGCGGGTGATCACTTTAACCAGGGCCAGGTAATTGCCGTCGCGCGAAATATCACCCAGGGCATAGCCGTCGTTGTTTTGATAAATCAGCGTTGGTTTCCAAACACCGACTTCCATACGATACACGTCGAAATACTTCGGATCGCGTAAATTGGACTGGTAGAAAAAAGCCTTTTTGTCGGTAGTCCACTCCATAAACGCGGCTTTTTCCTTTTGGCCGGGCGTGAGGTCCTGGCTTGAGCCGTCGGGTTTGAGCAGGTAGATATGGTCGTTTTCGTTGCCGCCTTTGTCGGCGAAGTAGAGCACGTCGGTGGTTCCCGGCACATAGTCGATTGCGAAATACGATTCGGTGGTCGACTGGGTAAGCGCTTTTGATTTGCCGTCGGCAACGTTGACTTCGTAGAGGTTGAAAATACCGGATTCGTCGCTGTGGTACAGCAAACGGGTTTCGTCTTCCGACCACATGCCGGATCCAATGCGTTTGGTTTGGAAAAACTGTTCGATGGAGTACTGTTCAATCGCTTTTGGCGGAGCAGTTTTGTTTTCACCACAGGCGAACAGTAAAAACAGGGCAAGGGCAGGTAAGAGCAATTGTTTCATGGTTGTGTTTTTAAGTGGAAAAGAACGACAGGGTTCAGCGGTTAATTGGCGCAATAATTTTCAGTAAACAGCCGGTTTCAGCAGTAATGCGAAGATGCCAAATATTCCGTATTTTTGTTCAGTTCCCAACAGATTCATAGCCAGCCAGAGCCGGTACCGTATGACTGCATCCACAAAATTTCCGCGCACCAACGACGAACTTTTTGAACTTTCGAAAGGGGAAATACTCCGTTTCCCGGCCACGTTCGATGAATTCTGGGAAGTCATGGAAGCTGCCGAATACCGGGTTGATTATTTTAACCAGGAAATTATCGCCTCCATGAGCTACGAATCTGAACCGCACTCTGCCTTGACTTCCCGCTTGAGTTATTTGCTCCAGAACATTTTTTGGAACAATCCCAACTTCAAAGTCCACAACAGCAACCGCCCGGTCTGCATCCCGGCCTGCGAACACGCGGTGTTCAACCCCGACGGCTCGGTGGTGGCCCAGCCGGCCAAACTGTTCGAGTACCGCCCCGGCATGAATGCCGAACTGACACCGGTGCTGCTGTTTGAAGTGTTGTCAAAAAATACGCGGGTATACGATTTTGGCGACAAATTGCCCTGCTACAAAAAGATCCCGGGCCTGCGCCATATCCTGTTTCTCGAAACGGACCGGCCGGAAGTGCTCCTGTTCGAACGCCTGGAAGAAACGGATCAATGGCTGGAAACGCGTTTTGGTTCGTTGAGCGACCGGTTTTTTATTGATGGGACGGCGCTCTTTTTGCGGGATATTTACGGCACGGTTTAGTCGGCCACTTACAGATTTTTTTATTTTTTTGACAGGATCGACATGATTTTGCAGGATTAAACGGCCATTGGCCGTTTAATCCTGTTTTTTCCTGTTAATCTTGTCTATTCGATTTCATGGTCCCAACTTGAGTGAATTAATAGGTCACAGTACTTAAATGGATCATTTCCAGCGTGAGCGACCATTTCCAGCGCGGGCGACCATTTCCAGTGCGGGCGACCAT
>CAZAEZ010000031.1:0-47684 GCA_964484205.1 uncultured Saprospiraceae bacterium | reverse complement strand
TTCCAGCGCGGGCGACCATTTCCAGCGCGGGCGACCATTTCCAGCGCGGGCGACCATTTCCAGCGCGGGCGACCGCAAGGGTCGCCCCTACAGCGTTCCGGGCAAGGATAGGATTCTTTTAACACGGAAACTTACTGCCCTCCGCTCTTTGCCCTAAGCCCTTTGCCCTCCGCCCTTTGCCCTTTGCCCTCCGCCCCCTACCTTTGCGCCTCAATCGTAAACCGCTCCACATCGTTCGTAGGATGCACGGAGCACCCGCCTGTTGTATGGGCGGGTTAAACCATTTTTTCCAATGATCAAAATTACCTTTCCCGACGGCAACATTCGTCAGTATGCCGCCGGAACCACTGCGCTCGACGTAGCCAAATCCATCAGCGAGGGCCTGGCCCGTGTGGTGTTGGCCGCCACCGTCAACGGTGAAGTGCGCGACCTGACGCGTCCGATCAACTCCGACGCGACGATTATGCTTCACAAATGGGAGGACAAAGAAGCCAAAACCACCTTCTGGCACTCTTCCGCCCACTTGCTCGCCGAGGCGCTGGAGGCCTTGTACCCGGGCATCAAATTCGGCATCGGGCCGCCCATCGATAACGGTTTTTATTACGATGTCGACACGGGCGACAAACCCATCACCGCCGCGGAGATTCCGGCCATCGAGAAAAAAATGCTCGAACTGGCCCGCAACAAGTCCGAGTACACCCGCCGCGAGGTGAGCAAGGCCGACGCCATCAAGTATTTCACCGAAAAAGGCGACGAGTACAAACTCGAACTGATCGACGGACTCGAAGACGGACAGATCACGTTTTACGAGCAGGGCAATTTTGTCGATCTCTGCAAAGGCCCCCACCTGCCCAACACCGAGCCGATCAAGGCCGCCAAGATTCTCAACCTCGCCGGCGCTTACTGGCGTGGCGACGAGAAACGGAAACAGCTGACGCGGGTGTATGGCATTACATTCCCCAAACAGAAGGACCTCGACGAGTACATGGTGCTGCTGGAGGAGGCCAAAAAACGCGACCACCGCAAACTCGGCCAGGAACTGGAACTGTTTATGTTTTCCGAAAAAGTCGGCCAGGGCCTGCCCATGTGGCTGCCCAAAGGCACGGCCCTGCGCAGCCGGCTGGAAGATTTTCTGAAAGCCGAACAGATCAAACGCGGCTACACCCCGGTGATCACGCCGCACATCGGCTCCAAGCAGTTGTACGTCACGTCGGGGCACTGGGAAAAATACGGGGAAGACTCCTTCCAGCCCATCCACACACCCGCAGAAAACGAGCTTTTTCTGCTCAAGCCGATGAACTGTCCGCACCACTGCGAAATTTACGGCCACCGCCCGCGCTCCTACCGCGAACTGCCGATTCGCATTGCCGAATTTGGCACGGTGTACCGCTACGAGCAATCGGGCGAACTGCACGGCCTCACCCGGGTGCGCGGCTTTACGCAAGACGATGCCCACATTTTCTGCACGGAAGACCAGCTCAAGGGTGAATTTCTCGATGTGCTCGACCTGACCCGCTATGTGCTGGCCAAAATGGGATTCGATCAATTTACAGCCCAGATCAGTCTGCGCGACCCGGAGAACAAGCAGAAGTACGTCGGTACCGACGAAAACTGGGAAAAAGCCGAGCAGGCTATCATCGACGCCGCTGCTGAAGCCGGGTTGAAAACCGTCACCGAACTCGGTGAAGCGGCTTTTTACGGGCCCAAACTCGATTTTATGGTGAAAGACGCCCTGGGCCGTTCCTGGCAATTGGGCACTATCCAGGTGGACTACAACCTGCCCGAGCGCTTCAATCTGACCTACATCGGCGCCGACAACACCGAGCACCGGCCGGTGATGATCCACCGGGCGCCTTTCGGGTCCATGGAGCGTTTCACAGCGGTTTTGATCGAGCATTGCGCCGGCAAATTCCCGCTTTGGCTTACGCCGGAGCAGTTTGTGGTGTTGCCGGTGTCCGACAAGTTTTCGGAGTACGCTTTTGCCGTTAAAAAACAACTCGAAGCCGAAGGCCTGCGCGGTGAGGTAGACGATCGCAACGAAACGATCGGCCGCAAGATTCGCGACAACGAGCTCAAGCGCATCCCCTTCCTGCTCATCGTAGGGGAGAAGGAACAGGAAGCCGCTACGGTATCCGTGCGCAAGCAGGGCGAGGGTGACCAGGGCGCGGTTCCCATTGCGGAATTTGCACAGCACGTGAACGCGCTGGTGTAACGCGATCTGGCAGATCGCGGGAAAACTTTAATGTCGGCGTGACTGCGCAGTCACGCCGACATTTTTTCAAAATCATGGAACATCTCAACATCGAACTCAAAGCCCGAACCAACCGCCAATCCGAAATCCGCCGCTGGCTTCGGGAAAACAACGCCGATTTTCGAGGCCTGGATGAACAAACCGACATCTATTTTCAATTGCCGGAGGGGCGGGGGCGCCTCAAACTGCGCCAGGGTACTATTGAAAACAACCTCATCCACTACCAACGCAGCGATGATCCGGCAGCACGGGCATCCGAAGTGTGTCTGGCGCCGGTGGCCGATCCGGCGGCGCTGTTGAATTGCCTGTCACTGGCGCTTGGCGTGCAGGTGCAGGTGAAAAAGCGGCGGGAAATTTATTTTCTTGAAAACGTCAAAATTCACCTCGATGAACTGGACGGCCTGGGCCGGTTTGTGGAAATTGAAGCGATTGCGCCGGCGCCGGATTTTCCACAAGAAAAACTGTACGAACAATGTGCTTTTTTTATGGAGCAGTTTCACATCCGGCCGGAAGATGTGCTGGCTGAATCTTACAGCGACCTGCTTTGCCGGCGATAAATCGCCGGGCTGAGAACAGCCTGCGAGCGAACCGCGCTGGGCTGAGAATGCCTTGTAATAACAACATTTCCAAATTGAAACAAATTTTTTGGCTCATGTTCCCATCGGGCTGGTAGTGAGGGGGTGACTACCAGTAACCCCCTCACTTGGCCCCCCGCTCAGCCAAACGGGAACATGAGCCAATTTTTTATTCTTCGGAATGGTGAACCACTCCGCACTCCGCACGCGCAACTCCTTTGCCCTTTGCCTTCCGCTGTCTTACCTTTGCCACCGAAATGAGTCGCATACTTGCCATTGATTACGGGCGGAAACGCACCGGGATTGCCGTAACCGATCCGCTCCGGATCATTGCTTCGGCACTTACGACCGTACCAACCGGCGAAGTGTTTGCTTTTTTACAAAAATATTGCGCCGAGGAAGCCGTGGAAAGTTTTGTCGTCGGTTTGCCGCTGTATCCGGACGGCAATCCCGCCCAAATTGCCGGAGAGGTGGATGCCTTTGTGCATCGCCTGCGTAAACTTTTTCCGGAAAAAGCAGTTTACCGGCAAGATGAACGCCATACCTCCAACGAAGCCAAACGCATTATTCTGGAAAGCGGCGTGAAAAAACAAAAACGCCGGGACAAGGCACTGGTGGACAAAGTAGCCGCAGCCCTGATCCTCGAACAATTCATGGAAGAAAATTATTGGTAAAAATATGATCCTGCCTATTTACGCATACGGTCAACCGGTGCTGAAAAAAGTTGCCGAACCGATTACACCGGATTACCCCGGGCTTACCGAATTTATTGCCAACATGTGGGAAACCATGTATGCCGCCGAAGGCGTCGGGCTGGCCGCTCCGCAAGTGGGCGAGGGCATCCGGCTGTTTGTGGTGGATACCCAACAACTGGAAAAGGAGGGCAAGGACGATCCGAAACCAGGTTTCAAAAAGGTATTCATCAATGCGCAAATGGTGGAAGAAACCGGCGAGTTGTGGACCTACGAGGAAGGCTGCCTGAGCATTCCGCGCATCAGTGGCGATGTGGAGCGCATGCCGACCATTCGACTGCGTTACCAGGACGAGAATTTCGAACAATTCGAGGAAACCTTCACGGGGGTGAACGCCCGGGTGATCCAGCACGAATACGATCACATTCAGGGCGTCCTGTTTACCGAACACCTCAAGCCACTAAAAAAGCGCCTCATTCGCCGCAAGCTGGAAAACATCCGGCTCGGGAACATTGAGACCGACTACAAGATGCGGTTTGTCAAGGCGCGTTAAGCCCTGTTTTTTCCATAAAACTGGCAGCAAAATCCAGCAGCGAGCCGAACCGGTAATCGACCGGCATTGCAGCCAATGCGGCAGCATCTTCAAACTTTCCATCAATCAGCACCGTGCGCATGCCCAGGCTGTGCCCCAGTTGCATGTCGCTGGCTGAATCGCCCACCATCCAGGAATTTTTAAAGTCGATCTCCGGAAAGTCTTTCCGGGCTTGCAATGCCATGCCGGTGGCCGGTTTTCGGCAGGCACAACCGGCGTCGGGGTGGTGCGGACAAAAGTAAATACCGTCGAGGCGCCCGCCGGCCGCATGCACCAGCGCCTGCATTTTTCGGTGCACGGCATCGAGGTCGCGTTCGTCCATCAGGCCTTTGCCGATACCCGCCTGGTTGGTCACCACGACGATGCGGCCGAAATAGGGCGCCAGCATGCCAATTGCCTGCAAGGCGCCTTTGGCAGGGTGAAAATCTTCGGGATGGCGCACATAGTCGCCGGGAATGCGCCGGTTGATTACGCCGTCGCGATCGAGGAATAAACTGGGTTTTTGTTTCATTGCTGGCCGCAAAGAAACAAATTCTGTCCGGTTTGGAACTTGTTCTTAAAAAACAGCATTTTTTTGTACAGGCGATACTTTCCTGTAAGACAACATTTTAGGTGAAAAAAAAGGGCGTGGTTGACCGGATTTTTAATTCCCGGGCTAAAAATCCCGGCAAAAACTGTACTGGCGGTTAACTGTGGAACGGGCACACTTTTGCCCCAGGTTTTGCGCAAAACCGATTCTGGTATCCACTATTCATCACCTAAAATTTGTACAATATGAAAACGCTGCTGCTAAAATTTTCGACCCTGTTCCTGCTCATTTTCCTGTTACCCGCCTGCGAAAGAGACCAGGAAGAACCGGCCCCTGCACCACCGAAACCCTCGCTTTCCATCGAAACGGTCAAAGGCCCTGAAAAAAAGGATTGCGGCGCCTTCGAATGGCGGGTGCGGTTTAAGTTGAAAGACGCCGACGACAAAAAAGGTTGGGTGGTGCAAAAAATCACCTTCACCAAAAAAATTGACAATTGCGACAATTCCAACAACACCAACGAAACCATTTCCTTCTGGGAAGCCTGGCAGGTGCTGATACCCCGGAATACCGATTCGTTGTGGTATTTGGGCAACGGGACCTACGACGACATGTACCGCTCGGGTAGTCATCCCAACACCAAAGGCGAGAAGGATATCAAAGGCCAGGTCAAATTTTTTACAGACCAGGACCTGCCCAATACCTTCAAAAAGAACAACCCGGATACCTATGCCGGCGGCCTGCCCTCCACCAAGGAAAAACCCGCTTTCTGGGACGATACGGATGCACTCAACCACAACCTGAACACCACCTGGGTGTGTTGCGATGCAACAAAAACCGCCACCCTGACGACCAATCCGGTTGTGGACAACCCGGTGAACGGCAAAGAACCGGACCGGACCCAGTTGGATCCCATCGGGCAACTGATCGACGAGGCCATCCCGGCATGGACCGATGGCTACGGAGTGGTTGAATCAAATCAGTTGCGAATGGTAGCGCTGGAGTTGGCTTCAGTGCCGGCCGGGCAATTGCAGGCCTCGATCGATACGTACACGCAGGTTTTTGCAGGTACGAACCCCGAAATTGAGGCGATGTCGAAAGTGTACCTGTTGCTGCGCGCGCTGTACAACCTGCCGCAAAATGCCAGTCGCGACATGGTCAAAGTCTTCGGCGGCTGGATCCATCCGAGTATTGAAAACCCGGGCAGCGGCTTCAACCTGAGCTGGCCCGTTACGGCCACCGGCTCCGGGCCGTCTGCCCAAATTCTGGTTACCGGTCAGTTTGACGGGTACCTGGGCCGCGCCTACGATGCGCCGGGTGAACTGCTTTATTTCAACGGTAATTTCCCGCGGCGGACGTTCTGATCCGGGTAAATTGAACACACCGCCTCATAATAGACAGCCCCTCCACCCAAGCCGGAGGGGCTGTGAACCTTTCGACAAACCGATGGTTCTAAGTGCAAAATTTATTTAGGACCCATTCAATTTTATGCACATTACCATCCTCTCCGCCAGTACCCGCCTGAACCGCCAGTCGCACCGCGTAGCCCTGGCCCTGGAAAAATGGATCAACGAAAACAGCGACCACACAGCCGAAATTCTGGATTTGGCCGAATACCAGTTCCCGGTCATGGAAGAAGTGCTGCACCGGCATCCCAACCCGCCTGCCGGCCTGGAAGATTTTGCGGAGCGCGTCCGCCGGTCCGACGCGCATATTTTCGTTTCGCCGGAGTACAACGGCAGTTATACCTCGGCCCTGAAAAACGCTGTAGACTACCTGAAAGAAAAAGAATTTGCCCGCAAGGTTATCGGCGTGGCCACCGCCACAACCGGCATGCTTGGCGGCATCCGGGCGGCACTCAGCATGCAGCAACTCGTGCTTGGCATTGCCGGTTTCGCTATGCCGCAGATGCTGACGGTACCCCAGGTCAGCCAGCGTTTCGATGAATCGGGCCACCTGATCGATCCTGCTTTTGAAGCAAAGTTTGCGGGATTCCTCGACCAGTTTTTCTGGCTGGCCGAGGCGGTAGTGGCGAAGAAGGCGGCTGTTCCGGTTGTAACCGAAAGTGGCTTTTAAATTATTCACCACGGAGACACGGAGGCCACGGAGGTACCCTACTCGTCCTACGACTTCGAGTCGTAGGACGAGTGTCCGCATCGCCTGACAAACATACGAGTCACGGAGGGCACGGAGAAGCTACGGCTTCAAGCCATACAGGACTATCCCATTAGATGGTTTTGCCACTAAAAACACTAAGTACCACTAAGTTTTCACTAAGTTCATAAGATGATTTTAGTGTTTTTAGTGCTCTTAGTAACGTTCAAAAATTAAATTCACGATTTGTTAATCCTGGATTCCTCCCCCGCAGAGCGGGGTCGGAATGACAAGGCGAGTTGAGTAATAAGGGGAGGGGCAGTCAATCACGGTAAGGCAACATTTCGTCGCCCCTCCCCTTTAGCCCAACTACTGTGGGTTAGCCTGAGGCCAAAACCGGGGGGCGGCACAATGTTCCTTTATTCCCATGTTTTCGCACCCCGGCTTTTTACAACGTGACTCTGTCATTCCGACCCGCCGCAGGCGAGGGAGGAACCTGAATTCGTTCCAATCGGGAAGTTATTTATTAAGCGTTACTTAGTGGTGGAAAATCAACTTATGACACGGCCTCGTTGAATAAAAAGTCCAGGTCGGACAACCTCAATAATTTTACCGGTATATTTTACGCCCTACGCCCTACGCCCTACGCCCTACGCTAAAAATCCGTTCCCAACGCGATATGCAACACGGGGTCCTGCACCACGCGGGTTTCGATGCCCCAGCCGTAATCGAGGCGTAAATACATGCCAAAGATTGGCGCCCGCACCCCGAAACCGTAGCCGGCCACCAGCGGGTCGCGGAAGTAGTTCACCTTAACAGTCACCGTAGGCGGGTTGTACACAAAAACCGTGTTCAACGGGTTATCGCCGCGGTAGGGGCTGCGGCCTTGCCAGGCGGTTCCGACGTCGAAGAAGCCGATGATCTGGAAATTGCGCCAGAAGTTGCCCATAACCGGCTTATTGGAAAAATACTTGAACACCGGAATGCGCAGTTCGCTGTTGACCAGGGCGTAGGAGCTGCCGTTGCGGATATTTTGTTTGAAACCGCGCAGATTTGCCGCCAGGGTTTGATAGGCAAAATTGCCTTCCTGGGGCACCGGAATGTTGTTGTTGAATGACGGAAACAGCCAGTTGTCCACACCGCCCAGAAAATACAAAATGCGCTCCGACCCGAACGTAGTGGCCGCGGCCAGGCGCACCGCGAGAATAGACCGTCGGTCGAGGCGCTGGTAGTGCCGGGCATCCAAACCGACGACCGTCATAAACCCGGAATTGAACTTCAGGCTCCAGTTGGGCTGCGTATTGAATTCAAACCGTTTGACTGCTTCCACAAACACTTTGGCACGCGTGCCGGTGCGCAAATTCAGGTCCACCTCCACCGTGTTGTCGTACACCGCGCTCAGGCGCAGGGCCATGCGTTGTTCGGCATAATCGGGCGTTTCCAGGGAGTTGCGGTTGGTGCTCAGCGTGATGGATTTATCCTGCCGCAGGGTGCCCATGGCCCGCAGGCTGAAAAAAGGATTGAGCGGGTAGCGCACTTCATACTGCCCGAGCAGCGTGTTGGTGCGTATCTGGAGCGGTATGGGGAAATTGCCGGGTTGGGGGTTGTCTATCGAGTTGACCACCGTTTTGCGGTACAGGGAAATCCGTTTGTCCAGGCGGCGTTTTTTGTTGTCCATCCACAAATAATACTCGGCGCCGTTAAAGGTCGTCGGCAACCGGAATCCGGCTTCAATCACGTAGTCTTCGAGCAGGTCTTTGAAATTGGCGCGCAGGAGCACCCCGGGAGGCGGCGTGCTGAAGCCATCGGGCGATCCGACGTAGCTGTCCAGCCCTTCGAACAGCAGGTTGTTGTCCATGGTGGTGGAAATAAAGTCGGTGCGGAAGCGGAGACGGTACGGCACGATGCGCGAGGGCTGAAAGCGAATTACGCTATTTTGTTTGCCAAATTCCATCAGCGCAGTCCGTTCGGCAAACCGGGTGCGTGCAGGCACTTCGCGCAGGCTGTCGGCCAGGATGTTCGGCGCCGGGTCTTGCGGATTTGCAGTGGCATCAGGCGCCGGCGACAGGATGCGCAAATGCTCGGGGACCTGAAACAGCCAGCCGGGGTCGATCGTTTGGGCGGTATCCTGCCGAACCCGCCAGGTGGCGCCATTGTTGATTTCGGGCTCCTCCGCTTCATCTTTCGGGAGGTCGGCGGGGTCGATGGCCGGGCGCGGCGGAATCGGCATGCCGGCTGCCTTGAGGCTTAATTCCCGGTAGCGGGTAATCCAGGCTGCCGTCGTTGTTTCGTTATTTACCGGCCGTATAAAAAACATGGTTTCCTCATCGCGCCGAACGATCTCCGCCAGTTTGCCGGCACGCGGCGACAGGTGTTGGAAGGCGATATTTCGGTCGTAATTGGTTTGGTTTTGACTGACCGGTCGCTTTTTGAACACCGGATACGTCCGGATGCTGTCGATCATCGCAGTGTCGACGTTGAGCAGGATGGTATCGGTTGGTGCATAAAAGAACAATACCCGTTCGTCGGGCCATTCCCCTTTTTGCGTGGTGTTCATGGCCTTGATTTCCACGCCGTCGTTCAGATAAATAATATCCTGGTAAAAAGCGGTATACGTTTCCAGGTGGCCCACCTGCCGGTTGAACACCCCGCTTTCATCGCTGATAAAGGTAAAATGCGTGCTGTCGATGCCGTAGGGTGCGCGTTCATCGGCGAGGGGCGTGTTGGAAATGCGCACCAGTTCGGGGCTGCGCGTTTCCAGGTCATAGAAGAAAATATCGAAATTCCGGATCGGCAAAATTGTGTCCAGCTGCTGGGAGGAAAGCGTATCGCTCAGGCGGTTGCTGGCGAACAAAATGCCCCGGTGGCCGTCGAGTACCGTCACGCTGGCATCCAGGTCGTCCCAGAAATCCTGCGTCAGGCGTTCGGTGTTCCGGTTGACGGTGTGGTAAATGAACAGGTCGGCATAGCCTTTCACGCAGGCGGAAAACACCAGATCGATGGGGTTGATGTAGTCGATGCTGTACACCCGCTGGTATTCCGGCGAAAGCACCGATTCTTCCTTTTTTCCGGTTTCCAGGTCGATCAGGGTGAGCATGCCGACATCGCGGCGCTCGTACAGCACCGTCAGGCGCTGGTTGTCGGGGTGCCAGGCCAGCAGCGGGTAGTTGTAGTCGGTGGCTTGCTGTGCGTTGCGCACGCCGCCTTTCAGGATGCATTTGCGCTTGTCGGATTTGAGGTCCTGCACCCAGACTTTCCATTTGCCGATTTCATTGCTTACCCAGGCCACGCGTTTGCCATCGGGGCTGAGTTTGAGTTGCGACAGCGGCAGATCGCGTTTGTTTTTAAATTTCAGCTGGCCTTTTACGGGTGGTTTGCGGGTGCCCTGGGCTTCGTCGCGGTAGCGTTGGTTGAAATAATCCATCAGGGCATCGGTGGTCCGGCGGTATCCGCCGCCCAACACGTACAAAAAACCGGCATCTACGCTTCGGTTGATCCGGGTGAGGTAGAGCAGGTTGCTGATCGTCCCTTTTCCGAAATGCAGCGCGATATAATACCAAAAAACGTGGCCGGCCAGGCGGGGGTGTTCTTTGGCCAGTTTATCGAAGTTGTCGTATTCGCCCGAAAGGATCAGGTCGCGCAGGGTATTGTCCATCTCGGTATTCCATTCTTCGCCGCAGTACGCCGTGAGGCCCACCGTGTACCAGCCCGGGAGGTTGAGCAGCACGGCATTTTGAACAATTTCCTGGAGGTTGGCGCCAAAAAGCATGGAGTTGATGAGCACCCCGGCGGCGCCTTCCCGGATTTGTGCGCGCAAATGCCGGTGGTCGCCGTCAAAATAGACGAACAGTTTGTTCCCGATCACCTTGGTTTCGCCCGATTGGATCCGGAACAGATCGTCTTCGCCGATATTGCTCTGTTTCAGGTCGGTCACATCACTGAACACCAGCATTTCGATTTTGCCCGACATCTGGTGCTCCAACAGTTGTTGCACATAGCCAAAATCCTGCTCGGCCATTTGGAGTGCCGATTGAGCAATGTTGCGCGCATCGCCATACCAGTAGGTATCGAAATTGGCGGTTTCGTAGTGCATCCATTCGTCGAACTGGCGGTGGTATTGTACGCGGTTTTTTCCGAAGGAAGTTTGCGAAGTGGTTTGTGCCCGGGAGGAGCAGGGAAAAAGAGAAATGGTAATGGCACAAAAAAGAACGTGTCGAAGTATGTTGCGCATGTGATGCCGGGTTTTGCTCAAAAATGCTGCGTTTTGCTGGAATAAACAACGCGGCTTATGGCAAAACGTCGGAATAGCGGAAAAGATTTTTTTTCTTTGGAATTCAATTGTTCAACACAGACAAATCGGATTATGCTTCGCGACCATCGACCGAAAATCACCATCGAACCTACCCAGACGGACCGCTTGCTGGAGGGATTGGCAGTTACCGGGTTGCTCCTGCTGCTGCTCCTGCCCGCAGTGTATTACGGCGATTTGCCCGATTCCATCCCCCAGCACTTCAATGCTGCCGGCGAAGCGGACCGCTACGGTTCAAAGGCGGGCATTTGGTTACTGCCTGCGGTGGGGGTATTGTTGTACACTTTGCTAACGGTGATCAACCGCTGGCCGCATATTTTCAATTATCCGGTTACGATCACGCCGGAGAATGCGGAGCAACAGTACCGCATGGCTACCCGGCTGTTGCGGGGGCTGAAAACCCTGATCATGTTTTTATTTGCGGGAATTACCTGGGGCATCATTCGGGGGGCTATGTCCGGAAACTCGTCGCTCGGGCCGGCGATACTGGTGATTGTTTTGGGTTCGGTTTTCGGTGTGCTTGGCTGGTACATGTGGGCGGCATTCCGGAATACGTAAGCTAAGACAGGATATGCCGCTAATATTCCGCTAACCAATGGAAACGGTCCTGGATAATCTGCGCTTTTTGCAAACGTAAAAAATCCAGAAAAGCCTTGGCCTGAGGAGTCAATTGCTTGTCTTTCAACCAAACAAATTGCCAGGTCGACTCAATCGGGAAGCCCCGGACAGGAATAATTTGCAGTTGTTTGTTTTTTAGTTCGTTCTTGATACCGATCAGGGGCATAATTGAACAACCCAGCCCGGCCAATACTGCCTGTTTGACGGCTTCGTTGGAGGTGAGCTCCATCTTTTTTCGCACCTGCAGGCCTTTTTCATCAAAAAACTTTTCCATCACATAACGTGTACCGGAACCGGGTTCGCGGTAAATCAGTGGTAATTTGCTGAAAACAGACCAGTCGTATGGGCGGGTTTTGTAACGCGTTTCGGTGTTGGCCACCAGGTGCAGCACGTTGCGCATAAGCGACTCGGTGTGTAGGGACAGCTTTTCGGGCGTTACCGAAACCAGCGAAAAGTCTACTTCGTTGTTTTCAAGGCTTTCGATTACTTTCGTTTTGTTGGTAACATCCATCACCAGCTCGATTTCTTTGTATATCCGCATAAAATCGCTCAGAAAATAGGGCATCACATATTTCCCGGTAGATACCACTGAAATCTTCAAGCGCCCGCCCAGCAAGCCTTTAAAGGCAAGTGTCTGGTGGTTTATCCCGTGCACTTCGTTCAAAATCTTTTCGGCCGCTTCGGCAATCCCTTTTCCAAAATCCGTGATATACAATTTCCTGCCGATGACTTCCGTCAGCGGGATATCGAACTGGCGCTGAAAATTTTTCAATTGAATTGAAACGGCCGGCTGGGTCAAATACAGCTCTTCCGCAGCTTTTGTAATGCTCTGTGTTTGAGTGATTTTGAGGAAAATCTGTAACTGGTGTAATGTAAAATCCATAAATAAATCTTATGTTATGTATTGAAAACATAAATTAATACTTATTTATTTTGTTCAGACTTTTGTGTCGTAAAACACAAAAAAGACAAACAATGACAAGAATAACCATTGCAAAAGGAGACGGCATCGGGCCGGAAATTATGGATGCCACCCTGCGAATTCTTCAGGCTGCCGGTGCGCAATTGGCGTTTGATGAAATCGAGGTGGGCGAAAAAGTATACCTGAGCGGTGAAAGTTCGGGCATTTCAAAAGGCGCCTGGGGTATTATCCGACGCAATAAAGTTTTCCTGAAAGCGCCCATCACTACACCGCAAGGCGGGGGGTACAAAAGTCTGAATGTAACTATGCGGAAGTCGCTGGGGCTCTTCGCCAATGTGCGTCCCTGCACTACTTATTTTCCTTTTGTAAAAACCAAACACCCCAAAATCGACACGATCATTATCCGGGAAAATGAAGAAGACCTGTATGCGGGCATCGAGCACCAACAAACCGACGAAGTCGTACAATGCCTGAAGCTGATCAGCCGCCCGGGTTGCGAGAAAATCATCCGCTACGCGTTTGAATTTGCCAGGCGCTATGGCCGCAAAAAAGTGACTTGCCTTACCAAGGACAACATCATGAAGCAAACGGACGGTTTGTTTCACCAGGTTTTCCGGGAGATCGCGCAAGAATATCCGGAAATTCAACATGAGCACCGGATCATCGATATCGGCTCGGCGATGCTGGCCGATACGCCGGAGGTATTCGACGTCATTGTTTTGCCCAACCTGTACGGCGACGTGCTTTCCGATATTGCCGCGCAGATTGCCGGTTCGGTTGGTTTGGCCGGCTCGTCCAACATCGGCGAGCAGTGCGCCATGTTTGAAGCAATCCACGGTTCGGCCCCCGATATTGCCGGCAAGAATATCGCCAACCCTTCCGGCCTGCTACAGGCTGCCGTGATGATGCTCAATCACCTGGGGCAGTGCGCCACGGCCGAAAAAGTCCAGAACGCCTGGCTGACAACGATTGAAGCCGGCATACACACTTTCGATATTTACCAGGAAGGCCTGAGCACGGCAAAAGTTGGCACCCGCGAGTTTGCCGATGCCGTGATTGCCAACCTCGGCCAACAACCAAAAACCTTGCAGGCAGTATCCTATCGCGAAGGGACTTCGTTTAGCCTGCCCGGATACCAGCGTAAAACCCCGGCGCGCAAGGAGCTGGCCGGCGTTGACCTTTTCGTACACTGGAATGGGTTAAAAGCCGACGAGCTGGCAACTGCCCTGAAAAAACTGGAAAGCAAAAACGTCAAACTCACCATGATCACCAACCGGGGCATCAAAGTGTGGCCGGATGGATTCGACGAAACATTTTGCACCGACCACTGGCGCTGCCGCTTCAGCAGTGTGGAAGAGCGAAAAATGGATAAAAAAGAGATCATCGAACTGTTGCAGCAATGCGAAGCGCACCAAATCGATACGATTAAAACCGAGAACCTGTATTTCTTCGACGGAAAACAAGGGTTTTCGCTCGGACAGGGGCAGTAAGCGCAATTTTGGTTCCTGTTCCCTTGGGGGGACAATTGAGGCGGCGACTGGCAGTCACCCTACCAGCCCGATAAGAATAGGAGCCGCGATTTTACTTTTTGAATAAAACATTCACCAAATAATACGGCACATCATGACCATACAGGAAAAGCAAATACCCGAACAATTCCGCCACACGTTATCGGACAATCAGGATACGGATATGCTGGTGGAAGAAATGCCGGAAATGCAGCACCAGTTTCAACTCATCAAGGGGAAATTTTCAGCCAAGGAGGCTGAAGAACTTTTGAATGAACTGATCCACCACAAAATCAAATTCCACAGCCTGGAATCGCTCATTATCCTGGAACGCTACAACGGCGACACAACGCCATCTCAAAAGCGCATCCGGGAATTGAAAGCGGCCCGGGAATCGGTACAGGAATTTCTGAAACAAGCCCGCGATGGCGGCTGGCAGCTGGAAATAAACAGCCGCGTTGAGATCAATGTAATTCGATAATTTCCACTGATATTTTCCATTAAGTAAAAAAGCGCTCCTTCCTTCAGGAGCGCTTTTTTTTACTGATTTACCGATACCATTTTAGCGCGCAGTACCCGGGCCCCGACCGGTTTGGAAAAGTGTGGGAAAAGCGTGAAGGGTACAAAAAATATGTGCCCTGGTCGTTCCCGGCGTTCCGGCGCTTTTGTGTCCGGTGATCTATTACCCGGCGTTTGGCAGGCTAGTCTGCCTGATGTCGCCTGTGTGCCGGATAGTGGAGGGATTAAAGGTTATTACGAGTTCGGAGTGCGGAGTTGCGAGTGCGGAGTGGTTCACCATTGGGATTAGGAAAGTTCATTGCCTTTATTCAGTTCATCAGAAAATCTACCCAAATTCAACTACCCCAATGGTGAACCACTCCGCACTCGCAACTCCGAACTCCTTAAGCGGAGCATGCTTCGCAGGTCGGATCGTCCAAACTGCAAATCTTGCCTTCCACCTGATCGGGTGTGATGGCCGACATTTTCGGCGCTTCTTTTTCAACTTTAACCACGGCTTCGTTCGTCACTTTATTCGCTACAAACTTTTGCTGGTGTTTGTCGCTCAGCGTAAACTTGATCGGGTCGGTGGCGGCTTTGGAACGCAGGTAGTACATGCCCGTTTTCAGGCCCTTTTGCCAGGCATAAAAATGCATGGAGGAGAGCTTGGCAAACGTCGGTGCTTCCATAAACACATTCAGCGACTGGCTTTGGCAAATGAAAGCGCCACGGTCGGCAGCCATATCCAAAATTACCTTTTGGCTGAGTTCGTAGGCCGTTTTGTACATGTTGCGCACTTCTTCCGGGATGGCTTCAATGCCCTGGATGGAGCCGTTGGCGGCCATGATGGCTTCGCGCATTTCTTCGTCCCAGAGCCCGAGGCGCACCAGATCGTGCATGAGGTATTTGTTCACCACGATGTGCTCACCGGCCAGGGTGCGGCGGGTGTACAGGTTGGCGGTGTAGGGTTCGAAGCACTCGTTGTTGCCGAGTATCTGGCTGGTGCTGGCCGTTGGCATGGGCGCCACGAGCAGACTGTTGCGCACCCCGGATTTCTGCACGCGGGCGCGCAGGCTTTCCCAGTCCCAACGCTTCGATGGGTTCACACCCCAGAGGTCGAACTGGAACATGCCTTTGCTGAGCGGCGAGCCCTGGAAGGTTTCGTAGGCGCCGTGTTTTTCAGCGAGTGCACAGCTTTCGGTCATGGCTGCGAAGTAGATCGTTTCAAAAATGTCTTTGTTCAACCGGCTGGCTTCCGGCGAATCAAAGGCCATGCGCATCAGAATGAACGCATCGGCCAGGCCCTGCACGCCCAGCCCAATGGGACGGTGGCGCATGTTGGAGCGCTCAGCCTCGGGAATAGGGTAATAGTTAATATCAATAACCTTGTTCAGGTTGCGGGTAACAACTCGGGTGATTTCATAGAGCCGCTCAAAGTCGAATTCTCCGTCCGTTACAAATTTGGGCAGGGCAATGCTGGCCAGGTTGCACACAGCCACCTCGTCGGGGGCGGTGTACTCGATGATTTCTGTGCAGAGGTTGGACGACCGGATGGTGCCCAGATTTTGCTGGTTGCTTTTTTTATTGGCGGCGTCCTTGTACAGGATGTACGGTGTGCCGGTTTCGATCTGGCTTTCCAAAACAGCGTTCCACAAGTCGCGGGCCTTCACCGTTTTGCGGGCGCGGCCTTCCTGCTCGTATTTGTGGTACAGGGCTTCAAATTCGCCGCCGTACACGTCGTACAGGCCGGGGGCCTCGTTGGGGCAAAACAGCGACCACTCCGCGTCGGCCTTCACACGTTCCATGAACAAGTCGGAAATCCACAGGGCGTAAAACAGGTCGCGGGCGCGCATCTCTTCCTTGCCGTGGTTTTTTTTCAGATCGAGAAACTCGAAAATATCGGCGTGCCAGGGTTCCAGATAAACGGCGAAGGCGCCTTTGCGCTTGCCGCCGCCGTTATGTGCCACACCAACATGCGTCACGTAGTTGTGGTTGGGTTCTACTTCAAAATCGACTACTACGCCGTCAAATTGCTGTTCAGCGAGCTGCGTTACACGGCTGTACGTCTGATTTCCGTAGGTGAAATACATCGTGTATTCACCGGCCTCACGGCCAAACAACTCCGTAATTTCGGGAACTCTGGGTATGCGCAAGCAATAGGATACTTTACGGGTGGTAATCTTTTTATACGAAGAAATATTACCAACCCGGTCGCGAACGTAACCACTGGTAAGTATTCCCCAACGCATGAGCATATACCGCACCGACTCGACAACGTTGCGCGAAGTCATATCAAGTGCAATTTCAAAGTTCTCGCGATTGGAAATACAACCATCAGTTTCAAGAATGCCCCGGATAATTTGCAGGGTTTTCTCCTTAGGCAAATGAAGCAACGAAGGGTGTATCTGCTTTTCTCCCTGTTCATTGTACAGCATGGCCCGGCTGAACTTAAAGCCCAGGTGTGCAGACCAGGTGAAGCGCACTTTTTTCTCGTCGGCATTGCCGGATTCCGTCCAGTGAATGCCGTTTTCGTAGAGGTAGCGTTTTACAAAGTTAATATCGTCCGTGTCCCGGTTTTGTGTTATGTGGGCAGCCTTACCGTTGCGGGCAATATGGCCGTCGCCAAGCATCATACCATAAAAGCGACAATCGTCGGGGCTGTATTCCGGAATATCTTCCACAAATTCGGGGATCGGGAATGCGATCAGGTCGTCCGGCGTCAGATCCTTGGCTTCTACCCATTCCGGCTCTATGAAACCTTTTTCCAGTCGATTGCGGATGACATCGTGGTTCACCATTTTTTTCTGCCCGCGCAACACCAGAAAAGTATGGCCGGGCGTGACTAGGATCGGTTCGATGGAATGTTTCACGCCAATTTCGATCATCGTGCCTTCATAGGCATTGCGCAGCAGGCGGGTGACACGGTTGAATTCGCCCTCCGCAGTGAGCAATTCTTCGCCTAACACAATATCGTCGATGCGCTTGATGCCACGCCGGGTGTAAATAATGGTGTCGGGGTGAAAACATTGATCCACGTAGCGCGCCGAATCGTTGAACACGCGCAGCATCGGAATGATGCCGTTGGAGGTGCCGCCGGTGCCTTTGATGTAGGAGCCTGTAGCGCGGATGTTGTGGATGCTCAGGCCAATGCCGCCGGCGCTCTGCGAGATCAGGGCGCAGCGCTGAAGGGTTTCAAAAATGCCTTTGATGGAGTCTTCCGTCATGCTGAGCAGGAAGCATGAGGAGAGCTGCGGCTTGGGTGTGCCTGCGTTGAAGAGGGTAGGCGTAGCGTGGATAAACCAGCGCTCGCTCATCAGGTGGTAGGTTTCGATAGCCGCCTCGATATCTTCTCCGTGAATACCGACAGCTACGCGCATGAACAGGTGCTGCGGGCGTTCCACCACGGCGCCGTCCATCCGCATGAGGTAGGAGCGCTCGAGGGTTTTGAAGCCGAAGTAGTCGAAGTCGAAATCGCGGTCGTAGATGATGGCGCTGTCGAGTTGGTCCTTGTATTTCTGCACAACTTCGTACACTTCCTCGCTGATCAGGCCGGCGCGCTCGCCGGTTTTGGGGTCCACGTATTTGTACAGGGCTTTGACCACCTTGTGAAAGGATTTTTCGGTCTGCTTGTGCAGGTTGCTCACGGCAATGCGGGCAGCCAGTTTGGCATAGTCCGGGTGGATGGTGGCCATGGTGGCGGCGGTTTCGGCAGCCAGGTTATCGAGTTCGATGGTGGAGACTTTGTCGTAAAGCCCTGCAATTACTTTTTTGGATACTTCGATGATGCTGACAAAGTCGGTATCCAGTCCGTAGCAGAGTTTGCGCAGGCGTGCCGTGATTTTGTCAAAAGACACGTTTTCTTTTCGTCCGGAACGTTTGATTACATGCATGGTGTAAGAGTTTTTTTACTTGTTATTCAGTTTTCGAGTATGTATGTTTTTTAATTTTTTCAGTTCCCTCACTTCGGTATTGATTGGATGCAATTTTCTATTTTCTGGTTATTGGGTAAAGTATTTTAGATTTTTCAGTTCCCTCGCTGCGCTCGGGATGACAGGCGTTTCGGTTGATAACTTTTTTATCAGATGCCTCGCTATGCTCGGCATTTTCACAAGCCCGGTCGGAATATCGAGCGTAGCGAGATATCTGATACATTGTTTTCACAACGGTGGCCTGTCATGCCGACCGTAGGGAGGCATCTGGTGCTTCGGGAGAGAACGCATATTTTCTTTTCGTCCGGAACGTTTGATTACATGTATGGTGTAAGAGTTTTCTATTTTATCAGGTTTCGGTATAGTATGTGTTGATTTTCGTTTTCTGATTTACGGACTAAGTCCGTTGGATAGTCGTCTTAAAGTTTGAAGACTTTGGACAGCATTGGTCATAAGGCCTGCAATCACTGGGATTTATTTTGTGCCCTGTCAAGCAATCTATAGTCAGAGATGGAACTGTTATCATATTTTTACTTTCTATCTTACCTTTTATTAATAAAGACAGTTTTTTCTTTTATAGTCATCCCGGCGGCTTCAACTTCCTGGTCTTCTCCAGTGCCTTCTTAGTCTCCCCTTTCACCCGGCGCTCCAGCTTTTTCACATCTTCCTCCGCCGGCAGGGCTTCGGGTTTTATATCGCGCTCCACAAGCAGCTTCCGTACGTCGCTATTGTTTTTTACATGTTCTTTGGTAATGGCCGGCTCGCCGTGCAGGTTTTCTTTTTTTACATTAAAATTGGTGATCTCCGCAGCAAAGTCTTTGGCTTTTATGGTGATTGTGGGGAGAAAATCTGCCAATGGCCTGTTTCCCGGAACACCGAGTTTTTTCTTCATTTTCAAGGTTGTAATGCCGCCGAAAAGCGCTGCGTCACCTTTACTTCGAATGCGGCCAAATCCCTGATTGTCAACCCCGCGTTCGTAAATCAACCGCGAAAGTTCGGCTTCCGTTGCTTCCAGTTTTTCTCGCGCCTGCAAGCGTTCCATCAGGCGCAAGCGTTCCTCAATCAGCTCTTGTTTTCGCGTTTGCACCGCGAAATAGGTTTGGGCAAACGCAATGGTTTCTTTCGCCGGGTCACCGTTTTGGGCGATTAGGTAGCAGGCGTAACGTGTTAGCATATAGTCGTCAACCTGTCTTTGCGCTCCTGAGCCAAGCCTGACCATTTTGTTGATGTCAACAAAATGGTCGGAATTATGGTGCCCGGAGTTTTCACAAGCTACTTTCGCCTTTTCAACCACATTCAAAAAATTCCGCCACTCCATATAGCCCAAGAGTTCCTGTAAATCTCTCGCCAACCAGTACTCCACCCCATCCTGTTCGTACGCCGCGTCTTCAAAAGAGGCGTGCAGTTTTTTAATTAGTTCCTGTTTCATACCAGTTTCTGTTTTTAAATCAATGGCAAATTATCCTGCTGGTACGATTTATATAGTGATGCTTTTTTTGCTGATCACGCCTGCTAAAACCGCCACCCAGCCCCCACAAACGCTGCCCGGTTTTTCATATCCAGTTCACCCAGCGATTGGCCGTTGTCGTCGGTCAGCTCTATGTTGGAAATATTACTCAGACCAAGTTGAAATGCTGCAAACAGGTAAGCCGGGCCGATATTGCCGGTCAGTTTGGCCGCCAGGCCGAAATCGGTTGCGGCAAACAGTTCGTCATCCTTCGTGCTGGTCCAGTCGACCACATCGCCGTATTTGACCGACTCGGCCAGCCGGAACGACAGGTACGGCCCCACGGCAATACCGAGCGCTTCGACGGGGCGGAACTCAATCTGCGGCTGCACATCGAGGTAGCCCAGGCGGTAATCGACCCGGCCGCGGTACAGCGCGAGTTGACCGTTTTGAATAAAAAATGCGCCTTCGGTTTCGTACTGAAAACCGCGCTGCGAATATTGCACGGCTACCGGCACGGTCCATTTTTCGGAAAAAGTGAGGCGGAGGTTGGCGCCGGCAAAGAAGCCGATGCGAAACCTGGCGTCAAAGGCCTCGCTTGGGTCCGGTTTAACGGTGGAAAAGACCGGACCGGCTTGCAGGTCAACGGAAAATGCCGGCTTCTGTGCCTGAAGCCCGGAAGCAAACAGCAGCGTTGCGCAACAAAACAGCAGGGATTGGATGGTGGCGTTTAATCGGGCGAGCATAGCCGGTTTTGTTTTGTTTTAATTCAATTGGAACGGGGGTGTAAAAAGTGCCGGCACGAACGGCCCCACCGGACGCGCCGACACAAAAAGGAGATAGTTAAGCGGTGGTTTGGTCATCCACCGAGGCGCCGGGAGCATTGCGTTTCACCGAGTCGATGCCATTGTCGCGGCTTTTCTCGTCGGCGTACATCTGGCTTGAACCGACCACCTGGCCGTTGGATGCTTTGAGGTTGAAGTAGAATTTTCCGTTGGCTGCGGTTTGGCGCTCAAAACGGGCGTCGTCCTGTGAATTGGTACGGACCGACTCGACGCCGTTCAAACAGGTTGGTTTGCCGGCATAGCCCTGACTGGTGAGGATTACCTGTCCGTTGTCGGCTTGCAGGTTGAATTGAAATTCGCCGTTGGCGCGCTGGGATATTACGAATTTGCCCATGATCAATATTTTTTGGTTAAAAGAAAATTACATGTTTAGGTTTGCGGGTTACTGGTTAGAAGGTTAGAAGGTTTGTAAACTTCGCAGGATGATGAACAACCTTCTAACCAGTAACCTTCTAACCTTCAAATATTAAAAGTCGGCGTCGGTGGTAAATGCCTGTTCTTCGCGATTGGTCATAACGCCCGCTTTCTGGTAGTCGCCCACCCGTTTTTCAAAAAAATTGGTTTTCCCCTGGATCGAGATCATATCCATCCACTGGAAAGGATTGGCGGTGCCGTATACTTTTTTGTTGCCCAGCGAAAGCAGCAGCCGGTCGGCTACATACTCGATGTATTGGGTCATCAGTTCGGCATTCATTCCAATCAAAGACACCGGCAAGGCATCGGTCACAAATTCTTTTTCAAACTCGACCGCTTCGGTAATGATCGCTTCCACTTCCTTCGGATCAAGTTTGTGCCGGAGCATGGAATAAAGCAGGCAGGCAAAGTCGCAGTGCATGCCTTCATCGCGGCTGATCAGTTCGTTGGAGAAGGACAGCCCCGGCATGAGCCCGCGCTTTTTCAGCCAGAAAATGGAACAAAACGAGCCGGAAAAGAAAATGCCCTCCACTGCCGCAAAGGCAATAAGCCGGTGTGCAAACGAGGGAGCATTTTCGATCCACTTCAGCGCCCAGTTGCCTTTTTTGGACACACAGGGCAGGTTTTGAAGCGCCTTGAACAGGAAGTCTTTTTCTTTATTGTCTTTAATATAAGTGTCGATCAGCAGGGAGTACACTTCCGAGTGGATATTCTCAATGGCAACCTGAAACCCGTAAAAACAACGCGCTTCGGGAATCTGGATTTCCCGCATGAAGTTGAGCACCAGGTTTTCATTTACGATGCCATCGCTCGCTGCAAAAAAGGCAAGAACGTGTTTGATGAAGTGGCGCTCATCGTCATTGAGCTTGTTGTCCCAATCCTGCAGGTCCTGTACCAGATCAATCTCCTCCGCCGTCCAAAAAGACGCTTCAGCCTTCTTATACCATTCCCAAATTTCAGGGTACTTGATCGGTAACAAGACAAAGCGATCGGGATTCTCCGCCAGGATAGGCTCAACGGTTGCTGTTTCTTTTACCATTATGAAATGTTGTGTGTGTATGTATGTTTATGATGAAAAATATTGTCCAGCCGACACATCCGCTTCCCTGTCCGGGTACCTGCCTGATGCAGGGGGCCGGCGTAAAAAATGCAAATCGGTCAGGCTGACTGTCAGTGCAAATTACCGGTATCGTGAAGGGACGTGGATTGCAAAACGAGTATGTCCTAAAACTTCAGGGAGTGGTTCATGAACAGACTCAAAGGCGGAGCCACACTTCCAAAAAGAAGCGCAGACAAAATTAGCGGTTTTTTGGTTTATGGGCTCGCAATTTTTCCACACAATGTTGATAACTTTTATAATTTACTGATTTACAGTTATAAAATAAAAAGAAGCCTGTTGTGGATAATGTGGATAACTCCTGTTAGTATTTTTTGGGTATATTCGGGTTTCTCTAAAAAATGGCAATACAGCCCATACTTAAGCGCTTGAAAGCGAGCCGGAAAAGTCTGATGCTCCTGCGGTGTAAACGGGATTTTTTTATGTGGAAAAAAATCTTCCCCGCATTCCGGTATTTTTCAAAATACGTCATACCGGGGATCGGAAAAACGGCCGCAACCCCCACTTTTGCAAGCACACTTTTAAATACACCCTGCTTTGATATGTTCCAGGCAACGAAAACTCTGCTCCTGCTCCTGCTTGGCCCTGCGCTCCTTGCACAGGCGCCCTACACCGAAAAACAATTTGACTGGTCTGTGGAAACCAATCTGGTCTACGGCACGGCGGTCAATTACCTGGGCCTGACCGATACCCTGACACTCGACCTGTACAAACCGCTGAATGCCGACACGACCCGGCCCCTCGTGGTACTGGTACATGGCGGTTCCTGGCTCGGCGGCTGCAAGGAAGATATGGCCTGGCTGTGTGCCGAAATGGCGGCCCGCGGCTATGTGGCAGCCACCGTGAACTACCGCAAAGGCTGGCACAAAGACAATTACGTGCCCAACCCGATAAACGCCGGCATTTTTGCCGGTGGCAACTGCCTGTACGCCGCCGATTCCCTGGAAATTATCCGGGCCATCTACCGGGGCATGCAGGATGTAAAAGGCGCCATCCGCTGGCTCAAGGCACGGGTGTATGCCGATTCGAGCTGCAACCAGGCAGTGCTCGTCGGTGGCGAGAGTGCCGGCGCTTTTCTGGCGCTGGCGACCGGCATACTCGACCGGCCGGAAGAAAAACCAGTCGCCTGTGGCGCCCTGCCCGATGCGCCGGCGCCCGGCGCCAATCTGGCCAATTGCTACGCGGTTGCGTGCCAGTTGCTCAACGCTACACTGCCCCCCGGCGCCCTGGCGCGCCCCGACCTCGGGCCGGTGGAAGGCGCGCTGAACCTCAACGGCTTCGACGCCAACGTGCAGGGGGTGATCAGTTTTTACGGGGGCGTGCCCTCGGAAGCCCTGGCTGCCAACTGGCTGCAAGGCCCCGATACGCCGGCATTTTACCTGTACCATCAAACTTGCGACGGCATTGTCCCCTTCAACTACGGTAAACCGTTTATCACGATCTCGGCCTATTGCAACCTCGGATTTACCCCCTGGCACTACAATCTCCCGTTTGTTTTTGGAAACGGGGCTATCGCCAACTACCTGGCTTCCCTTGCCAATCCGCCGCTTTTTCAAACCGATTTTTTGCCCTGCAACAATTTCAATCCCAATCTCGCCCTGTTCGAATGCCTGCGGTACAACGACAACGGCTCCTACCACTACACCCACAACCGGCCGGAACGCGCCGAAAAAATCGCCGCGTTTTTCAGCCCGGTCATCGCCGCCAGGCTCAACAGCCCGCCTTGCCTGGTCGCTACCGGGGCACCGGCCCGCCTGCCGGGGATCAGCCTGGCGCCCAACCCGTTTCGCCAGCATCCGGTGTTGCATTGCAGCCGCGTACCCGACGGGCCGGTGTGGGCCCGCATCTCGGATATGCGCGGTCGCCTGGTCTGGCAAGCCGGGCTGCAGCTGGTCGTGGGAGCAAACACCCTGCCCTGGCCGGAAGGCGCCCCGGCAGGCCAGTATCTGTTGCAACTGACCGGAAAGGCGGGCGTTGAAAGTTGGCGGATGATCTGTTTGCGGTAAACGACGGACGGCGTATTTATTAATTCGGGCGAACCCGCCAAATCGCCTACCTTTACCGGAAGTTCGCACAAAACCGATGTTCCAGCATGGAAAAGGCGCGTTTCAGCATTGTCATCCCGACAAAAAATGAGGGCAAATATATCGGCCCGACCATCGAACAGTTCCGCCCCTACCTTGAATCGTACAACCTCGAAATTATCGTTTCCGATGCCAACAGTACCGATGGAACGGCTGAGCTGGTGCGTCGGTACCAGGCCGAATGGGGCGCACGCGTCAAACTGGTGCAGGCTACCGGGAAGCAAAACATCGCCATCGGCCGCAACCTGGGCGCCGCTGCTGCCGGTGGCGACATCCTTTTTCACATGGATGCCGATGTGCACATCCCGAATACGACGGCTTTTTTTGAAAAAATTCTGAAGGTGTTTGAAAACCCGGCGGTTGTTGCCGCCACGGCGCCGATCTGGGTTTATCCGGAGGAAGCCAGCTGGCCCGACAAACTGTACCACACCCTGATGAACGGGATTATCCGCCTGTCGTTTACCGTAGGCGTGTACCTGGCCAAAGGGGAGTGCCAGATTGTGCGGCGCAGTGTTTTCGAAAAAATACAGGGCTACAACGAGAAGATCGTCGCCGGGGAAGACTGTAACCTGTTCTACCGCCTGCACAAGGAAGGCAAAATCGCCTACTTCTACCGGCTGAAGGTGCATCACTCGCCCCGCCGTTTCCGCGAGTACGGCTACCTCCGGGTCAGCCTGATCTATATCCGCGAAGGGCTCTCCCTGCTCTTCCTGCGCCGCTCCTATGTGGAAGAGTGGAAACCGATCCGGTGATTCGAGTGCGGAATACGGAGTGCGGAATACGGAGTGCGGAGTGCGGAGTGCGGAGTGTACACCATTCCGGTGTTGGGACTTACCGGCCGCTTTGTTTTACCATTTTCAGGAGTGTGTCGTTAAATCCGGATGCTTTTTGCAGGTCCTCCAGCCCAAGGTGCATGCGGTAGCGCCAGTAGTGTTTCGGGTTGGCCGGGATGTTGATGCGTTCGGCATGCGGATCTTCGCGCCGCAAATCGCCATCCATGCCAAGCAAGTCTTGCAACTGAAAAACTGCCCACATCGCCGGGGAGTGCAGGTGCTGTTCGAGCAGTTTGCGGCAAATCCAGGGCTCGCAGAAATAGGGTGCAGCGCCTTCATAGCCCAGCATTTCATTAAAAAACCGCTGGATCAATTCGCGATCTTCCTCCCACCATCCCCGAAGGGTGCTCATGTCGTGGGTGGAAGGCGTAACCACCGACAAATAAGGCGCGTCGGCGGGGTGGAAAAAAGCAAGGCCGGATTGCTTGGGCATGCGCTGGATCTCCAGGCTTAAAATCCCGAGTTCCCGCATCACATCCGGTACACAGTGTGGCACCATGCCCAGGTCTTCGCCGCAAATGAGCATGTTGGTGGCGCGTTTCAGGGCAGGTAGTTTTTCCATGGCTTCGGCTTGCCAAAAATCGTCCTGGCGCCGGTAAAAATAGTCCACGTACAGGGCCTGGATCGCCCCTTTTATCGCCTCCGGCAGGTATTGGAATGAACTGGTTTTTTCCACACCGATCCGGAAGGCGTACTGTTTTTCCGGAGCGTCGTCCGGCGATACGTCGATCAGGATGATGTTGGACAGCAGTTGGAGCAAGCCCTGTTTAACCGCACCGGCGTTTTCATCAAAATCAAATACCTGCGCTTTCGCGGTTTTCGCGGTTTTCTTTTCCGCAGGTTTGGCACTTGAACCAAACCAGGTTTCCACTTTTTGCTGGCTGTCAAATTCCGGCTTGAAACGGTAGGGGCTCCCGCCCGACCAATGGCCGGCGTCGGGCGTGCGGTCAAAAAAACGATCGCGCACGGCATCTGCCAGCCCGCCGAAGTTGTCGCCCAGTATTTGGTCGTTGACGAATGGCCGGCACAACCGGTCATAACTGAATCCTACCCCTGCTTTGTGGAACTCGCGCTCCAGCACCGGAATTGCCGGCACGAAATAGCCCAGAATCCCTTCCACCGCATCCAGCGGAATACTCCAGATGCGGAAAAAGCCCAGGATATGATCGATCCGGAAGGCGTCGAAATACAGGCCCATCTGCTGGAAACGCCGGCGCCACCAGGCAACATCATCGGCTTTCATTTGTGCCCAGTTGTAGGTGGGGAAGCCCCAGTTTTGGCCGTTCACGGCAAAATCGTCCGGAGGTGCGCCGGCCTGCATATCCATGTTGTAGAGTTCGGGCGCCACCCAGGCATCGCAGCTGTACCGGTAAATACCGATGGGGATATCGCCTTTCAGCACCAGCCCCTTGGCGTGGATATAGTCGGCGGCGGCTTTCAACTGGCGATGCAGCTGCCACTGCACGTAGTAGTGGATGGCCACATCGTCGTAATGGGCCGATTTTGGCGAGACAAGTTTTTCAACGGCTTTTCCATCGTACGTCCGGTATTCGGGCCACTGGTTAAAATCGGTGGTGCCGTGTTTATCCCGCAAATAACAAAAAGCCGCATAGGGGACCAGCCAGTGCTGGTTTTCGGTGAAGTAGTGGATAAATGATGTATCTGTCAGGAAGGCCGTTTTTTGCGCAGCATATAATTTTTTGATAATGGCCCATTTGCTTTGCAAAACGCCCTCGTAGTCTACGGCTGCTGCTGCGTTTAGTTCCTGCTGCGTTTTGACATAGGGCTTCAACAGCGCAGCCTGTGCTTTCCCGGCTACCTCCGCAACATTCAGGTAGATCGGGTGCAGGGCAAAGGCAGAAATGGCGGCGTAAGGGTATGAATCCGTCCACGTATGCGTCGCCGTGGTGTCGTTGATCGGCAGCAGCTGGATCAGTTTGAGCCCGACCGTTTGGGCCCAGTCGGCCAGTGCCGGCAAATCGGTGAATTCGCCGACGCCGAAACTGTTTTTGCTGCGCAAACTAAACACCGGAATGGCTACGCCGGCGCCTTGCCAGCGTTGGTTTGGAAAGCGGGCAAACCCGTCGTGCAAAACAACCCGGGTGGAAGCGCCTTTTTTTTCGGCGGGCCGGGGCGCAAACAACACCCGGTTGCCGCCGTCTTCAAAACCTTCGAAGCTGTTGGAGCGGGTATTCCAAACGCCGTATTTGTACGCCAAAGGAAAATCTTCCGCCGACATATCGAGCCGGACCGACCAACCGTAGGCGCTCGGCTTGAGCAACAGCGGCGCCTTGCTGTCCCAATTGCGCAGCCCGGTGCCATGGCCCAGCAGGCACACCACTTCATCGGGTTGCAGCAAGGGGGCTTTGACGTTGAAACTATGGGAGTACGGTTTGGCCGTTTTAGGGGTTGCAGGCACGGGCATTTTCGGTTGCAACACCTGGAATGCCTGCGTTTCAAAGGCATTTTCGACGGCGCCGGCGGGATTCCAGTAATCAAACAACTCCACCAGGCTATCCGTATCCTTCGGGAGTTCGAGCAGGCGCTGCCCCCACTCGGTTTTGTGCTGCCCGGCCTGGTTTTGCCAGCTGTACCAATAGCGCACCGTGGCGCCGGCGGGCACGTCCGGTTCGACCACGCCATGCCAGCGGGTATCGTCGAGGTAGGTCAGCGTATGTGTGGTGGTTTGTACTGCATCGCCTTGCTGCACTTCGATATTGACCGACAGATTTTCGCCGTATTGGGTGGAATAGTAAAGGTGGAAATGAATTTTCATGGAAATGCCTGTTTACCGAAACCCTGGAATCGGGCGCGAAAAATACGGGGAAAGTGGGAAACGCAAAGGGGGAGTGGGCTTCCGGCCCAGGGCTTTGCCGGGAAGGCCTAAAACTTCGCCGCAATGGCAAGCAGTTCCGAGCCGAGATCGGCAAGGTATTCGTCGTGGATTTCTTTTGGAATTTTTTTGTTCTGATATGCTCTTTGGGTAAATACCCGGCTCGCCGATAATACGACCAGATCGTTTTGCAACTGGACTTTATCCTTCAGTTTGGCCTGATGCCGCAGGAGTTGAATTGCCTGTACTAGGTCGCCTGCTTTCAATAATTCCCGGCAGGTGTGCTCCAGTACTGATTCGTGGACGGTGATTGTTTTTTTCGCTTGATCGCGATAAACAAAAACCAGGATGAAAACAATCAGCACAATTTCAAATCCGGGCACCCAGACCGCTCGGCAAAGCAAGTTAAAAAGGGGGGCAGTTGTATTTCTTGATTGATCGATGCTAAAAAACCAGGTTCCGTAAACCAGTATTATATAACTGTAAATCAAATAACGGAGCACTGATTTTTCCTTGGTGGGTGTGGGGGTATCTGACCTGGAATCTTTCCAGAGTAATAAAAGCCAAACAGGCAATACTACCAGAGCAAAAACAAGCCAAAACGGCGCCATAGGAGCAGCAGTATCATCAAACGTGCGGATAATGAGGACAACCGCTAAAAGGCTGAATGCTATTAAAAAATGGTGGTTTTTCATTTTTTTGGGCAATTCTGGTCTCTTAACCGGGGCAACAGGCATATCCGGGTTAAAAACCCCGAAGCATCTGAATGCCCGAGTGTTTCATAATGGCCGTAGGTGTCCGTTTGCCTGCGGAAATACACTAGCATGGTGCACGACAGCTCATTAAAATCTTTGAAAACTGTTTGAGCCGCAGCCCTCGAGTCGCTTAAGCCGGAAGTAAACCCTCCTGGTAGTTTTGCCTGATCACTGGTGGATACACGGCATTCTCGGCTAAAGGAACACAGTACTTGGCCGGAATATGATTTGGTTGCACGAGCACCCACCCATTCGGCAACCTCGATCAGAAAATCTGTAATCACATTGCTCTCAGTGCTCACACCCAGGTGTTTAATTTCAGTTTCAACCTGTTTTGAATTTAAGTTCAGAAGCACCAACAAACCATCATTTGCCTGGTAATATTGAATTTCTTGATATTCCCGGAACTCTAGGTCTATGAACAACCGGTGCAGTATCTGTTTCAGGTCATACAAGCAAATTTTTCGACTTCCAACCGTTTGTGGAAAAACTTTACCGTTTTCCAGGGTTATAGGCGGATCCGACGAACTTTTCGGAAATTTTGTAGGCAGAAGTGGCAGGGTATTGAGAAATGCTGCGTCCAGCTTTGCATACAACTCCTCCACTTTTAACCATGCCTCCGGGCTGAGTGCGTCGGCTTCTTTATCCTCAATGAGGTCCTGAAACCGCGTCAAATCACTAGCGAACGCATCATCTATTTTGTAAGTTTCGCCATCTGCCTCAGGTATGAACCAGTTATCACTGGAGTAAACGAAATCCAGTAGTCTGATTCTGTTCAATACGTATTGTGAGGCTTCGTATTTCCGAACAGAAACTTTCAGGATTGATGCTAATTCCCTGGCTCTCATGTTTTTTAGTTCTTCTAAGGTCAAAGAATGTAACTGGCCGCCCGAAAAATTGGCGTCATGCTCATCGGGCATTTTATCCGTATCCGGAATGGTCCATTCCGGTACATTGAGTTTCTGAAATACGATTTGCTTTCTTAATTCCAGCGAGTCAATTTTATACTTGGCAAACGGCGAGCTGTACGCGGAGTCCAGAATTCGTACAGCCAATCCGTACTCCTCCAGTTGTAAACATTGATCGATGCGTCGGAGTTGGTTGTTGATTTGGGCTGCCAATTTTACGTGCAGTGGCAGGAGCAGCACCAAGAACAATACGGGTTTACGCATAACCGGGCATTTTCATTTGAAGTTCCAAACAAATGTAAATCAAATGCTTCGATTTGGGTACCCTGGATTTTGGCATTTACATTTCCGGAAACAGACGTAAATCCTGAACGGGATAAACTTCATTCCGAATGGTGCAGCAGAACTTTGACCCAAAAAACATGCGAACGATTTTTCTGCTACTCTGCTTACCCCTGTTTGCCGGCGCCGTTTTTGCGCAGGATGCCGCTTCCGATCTCGACTTTTGGCTTGGCGACTGGAGCCTCCGCTGGCAAGACTCCGACAGCACCGAGGCTACCGGTACCAACCACATCATCCGCGAACTGGGCAACAAGGTTATCAGCGAAAATTTCGAAGCCCAAAACGGCGCCTTTGCCGGCTTTATCGGGCGCAGCTGGTCGGTGTACGACACCCGCACGCAACGCTGGAAGCAAACCTGGGTGGATAACCAGGGGGGCTATCTGGATTTTATCGGTGGAAAAGACGGCGACACCTTTGTTTTTAGCCGCAAGGCTTCCACGCCAAACGGCAAAGAATTGTTGCAAAAAATGGTTTTCCATGCCATTGAAACCGACCGTTTTACCTGGGATTGGATGCGCAGTACCGATGGCGGTGAAAACTGGAAACTGCTCTGGCGGATTTATTATTCGCGGCGTTAGGCGCCGGTTTCCGGCAGTTTTTCCAAAACCCGGTACACTTCCTCCAGCGAAATTTCCAGGTTTAAAGCCTGCAGCGCAAGGCGCGCTGTCGGCTCCGTCAGGGTGTTGATCTGCCACAAATTATTCGCCGGGTCCTGTAAAAAATACTGCTTTACCCACACGGTTTCCGGCTCGATCAGGATGTACTCCCGGAAGCCGGGTATGGCGGCGTAGAGGTCGAATTTTTCCGACTTGTCAAAGGCGCGGGTTTCGGCCGAAAGCACCTCGACGATCAGCAGCGGATTGGTCACAATATCGCGGCGCAGCGTGCCGTCGGGGCTTTGGTAATATGCCGGCTGACCGTCGGTGATGGTCAGGTCGGGGTACACAAAGCGGTTTTCGGCTTCGATGCGGATTTTGGTGTCGCTGCTACAGACTACATGCGGCAAGTTTGCTTGCATGAGCATCTGATCAAACATGCCGCCCAAGCGGAGCTTGATCGAGTTGTGGGGTAAGATTCCTCCGGCCATTTCGGTAAGGGTTCCGTTATGAAATTCATGGCGTACCGCGCTGGCGTCCTCTTGTGTGAGGTATTCGGAAATCGTGTAGGTTTTTTCTGTGCTTGATACGTCGACCATAGGTACAAATTTCTGAAAAAAAAGAGGAACTTACAACTGCGCAGGCCGCTTGAGGCTGTCTCGGAAGTTGATTTTTGCCACTAAAAACACTAAGTATACCCAACGTACAGTGGTTTGCGAAAGTGGTGAAGTTCCACCCATTGTCGGCGTGACTCGCAGTCACGCCGACAATAGACTAATCGTCTTCGATTTTTCGCAAACCACTTTCTTCCAGGTATACCACAAAGTTTCCACTAAGTTCATAGGGTGTTTTTAGTGCTCCTAGTGTTGAAAGAATAACTTATGACTCATGCCTGCGCCTTTTTCTCCCCTTCCACAAAATACATATCAATTTCCCCCTTGTGCTTGGCGGCAATCTTGCCCCGGTGCGTACACCGAAACCGGTCGCGGATAAAACCGTAGGTGGCGCCCGAGATGTTGATCTTGCCCGGCTCGCTGTTCTCCTCCATGCGGGCGGCGGTGTTGACGGTATCGCCCCAGATATCGTAGGCAAACTTGCGCAAACCCACGACACCGGCAACCACCGGGCCGGTGTGTATGCCGATGCGCAGCTCGAAAAACGGCAGGCCTTTCGGCTCGTGCTCCTTCCGGATGCGTTGGGCCAGGGCCACCATTTCAAAGGCGGCCTCCACCACCGTAGTGGGCCGGCCTTTTTCGGGATCGGGCAAGCCGCCGGCGGCAATGTAGGCGTCGCCCACGGTTTTGATCTTTTCAATGCCGAACGTTTGCATGATCTCGTCAAACTGGCTGAAATACAGGTCGATCACCTTTACCAGTTCAGCCGGTTGCGTGTTTTCGGCCAGTTGGGTGAAGTTGCGGAAATCGCAGAACAGGATGGTGGCTTCTTCGTAGAGTTTGGCCGCCGCCTGGCCTTTTTCCTTGAGTTCTTCGGCGATTTCGGCGGGCAGGATGTTGAGCAGGAGCTCGTCGGTTTTTTTCTTCTCGCTGGCCAGCTCGCGGGTGCGTTCTTCGACCATGCGCTCGAGGTTGTTGTACAGCATGGCATTGTCGATCGAAATAGCGGCCTGGGAGGTGAGCATAGTGGCCATCGTGAGCCGGTTGTCGGTGAAAGCGTTGGTGGCCAGGTTGTTTTCGAGGTACACGATCGCCGTGATCTTGCCCTGGTTTTTCACCGGCACACACAACAGCGAGCGCACCTGCTGGAGCACCAGGTAGGTATCGGCGCTGAAGGCATTGGGGTGCTGCGCATCGTCGAGCAATACGTTTTCGCCGGTACGCCAGACGTAGTGCACCACCGCTGCCGACAGTTTGTCGGAATCGGCCACCGGCTCCGATTGCAACACGAGCGGCTTGTCGCTGCCCATGGTGTGCTCGGCTTCGATCAGGAGTTTGTTGTCGCGGTTCAGGATAAGAAAACCGCGTTGGGCGCCAACATTTTCCATTAAAATGGACAGCAAGTTGCCCAGCAAATTTTCCAAAACGATCTCCCCGGAAATGGCCTGCGAGGCGCGCAAAACCGTCTCGACGTCGAGCAGGTCGCCAAGCGAACTCTTGCCGGCTTCCAAAGCGGTAGTGGCGGCATCGGTTTCAAGGTAGGGGCGGTAGGCTTTGGTGAGTTGTTTCACTTTGGTAGCGGCGCCCCAGTGGGCATACACATCGGTGGCGGCAACAATTTTTTCGGCGGCTTCGCCGACGGCCCCGTCGCGGAACAGGCTCTTGCCCCAAAGTTCGAGCCCCAGCCCCTGGAGTTGAAGGTTGTCGTCTTCGCGGGCAAATTGCAGGGCCTGTTCGAAGGCCTGGTTTTGGGTGTCACCTTTAGCCGCCGATTCCCAGGCAGCCAGGGCCAGGTAGTACCGCGCCCGGAAGTTGACGGCGCAGCCGGCCATCCATTTTTTTAGTTTGGCCAAATGCTTGCGCGTGCGGCGTCCGCTCAGCATGCGCTGCGCAACCGGCATTTCCGGGTAGCGCGCCGTTTCCAGCAGGACATTGTAAAAATGGTGTTCGATCTGGGCCATGGTGGTAGGCGCTACCTCATCGACGATCACGGCTTCGGCAGCGTATGCCTCGGCTTTTTCCAGGTCGCCCAACTGGTAGTACAGCATCTGGTTGTACACATAGTGCCAGGCCACGGCCATCAGCAGGCGCCGTTCGCGCAACGACTGGATGTACGATTCTTCCTCCAGCACCGCGTCGGCTTCCTTGTAATGTTCGTAGTAGATCCCCGTAAGGCCCGACACGTAACGCCGCAGGATAAGCAGCAGGTTTTGGCTGTAAAACTCCTTGACGCGGTCGGTGTACAGGGAGTATTCCACCATTTCCTCATAAATTTTTCCGAGGCCTTCGCCCAAATACAGGCGTTTGGCCGTGATCGTCTGCAAACTGTAGGATGCGAAGGTGTAACTCCCCGAGTGGTCGAGCATTTTGAACGCATCCTTGAGCAGCGGAATGGCTTCCGGAATAGGCTCAAACCAGTGCTGGGTGGAGAAAGCTTTCAAAAATTTCACCTTGGCGCGGATGATCGGATCGTCGAACTTTTCACTGACTTTCAACGACAGCTCGGCAAATTTCCGGCACTGCTCCACATTACCCAGCGCAGCGCCTTCCACAAAACCGAACAGGCCGTAACCGAAGGCCGATTCGGCGGAGTTGCCGTATTTGACCGACAGTTGAAGCATCCGGATGACCAGCAGCAGCATGGTGTTGCTGTTGTACACGTAGGCCGTAGCCGAAATATTCATCAGGGTTTGAATGGCAAAGGCTTTTTCCTTGATTGAAACCGCAGGCAGTTCGGCAAAGCCGGAAACATCCTTGCCGCGCAGCATCATTTTCGCTGCGAGCAGTTGGGGAAAAACCTGCACCAGCGAAGGCTCGGCAATGAACGACACCCCGTATCTCTTGAGAATATCGGCGCCGAGCTGGAGGGTTTCCTTGTTGCGGCCTTGCTGGGCGTATTGCCGCAGGCGGATGTCGTACACCTGCGCGATGTATTCCGGCACATTGGTTTTTGCCAGAATGAGGGAGTACAACTGATCGGAGGATTCGTATTCGCCGCAGATGTATTCGCATTCGGCCAGGTCGAGGTAGGCTTTGGCCGTTTTGTGGTGCTGTTTTTCCCAGGCATCTTTTTCAAACAATTCGATCGCCGTGCGGAAAAAACTGAGCGCTACGGAAAAGGACGCGGCCTCTTTGGCTTTTTCGGCGGCCCGCAAATTGAGCGCACAGATCAGCTTGCGCTCTTTTGTCTGGGTAACCAGCGACAGGGCGGTGTTGTAGTGGTTGACGATACTGAAAATGCGCTCTTCCAGTTCTTTTTCATCCAGGGCGTTGTGGAGTTTTTGGGCGATCAGCTGGTGCATTTGCAGGCGCTCCGATTCGCTTAACAGGTTGTAGGTGGCCTGCTGTACGCGGTCGTGTGCAAACTGGTAGCCGACATTGATGAACTCCTCGGGGTTTTCCAGCGTCTCGGCGGTTTTGTAGGATTCATCGAGCGGTACGATGAACCGCTGGGAGAGTGGCTCCCAAAGCCGGTAGGCAATTTTGTGCGGTAAAATTCCGGTAACCTCTTTCAGCGTGACAAGGTCGAAGCGGTTGCCAATGCAGGCTGCCACCTTCAGCAGATCCTGCGATACTTCGGGCAAACGCTCCAGGCGTTGCATGAGCAATTCGACCACGTTTTCGGTGATGCCGGCTTGCAGGATTTTTTGCGTATTCCATTGCCAGTTGAACGAATGCTGATCGAGCCAGATCAGCCCGTCTTCCACCAACCGGTTGATAAATACCCGGATGAAAAAGGGGTTGGCACCGGTTTGTTTACTCACCACATCGGCCAGCTCGAAGGTGGATTCCGGGTTGCATTTCAGCGTATCGGCCAGCAGGGCGTTCACACTTTCGCGCTGGAGCGGCGAGATGGTCAGCAGGTGCAGCGGATGGCCCTGTTCTTTGAGTTCCACGATGGCCATCATGAGCGGGTGTACGGCCGAGACTTCGTTGTTGCGGTACGCGCCAATGAAAAAAATGTAGCGGTTGTGCTCATCCTGGGCCAGGCGGCTCATGAACTGTATGGTCGACAGGTCGGCCCACTGCAAGTCGTCGATAAAAATGGTAAGCGGGTGCTCGGCGGCAGCAAAACTGCTGACAAACCGGCACAGGAAATCGCGGAAGCGGTTTTGCGCCTCGGCTACCGGCAGTTCGGAAACCTCCGGCTGCGGCCCGATCAGCAGCTCCAGTTCGGGCACCACCTCGATCATCAGCTGGCCGTGGCCGTCGAGCTGTTCCAGCAGGCGTTTGGTGATGCGCCCGGCCACGTCTTCGGGTTCGGACAGGATTTGCTGGATGAGCTGCCGCATCGCGTCAATCAGGGCGCTGTACGGGATGTTTTTTTTCAGTTGGTCGTATTTGCCCCGCACAAAATAGCCGTTGCGGGCCACGATCGGTTTGTGCACTTCATGCACCAGCGCTGTTTTCCCGATGCCGGAATACCCCCCGACGAGCAGCATGGCGAAGGTGCCGCGGCTGACCTGGTCGAAGGTGTCGAGCAGGAGCTGTACTTCCCGGTCGCGGCCGTACAGTTTTTGTGGAAAAGAGAGTTTTTCCGTTACATCCTGCTGCGCGATGGCGAACGGTTTGATCTGGCCTTTGGCGGCCAGTTGTTTTTGGCATTCCTCCAGGTCATGGAGCAGGCCTTTGGCGCCCTGGTAGCGCTCTTCGGCGTTTTTATTGAGCAGTTTCAGGATGATATCGTCGAGCACCAGCGGCAGCCCCGGATTGCGGCGCGAGGGTGGGGTGGGCGATTTTGCGATGTGGGCATACACCAGTTCGACGATGTTGTCGGCGCTGAACACCGGCTTTCCGGTGAGCATTTCATAAAAAATACAGCCCAGCGAGTAGAGGTTGGAGCGCAGGTCGACGCGCCGGTTCATGCGGCCGCTTTGTTCGGGCGCCATGTAGGCGATTTCCTTTTCAACATCGTACAAATTGATAAAACCGGCGGCTTCGTCGCTCAGCAGGGAAGCCGTTTCGAGGTCGAGGATTTTCACTTCCTGATTTTCGGGGTCGAACAGGATGTTGCCGGGGTGGAAGCGGGTGTGGGTGATGCCGTTTTGGTGTAGTTGGGAAACGGCGGCGGTCACAAATCGCGCCACATTCAGAAAATCGGCCAGCGGCAGCGGGAAGTTGGCGGCAAACTCCTGCAAGGTGCAGCTGCCGAAATCTTCCATAACCAAAACGGGCATTCCGTTGGACTCGAAGGTGGCCAACGGCTTCGGCACCGAGTTGAGTTTGAATTGTTCAACCAGGTTGGCTTCCCGCTTGAGCCGTGCGAATTCCACGTGCGGGTTGCGGCGCGGCCGCAGGATTTTGAGCAAAACCGTTTGCCCGCGTTCCTCGTCGGTCGCTTTTACCAGTAGCCGTTCGGCCGACTGGTACAGCGCATGCAGGATCTGATATCCTGGTAGGCTGAGGGTTGGTTGCATGCCTTCAATATTGTATGCTTCGAGCAATTTTTTTCAAAGGCAGGAAGTTACGGATTCCTTTTTCAATTATCCCTTTTTCGGTTTCTACGAGGTCTTGAATGAATTCCCGGTTGATCTGTTGCAGTTCCGGCGTTTGGAATCCGTAGTCGACATTGTGCAGCAGGCTCACGTTGGTAGGCATGTAAAACATTTTCCATTCCAGCCGGTGTTTGTAGGTATCCTTGAAGGTACGCAATTTTTTCCGGTCGAAATCGGGGATGTTGCGGGCGGCAGGCGGCGGGATGCGCATGCGCATGGGCATCCGGGCCATATACATCATGGCAAAATCGTAGTGGTCGCCGGCATGGCCCACGGTAAGATCCCAGATGATCATGGTGAGCAGTTTGCAGAGCAGCGATTCGTCGCCGTATTGGCCTAATATTTCATGCTCCGTTGGGAAGTGGGTCAGCGGATCGGTATGGAAGCTGCCGTATTCCGGTATGTCGATGTGTTTGTTGATAAACGGGGCGACGTACTTGGCCCAGGGCTTGAGGTATGCCCGGTCTTCGTCGCTCAGGTGGTCAAGCACTTTTTCCACAAATCGGTTGATGCAGTAGTAGTACTCCATCTGGAAAAAATAATACTCGCTTTTCGCTTCGGAATAGGGTTCCAGGCGGAAGTGGTAGGGTGGATAGGCTTGCGGCCGCGAGGCTATACCCCGGTGTGCATCTTCGAACAAACCGGCGATTTGATCGGCGGTGCCCGTAACACCGGTGTATGGGTAAAGTTGGTGGTTCTTGATCGGCGAACCTTTGGAGGTTTGGACGGTGAAGTCGAGCTCAAGGGAAAACTCCAAATGCGGTAAAAGCAGTTGCAGCACCAGATTTTTCTTGGGCAGCATGGTTTTGGAAATGGCGTTCAGGGCGTCCATCGGGAAATGGAGCGTGGAGTGGATCGAAAAAACGATCCGGTAGGCGCAGCCCATCAGGGCGTAGTATTTTGCCAATTCCCAGGCATTCCCGTCTTCGGGGTAGATCATGGCCCTGGTGGGTTCCTGGCCTTTTTCCGGCACCGATTCCACGTAAATACCCATGGGTTTGAAGCGCCGCATTTCCAAATCCTGCAACTCGAACAGCGACACGGTGGTGGCCACGTACTGGCCATCCTGCGAGGGGATATGCCGCATGAGGTTCAGATCGGTGATGAAATATTCCTTGTCCGGGTTGAGCCGGTTCAGGTCAAAACCGGGTAAAAACTCCTGGATGTCGTTTTTGTCGGCCTGGTACATGAATTTGGAAAAACTGCGCACGCACATGCAGTCGGCTAACTCTGCATCGCTAACGGGCGACAGGCCGGGGTTTTGCCAGGCATACCAAAGCGCAACCGGGGTGTAAAAAACGGCCTGCCGCATGTACCGGAGTTGGATGTTCCAGAAAAACCGGCGGTATTCCTCTTTGGGCATATGCACTACCATAGGCCAAAGGTCCATTGCCTGATTGGGTTGGGGCCAGGGGCCTAAGCGGTCGTAGAGGTAATCATTTGGATTGGTCAACATGTTTCTGATTGCGTTGGTTATTGAATTCGTTGGTTTTGCGAGACCCCACCCCCAACCCCCATAGCCATCAACTTAAGCATTTTGAGGGGGCGTATACTTTTCAAATTAAACTTTTCAAATTGAACTTTTGACTTAAAAAGGTATGATGCCGGTATGAGAAGTTTATTTAAAGTCAAATTTGAAAAGTTCAATTTGAAAAGTCAAAAGTGTACATCCGCTCTGTATGGCTTAAGTTGATGGCTATGGGGGGAGGGGTTGGGGCTACGGCAAACTAAGCCAAAAATTATTCATCCCTTCGCCCTGGGTGATCAGCACTTCCTGGGCATTCAGGAGTTCGAGTAAGGCCAGAAAGGTAACAATTGCGTGGATACGATTTTCCAATTGCAAAAAAATTGCCTCAAAAGGCGCTTTCTCCCCGTGTTTAAGGGTGGTTTTCAGGTAAGCGCGCTGGTCCTGAATGGTGTAATTGTAATTGTACACCGTGTGGATGCGCCGGGCTTTGAGGCTCTCTTCGTACCGGCCCAGCAGCCGTTCGAACACCCGGAGCAGTTTGTACAGCGTTACGCTTTCCATTTCGGCGTCGGCCAGGGCGGTTTCGGCCAGTTTGCGCAATTCGGCGGACGCATAGCCGCGCGGACTCATCACCGCGCGGATTTTCTCCAGGCGCCGCAGGTCGTCGAGCACACTTTTGTACCGCTTGTACTCCAGCAGGCGCTCGACCAGTTCGGTGCGCGGGTCGATCTCGTTCCCGTCGTCGTCCACTTGTTTTCGGGGCAGCAGCAGTTTGGCCTTGATGCGCATCAGCGTGGCGGCCACCACGATGAATTCCGAAGCCAGGTCGATGTTCATCGCTTCCATGTGGTGCATGTAGTCCAGAAAATCATCGGTGATTTTGGCGATCGGAATATTGTAAATATCCAGCTCATCCCGCTCGATGAAAAAAAGCAGCAGGTCGAACGGCCCTTCAAAGACCGCGAGTTTTATGGTAAAGGTTTCGGACAAAGCGAGTACGGAGTTGCGAGTACGGAGTTGCGAGTATAGCTTACGGCATAAGCCCTCGCAAATATATGCTTTGATTTATTTTTGCTTCCAATCTTTGCTTTTCACCAAATGGTGAACACTCGCAATTCCGCACTCGCAACTCCGTACTCAACAATGCCCACACTCTACCTCCTTCCTTGCCCGATCGCCGAAAACGCCCTGCACACAATTCCACCCTATGTGCCGGATACCGTGCGCAGGCTGGAGGTGTTCATTGTGGAGCGGGCCAAAACGGCGCGGCAGTTTGTGAAAGCCTGTGGTCCGGAAAAGCCCTTGCAAGAATTGATTTTTGCCGAAATCGGCAAACACAACGCGGGTGAAGCGCCGGCCGTTTTTCTGGAAGCGGTGCGGGCGGGCAAGGATGTGGGCTTGCTCTCCGAAGCCGGTTGTCCGGGTGTGGCCGATCCCGGCGCCGAAATTGTCGCCCTGGCCCACCGCGAAGGCGTGCGGGTGGTCCCGATGGTCGGCCCGTCGTCGTTGCTGCTGGCGCTGATGGCTTCCGGGATGAACGGTCAGCAATTTGCCTTCCACGGGTACCTGTCGCCCAAGCGCCCCGAACTGGCCCGCGACCTGCGCCGCCTGGAAAACCTGTCCCGCCAGCACAACCAAACCCAGTTGTTTATCGAAACACCCTACCGCAGCCAGATGGTACTGGAGGTGGCCCTGGAAACGCTGCACCCCGAAACCGGCTTCGCTGTGGCGCAAGACCTGACCGGCGCAGGGGAGTTTATCCGTGCTTTGCCGGTGCGCGACTGGAAAAAAGGGAAAACCCCTGAACTGGAAAAAGCGCCCGCCGTATTTTTGGTAGGCCGAACCTCCGGTTCGGCGCTTTAATATCAGACTGAATGTTGCACGAAGTTTCAAGACTTTGGACAACTAAAGTTTCGGACATCATATGCTTAAATTTGCCTGACACAAAACACAAAACTCAAATGACACACCAAGCAAACTCTCCCGCCGAATACATCCAGGCCATCCCCGAAGCGCGCCGCGAAGCCTTTACCCGCCTGCGCGAAACCATTCAGGAAAATATCCCCGACGGCTTCGAGGAAGCCATGGGCTACGGCATGATCGGCTTCGCGGTGCCGCACAGCATCTACCCGGCCGGTTACCACTGCGACCCGAAACAACCGCTGCCTTTCGTCGGTATTGCTTCGCAAAAAAACTTCATTGCGCTGTACCACATGGGGATTTACGCCAACGAAGAACTGTACCAGTGGTTTGTCAACGAATACCCCAAACACAGCAAAACCAAGCTGGACATGGGCAAAAGCTGTATCCGGTTTAAGAAACCGGATGCCATTCCCTTCGATCTGATCGCCGAGCTCGTGCAAAAAATGAGTGTGGATGAGTGGGTGGAGATTTATGAAACGCATTTGAAACGGTAACGCGAACCTTCGGTTCGCCGCGAACCGGAGGTTCGCGTTACAACAACCCCACCTGCACCCCAAAATGCATTCGCAGCGTAGAAATATACTTCGGCGCCCGGGTAAAAATTTCCGGGTTCTCGCTCAGCACAAAACCAGGTCGCGCCGTGAAGCGGAAAAAGCGGTGCGTAAACAGGCTGAAGCCCACCCCAAAGGTGTAGCTCTTCGTATTTTTTTTGAATAGAATTTCCCGCGGCACCGCGTCCAGCGGGCGCTCCCGCAGTTCAGCCCCTTCAAACTTGACGCGGCCTTCGGGCCGGTCGCTGAAAAAGTCGAAGCTCATGCCTGCCTGCACGTACACGCATTCGCAACGGTGAAAACGGTAGTCGATCTTGATGGGCACCGTCCAGTAGGCCGGCCGGAAAGCATTCAGGTTCGACACGTAATAGGGCACCACCTGGCCGCCTTCCATGCGCTGGATGGTTTGACCGGCGTAGGTGTAGTATTCGTATTCGCGGTAGAATTCGGTACCGATGCCGGCGCCGATGGAAAAAGGGCCGATGGGCACTTCCAACTGGATGCCGGGGATCAGCCGCGGCTTGAGTCCGTCGGTGAACTGGTTGACATCGAATCCGGTTTCGAATCCGATGATGACTTTGCCGAAGGATTGTTGCGCCTGTGCGGTTTGGGCGAGCAGGGCGAGGGCGAGGAAGATGTTTTTCATAGTAACGCGAACGGTTCGTTCGCCGGATAAAAGCGAACGCCAGTTCGCTGTTGTTTTAAAAAAAGAAGGTGCTTTAAACATTAACGTCCTAAAGTCCCCCGAACGGAGTCAAATCCGCGTTTATCCGTGTTTTCGCCGAAGGCGAATCCGCCTCATCCGCGTTGTACTCCTGCTCGATCGGAAATCCAGTTATGCTTTAACGCCGTTATTGGCATCCGCGCCAACAACATTTGAATTTGAGTTATTTAGGTCAACGCACTTTAAGATAAAAACTTCCCGCTTTACGCTGCTTTCCGGGTTGGTTGAAATTGTTCGGGTTGTTTTTTTTACGCGAACTACCAGTTCGCGTTACAGTTGCGACAGCACAAACGCGGTCAGCTTCGTAAACAAATGCCGCGTCGCATTTTCCCCGTAAATACCGTGATTCCGGTTGGGGTAGTAGTACGTTTCAAATTGTTTGTTGGCCTGAATAAGCGCGTTCACCATTTCAACGGTTTGCTGCCAGTGCACATTGTCGTCGTTGATGCCGTGACAAATGAGGTAGTTGCCGCCACGCAAACGATCGACAAAGTTGATGGGCGAGTTTTCGGCGTAGCCGGCAGCGTTGTCTGCGGTAGTGTGCATGAAGCGCTCGGTATAGGCGGTGTCGTACCACTTCCAGTTGGTCACCGGCGCCACGGCCATCGCCATTTTGAACACGTCGTTGCCTTTCAACACGCAGGAACTGCTCAGGTAGCCGCCGAAACTCCAGCCCCAGATGCCGATGCGGTTGGGGTCGACGTAGGGCAGGGCGGCAAATTGCCGGGCCGCGGCGATCTGGTCTTCGGTTTCCAGTTTGCCGAGTTGGAGCTGGGTGCATTTTTTGAAATCCCGCCCGCGGGCGCCGGTGCCCCGGTTGTCCACACTCACGATGATGTACCCTTTTTGCGCGAGCAGTTGGTGCCAGGCGCCGGTGTAGCCGTTGTACTGGTTTTGCACCGTTTGGGAGCCCGGACCGCCGTAAATGTCGAACAGGACCGGATATTTTTTCGCCGGATCGAAGTTGCGGGGTTTTAGCATCCAGGCGTTCAGGTCGGTGCTGTCGGCGGCTTTTACGGTGCTGAATTCAATGGGTGCAAAGCCGTATTCCTTCCGCATGCGCTCCACGCCTTCGTTGCGCACCAATGGGCGCAGGGCGTCGCCACTGCGGGTGCGCAGGTCGGCTGTGGGGGGTGTGTTGATCGTGGAATGCTGGTGTACGTAAAATTCGAAGGTCGGCGAAAACCAGGCTTCGTGCGTGCCGGCGCCCGGTGTCAGCAAGCGGGGGTCGCCGCCGTACAGCGAGCCCTCCCACACCTGACGGTCCATGGGTGTGGGCGTGGCGGTTTGATAGTAAAATTTGCCGCTGCGGGCATCGAGGCCGTAAAACTGCATCACATCGAAATCGCCCCGGGTCAGTTGGCGGATGGTTGCCGTGGAATCGTCGTGGCGAGGCAGCAGGTAGAGGTGGGTGTGTCCGTCGCGCTCGCTCAGCCAGATAAATTCCCGGTTGTTGGGCAGGAACGTCAGGTTGTCGCAAATGTCGAGGTCCACGTAGGCTGTGTCCATCTCGTCGAGCAGCATGCCGGATGCCTGGGTGGCCGGGTCGTACAGCACGAGCGAGAGGTTGTTCTGGTAGCGGTTGAGCACGTACACGCACAGGAGGTTGTCGGGCGTCCAGTAGAGCCGCGGCAGGTAGATATCCTGGTTTTCCGTGCCCGGCAACACCTGTACGGTTTGCCCGGTGGCCAGGTCGTACACATGCACGCTGACCCTGGAGTTTGGGGCGCCGACTTTGGGAAATTTAAATTCGGTATAGCGCGGATGGGCCATGCCGGTGTACCAGGTCATCTGATATTCGGGCACGGCGCGCTCGTCGAAGCGGATAAAGGCCAGTTTTTGGCCGTCGGGACTCCAGGCCGTGGCGGTCATGCCGTCGCCGTCGGGCGGACTGAATTCCTCCTCATACACCCAATCCGGAAGGCCGTTGATGATCTCGTTTTTTTTGCCGTCGTTGGTCACCTGCGTAGTGGCGCCTGATCGCAAGTCTTTGAAAAACAGATTGTTCCCGGCCACGAAGGCTACTTTTTCGCCATCGGCGGCAAACTGCGCAAACTGCACGGGCGCTTCGTCATACAAGGCTGCCGGGGTATTCGACGCCAGGTCGTACACCCAATACCTGGCGATGACCGAGTGGCGGTACACCGGTTTGGTGCTGGTGCGCAGGAGCAGTTTGGTTTGTGTGCTGTTGAACGTGTACGCATCCCAGGCGCCGGTCGTTTTCATGACGGAAAGCGGCACCACGGTGCGTTCTTTCAGGCCGGTAGCCAGGTCAAACTCCGAAATACCCTGATCGTCTTCCTCCAGGTAATGGTGGCCATCCGGAGAAAAATGCAGGGTCCCGGCGGTTTGCGGGTAAAATTTGAAAAACGTAAAACAGTCGTCGAGGGTGATTTCCCGTTGGGCCGGCAAAGTGCCCGCCTGGAGCAGTGCAATCAGTAAAAAAGCGGGGACGTATTTCATCGGACGTGCGATTTTCGTGTCCCGTAAAGATTGTTTGCTCCCGTCAGTATTTGATGAATTTTTTATGAAAAGTCGTTTTCTCATCCTGAAAAACACATGTATACAACCCTGCCGGCAGGTGCCGCACCGGAATCCGGTCAGCCGAGCCGGCCAGATTTTTCTCCAGGATCAAATGGCCCGCGGCATCAAAAACCGTCAGCTGTACAAGGCCGACGGGCATGCCGTCAATAAAAATTTTGACTTCGTCCCGGGCAGGGTTGGGCAAAAACTGTGCGGTGAACGCCGAATCAAAGGGTTTCAGAATGGCGTCGCAGGCTTCGTTGCGCACATTTGCCTGCGGGAAACCGGCGTCGGCATAACAGCGCAGGCGCACCGTGCCCTCATCGGCAATGCGTTCCCAGGGGTCGCTGCTGAAGAGCCCGGCTTCGGGGCCGAACAGGTCGTACACGCCGGTCGGGCTGGTGATCGCCCCGTTGCCGATGGTAAAGTAACGCACTTGCAGGCCGTTGAAATCGAGTGTTTCGACGGATTGCACCCTGAGCACCCAGCCGCCTTCGTCAAAAACGACATCGCCAACGGCGTAGTTGTTGCGGAAAAGAAAATGGTTTTGCTGTGTTTCCGGGTAGTATTCGAAAATGGAATCCGCTTGTTGGAACAGCAAATGCAGGGTACTGCGGTCTGCCCGGGAAGTGGAGCGTGTGAACATCCGGCTTTCAATTGCCTTAAACATCCGGCCGTCCACAACCGTATCGCCGGTGTAGCGCAGTTGTTCAAAACCGTCGAAAGCGGAAGCGGCGGTGGTGTAACCCGAGGTGCTTTGGTAAAACCATTCGGCGCCGGCAGGGGCAAATTCAACCTGGGCAAAGAGGGAAAGGGCAAAAAGTTGCCCGGCAAGTACGGTGTAGATTTTTTTCATTGGAATTAAATTTTTTTCAAAAATAAAAAACTCGGAACGGGTTTTTAAAATCCCTTGCCCGGAATGCTCAAAACAAACAAACCTGCCCGTGCCTGCCCGCTTCCGGACTTTTTTGCCAATTTCCGGGTAAATTCCCGTGTACTTCCACCTGTACGCGCCAATTTTGTATAAACTAACGTGCGTTTTGGATAGATTTGATCATTCAATTAACGATTACGTGATTTAACATGCTATCAATCAGATGTCTCCCTCCGGTCGACATGACAACATACGTTCTGCAAACTTCTTTATCAGGTTTTTCGCTACGCTCAAAACTTGCACACCGCTTGAGGAAGTTTTGAGCGTAGCGAAAAACCTGATAGATCACCTTAAATGGCAGCGACTTGTCATGTCGACCGGAGGGAGACATCTGCTGAAACCTATCCCAAATTCACGTTAAACTAAAAACGCACCGGACATGAAATTACTCGCCATACTCTTCATCGGCTCCCTGCTCGCCGGCGCCTGGTTGGTTGCCTGGCCCGGTAAAGGCCGCACCAGCACCGCCACTCCGCACTCCGCACTCGCCATTCCGCATTCGGAGAATCCGGTCGAGCTAGGCGCCGCGCACTGGCTGCGCGATCTTGACGCAGGCACCGCCGAGGCCGGGCGCACCGGAAAGCCCATGCTGATCCTGTTTCAGGAAGTGCCGGGTTGCAGCAATTGCACGCGCTACGGTTCGGTCACCTTGTCGCATCCGCTGATCGTCGAAGCGATTGAGTCGCATTTTGTGCCGGTTTGCATTTACAATAACAAGGGCGGGAAAGACGCCGCGGCGTTGAAAAAATTCAACGAACCGGCCTGGAACAACCCCGTGGTGCGGATTGTCGGCAAAGACCACAGCGCGCTGGTGCCGCGCATTTTTGATTTTCGTTCTTCGGCGGTGCTGGTTAGCGGGATGCTTCAGGCCATGCATGCCCGGGGATTGGAAGCGCCAGCCTACCTCGAATTGCTCGAAGCGGAACTGCTGGCGCGCGAGACCACGCTGGAAACGGCCACCTTTTCGATGTACTGTTTTTGGAGCGGTGAAAAAACCTTTGGCGCCATCCCGGGGGTCATCGAAACTGCGCCCGGCTTTCAGGATGGCCACGAAGTGGTGCGCGTGGTGTACAACCCGGCTATAGTGACTAAGGCCGAACTGGAAAAACAAACCCGGCCCGGCGGCATCACCGCCTGCGCCAAAAATGAAGGCTTCCGTACCGACCGTGAACCGAAATACTACCTGGCACAATCCCCCTGGAAATATGTGCCCATGACCAGCCTGCAGGCTTGCCGGGCCAACAGCCTGGTGGGCAACGGCAAGTCGCCCGAGCCGGTGTTGTCGCCCCGCCAACTGGAATTGTACCAGACCATCCAAGCCAATCCGAAGCGGAAATGGAAAAATGCGATCGGGGCGGCGGATTTGGCGGAGGCCTGGGCAGCGGCCGATGGTGTGCAGTAGTTTGGGGTTACTCGTCCTACGACTTCAAGTCGTAGGACGAGTATGCTGCGGTGAGTAAACGCCCGCCCATTTCCAAATTTCCACCTACTTTAGCCCGACCATGGCGCTCTGGTTTTTCATATTGTTCTGGGCAGGCATTGTCTACGTTACGCTTTGCGTACTCTTCTTTTTTGGCCAGGATCTCTTCTTTTTCCGGCCGGAACGGCTGCCGCATTGGTTCACGTACCAGTATCCGTTTCCGTTTACGGAAGTCAATTTCGACATGGAAGACGGCGGCACGGTGAACGCGCTGCATTTCCGGGTGCCCAACAGCAAGGGCGTGGTATTTTACATCAAGGGGAATTCGCGCAGCATCAAAGGCTGGGGAAAATTTGCCAAGGATTTCGTCGGCAAGGGCTACGATTTTTTCATTCTCGACTTCCGCGGATTTGGCAAAAGCCGGGGCCGCCGCACCGAAAACATCCTCTACGCCGATCTTCAACAGGTGTACAAGTGGCTGGCCGCCGAATATGGTGAAGAGCGGATGGTGCTGTACGGCCGCTCGCTGGGCAGCGGCCTGGCAGCGCGCATCGCCTCGTGGAACAACCCCAACCTGCTGATCCTCGATTGCCCGTACTACTCTTTTTTGTACCAGATCAAACGCTATGCATTTATGCTGCCGGTGCGCTGGCTGCTGCGCTACCACATCCGTACCGACCAGTTTATTAAAAAAGTGCAGTGTCCGGTGTACATTCTGGCCGGGAAAAAAGATCGCCTGATCCCGTACCGCCAAAGTGAAATGCTGAAGGCCCTTGCTCCTGAGAATATCCACCTGTTTGGCATTGAAGGCGCCGGCCACAACAACCTGCCCGCTTTCCCGGAATACCATGATTTACTGTACGATATGTTGCACGGCGATGTGGAGGTGGAAGTTTTGCGCGCGTAGTTTTTTTATGCACCACGGAGGCACGGAGAACACGGAGAAATCGCATTTGTACGGGGATTATACACAAGTTGACAGAATGAATTGTTGCGCTTTTTGTGCATCAACCCCACCCCCATCCCCCAAAGCCATCAACTTAAGGATTCATAGGGCTATAAAACTTTTAACTTTTGACTTTTCAAATTTGACTTTTGACTTTCAAGGCAGTTTTCCCGCTCGTAAGGACTCAATAAAGTCAAAAGTTTAAAGTCTAATTTGAAAAGTTAAAAGTGTACATCCCCTCAGGTTGCTTAAGTTGATGGCTATGCCCCCATCCCATCCCCCAAATGGGAGGGGTGCCTGATTTCGCGTCACTTTTTGATTGCGTAAACGAAATCAAAAACTTATTTGAGGGCAAGCCCCCCTCCCCGCTGGGCTTTCGATTACCCAAAAGTTGATTG
>CAZAEZ010000030.1:0-69553 GCA_964484205.1 uncultured Saprospiraceae bacterium | reverse complement strand
TTTGTGCTTTTGGAGCAACAACGTAGTTTGGGAAACAAGGCGCTTTTTTTACTTGCAGCCCTCGTTTTTTTTGTAACGGCATTTGTAAAATACAACATGTTGAAACTCGACTGGTACGATGCGATGTCGCTGGAACGGGCAAAGGCCTACAGCGCGTTGTGGCCCCACTGGTTTGACATTCAAAGTAACCGGGATTTTCTGCAATGGTGTTTGCGCGATTATTACCTGATCCCCTTGCTAATTGCCGTAAACACAGGCTTTTACCTCTGGAAAAAACACTGGTTGAAGGCTGCATTAGCCGTCCTGGCGCCGGTTGGTTTTGTTTTGCTGGTAAATGTGCCGTTTCACCAGGGCGACAATCAGTTTTACCTGGAAAACCTCTACCTGCCCCTTGCTATTTTTACCGCAGTACCGCTGGTATTCAATGTACTGCCGGGCACTCTGCCGGAAAAACGGATTTGGGTTGCCGTCGCGCTTTTGGCGGTGTTGGGCCTGTTCCGGATCGGTGCGGCGCACCGCAATTGGTCGGCCCGGGTAAGCTGGGAACAAATGATCCTGGAAAAAACGGCAAACCTGCCAAACCGCAAACTGATCCTGACGGAAGAACAGGCGCCAATGGACACGCTGGTGCTTTCCTGGGGATCGGCGTATGAATTTCTGTTGTTGTCGGCACTGGAACACCCCGACAGCGCCCGTTGCTTGCTCATCGACGAGGCGGCATGGCGTTTTGACAGCCTGCGCAACGAGCCGGATTTGTTCCTGGGGGAGTTCCGGAATTACCGCTTTGATGCCTTGCCCAAACGCTATTTTAACTTACAGGACAGCTCCGGGTATATCCCGTATTCCCGCAACTGACCGTTTTCAGACTACTTTTTCCCTAACAGCCGGAACATATTTTTCTTGTACGCTTCCACACCGGGCTGATCGAACGGGTTCACTCCCAGCAGGTAGCCGCTTACGGCGCAGGCTTTTTCAAAAAAATAGAACAATTGGCCCAGGTAATACGGGCTTGCTTCCGGAATGGCGATTTTCAGATTTGGAACGCCACCGGCAACGTGTGCCTCCAGCGTGCCTTCCGCAGCTTTTTTATTCACAAAATCCAGGGTTTTGCCGGCCAGATAATTCAGGCCGTCCAGGTCATCTGCTTCCGCTTCCAGCACGATATCCGATTCGGGCTTTTGAATTTCAAGCAGCGTTTCAAACAAGTGCCGGCGACCGTCCTGAATGTACTGCCCGAGCGAGTGCAGGTCGGTGGTGAAATCGGCGCTGGCCGGGAAAATTCCCTTCCCGTCCTTGCCTTCGCTTTCCCCGTAAAGTTGCTTCCACCATTCGGCGAGATAGTGCAAACGCGGCTCGTAATTGATCAGCATCTCAATGGCTTTGCCTTTGCGGAGGAGGATATTTCGGGCGGCAACATATTGCAAAACAGGGTTTTCTTCAAAACCCGCATGTTGAAAATTTACGCGGGCATCGGCAGCGCCGCGCATCAATTGGTCAACGGCGATACCGGCCGCAGCAAGCGGCAACAGCCCGACGGCGGTCAGCACGGAAAAACGCCCCCCCACGTCGTCCGGCACCACAAACGTTTCGTACCCTTCGCGATCGGCCAGCGTTTTCAGGGCGCCTTTGGCCCGGTCGGTGGTGGCGTAAATCCGCGAGCGGGCGCCGGCTTTGCCATACTTTTCTTCAAGCAGTTTTTTTAACAGCCGGAAAGCAATTGCCGGCTCGGTGGTGGTGCCGGATTTGGAAATGACGTTTACCGAAAAATCCCGGTCCTTCAATCCACCCAAAAGTTGATTCAGATAAGGGGCGCTCAAATTGGTGCCGGCAAAACAGATATCTACCGAATCTGAATCTCCCGAATTGGGCAAAGCAGGTGTTGGCTTACAGAATTCCAAAGCTGCTTTTGCGCCCAGGTAGGAGCCGCCAATGCCGATCACAACCAGTACGGCGCTTTGCTCCCGGATACGTTGGGCTGCTTTCAGGATTCGGGCGAATTCATCCTGGTCATAGTTCACCGGCAGATCGAGCCAGCCCAGAAATTCATTGCCCGGGCCGGTGCGGTTGTCCAGCACAGCCGCTGCTGCCTGAACCTGTGGCGCAATTGCGTCAAATTCTGCAAGTTGAATAAAGTCGGTGGTACGGGTAAGATCGAGGGAGATAGATGTCATGGTAGTCTGAATGTTTACACTTTTGCCAGTTCGGATTTCAAAAAGTCGATCACTTTGATCTCTACGGGATCAACACCCCGGGCTTCGGCGAGAAAGAAAGAAACCCAGTCGCCCAGGTGAACCAGGTACATAATTTGTTCGGGCAGCGATTTGCCTTTGGAGTACAGTTCGATGGAGGTGTGGGTAAAGTGCTCGATAATTTCCTTGTTTATGTTCATGCGGACTGCGGTGCGGGGGTTGTCGTTGCGGTTGCGCAACCACACCACCGCAAGGTCCGGCCTGTTGAGCCGCCAGCCAACCAATTCGTTGTGGTTCATTTCCGGGACGACGTGGTGCCAGCACAGCATTTTCGCATTTTCATTGATTTGCTGGCGCCAGCGCACGGCTACTGCTTCGATGTGGTCGGCGCAGTACAAAACCGGCGTTTTTTCAGCCAGGAAGCCGGCCAGTTTTTGCGCGCGTTTTTGAATGTCGGCTTGGTCTTTCACCAATAATTTTCGCGCAGTTTCCAGTTGGCGAAATATGCGCCCCTTGATGAGTTTAACGCCGCGCAATACCGCGAGCTGTGCCACAATGGAATAGCCAAGACAGGCGCGCGGGCTGCTCCAGCCGCCGGGCACCTGGATGTAATCGAACCCGTGTTTTTTGGCGCGCTCGAGCAGCTGGCCGCCCGACGTCACGCAAACGATTTTAGCGCCGGTGCCAACCAGTTGATCAAAAACCTGCAAGGTTTCTTCAGTGTTTCCGCTGTACGACGAGCAAATGGCAAGCGTATGCTTGTTCGCCCAATGCGGTACCAGGTAGCCTTTGTTCACGATGATGGGCACCTTGCATTCGGCGCCGGCTAAATCCTGGACAAAGTTGCCGCCAATACCGCTCCCGCCCAAGCCACAGATCAAAACTGAACGCAAAGCAGCCGGGTGTTTGGAGAAACTTGCGTTTTCGGCTAACCGGAGGGCTTCCTCCAGTTGTTCGGGAAATCGGGAAATCATTTTATCCATAGTAGGGAATCGAATTTGTTTATGTAAGGCTGTATGGTGAAAAAATACAGACTGTTCAAGAAGGAATCCGGCTGTAAAACTAAGGTGAAATGTGTAAAGCACTCATTCTCCTGCGCGTCGGTTGAGGTGTAAATTGTTTTTTTCAGGTGATTCAAACATTGCCTGCCGTGCCTCGAGGGCCAATTGGTCGCGGGCAGTTAAACAATTGAGTTTTGCTTTCCGGATTTGCTTTAGTTCGGCCAGGATTTTTTCCCTGGACTGCCAGTACGTGCGGTCTTTATCAAGAATATCGTTCAGGATTTCATTCTTGAGCACAATTAATTCCGGCTGGAAATACTGCCCGTTTTGCAGGTAATGCTCAATGGCAAGTAAAACTTCGAGGTGTTTGCCGGCGCCAAGGTTGCTGCAGCTTTCCTCCAAACTCAGGGGGAATACCCAGGCGGGTAAGGCTGATTCGATACTGTCGAGCGGAAAGGCTAAAAAACCAATTTGTGCAAACTGGTCATCCTGGTCGCCGGTTGTTTGCGCTGCTTGTCTGGCCACCGTCTTATAATCCAGGAACAGGCAGTAGCTGCTTTGATTTGCGATTTGCTGAATAATGAAAAAGGGTGCTGTTTCGCCAAGCCAGTACATGTCGGGTGGCGTTTGGCCTGGGTCGCGGGTGGCCAAAGTTGCCATCAGTTGATTGAGCGTATCCTGCAGTGCCTTGCCTTCGCGCAACACCTGTGCAAAGGTGGAGTCGGTGGCGATGTCCTTTCGTGCTTTCCAGGTTTTCCAACGTTGGGACAACCGGGGTCCGAACAATGCCTCAAACCGCTTTTCCATGATCCAGTTGATTTCCTGCTCCGGGGGCGCACCTTCCGGCAAAACCGCTCCGGCAAACACCCAGCCTTGCCGGCCCGAATTGGTTTCCACCCAAAGCCAGGGCTCCTGCCGCAGACGGTCGTCCAGGTAAATGCTGGTCAGAAATCGGCTCACCCGGTTCAGATCGGCCAATTCAACGCCGGGTTCCAGTTGTTCAAGTTCAGCACTTTTTTCATCGGCTTTTTCGCGCAGCGATACCGGATAGGTTACGATCAAAATGGGCCGCCCGGCGTTTTTTACCTGATTTTCACACCCGGGCAAGCCCAGCAAACAGCCAAAACTTAATGCGCCCATGAGCAAAAGACCCGAAATGGAACCGCCAAAAATACCGGACAACCGTACCTTGGGCTGGCCAAAAAATATGTTATGCAGCGTTCGTTTATTATTCTGATTCATGTAATTGTTTTTTGTTTTAACGCCAATTTTGGGCTGTTTGCACAAATTGCCGACGATTTTTCCGATGGAAATTTTACCAGTAATCCCGCATGGCAGGGAAACCTGACTGCTTTCATCGTGAATACCGCCGGTGAACTGCAACTCAATGCTCCGGACGCAGGCGCCTCAACCCTGGCTGTCGAAGGGAACCTTCCCGACAGCGCCGTTTGGCTGATGGATATGCGCCTTGAATTTGCCCCTTCGGCGTCCAATTTGTTGCGGATTTATCTTTTGGCCGATCAGGCCGATTTGTTGCAGGCAAATGGGTATTACCTGGAAATTGGTGAAAATGGCACCGCCGATGCCTTGCGGTTTTTCCGTCAGGACGCCGGCTTGGGCAGTGTGCTTTTGGCCACCGGAGCACCCGCATTTGTAGCCAACGACCCGGTTTCGATCCAGCTGCGCATCATGCGCACCGCTCAAGGCAACTGGCAGTTGGAAGCCGCGCCCAATGGCGGCGCCTTTGTGCCGCAGGGTACCGCACAGGATGCCCAATACGGCGGCGGCCCTATGCGGTTTTTCGGCGTTTATTGTTTGTATACCGCTACGCGAAAAGACAAGTTTTTCTTCGATAATATTTCCATTCAACCGCTGATACCCGATACGGAAGCGCCCACGCTGTTGGGTGTGCAGGTGAGTAATTCGACTGAATTGCTGGTTGCTTTCAACGAAGACCTCGACTCGGCTTCGGCGCTTAATCCTGCGAACTATTCCATTGTCGGGTTGCCCAACCCGCTGGCAGCATCGTTTGCGGGTGGCGGCCGCCAACAAGTTCGCCTGCAACTGGCCGCGCCGTTAAATACGGGAAATTATATCCTGGAAACCAACCAGATTGCCGATACGCTGGGAAATATTAGTGGGGTACAAAGCGCAGGTTTTCAATATGTGCTTTTGAGCGCGGCAGCCGAATTCGATGTGCTGATCCATGAAATCATGGCAGACCCTTCGCCTTCCGCCGGCTTGCCGGAAGTGGAATGGCTGGAACTGTACAATCGCAGCGCCAAAGTCATTGATCTGAAAACGTTGCTGCTGTCGGACGGCGGCACGCCGCAGAGCCTGCCGGCCTTTATTTTGTATCCGGATTCTTTTGTTGTGCTGGCAACCACTGCCAATGCTCCGGCAATGCTGGCGGTGACCAACCGCACCGTTGCCATGGCAGGCTTTCCAGCGCTCAACAACGACGGGGATGTGCTGGTGCTGACCAACCAGCAAGGGCAGGTGGTCGATCAGGTTGCCTACCAGGCCGGCTGGCATGCCGACGCCAATAAGCGCAACGGCGGCTGGAGCCTCGAACGGATCAATCCGGAACTGCCCTGCCTGGGGGCGGAAAACTGGCAGTCGTGCCCGGTTTTGCCGGGCGGCACCCCGGGCTTGCAAAATGCGGCGCTGCAATTGACCGACGACCTGGAGCCGCCCCGTTTGCTGGCTGTTTTTCCGGAAAATGCGCTTACGCTACGGGCAATATTTTCCGAAGGCCTGGACCAGCCGGCGGCCATGAATACCGCTGCCTACCGGATTGACCCGCCCCGCACCCTGCTTTCAGCCAGTCTTTCAACGACCGACCGCCGCGAGGTGCTGATCACCCTGGCCGAACCGCTGGAGGCGGGGGTGGTTTATGCCTTCACAGCTACGGCTGTTTTGCAGGACTGTAGCGGGAACAGCGCATCCGATTCGGACACCGTGCTGATCGGCTTGCCGCAAAAGCCCGAACCTCTGGATATTGTGATCAATGAAGTGCTGTTCAATCCGGCCACCGGCGGGGTGGATTTTGTGGAACTCTACAACCGTAGCGATAGGTTGATTGACTGGCAAAATTGCTTTCTGGCCAACTTTTCAAATACTGCCGATATTCGGCCAGTGGCGCTTCAACGACTTTTTTTACCCGGTACGCATATCGTTTTTACACCCGATCCGGCTGACATTCAGGCGCGGTTTGCGCAGGTGCAAACGGATTTCATTTTTCCCCTGACTTTACCTTCCTTGCCGGACGACGCCGGAAACGTAACCCTGTTTTGGGTAAAAGACGGCGTGACGGTGACGTTGGATTCGTTCGATTACTCGGAGGATTATCACAACGCGCTGTACAGCAGTTCGGATCGCAACGGCGTTTCCCTGGAACGAATCCGGGCCGACGGGCCGACAAACGACCCGGCTAATTGGACTTCGGCAGCGCGCACGGCATTTGGTTCCGGCACACCGACCCGCCCCAACTCGCAACAACTCCCCGCTGTGCTCAGCGAAGACCTGATAAAACTCGATCCGCCCCGGCTATCCCCCGATGGCGATGGTTTTGAAGATTTTCTGAATATTCTGTACCAGGCGCCGGCCGCCGGTTATGCTGCCACCATGACGATTTTTGATGCGCAGGGTATTTTGGTCAAACGCATTGCGCGACAGGAACTTCTGGGCACCACAGGCGCCTTGCGGTGGGATGGCGACCTGGACGACGGCACGCTGGCGCGCCCGGGGATTTATATTTTATTTCTGGAAATTTTTTCTCCGCAGGGCGATGTCCGCCAGGAGAAAAAAACCTTTGCGGTAGTGCGTCAATTCTGAAGCGGTGGAATCCCGCTGAAACGATGGCTAAAAATCAGGTCCGTAACGGGTTACAGTGTCGGCGTGACTCCAGTCCAGTCACGCCGACACTGGCTTATGCGTAAAAATCAAATGCTCCGGCTCATCCAGCCGGAGCATTTTTCATTAACAAAAAACCAAAAACTATCACGCTTAAATCGTGGCTCATGTTCCCAGCGGGCTGGTAGTGAGGCGGTGACTATCAGTCACCGCCTCACTCGTCCCCCCCTCAGCCAAACGGGAACATGAGCCTAAATCTTACAGTACCGCCGGTACCTTATTTTTTCAGTCAATCGGGTATTGTTGCCCGACAAATACCCGTTCGAGCACTTTCATCAGGTCGTAGGTTGTAATTATCCCGACCAGGTTGTCATGTTCATCCACCACGGGAAGGGAGTGAAACTGGTTCGCTTTGAAAATCCGCAGCGCGTCTTCCACGGTGTCATTTTTTGACAGGCAAAGTAAATCTGTCGTCATTACCTCACTGACAACCGTTGCGTGCAGGACTTGTTCGTTGCTGCGTACTTCCATGTTGTTGTCGAAAACAGAACGCACCAGGCGGAGATAATCGGTGTAACTGACCAGGCCCACCAGTTTTTCATTTTCCACTACCGGAACATGGTGAAATCCGCGTTTTTCAAACACCTTGCGGACCTCCTCCATCGTATCGGCTGGAGAAACCGTTTCGGGCTGTTTGGTCATTATTTTGAAAATCGGTGTTGACGCTTGCATGGTCAGGGTATTAAAAGGTGATTGTTTACTGCAAAATTGCCTGTTAAAAATACTGTGGTGAATGACCAGGATCAAGCCTGTCGGCGACTTTCGTCGCTGTTTCAGGCAGTGGCGTCGTGCAACGTCAGCATAGGTAGCCGGACCCGGTGCGCCAGCCGGCGCGTAATGCTTTCGTAAAACAGCCGGTGAAACAGGCTGTGCTCGTGGGCAATTGCGACAAGCAAGCCGGCATCGCGGGCTTCCAGGAAGTTGGAAACGGCCTGGGTAATATCGCGGTCGTGCAAATAGTGGAAATCATGCGGAATTTTACCCAATTTCTGACCAATTGCCTTTTCGCGCGCGGGATCGGGTGCAAGGCCCGGTTTGTCCAGAATGTGCACGATGTGCAGCATACTTTTTTTCAGTGCCAGTAATTCCGTCAGTACGCCCAATGATACCGAATCCAGTTTGAGCCGGAAATCGGTGGCAAATACCGCGTTGTATTCGTTCCGCAGCGTTGCCTGTTTTGGGATCGACAATACCGGAACTTGAGTATTCGACATTACGCCGGCGGCGATGCTGCCGAGGAAGGTGCCCCGGAGTCCGGTGGCGCCGGTGGTTCCCATCACGATCAGGTCGGCATGGATATCTTCGGCAATGTCGCAGATCGTGGGCACCGGAAAACCAATGCGGCAGTCTGCATGCACGCGAATGCCCTGGTTCCCTTTTTGTCGTTGGAAGCGGCGTGCCCATTGTTTCAGCCCTTTGGTCCGCTCGGCCATGTATTCATCCGACCAAAAAACATTGTACATGTTGTTGTCTACACCTTCATTTGGGAAAACAACATGCAGCAGCGTCAGTTCGGCGCCGGTATCGCGGGCAAGTGCCATGGCGTGGGTCATTGCGTTGGCGGCGCATTTGGAGAAGTCGGTAGGGACTAGTATGGCCTTCATAATCAATAGTTTTGGTGACTGTTATTCCTGTTCCCGGTAGTCGATTGGGTCTTCGGAAATAAAGTGGACGTTTTCGCTGGCTTGCCCTTTGGCGTTTTGTTTAGCCAGGCTCAACTTGTCGGTTACACTCGTGACCAACCAGGTTTCACCCGATTTGCGAAATACCTGCACGTGCAGGCCGAATTTTTCTTCAAATAAATTTTCTGCCTGGTAGGTGGGCATTTCCGGCATGATTTCCAATGCTCCGGATTTTGGCGCAGGCAAAACATCGCGCAGTTTTTGATCCAAATCCTGGATCAAAAATTTGGCGTGGCTACCCTTGAACGCCCGGTGCGATTTTGTGAAAAATTCAATTTTCAGGTAAGGAAACGTTTCCTGAAATGCTCCCTGGATTTCAGCCAGGGTCGTATCCGGTTCTATTCTGATTTTCATGACAGTATAATTTTAATTAATAATCCCAACATGGAGTGTACAAAACTGCCTGATTCTCGTCCGGATCAGAATGACCAAGATCAGGCCGGGTTATGACCTTGATGGAAGGCTTGATCTGAACTTCGGGGGCTAAATGCCAGGCCCAATTGCATGGCTTTCCACTGGCTCATGCCAAATCCGAAGAGCAGAATGGTTACGGAACTCAGGGGCATCAAAACCGCCGCCACCACGGGCGACAGGGTGCCCGTCACGGCATAGCTCAACCCGACAATATTGTAACAAGCCGCCAGCAGGTAGGCTGCATTGACCGTCGTCATGCCCCATTGAGCCAGCTGGAAAAACTGCGGCAGGCGGTCAAATTCGCCGGCATGCAAAATGGCGTCGCAGGCAGGGGTGAAGTTGTTGGTGTTTTCCGCTACCACAATGCCGACATTGCTTTGTTGCAAGGCGCCGGCGTCGTTCAATCCATCGCCCAGCATGAGCACATTCTGCCTGTTTTGCTGCAAACTTTTGACGAAATCCAGTTTGTCCTGCGGGCTTTGTTTGAACCGCAAAGCAGCCGCATCCGGAAAATACGGCTTCAGGGCCTCCGCTTCCCGGTTGTGATCGCCCGACACCAGCCAGGTTGCAACCTGCCGCTGCCTGAAATGCGCAAGCAACGGGGCGAGACCGTGCCGGTAGTGGCTTTTTAATTGAAAATATCCGCGGACGCGGCCATTTATTTCAAGATAAACACCTTCGCCCGCCTGGGTTTGGCCGCCGATAAAATCGGCCGAACCCAGGCGGATTTCCCAGCCGTTCACCGTGCCCTGGATACCCTGGCCGGGCAGTTCCCGAAATTCGGCGGGCGTTCCCAACGGAGCATCGGCATAAGCGGCGGCTATTTGCCGGCTGAGCGGGTGGTTGCTTTGGTGCGCCAGGGTGCGCACGGCGATTTTTTCGGTTGGGCTCAGCTGAGCTGCTCCATCGGAGGCGTCCGGCACAAAATGCACGGCATGTTGCCCGGTGTTGGTGATGGTGCCGGTTTTGTCAAAAATGACGGCTTGCACGGCCGAAAACGATTCCAGCACGTTGGTGTTTTTTACATAAAACCGGTTGCGGGCCAGAATGCGCAGGATATTGCCCATGGTAAATGGGATGGACAAGGCAACGGCGCAGGGGCAGGCAATGATCAGCACCGCCGTGAATGCATTGATGGCGGTGGGCAGGCTTTGCGGAACCCAGTATAAAAAGGCAAGTCCGGCCACGCCAAGGATCACGGCGGTGAAATACCGGCCTGCCCGGTCGGCCAGCGCGCTGGCATGACCTTTTGCCTGACTTTTAAACGCCTCATTGTTCCACAGTTGGGTCAGGTAGCTGGTATTCACCTGGCGAGTCAGGCTGATCTCCAGTGTTTCGCCAAGTTGTTTGCCGCCGGCGTACACATGGGCGCCGCTTTCCAGCGTGACCGGGTCGGCCTCGCCGGTTACGAAGGCGTAATCAATGCGGCCGCCGCCTTTCAGCAGGATACCATCCGCCGGGATGAGTTCGCCATTGCGCACCAGGATGATATCGCCGGGGTTCAGTTTGTTTAGTGGTGTGGCGGATTCGGAGCCGTCGGTGTTTTTGCGCGATGCGGCTACCGGAAAATAGGATTTGTAGTCGCGTTCAAACGAGAGTTGGTGATAGGTTTTCTGCTGGAACCATCGGCCGACAAGCAGAAAAAACACCAGTCCGGCAAAAGAATCCAGGTAACCGGCGCCGCTTTGGGTCAGAATTTCCCAGGCCGAGCGGCCAAACAGCATCATCATTCCCAGGGCTAGCGGCACGTCGATGTTCAGGTGGCGGTGCCGCAACCCGGTGTAGGCAGACACAAAGTAGTCGCGGGCGCTGTAAAGCAAAACGGGTAGGGACAAGAGCAGGTTGACGTAACCGAATGCCGAGAAAAAACGGCCTTCCAGTTCTTTTTGAAGGCCCAGGTATTCCGGGAAGCTCAACAACATGATGTTGCCGAAGGCAAATCCGGCTACGCCTATTTTATACAGGAGGCTGCGGTCGATGGCTTTGGGTTTTCCGGTTGCGCTTACGTCGCCCAGATTGATCTCCGGGGTGTAGCCGATGCTGGCGAGCATGGAGGCCAGTTTGCGTAGCGAGGTGTTTTTTTCTTCGAAATGAATGGTGACCTGTTTTTTCAAAAAATTGACTTTGGAGTGCACCACACCGTTGTCCAGCTTGTACAAATGCTCCAACAGCCAAATGCAGGAAGCGCAGTGCATGGCAGGCAGGTAGAAGGTGACAATGGCGGTGTTGCCGTCGCTAAATTCCAGGAGTTGTTGGCGTATTTCGTCGTCGTCGAGCCAGGCAAAAGAGCGGGCATCCCGGCGTAGTTTTTGCGAAATGCCGGGGTTGTCGTCCAGGTCGTAAAACTGACAGAGTTGGTGGGTGTTGAGTATCTCGTAGACCATCTGACAGCCGTTGCAGCAAAAATATTTGTCGTCAATATGTAACCGGTCGTCCGGGCATTCGTCCTGACAATGGTAACAATAGAGCCGGGTATGAGGCGCAGGCTTGGCGGCAGGCAGCGCGGCAGGTTTTGCCATGAAAAAGGTGTTTTTATTTTTGCAGCCCAAAATTCGGGCAATGGCCCGGGCGGGCAAGATGATCGCAGTCATGTACCCGGGTGAGCGTCGTCAATTGCGGTGCGTTTTTTGCGGTTTCCCTGAAAAATCCAAGAAAGAACCGCTTCTGTGCAAATGAACATTTTAGCAGACGGCGCATCTTTGCATCGATTTCGGATCATGTACCCTGGGGGGCAAGTGAGGCGGTGACTTCAAGTCACCGCCTCACTACCAGCCAGATGGGAACATGAGCCAAAAGAATTAATATTATTCTTCAATTCGTAATTAAATATGACTTTCACAGAATTAGTAAACGCCGACAAACCTGTACTTGTCGATTTTTCAGCCGAGTGGTGTGGACCCTGTAAGATGCTGGCCCCAATTCTCGAAGATGTAAAAAAACGCGTAGGTGACCGGGCTGCAATTTTTAAGCTCGACGTTGATCGCAACCCGGCCATTGCCGCTGAATTTAATGTGCGCTCGGTGCCGACCCTGATCCTTTTCCAGGCCGGGAAGCCTGTCTGGCGTCGTTCCGGTGTGCTTTCTGCCGTTGAGCTGGTACGCACGCTCGAATCATTTTACCAATCTGCGGATGCGACGGAATAATCCGGCTTGCCGTTTTACAAACTACCTATGTTAAAAAAAGGATCAAAAGCCTACAGCATTTTTGCACTGAAATGCCCGCGATGCCACGAAGGCGAAACTTTTGAAACGGGCAGCTGGTCATTTTCAAAATCGTTTGATATGCACCAGCGGTGCCCCAAGTGCGACCTGAACTACTTCCCGGAGCCGGGCTACTACTATGGGGCAATGTTTATTTCCTACATCTGGACTGCCTGGTTTTGCCTGCTTTTTGTTGCCTTGTTCCACTGGGTGTTGCATTGGGGCATTAATGTGGCATTTGGATTATTACTCCTGTTTTTGGCCGTAAACTTTGTCTATGTATTCCGGATTTCACGTTTGATGTGGATCAATATCAACGTCCGCTATGATCCTGATTCTTTAAAAAGAGTAGCGAAAAAACAGGCCTGAAACAGCATCGTTGATTAATGCAAGTATTGCCTTAAGTCATCCTAAACACCTTTGGAAATGACCGGGTACCTTTGTTTGGAATCAAAGTAAAATCTACCCGATGAAGAATCATTTTCAAATACTGATCGTGGGTGGTGGAAATGCAGGCATTTCCCTGGCTGCCCAACTTTTCCGAAAAGACGCAAAACTCGATATCGGAATCATTGATCCGTCCGACAAACACTACTACCAACCGGCCTGGACGCTGGTTGCCGGCGGTGTGTTTGACCAAGCGGATACGGTGCGTTCCGAAGCTTCTGTTATGCCTGAAAAGGCTACCTGGCTCAAGGAGGCCGCCACGCAATTTGATCCGGAACAAAATGCCGTTGTCACGGCGGAAGGAAACCGGTACACATACGACTACCTCGTCGTTTGTCCCGGAATTCAATTAAATTTTGGAAAAATCAAAGGCCTTGAGGGCAATTTGGGCAAAAACGGGATAACGTCAAATTACCTGTTTGAGATGGCGCCCTATACCTATGAATGCCTGAAAAATACCCGGAAGGGCAAGGCGCTGTTTACCAGCCCGAATACCCCGGTTAAATGTGGCGGAGCGCCACAAAAAATCATGTACCTGGCCGCTGATTTTTGGCGCAAACATGGCGTTTTAGGCGATGTGGACGTGCATTTTTATTCCGGTGGCACCACCATTTTTGGCGTTGAAAAATACAAGAAAACCCTGGATCAGGTAGTTGCCCGGTATGGCATCAAAACACATTTCAAACACAACCTGGTGGAAATAAAACCGGAAAGCAAAGAAGCGGTTTTTGATGTGTATGAAGATGGAAAGGTGGTTGGTCAGGCAACCGAGCAGTTTGAAATGATCCATATCACCCCGCCGCAAAGCGCGCCCGACTTTGTCAAAAACAGTCCGCTTGCCATACCCGATAATCCGTACGGCTGGGTTGATGTGGATAAATTTACCTTCCAGCACAACCGCTACCCGAATGTGTATTCGATCGGGGATGTTTCCAGCACGCCCAATGCCAAAACCGGGGCGGCCGTACGCAAGCAGGCGCCGGTGCTGGTGGCGCAGTTGATGAGCCAAATACGTACGGGTAAGCCGGCCGAAGCCCGCTACACCGGCTATGGTTCCTGCCCGTTGGTGACCGGCTACGGCAAGCTGGTGTTGGCCGAATTTGATTACGAAAACAAACCGATGGAGACTTTCCCCTTTGATCAAAGTAAGGAGCGTTGGTCGATGTATCAGATGAAGCGCCACATTTTGCCCTGGTTGTACTGGAACAAGATATTGCACGGGACGGCTTGAACAAATGCTGTAACTTGCCGGTTGAACTGGAAAACTAGTTTCAACCGACGTGAAAAACATCCCAACGTTTAGTATTTGCAACCTGATCGGAGCCGACCAGTGTGCGACGGAATTTCTGGTTACGCGGATAAGCGCGTTTAAGGAAAAACATGCTAACCTGCGTTTTCCGCACCGGCATGATTTTTTTCAAATCGTTTTATTCACTGCCGGCGGCGGCGAGCACTCTATCGATTTTAAAAAATTTCCAATTGTTGAGCACCAGGTTTATGCCTTGGGTCCCGGACAAATCCACAGTTGGGATTTTGACGCACAAACGGACGGGCTTGTGGTGAATTTTAATGAAAGCTTCTTCACCGCGATTTGTCACAACCCCAATTTCGTGCAGGAGTTTCCGCTTTTTAATTCCCTGAGTGAAAGTCCGGCAAATATTCTGGACGCCGAATGCTGCGGCGAGGTGCACGGGCTAATGGAGAAAATGCTGCTGGAATTTCAAAATGACGGCGATTTTAAGCAGGAGATTTTGCGCGGCATGTTGCTCCAGTTGTTGGTTTTGTTGTCCCGGCAGTTGCCGCGGATATCCCAACCGGGAATAACAAGTCATCAATTGGCTGTGTTGCGCAATTTTGAACGGCTTATCGAGATTCATTTCCGGGAAAAGCGCCTGCCACGGGATTACGCCGGCATGCTTTTCATTACGCCTAACCACCTGAACGCGCTGGTGAATGCGGTGGCAAATAAACCGGCCGGGGAGTTAATTCGCGACAGGGTAGTGCTGGAGGCCAAGCGTTTGCTGGTCAATTCGGATGCGAATGTTTCGCAAATCGCCAACGAATTGAACTTCGAGGACAACGCCTATTTTACCCGTTTTTTCAAAAAATACACCGGCATGGCGCCGGAAGTTTTCCGGCAGGCCTATGCAAACAATGCCGTCGTGGAGATTTCGGAGTAATTCCAGGGGCTTGTTATTGGTTTTTATTCCGGGCTACCCACAGGATTTCGGGTGCGCCGGCCTCCTTGCCCAAATACCGTGCAAGCATGAAAAAATAGTCTGACAAGCGGTTCATATACTGCAAAACCAGGGCATCTACGGGGTCCTCCTGATGCAGTGCCACGATGAGCCGCTCGGCGCGGCGGCAAACCGTCCGGCATACATGGCATAGTGAAACAGTCGGATATCCACCGGGCAGTATGAAGTTTTTCAGCTCGGGTAACTGACTATCCATCTGATCCATTGCATCCTCTAAAATCTTGAGATCATTCGCTTCCAAATCGGCATTGCCCGGGTTATTTTTCGGATCGGATGCCAGGTTGGCACCGATGGAGAACAGCCGGTGTTGCACCTGGGTCAGCAATTGCCGGATAGACTCCTGTTCCAGGGAATCGTGCAGTAAACCGATGAACGAATTTAACTCGTCAACAGTGCCGTAGGCATCTACCCGTAAATGACTTTTGAGTACCCGCCTGCCGCCAAAAAGGGCTGTTTCGCCGGCGTCGCCGGTTTTTGTATAAATTGGAAAGGACATTGTTTCAAATTTCTGATCTGCCGGGGTTTAGCTATGCCGGGGTTATTGGCCGCCTTTTTGTTTTTTTGCCGGCTGGCTGGGGCTGGGTGCCTGGACCGGTGCAGCCGGTTTTTTGGTGTTTGAAGGGCCCTCATCCCACTGCTTTTCGGGCTTAGTTTCGTTAGCGCCGGCGGCTGGCGTGTTATCCCGATCAATCATTTTTTTGTCCGCTGCAGGATCGTCAAAAACCAGGGGGCGGTTATTCAACGTCTCCCAAGTCAGTGGAGCCCAGTTTTTTATCGGTTTTTTAAGTGCCTCGATTGCTGTTTTCTTTTGTGCACTTTGCATGCGGTCGAGGGTCACTTTTTTCAATTTTGGACTCAGGTACTGGATGGCTACGGCCACAGTTTTGTCGGTGGCAACAGGGATGATTTCCAGCATGGTTCTGGCGTGTTCGACGGCTTCCGCCCCGTCCAGAATCCGGCTGAATTCCATTAATTTGACAATGGCCTGCGCATCTTTACCGGCGGCTTTTTTTACGGTGCTTTTATAGGCGAAATCGATCTGGTCTGCCGTGCTGATGACGGCGTCTGACATGTAGACTTTTTTTTGCGCAAAAACAGTTGGCGCCTGAACGATTAACAAGGAAACTAACAGACGGGAGCAGAAATTTTTCATAGATAAAACGGCAATTAATTATAGGAAAGGCAAAGATGCGGGTTTCAATGCACACTTTTCCCGTTTAACAGCGGGAATCCGCCTTTTTTCTTGTCTCGAATTTGTCTACTTTTGCGGGCTTTTTTGATCAACCTTAATTCAATTATGGGACGCGCGTTTGAATTCCGAAAAGAACGAAAATTTAAACGTTGGGCCGGTATGGCCAAAACGTTTACCCGGATCGGCCGGGAGATAGCCATTGCCGTTAAATCCGGCGGCTCAAACCCGGATTACAACCCGCGGTTGCGCATGGCTATTCAAAATGCCCGGGCGGCAAATATGCCAAAATCCAACGTCGAAAATGCCATTAAAAAGGCGGAGGGCAAGGATGCGGAAAACTATCAGGAGGTGGTATACGAGGGCTATGGCCCGTTTGGTATCGCTGTACTGGTGGAAACAGCCACAGACAATCCGACCCGTACGGTGGCCAATGTGCGGATGTACTTTGACCGGGCAGGTGGTTCCCTTGGGGTCTCTGGCAGTGTCAGTTACCTGTTCAGCCACAAAGCGGTGTTTAAAGTAAAATCGGAAGGGCAGGACTGGGAAATGCTGGAGCTGGATCTGATCGATCACGGCCTGGAGGAAATCAAGTTTGAAGATGAAGAGGCCGTGCTGTACGCCGACTTTGCCGATTTCGGAACCATGCAAAAAGCACTGGATGAACGGCAGATCGAGCCAACAAGCGCTCAGGCGGAGTGGATTCCCACCTTGGCGAAAAAATTAAAGGATGACGAGGTAGAGCAAATGATCAAGCTGATCGACCGGCTCGAAGAGGACGATGATGTGCTGAATGTATTCCACACCATGGATATGTCGGAATAAACCGGCGGCCTATTTTTCCTTTGGAATTTCTCCGGATGGCACATTGTCCGGAATATCGAGCCCAACGTCGGGGTTCCAGGTCCAAAGCCCTTCTTCATATTCCCGCCGCATGCGGGCAATATTGTCCTCGTGGTATTTGAGTTGAAGCAACGGGAAATGGTAGCGGCTCCACAAGGAATTAGCATCAAAAGGTGTATCGGTAGCAATGCTTTCGCGCAGGGCGTAAATGTATGCCAGGCTTTCCGTGCGTCTTTTCAACCAATCGGCAATCGTCAGGGCCGGATCTCCGTGGCCGGGGATCAGCCGGGTGAACCAATTGCGATCATGGATGTGGGGCAATTTTTCCAGGGTTTGTTCGTAGGCTACACTGTTGTGGTCAATGAACGGAAATTCAATATTGGACAAATAATCGCCTGCAAGGCATAATCCCAATTGCCATACAACCAGCATCATGCTGTCTGCCGTATGGCCTGGAGTAAGGTAGAATGCCATTTTGGTGCTTTGGTGCCGGTATTGAACGCCATCCCGGTACACCTTGAAATCTGCCTCCGGGTATTCCAACGGGTACGATCGTTTGATATAATGCCGTTGATCAAACTCGCGCATTTGTTCCACAATCGCTTCTTTGTTCGGGTTGTCGGCCATGGCCTCACTCATAAAAACTTTGTCCACATTGTGAAACGCCCGGTACCCGATCACATGGTCAAAATCTGAATGGGTAAAAATCAAAAAAACGGCCCGGTCTTCCCGTATGGAATCGACATATTCGCGAATCCGGATAACTTCTTCAGGCAACCACGCGGGATCAACAATAAGCACAACATCATCCGTTCGGATGACCGTGGAATTGGTCTGGAACAAAGCACTTTGAAAGATGGTAACATTTGGATCGCGAAAAAGGATCTTGCTCATGCGGCTCTTTGAATTGGTGTTGGCGGGGAAATAAGGAACTGGCGGGAAAACTCTACCTTTGAGGCGGAAATAACAAACACAAAAGTACACAAACCAACAGCCCCACCCAAACAGCTACACAAAAATGGGAAATATCGTTGCCATAGTTGGTCGACCGAATGTAGGCAAGTCGACCTTGTACAACCGCATGGTCGGTTCCAGGGATGCAATCACCGACGATTTTTCCGGCGTGACCCGCGATCGCAAGTATGGATTTTGTGAATGGAACGGCAAACGCTTTACGGTGGTGGATACCGGCGGTTTTGTACAAAGTTCTCAGGATGTTTTTGAATCCGCTATTCGCGATCAGGCGCGCATTGCAATTCAGGAGGCTGCCGTAATTCTGTTTATGGTCGATGCGCAAACCGGTGTTACGGACCTGGATGAAGAACTGGCCAAACTGTTGCGACGGTCTAACAAACCTGTTTTTTTAGTCGTAAACAAAGTTGACAATCACCGTAGTTTGATGGAAGCCAATGAGTTTTGGAGCCTTGGCTTCGAAGAAACCCATTTTATTGCATCCATCAGTGGCAGCGGAACCGGCGACTTGCTCGATGCAGTAGTAGAGCATATTCAGGATGAACCCATACTGGAAACCGAGTTGCCCAAATTTGCTATTGTCGGCCGGCCGAATGTTGGGAAGTCATCGCTAATAAATGCCTTGCTTGGGGAAGAGCGCAATATCGTGACACCAATTGCCGGTACGACCCGCGATCCGATTCACTCGACCTATAAAAAGTTTGACAAGGAGTTTTTATTAATCGATACCGCGGGCATCCGGAAGAAAACCAAAGTGGAAGAAGACCTGGAATTTTACTCTGTCATGCGTGCCATCCGGGCCGTGGAGGAAGCCGATGTTTGCCTGCTGGTGCTGGATGCAACACTTGGCCTGGAAGCGCAGGATCTGAATATTCTGAGTTTGGCGCAAAAGCGTCACAAAGGCATAGTAATCCTGGTAAACAAATGGGATTTGGTAGAAAAAGAAACCAATACGGCGCGCGACTACGAGGCGGCCATAAAAAAACGGATCGCTCCGTTCAGCGACGTGCCGGTTTTGTTTATTTCGGCCATTGAGAAACAACGTATTTTTCAGGCAATTGAAGTAGCGCTTCAGGTTTATGAAAACCGAACGCGCAAAATTCAAACCTCAAAATTAAACGAGCTGATGCTGGAAATAATCGAAACCACTCCGCCGCCTTCCGTAAAAGGCCGGTATCCAAAATTCAAATACATCACCCAAATTCCAACGCATTACCCCTCCTTTGCCTTTTTTGTAAACAACCCAAACTGGGTGCGCGATTCCTACAAGCAGTTTTTAGAAAATCAATTACGCACGCATTACAATTTTACGGGAGTGCCTATTGAATTGTACATGCGCTCGAAATAGTATCCTGAAATTCTTAACCAACATAAGTAAACATGAAGCAATACTTGCCTGGGCTGTTCCTGGTCTTGTTGATCAGTTCCTGTAAAAATGAAGAGGAAGCATTGCCGGCCTATTTGAAAATTGAACCGTTCACAGTGGATGCCCTGGGTGGGGCCGGTTGGCAAAAAATTACCGATGGCTGGCTTTATGTGAATGATGAATTTTTGGGCGGCTATTCCTTGCCTGCTACGGTGCCTATTCTTGCAGATGGCGATGTGACGATTGAGTTGTTCCCCGGAGTGAAGGAAAACGGGATTGTCCAAACGCCCGGCTTGTACCCATTTCTGGAGTCGTATAAAACCACGGTGACGCTAAGCCCTGCACAAACAAGCAACCTTCAGCCGAACACAAAATATTTTCCGAATGCCATTTTCCCCTGGTCGGTGGAGCGCGCATCGTTCAATTCCACCAGCATCGTGTTGGAAAACCGGGACGCCGACACGGCAACTTCTTTTATCATCACCCCGGACGGGGCATTCGAAGGCCGCTCTGTTTATCTTGGAGTCGACACGGCGCATGCAGTCATCGAAATTGCAACCGAAGAAGTTGAAAACCTGCCCTCAGCCGGTGGCCGCCAGGTTTGGCTGGAAATGCACTACCGGAACGATATCCTCTTTGAATTGTGGCTGTTGGGCAATGACGGGAGCGGTTCCAATGAGCTTGCCCAACCGGTTTTCCAATTTCTCCCTTCCGAAAACTGGAACAAAACGTACTTTAACCTCACCGATTTTCTGGTAAGCCTGCAACAGGTTAATTACCGTTTGTTTTTCCGGGTGGCCCTGCAAACCGGGACCACCGGAACGCCGGAGCAAACCAGCGGCAACGTATACCTGGATAATATTCGCCTGGTTTATTTCTAACACCTGCTTTCACTTAACCAACGAATCCAACTTTGTCCCGCGCTAAACGTCAACGCGATACCTTTTTTTACGGTGTGGCCGATTTTGTGATGGCCATGCTGGCTTGGGTCCTGTTCTTTTTTTACCGGAAAAAAATGGAGGGCGTCCCGCTGGATTGGGATGTGCTGAATGACCCCAACCTTTTTCTCGGCGCCCTGATCGTACCCACCGGATGGATCTTGCTTTACGCCATTTTTGACCACTACGTGGATATTTACCGGCTTTCCAGGCTGGCTACCCTCAGCCGTACATTTTTTCTTTCTTTTCTCGGCATCCTGTTTTTGTTTTTTACCCTGATCCTCGACGATGTGGTGCGGGACTACCGGACGTACTACCAGTCTTTTTGCACCTTGTTTGCCTTGCATTTTCTGGGAACGGCCACTGCACGGATGATCTTACTGACCCGCGCGAGCCGCAGGCTCAAAGCCGGAAAAGTTGCTTTTAATACCCTGCTGGTCGGCGGAAATCAAAATGCGCTGGATTTGTATCTGGACATCAGCGGGAGGCAGAAGAGCCTGGGCAATAAATTTGTCGGGTATATCGACACCAACAATTCCAGCCAACTGCTCGACTCGCATTTGACCAGGTTGGGCGCCTTGCAAAATATTTCCGAAGTCATCGTAACACATCAGGTAGAGGAGGTCATTATTGCCATTGAAACCTCGGAACACAATCTGCTGCGGGACATTCTGAACACGCTCTTCGATTTTGGTGATTCGGTATTGATCAAGATCATCCCCGATATGTACGATATTCTGTTGGGCACGGTAAAAATGAACCATGTGTACGGCGCGGTGCTGATTGAAATTCGCCAGGAATTGATGCCGAAATGGCAGCGGGTTCTCAAGCGGGTGATCGACGTTTCTGTAAGTCTGGTGGTGTTGCTCCTCCTGTCGCCGCTCCTCGTCTATATTGCGATCCGGGTGCGCTTGGCATCACCGGGACCTGTCTTTTTTCAACAGGAACGCCTTGGGCTGCATGGGCGGCCATTTACCATTTTCAAATTTCGCTCGATGTATACGGATGCGGAAAAGGCCGGCCCGCAGTTGTCTCAGGAAAATGACCCGCGGTGTACCCCCTGGGGCAGCATTATGCGCAAGTGGCGGTTGGATGAAATTCCGAATTTCTGGAACGTGCTACGTGGCGATATGTCGCTGGTCGGGCCGCGCCCGGAGCGCAGGCATTTCATCGATCAAATTGTTGCGCAAAATCCACATTACCGGCACCTGTTGAAGGTGCGTCCGGGAATTACATCCTGGGGGCAGGTGAAATACGGCTATGCGTCCACGGTACCGGAAATGTTGCAGCGTTTGAAATTTGATCTGCTTTACATCGAAAACATGTCGCTGGCACTGGATTTTAAAATCATGTTTTATACTGCCCTGGTGCTTCTGCAAGGTCGGGGGAAATGATTTTTAAGCACCGCAACAGTTATCGCAACAAACTGGTACTGCCCCGAAATATTTCCCGCACGCCATCGCGGTATTCCACTTCAAGCACCCAAACATAAACACCCGGGTTAACCGGCTCTCCCCGGAATGTGCCATCCCAACCTGCATTCGGGTCGTTCAGTTGAAACCCGCCGTTTTGGTACAACAATTCTCCCCAACGGTCAAATATCTGAAAAGTTACAACCCGGGTTGATTGTTGCCCGTGTACCAAAAGCAGGTCGTTGGCGCCGTCCCCATTTGGAGAAAAGCCCGTTGGGACAAACACTTTTCGCACTTTTTCAACGGTTATCAGAATCCGGCTCGAAGCGCTGCAGCCCAGGGAATCCACCACTTGCACTTCAAACCAGTGGGCAAACTCCAACCCGTCGACAAAGGGCCCCGGGCAATCCAAACAACTTAGCCAAAGGCTGTCGGCGGCATTCCAACTATATTGGACCGGGGACACGGCGTTCGACACCTCCGCCATGAGTTGCGTGCTTTCGCCATAAGTAATTGTGATGGAAGGCCCCAGGTCTACCAAAACCGGGTCGTGCTGTACGATTTCCACCGGGGGCAATTCCACGATGCAACCGTTTTTGTCCTGGATACGGGGTACGAATAAGCCGGCTTGCAGCCCTGCTTGCCTGGGAGATCCGGTCCAGTTTCCTCCATTGAGGGCGTAGCGGTAGGGTGGTGTGCCGCCGCTTCCCGCGAGCAAAATTTCGCCATTGGACTCGTCAAGGCACCCGATATCCCGTTTGCTGGATGTGCCGATCAGGGGGTTAGGCTGCCCGATCATAACAGAATCGACGATGGTGCAGCCGTTACCGTCTGTCAGGGTAAGTTGATAAATCCCGGCGGGCAGGTTCTGAACGGCCTTGGTATGGGCACCCGTCGACCATGAAAACTGGTAGGGTGGTGTGCCGCCTGAAGGGATTGCCTGTACCTGCCCGGAACTGTCTCCAAAACACAGGACTGCCATTGGTAGAAATTCAACGCCCAGACTACTTGGTTGATCAAGGGTGATGCTGACCGCAGCGCTGCAGCCCAACTGGTCTGTCACCGTGACGGTGTACGTTTGCCCGGCCTGTAGGCCAGTTGCTTGCTGGCCTGTTTGGACAGGGGTGGTATTCCATTGCCAGGAGAACTGGTTCAAGTTCGCCGGGATTGTTCCGTAAAAAACAGCCGTGACGTGCGCCGTGCCGGTATTTACCCCGAAACAATCGGTAGTTCCACCCTGCACCTGAACAGTCATTGATTCCTTCTGGGGGATAAAAACGGAATCGATCGCAATGCAATTTTTTGCATCCGTAACAGACACCCGGTACAAACCCGCGCTCAAGCCAGTAACAGTGGCCGAGGTTTGATTATTGGGACTCCACAAGTACAAATAGGGCGGCGTTCCACCGGAGGGCAATACAGTGGCACTTCCGTTACTTGCTCCGAAACAAATGGTATCGCCTAGAGCCGGCAGACTGATTTCAAGGGCAGCAGCAGGTGCTGTTAATGAAACAGATTGAACCAACGTGCAGCCTGCAGCATCGGTTACGGTCGCGCTGAAGTTTCCGGCAGTCAGGTTATTTACTTCCGGGCCGGTTGCAACAAAACTATTGGGTCCATTCCATAAAACAGTGTAGGCCCCGGTACCACCGCTGAGATTCAGTTTTGCAGATCCTGTGGCTGCGCCAAAACAGGCAATATTTTGTGCAACAACATCTACGAGCAGTGCATCCGGAGATGTTATGGTTGCGGAGGACTCGGCGGTGCAACCAGCGGCATCGGTCACCATAACGGTGTAGTCACCGGCGGTTTTATTGGAAATGCCGGATCCGGTTTCCCCGGAACTCCAGAGATAACTCAAAGGCGCCGTGCCGCCCTGCACCTGTGTGATTATTGCCCCATCGGCAAGACCAAAACAGGTAGCCATTGTCGGAACGGTAACCAGGTCGAGTGCTTCCGGCTGGGCAATCAGTACCGTGTTTACGGCAGTACAACCATTGCCGTCGGTAGCCGTCACGGTATAGGTTCCGGCACTTAGGTTTTGGGCAGTCATGCCCGTTTGGCTGCCCGGATCGCTCCATTGAAAAGTGAAATTTCCGGCACCCCCGGATGCAGCAGCCGAAGCGTTTCCGCTTGCCGTGCCGTAGCAGAGGGCATCTGTATGGTCCAGGGTGAGTGAAATGGCAGGAGGCGCGGGCACAGTCGTTTGCAGACTTAGCTGACACCCGTTTTGATCGGAAATGGTCACCGAGTAGTTGCCGGCTGGCAGGTTGGATGCAGTCGCCGTAGTTTGCCCGGCCGGGTCACTCCATTGATACGATAATACTCCTGAACCGCCTTGTGCAGTTACGCTTACCGAGCCGTTTGACAAATTGGCACAGGTTGCTGCAAGGCTGTCGATCGTTGCCGACAAAGGCGGGGGAGACCCAATGAGCGCAAACGAAGTTTTGGCGCAGCCGGCAGCGTCGGTGACGGTTACGGTGTAATTTCCGGCGGCGAGGTTGGTCGCTACTGCTCCGAATTGCCCATCACTCCAGATAAAATTGTAGGGGGGAATGCCTCCGTCTACACCTGCCACAGCCTGCCCTGTCGAATCACCGAAGCACTTGGTCAGCCAGGAGGTTACGGATACTTGCATGTCGGGCGGCTGGCTGAGGGTTGTACTTGCCGTTGTGGAACAACCGTTCAAATCAGTAACCGTAACTGTATAGGTCCCTGCACTTAAATTCACGGCGCCGGCCAGATTTTGGGCAGCCGGGTCGTTCCATTGGTAGCCGAGCATGCCCGTCCCTCCAAGGGCATTCGCCGTAGCGGTGCCGTTGTCGCCTCCAAAACAGGTGATATTGGTGGATTCAAGTTGGACCTCAAGATTTGGCGCGCCGTTGACCGAAAACGGCAGAACGGTAAAACAACCGGAATTGTCGGTAACTGTTGCCGCATAATTTCCGGGAGCAAGATTGTTAAACACCCCGGTGCTGTTTTGCTGGCTGCCCAGATCAAATGTGTAGGGCGGGTTTACATTATCGGTACTGAGTACGACACTGCCATTTGCCAACCCGGCGCAGGTTTCTCCGGTTACCTGGGGTACGACGTTCGGTTGGTCGCAGTTGACGCAAAATGCGGTGTCGATAGCGCCCGGACAATTTAAATCCGGATTGTTGGTGGCCTGCACCTCAAGCGTGACCAGTGTGCCGGGGCCCAGACCTCCGACCAGGTGGGTGTTGAGGCCTGTCGGGGCGATCCATCCTGTTCCGTTTACATTGACCTGATAACCGGTAGCGCCGGCGATATCAGGCCAGGAAAACGTTATGGAATTATTGGTAAACCCTGCGCAGGAAACCACGGGGGCTTCCAGTGGTTCAAGAACATTGACCTGAACGGAGTCCTCCAGCGCGCAGCCATAGGAGTCCACTGCAAGCAAACGGTAGGTTGTCGGAACATCCGGTTGTGCAAGCGGCGCCGGACAGTCGGCGCAGGAAAGTCCGGTTGTTGGCGACCACAGGTATTTGATTTCGTACAATGGCTCAAAGGTGATCGTCCAGTCGTTCAGGGTGCCGACAAAGCCATTGCCGTCGTCTTTCAATTGCAGTTTCCAGGCGCCGTTTACCGGGTAGGCGCCGCTCCACAGGTCGGACCAGGGGCCTTCGGGCTGCCAGTTGCCGGTAAAAGGGGCGTCCAGTTTGGTGCTTTGACCGATGGGGTTGGTTGCAGCCAGCGTAAAACAGGTATTGGTGAAATTTTTACCATCGGCGCCGCAATCGGTCATCAATTCGAGAAACTGGCCGCCCGGAGAAACCAGGTATACGTCGAGGTCGTCCACCCAGTTGTGTGAAATATTCAGGCAAACGGAGCGGATCATGCCGGGTTGGAGGATTGGTGGAATTACGCCGAAAACAGTAATGGGGGATGTGATGGTTGTATTTACGGGATTTATGGAGAAATCCTGCGAATTGCTGAAACTGGGCGGAGGCGGCTGCGGAACCGGTAGCGTGCCGTTCAGGGTAATGGCCTGGGCGCCGACGCAGTAACTGGTGTCCTGGAGCTGATCCGGCGGCTTCAGGCTGTTGTCGCGCAACACAATCTGGATGGTATCGCGGTTGCACGGATCGCGGCGCACATCGATGGCCAGAAATTCGCCGGTTTCAGACAACCCATCTTCGAAGGCGACAATAGGAATGACAATTTCCTGCTGCCCGGCCGGAATGACCAGGTTGGCCGGAATCGTTTGATAGTCAACGCCGTTGACGGCGTTTCCTAGAATGTTGAAATCAATGGGATAGTCCTCCGTTGCCGGTGCAGGCAAGCGGAAGGTAAGCGAGCCCGCCGAACATCCTTCGGTGATGGTACCGTCAAGGCTGGGCGTGTTCAACGCGGCGCGCAATGCTCCGGTGCCAAAACTTTTTGCCTCCAGAAAAACGCCGGAATCGTAGTTGGGGTCGCCCACATCGGCGATGGCAAGTTTGATCGTGTAGGTTTCGCAGGGCACTACAATGGCTTCGGCTGTAAAAACGCGGGTGAACCCATCATAAACCGGTGGTTTGTTTGTGCCGTCGTTATCAACAAAATATTGTTCATTTTGTGCCGTACAGTTGGTATTTGTCGGGTTGACCGGATGAATGTTGTTAATCGAAACAGGGAGGCCGGTACCGGGTATAAGCGCAATGTTTGTTGGCGTTGGGTAGTTTGGCCCCTGAATGAAAAAACCGAAAATATCATTGAAGTTGCTGCAACCAAACTCCGGGTATTCCTCGGAAGCAAAAACATACCGGAAGCGCAACGTATCCGACGTAGGCACAAACGTAATGGTGTACCGGCCGATATCATAAAGTGCGCCGGAGGCCAATGGGCCTAGGTCGGGATCCGCACCAGGAAAAAATCCATTTACAATGTTATTGGCAAACGCATCGCCGGGCTCATTGCTCCCGTGTTCATTTAACAGGGGATTCCCGGTTTCGCTCCGGCCGGTTGTCATGATAATGCCACGTTCGAGGCCAATAGATTGCTGCCCACCGGTAAAGTACCCTACGGAAATAGCCTGCCCGTTGTAGGTAATATTGGTGACCTCAACGCCATCGCCTAAAAAAATATTGGAAATCAGATTTTCCGGGGTGAACGGGGCTGTATTTGCATTTGTTACCTGCAACGATTGTGCCGGCAAGGCGCATACAGGAAAAATGAAAAGTGCGATTAGAAACAGAGGGTTGCATGTACATGCAAGGCGCTTTTGTAACATAGAGGGTGTGTTTACCTGATACGCAAAAATCATTTTTTAAATTGAAATTTTGACCGCGAACCACAATAAAAGCCTTCAGCGGGCCAAATTCGGTTTTTCACCAACCCGCTGCCATCCGTATTCCATCAATCAATTTTTGCCATTGATCTAATTTTCAAAACAATCGCTGCCCGGCGACATTCCTTTGTCTGGATTTAACATTTTGCAATTATTCAACGGCCGGGCTATTTCGCCGGCATCATACCACATATTATGAGTCAGTTCCTCAAATTTATCTTCGCTTCCTGTCTGGGCACTTTTTTAGCCCTTGTTTTATTGTTCTTTTTCGGCATTTGGACAATCACCGGCTTCGCCGAAAAAGCCATGGAAAAGGAGAAAGTTTCGGTAAAGGCCAACTCCGTTCTGGAACTCAAATTTGAGATGCCTATTCCTGAAAAAACCAATAATTTACCATTGGACCCGTTCGATATGGACCGGGAAAATGTGCTTGGGTTGACCGATATGGTCAAGGCCATTGAACAGGCAAAAGCAGATCCCGATATCAAAGGCATCTACATTAATGCAATGTACCTGACGGCAGGAAAAGCAACCGCGTCGGTATTGCGGGATGCACTGCTCGATTTTAAAACTTCGGGCAAGTTCATTGTCGCCTACGCCAATTTTTATACCCAAAACGCATACTACATCGCTTCCGTAGCCGATGAGGTGCTAATCAATCCGATTGGTGCCGTCGATTTTCGCGGCCTTTCCGGCATGATCATGTTTTACAAAGGCATGCTGGATAAACTGGATATCCAAATGCGGATTTTTTATGCCGGCAAATTTAAAGGCGCCACGGAACCGTACCGGTTGGATAAAATGAGCCCGGAAAACCGCCTGCAAATCCGCGAATACATTTCGGCCCTGTACGACGAAATGATCGCGGATATCAGCAAGAGCCGAAATATCTCCCCGGAAGCCTTGCGGGCAGTGGCGGATAATTTTGACGGCAAAAGCGCAAAAGGAGCGGTCGAAAACAAACTGGTCGACCGAATCGCATACGAAGACGAGGCTTTTGACCTCATCCGTTCCAAAATTGGGCTCGACGAAAAAGAAAAACTAAACCGTGTGAGCGTTGAAAATTATTACGCCTCCCGGGTGAAAAAATTCGACCTTTCCTCCAAGGATAAAATTGCCGTTTTGTTTGCCGAAGGCACCATTGTGGACGGCGACCAGGCTGACCCCGGAGATATTTGCGATGTCAAATACGTGAAAATGCTCCGCCAGATTCGCAAGGATGATAATGTCAAAGCCATCGTTTTGCGGATCAATTCCCCGGGCGGCAGTGTGTTGGCCAGCGAAAATATTTTACGCGAAGTTCAATTGTGCCGGCAGGCCGGCAAACCGGTCGTCGTGAGCATGGGAGACGTCGCGGCTTCCGGGGGCTATTACATCGGCTGCCAGGCCGATAGCATTTTCGCCGAGCCGACTACCATCACAGGATCGATCGGTGTTTTTGGCGTGATCCCGATTTTGCAAAAAACAATGAAAGAAAATCTGGGCATCACGATGGACACCGTCCGCACCGGCAGATACTCGGCTTTTGGCACGCCGTTTTATGACTTTTCTCCCGAAGAAAGCCAGCTGATCCAGGAACGTGTGGAGTGGATTTATCAGGATTTTCTGGAAAAAGTGGCGAAAGGCCGCAAAATGACGCCCGAGGCGGTACATGAAATTGCGCAGGGCCGTGTATGGGCCGGCGAAAAAGCAAAAGCTATCGGGCTTGTGGATGACATGGGTGGTCTTGATCGTGCCATGCAAGCCGCTGCCAAGCTGGCAGGCCTGGAAAAATACCGCACCACCGAATTTCCCCGGACCAAAACCGGCTTGGAACAACTGCTGGAAAAGTTTGATAAAGACCGGGATTCCGATGAGGTGATTCGCGCCTGGATGATTCGCTCGGAATTAGGTGAAATGTACCCGGTGTACAAAACCCTGCAGGATATGCGCAAAAACCAGGGCATTCAGGCCCGCCTGCCGTTTGAGCTGGTTATTCAATAAGCATTTTTAAACCCGCTTAAGCCAGCCCGCAATACTCATTCTGGGCCGGTTAGCCGGTTTGACTTCATGCTCCACTTCGTCTGCTTTAAAAAAAACGGCGCTGCCGCCCGTGGGATAGATTTCCACGGGCGTTTCCCCGGTAAACAACAACAACTGGCCCGAATCGGCTGCTTCCCAGTTTTCATTCAAATAGGTCACCAGTGAAAACTTCCGCCCCTGGTCGCTTTTGAACCGATCCAGATGCCGCTTGTAAAAACTACCGGTTTCATAACGCGCAAAGTGAAATTCGAAGGCATTAATGCCGGTGTAGCAGGTGCGGTTCAGGTGCTCGACAAATGCCTCGATATGCTCCAGAAATGCTTTTTCGGCAGCACTGTTTTTCTTTTCGAGCCAATAAATCATATCGCCGCGAATTTTGAGGTTTTTTTCATAGGTAAAGTGCCGGCCGATACCTGCGGGTTTCATGGCGCCTGCTTCGTACACGGTTTCCAGTTGGTGGCGTAAAGCAGCGGTAAGTTCAGGACCGATGAAAGAATCTGCATTCCCGAATTGATGATCGAGCAGGCCTTCGATCAGTGCTTCAAATTTATCTTCCATTTATTGCTTTTTTTTAAAGGACCAGGTAATCCACACCCGTGCCGCTTCGGTACCATCGGGCAAGTACCCTACCGATTCCATCCGGATAGTTTGGGCCGCATCAGCTTCCAGGGCATTTTGTACTACGGACTCAACCTTGGCTCCATCCAGGCAAACGAACCGCAGCGTTTTTGCCGCTTTTTTTAAAAATGTTGCTTCCGCCTGCAACACCAGCATGGAAACGGGAGGCTTGCCCTGGAGCGCCGTCAGGCAGAGCAGCCCGGTGGATAATTCGCCGGCAGCGCATTGGGCAGCAAAATAAACGGACCGGAACGGATTTTGGGACCGCCAGCCATACGGCAATTGAACGGCGGCTTGATCCCCGTCGCAATGCAAGACGTGTATGCCCATGAAAGCGGCAGCCGGCAACTTGCGCCACAGGAAAAGCCGCATCTTCCAGGGGGTGTTGATCAGCCGGAGAAAAGAGTCTTTCCGCATTTTTTTTCAGGAACTATTTTGGACAAATGTATTGTTTAAACGGGCATTGGATTTCCGACTACGGCGGAAGTATTTTATACTTGCATACGCAAATTTGGCATCCCGGAAATCTGCTACATCACCTTTCAACTATGAACGGCCATGCACTGGAGACGATTAAACGGACAAAAAATTGAAGAACCCCTGCTCACCGCCGTTGAGGCCACCATCCAGCGGGAAACCGAAGCCGGAAACCGGCTAAAGGTATGTATTGGCACCGACTCGCAAGTCATCGGCGATGATGTGCATTTCGCGACCGTGATTGTGTTTCTCCGGGAAAAACGCGGTGGGTTCATGTTTATCTCCAATCATAAAACCGGGCGCAAAATGACCCTGCGGGAACGGATGATCCTCGAAGTGGGGCGATCGGTTGAGGTGGCCTATGCCCTCTGTGAATTACTGGATTTGTACGACATTGAACTGGAGGTACACGCCGATATCAATACCGATCCGAGTTTTGAAAGCAATACTGCCCTGAAAGAAGCCATGGGCTACATCCTGAGCATGGGCTTTGTGTTCAAAGCCAAACCGGATGCTTTTGCCTCGTCTTCCTGTGCCGATAAGTTTGTGTAACCCGGACCTCCGGTCCGGAAAAAAGAACACACAAACACCCCGTCATCCCCCAGAGCGTCTCCTGTCCAAAAAAACAGGAGACGCTTTCTCATTATAAAACACGACCTCAAGCCATACAAAGCGGCTTTCTTCCACAACATTTGCCGATTCATCCCAAACGTTTATCGAATCCAAACGTTAATACCATCAAATCTTCGCAATTTCGCGCCGCATTTATCCTCAGCTATTCACCTTAAATTTTGATTATGAAAGGAATTATTCCGTTTATTCTGGCACTTATTTTTAGCCTGACAACTGCATACGGGCAAAATATCAAATTCGTGGAGTATGAGCTCTCCAACGGTTTGAAGGTACTCCTGCATGAAGACCACACCACGCCCAACGTGGTGGTTTCCGTGATGTATCATGTTGGTTCTAAAAACGAAAAACCCGACCGTACGGGTTTTGCCCACTTTTTCGAACACCTGCTTTTCGAAGGTTCGGCAAATATCGGCCGGGGAGAGTTCGACGATTACATCAGTGAGGCCGGCGGCTCGAATAACGCCAACACCTGGTACGACCGCACATTTTACTACGAATTGCTCCCGAGCAATCAGCTCGGACTCGGACTCTGGCTCGAAAGCGAGCGCATGTTGCATGCCAAAGTTGAAGAGGTGGGCATCGAAACGCAGCGCGAGGTGGTCAAAGAAGAGCGCCGCCTCCGCGTAGACAATCAGCCTTACGGCCGCCTCCTCGAAGAAGCCATGAAACGCCTGTACACCAAACACCCCTACCAGCATTCAGTGATTGGTTCCATGGAGCACCTTGATGCAGCGGTTGAGCAGGATTATGTACAGTTTTACAAGGATTTTTACCGGCCGGACAACGCCATTCTTTCTATTGCCGGCGACATTGACATCGAACAGACAAAAAAACTCGTGGATGTATACTTCAAGGATATTCCGCGCGGCAAAGGCGAGATTTTCCGCCCGAAAATCGTAGAGCCCGACCGCACCGCCGAGGTACGCGACACGGTGTATGACAATGTGCAATTGCCTGCCGTGGTATTTACGTACAAAGTTCCGGCGCAGGGCACTTCCGATTTCTATGCCGTGAAAATGCTGTCGATGTTGCTCAGCCAGGGCGAAAGCAGCCGTATGCAAAAAAGTATCGTCGACGAGCAACAAAAAGCGCTGGCAGCGGGCTCCTTTACGTTCGATCTGGAAGACCCGGGTCCCAGCATTATGTTCGGTATTGCCAACATGGGCGTGAATCCGAGTGAATTGGAAAAAGCCATGGATGAAGTAATTGCCGACGTGCAACAAAACCTGATTTCCGAGCAGGAATACCAAAAGATACAAAATCAGGTGGAGGCCGATTTTGTTACGGCAAATAACACCGTTGCCGGTATCGCCGAAAGTCTGGCCAATTATGAAATGTACTACGGCGATGCCAACCTGATCAACACCGAACTGGAGCGGTATCGCAAAGTGACCCGGGAAGACATCAAACGCGTGGCGAATAAATACTTTTCCGACAAATCCCGTGTGGTGTTGTTTTGGCTGCCCAAAGGAAGCCAACCCTGATTTTTTGCATCAAAACCGTAGTGCATTAACCGCTTAAAAATTCAATAAAAAATATGAAAAAATTATTCAGCATATTGGTCATCGGCGCGGTGCTTCTGACGCAATTTTCCACTACCTCATTTGCTCAAACAACCAAAAGCGGCGCCCCTGTTATTCCGGTTCCAAGTGGCGATGTGCGGGCAGCCGCTCCCCAAGCCGGTTCGGCGCCTAAAATTCAAATAGGCAAAGCCGAAACCAACAAACTCAAAAATGGCCTGACCGTTATTTTGGTTGAAAACCATAAACTCCCCCGCGTTTCCTTCCGCATTTTTGCCGATTACGACCCGGTACTTGAAAAAGATGCTGCCGGCTATGTCAACATGATGGGCGAATTGCTCAGCAAAGGCACAAAAACGCGCACCAAAGCGCAACTGGATGAGGAAATCGATTTTATCGGGGCATCCCTGTCTTCCAATTCCAACGGTGTTTCCGGAGCCTGCCTGAGCAAACACACCGACAAATTGCTCGAACTCATGTCGGATGTCCTGCTCAACCCGACGTTTCCTCAGGAAGAACTTGACAAAGCAAAAACAAGGGCCGAAAGTGGGCTTGCATCCAACAAAGACGATGCGAACGCCATCGCCGGCAACGTCGCTTCGGTATTGCGCTATGGCAAAGACCATCCGTTCGGGGAGGTCATGACCGAAACCACCTTGGGCAACATCAACCTGGAGCAAATCAAAAATCATTACCAGACCTATCTGAAGCCGAATATTTCCTACCTGGTTATTGTCGGAGATATTTCAAAAGCAGACGCTATGGCGAAAGCGGAGCAGTATTTTGGCAAATGGGTTTCCGGGGATGTGCCAACACACAAATACGCCACTCCGAAGGCGCCGGAACAAACACAGGTAGATTTCGTGCACAAACCAGGCGCCGTGCAATCGGTCATCAATATCACCTATCCGGTTGAACTACAGCCGCAAAGTCCGGATGCTATTCCGAGCAGTTTGATGAATACCATTCTCGGTGGCGGTTTTATCAATAGCCGGCTCAACCTGAACCTGCGCGAAGGCAAAGGCTATACCTACGGCGCCTATTCTTCGCTATCGACCGGCAAACTCATTGGCAGCTTCAATGCCGCCGCCAGTGTGCGCAACGCGGTCACCGACAGTGCAATCATTGAATTTATGAAGGAATTCAAAACACTTCGCGCCGAAAAAGTCACTGCCGAAGACTTGCAACTTGTCAAAAATGTGATGACCGGCCAGTTTTCCAGGAGCCTGGAACAGCCGGGTACGATTGCAAACTTTGCACTCAGCACAGTGCGGTACAAATTGGCGCCCGACTACTACGAGAACTACCTTGCAACCCTCCAGAATGTCAATGCGGATCTCGTAACGGCTATGGCCAAAAAATACATTCTTCCGGAAAATGCGCACATTTTGGTCGTAGGGAACAAAGACGATGTAGCCGACCGGATCAAACAATTTGCAGCAAACGGCAAGGTGAACTTTTACGACACGTATGGCAATCCGATCCAGGATGCCAATGTGGCTATCCCTGCCGGTGTCACTGCCGAAACTGTTATTGCCGACTATGTGAATGCCATCGGCGGCACAAAAAATCTGGCGGCGCTGAAAGACGTGCAGTTTGAAATGTCGCTTGTCACGCCAATGGGTAACCTCGGGATGAGCATGCGCCAAAAAGGCGGCACAAAGGTGGCGCAAACTATTTCGATGCAGGGCAATGTGGTGTCCAACCGGGTGTACAACGGCGAAAAAGCCGTCGAGTCCGGTATGGGCGGCCAACGTGAAATGGAAGGTGAAGAACTGACCGATATGCAAGAACAGGCCTTGTTTTGCAAAGAAGCCGCATACATCGCCTCAGGTGCCAAACTGACCCTCAAGGGGGTTGAAGTAGTGGAAGGCAAAAAAGCCTATGTCGTTGAGGTGGAGCGCCCGGATGGCAAAAAGACCACGGAGTATTATGATATGGCCTCGAGCCTGAAGATTCGTGAAATCAGCAGCTCCGAAGGCCCCGACGGGGCTCCGGCCACCGTGATCAATGATTTTGGCGACTACAAAGCAGTAAAGGGCGTGCTGTTTCCGCACAGCATTACGATTTCCGGTGTATTCCCGGTTCCGATGAAAGGTACCGTTACCACCCTGAAAGTCAATGAAGGCATTGAAGATGCTGCTTTCGAGTTGAATTAAGGTTCAAGGCTGTTTCTGCTTTTTACCGTTTGTAAAACTTACTTTTGCACATCCCGATACCGCCCGGTGTCGGGATGTTTTTCTTAATAAACTGAAACCCACATCATGTTGCAATTTATTCTCTTACAGGCCGGCGAAGGCGGTAGTCCGCTCATGGGCCTGTTGTTTCCACTGCTCATCATCGTTGTTTTTTATTTCTTTTTGATCAGGCCGCAGGTTAAGCGCCAAAAGGAACAACAAAAATTTGTTGACAATCTGCGTGAAGGCATGGAGGTCGTGACCAGCGCAGGTATTGTCGGGAAAGTCACCAAAATCGATGGCAATGTCGTTCGTTTGTTGATCGACGAAAAAACCTACCTGCGCGTCCTGAAACAAACGGTAACAGGCGAGTTCAAGGCCTGATTTTTTTGACTAAAACGTTGGTTATGCGGCTTTTCCTGATATTTCTCTGGTCTTGCCTTGTTGTCGTTTCCGTGCAGGCGCAAAGTCCGTGGGCCCGCAGCAAGGCAGGTGTTTATGCGCAATTGGGGTACCATACCATCCCGACCTATACATCGCTTTTTGGAGCTGGTGGCGACGATATTGAACTGATCCGGGAAGTTTCAGAACAAACCGTGCAGTTTTATGGCGAATATGGTTTGAGCAGCCGGACTACGGCGGTTGTATCCATGCCCTACCGGTTCAACGAACGCGGCGCCCGAAACCCCGACAACAACCTGATGTTTGTGCAGGAAGATACCGGTTCGATTTCCGGATTCGGAAACATCAGCCTGGCGGTCCGGCATCAGCTCCGTACCGGAAAACTGGCCATGGCAGGCACGCTTCGATTCGAACTGCCGGCTGATAAGAGCAAACCTTCCGCAGGGCTCCGGACCGGGTTCGACGCCGTGACGATCCACCCGACGTTTAGCGTCGGCATGGGTTTTTCCCGTTTTTACTGGTCTGCCTACGGCGGATTTGCTTTCCGCACCAACGATTACAGCCACTTTGTCAATACCGGTGCAGAAGGCGGACTCCGGGTAGGCCCCGTCTGGGTAATTTTGTTTTCAGAGCTGGTATTGCCGCTCAAAAACGGCTCGCGCACCTTGACGCCGCTCGATGCTTTGACAGGCCTGTACGTCAACGACCAGGGCTGGCTGTCCACCGGCGTAAAAGGAATTTGGGAAATCAACCGTTTTCTGGGCGTGGTGGTATCCGGTGCGGGAGCCACCTGGGCTGAAAATGTGCCCAAGCGCCCTGGGCTGAGTGCAGCGGTCTATTTTAAATGGGATTGACGATACGGATTGTTTCGAAGAAACTTTGGCCGAAAAGTTTGGGGCTCTTGTCGGGAAATCCGGGCGAAGCATGCACCAATTCGTTGAACTTTGCCGGCAAACAATTCATTCTGAACGCATAAACCTGCCTTCAGGCAGGTTTACAAATCAAAAAAAATCATGCGAAGAGATCACGAAATTGACTACACCATTTACGGCGAAGAAATGCAGTGCGTGGAAATTGAACTTGACCCGCAGGAAACGGTAATTGCAGAGTCCGGGAGCTTTATGTTTATGGACGATGGTATTGAAATGGCCACTGTTTTTGGCGACGGCAGCAGCCGGGCGCAAGGTTTTCTGGGTAAAATGATGTCGGCGGGCAAGCGCCTGCTCACCGGGGAAAGTTTGTTCATGACCACGTTTACGAATACCGTTCCAGGCAAACAGCGGGTTATTTTTGCTGCGCCGTATGCCGGAAAAATTGTTGCCCTGGATTTGATGGAAATGGGCGGAAAAGTAATTTGCCAAAAAGATGCTTTTTTATGCGCAGCCAAAGGCGTTGAAGTCGGCATTGAATTTCAGCGCCGCCTGGGCACCGGGCTGTTTGGCGGCGAAGGCTTTATCATGCAAAAACTGGAAGGCGACGGCATGGCTTTCCTGCACGCCGGCGGTTATATCCTTGAACGCGAGCTCGGCATCGGGGAAACACTACGCGTCGATACCGGCTGTATCGTCGGGTTTACCCAGCGCGTCGACTATGATATTCAATTCGTGAAGGGAATCCGGAATATGGTTTTCGGCGGCGAAGGGCTGTTTTTTGCTGTTTTGCGCGGGCCCGGCAAGGTGTGGCTCCAGTCGTTGCCGGTAAGCCGGCTGGCCGGTCGTATCCTTCAGTACGCGACGAACCGCGGAAAAGAGGAAGGCAGTATTCTCGGCGGCCTGGGCAGGGTGTTGGATGGCGACGGTTAGTAAGAAAGTTTTCATCTAAAGGAACCTGTCTCATTGGTAAATCCAAAGGCTAACGCGACAACTTTTTACCACGAAGGCGCAAAGACGCGGAGGGTAATCCTTCGTGTCTTTGCGCCTTCGCGGCAAAAAAACATGCAATGGCGGGCAGCATTGACGAACCTCTTCCGGGGAAATACGTTCATTCAACAAATTAGTTGAAAACGATGTCAGCACCAATTGCCATTTTTTGGTTTCGCCGCGATTTGCGCCTGAATGACAATGCAGGATTATACCATGCCCTGAAAAGTGGCTATCCCGTTTTGCCGCTTTTTATTTTTGATACCCAGATTCTGGAGGATTTGCCGACGCGCAGCGATGCGCGGGTGGCGTTTATTCAGCAGGCAGTGGCTGATTTGGCAGGTGCGCTCGAGGCACTGGGTAGCGCCATTCATGTTGCGCATGGCGCCCCGGAGGTGGTTTGGCAGCATTTATTGGAAACTTACTCAATTGCAGCGGTGTTTACCAACCGCGATTATGAACCTTACGCTTTGGAGCGGGATGCAGCCGTAGCCAATCTTCTGGAGGCGCGTAAAATTCCGTTTTATGCCTTCAAAGACCAGGTCATTTTTGACAAGGATGAAGTTTTGAAGGACGATGGCACACCCTACACCGTGTTTACGCCGTACAGCCGCAAATGGAAGGCAAAACTTGTTTCCCGCCAAAATGATCCTTCGGAAGCGCCGGACCAATCTTTTTATTTCCGGAGTTATCCTACTTTGGAGTACAGCAGTAGATTTTTGAAAACGCAGCCCTTGCCGGTGCCTTCACTTTCCGATCTGGGGTTTTCGCCGGCCGGTATTCCTTTTCCGCCAAAGACCGTTACACAAGGATTGATTCGCCAATACGATCAAACCCGGAATTTTCCGGCCATTGACGGAACTTCCCGCCTTGGTGTGCATTTTCGATTTGGGACGATCAGCATTCGCGAAAAGGCGCGGTTGGCAAGCACCTTAAACGAAACCTACCTGAACGAACTGATCTGGCGGGATTTTTACAGCCAGATATTGGCGCATTTTCCCCGAGTGGTGCATGCACCGTTCAAGGCCCAATACGATCAAATTCCCTGGCGCGAGGCGCCCGATGAATTCGAGCGCTGGTGTAACGGCCGAACCGGCTATCCGATAGTGGATGCCGGCATGCGCGAGTTGAACCATTCGGGATATATGCACAACCGGGTGCGCATGATCACTGCCAGTTTCCTGACCAAACATCTGCTGATCGATTGGCGCCGTGGGGAGGCGTATTTTGCCGAAAAACTACTCGATTTTGATTTGGCAAGTAACAATGGCGGTTGGCAATGGGCCGCCGGTTGCGGGACGGATGCCGCGCCTTATTTCCGGATATTCAACCCGGATTCACAAACCAAAAAGTTTGACCCGGAGCTGAAATACATTCGAAAATGGGTTCCGGAAGTGGATACCGGGGCGTATCCAAAACCGATCGTTGAACACAGTTTTGCCCGGCAACGATGCCTTGATACCTACAAGGGCGCCCTTCGGGAATAAGGCTACTTACCGCTGTGCCTGACGGCCAAACAGGGCATAACCAACGGCAATATAGAATTGATTGCCCTCCAGGGCAGGGTTGCCTTCGCTCAGGTTGAGCCAGCGGTGCCCCAGCCGTACCCGCACACCGTGGTAGCTGGTTGCAACGTTGCCCTTACCCATATTGAACTTAATATCTGCCTGGATAGCGGCGCCCAGGTGCCAGCCGTTAAACCGGAAGTTGTCGTAATAGTCCGGGTTTGGGTCGTCCTCGTTCTGCGGGGGGTGAATGCTGCTGAAACCGCCTCCGAGGCATGGAAACATCCGGAGTCTGGACGTGTTAATCACATCGAATCCGGTTTCAAGTTCAAGGGCAAAAAAGGTGGATTGCTCTCCGGTCGTCCAGAGATACCTGTTTTGCTCAACATCGCGGTCGAGTTTCTGTCCGCCGGCTGCGAGCCGCGCAGCCAGGTTCCAGCCTTTTCGCCAATAGCTGAGCCCGATGTCAACTCCAAAAAGTGGACGGAGTGTGCGTTCAAGATTTCCCGACCAGTTGCCTTGAAGAAACAGCAGGTCGAGGCCGATTGCCCAAGGGCCGGGTTGGCGCGTATTGTACATCCGTTCAATGATGAAGGGCCTGAATTTTGAGTTGGGGAATTTTTTCAAAAAACCGTTGAGTTGTGCGTCAAACTCGGAAGCAGCGGGTTCTTCAAGGCTCAGCCGCAAGAGATAATTGAGCAATAGAGTGGCAAAGGCGCGCTCTTCGGTGGACAACCAGGCCTGCCGGATTTGATCAAACAGGTAGGCTTGATTTTCAAATAATTTCAAATCCATCTGCTTGAAAAGGCTGTCGGGGGGCGGTGGGGCTTTATACCAGGTTTCTGCTTCCAGAATGCTTGAAAACCGCGCTACTTCCTGAAAAAGAGGGCCGTAATTATCCAACCAGAAATAGAGCAGCCAGCGTTCGTCCCATTGCAGGGCGAGATGTTCTGCATCTTCGAGTCGTTGGAGCGAGTCGAGCCAAAATTGTGTATTCAGTCGATCGTCCGAGGCAAATGCCTGCAATAAATTTTGCCGGCAAGAATAAATTGAATCAGCCCGGGTGGGGATCGAATCGGTCTGGCCGAATCCGTTAATCTGGATTGTCAGAATGATTGCCGGTAGGATGTACACTACTTTCACAGAGGAACACGTTGAATTAATCACCATTGCAGCGTGAAATTGCAAAAGATTTTTTCTCCGAAGTGTTAAGAAGCGTTAAGGGGCACGATTTTTATGTTGACTTTCCTAACGATTCAGGATTTTGCATTAAAAATTAAGCATCTTGGGGTAAAATACGGGTTTCGCCTATTCCTTTACTTTGGAAATATACCTTCTTGTCCATGAAAAAGTTTGTTCAGCTGCTTATTGTTGCCTTGTTGAGTGCATTTCTCTCCGTAATGTTCTATCGCCAGTTGGATAGTCCGCGACAAGTTTTCTGGAATGAGCCGGACGGTGGTGAGGCGCGGTATGCCGGGGTGGTTGATAAACTATTTGACGCCAGGCTCAACAGCACCTTTTTTTCTTCTTCACCGACGAATTTTATTGCCGCTGCGGAAATTGCCACTCCCGCTGTGGTAAATATTCGGGCTTTGCTCGAATCGGGTGGCGGTATTTGGGGCGGTTCCACCTTGACGGGCTCTTCGGGCTCGGGGGTAATTATGTCGCCCGACGGGTATATCGTGACAAACCACCACGTGGTAGAGCACAGCCGCGACATCAAAGTCACGCTTGCCGATAAGCGGGAATACAAAGCGGAACTGGTCGGGTCGGATCCGTCGACGGATATAGCTTTGTTGCGAATTCAGGAATACGATCTACCCTTCATGCTGTTTGGAAACAGCGATTCGGTGCAGGTGGGCGAATGGGTTTTGGCCGTAGGCAATCCGTTCAATCTCGAAAGCACGGTTACGGCAGGGATTATCAGTGCAAAAGGCCGAAATATCAATATTCTGGGCGGAGTAACCAGTATTGAGTCGTTTATTCAAACGGATGCTGCCGTAAATCCGGGAAATAGCGGCGGCGCGTTGGTCAATTCTGCAGGCGAACTGGTGGGGATAAATACTGCAATTATAACCGAATCAGGGAGTTACGAAGGGTATTCGTTTGCGGTGCCGTCCAATTTAGTGCAAAAAGTAATTCGGGATTTGCGCGAGTTTGGTGATGTTCAGCGGGCATTTTTAGGCGTCAACATCGAAGATTTGAACAGTGAAATGGCGCGTGAGATGGGTCTGCCCAACGCAGACGGCGTCCGGGTAACCCGGATCAATATTAACAGTGCGGCTGCAGATGCCGGACTACAATCGGGCGATGTGATCCTGGGTTTAAATAATATTCAGATTCGGCGGTCACCCGAGTTGCAGGAGTATATCGGTCGGTTTCGGCCCGGCAATCAAATTACAGTTGAATATTGGCGCGACGGACGGCGAAATGTCACCAGTGTTTTATTGAAAGACAAGAACAATTCAACCGGCCATGCAATCAAAGTGCAAGGAGATGAATTGGAAAAGGAACTGGGTATCGCCTTTCGGGAACTTAACCGGGACGAACGCCGCCGGATGCGGATTCAAGGTACGCTGATCACCAGTGTCCGGAGGGGAAGTCCGGTTTATGAAACCAATATGCAGCCGGGATTTATTGTTACCAGTGTAAATGGCAACCGGATATCGACCATGGCAGAAACCATCGACTGCATCCGGAATGCGTACAACCATGTAATTCTGGACGGTTATTACGAGGGAGAACCCGATCTGTATTCCTACCGGTTTCGCAAAAAGAAATAAGCGCTGTCCGATTAATTATTTCCTGCGGCTTTTTTCTTCTTTTCAGCCTCTTCCTGCAGGCGCAAAAGTTCTGCTTTTGCGTTTTGAATATCTGTTTGCAAGGATGTCAGTTCCTGTTGCTTTTGGGTATATTGTTGTTGCACCTGAGCTATTTTTTGTTGCTCTTCCTTTATTTTCTGTGCAGCATCTTCTTTCGCGCGTTTGATCTCCTCAGCCGCTTCAGCCCGGATAGCCGCAATGCGCTTGGCTTCATCATCTTTGGTTTGTGCAATGCTGGCTGCGGCGTCCTGCTTGGCTTTGTATATAGTCTCTGAGGCATCTTTCTGTGCCTTTTCGACCTCTTCTGCGGCTTTTTTTCTGGCCGTTTCTGTTTCGGCTGCGTACTGTTGCCGTTTTTGTTCGGCTTCTTTCCGGGCTGTGGATACTTCGGCAGCTGCCTGGGCCCGGACGTCTTCCATTTCTTTCCGGGCGCGTTCCTGTGCATCACTTACTTCCTTCGCATACTCCGCTTTTTTATTATCGGATTCTGTTTTAGCGAGTGTGATGGCTTCCAGCGCCTGTTTTTTAGCAGCGGCTACTTCACGGGCAGCGGTCTCTTTGGTGCTTGCAATTTCGATTGCTGCCTCTTCTTTAGCTTTGGCAACACTTTCCGCACTTTCCTGGCGGGCACGTGCGGCATTTTCTTTGGCCAATTTGATGTCTTCAGCGGCAGTTTGGTTGGTGCTTGCAACTTCTTGCGCGGCGCGTTCGCGCGCGGTAGCCAGTTCGGAGGCGAGGCGCTGCCGTTCGCGCGCGGCATTTTCCCGGGAAAGCCGGATGCTGTCGGCTTCCGCGGTTTTTACGGCTGCAATCGCTTGCGCACTTTGCTTGCGCGCTTCCGATACAGCATTGGCGGATTCCTGCTGGGCGCGTACCTGGGCCTCCTTGGCTGCTGCAATTTCCCGGGCGGCGCGTTCCCGGGCAGCATTTATTTCCGCCGCCGCTTTTTCACGGCTGGCAACGACATCCTGCGCAGTGGCATTTAGGGTTTCCTGTTGTTTTTTATTCGCCTCTGCAATTGCAGCGGCAGCCTCCTGCTGGATCAGAATGATGCGTTGATCGGCCGTTTGTTTGGCGCTCGAAACCTCTTCGGCATACAGTTTTTGCGCCTGATCGGCGTTGGCGTTGGCAGCAACCACCTTGTTTCGGGCCTCTTCCTGGGCTTTGGCAATTTCCTGCTGACTGCGATCGCGGGCCTGTAAGACCTGATCGGCGCTTTCCTGTTTTATTTTTGATTCTTTTTCTTTGGCTGCCGCTAAAGATTGGGCGAGTTCCTCCTGGATTTTCCGGATTTCATCTTCTGCGCGTTTCCGGGCAGCAACCACGGAGGCGGTTATGGAGTCGCGTTGTGCCTGTGCACGGGCCTGTGAGGCAGCAATGGCTTTTGTGGCTTCCTCCTGAATTTGCTGGACATTCTGGGCGGCCTTTTGTTTGCTCTCAGCCACTTCTTTTGCTATATCAATTTTTTCATTCTCGGCTTTTTCGCGGTAAGCGAGCACATCGTGTTGGGCCTTTTCAATTTCATTTGCGGCGCGTTTTTTCGCTTCGGCTACTTCCAATGCGCTGGCTTCTTTTTGCTTGGCTACGTTTTCGCGGATTTCCGCAAGTTCGGCGGCACTATTTTGTTCCAATATAGCGCGCTCCTCCGCAGCTTTCCGGCGCGATTCGGCCAGTTCTGTTGCCAGGCGTTGTTTCTCCAGCACGGCATTTTCTCTGGTCTTGGCTACTTCATTGGCAGATTCTTCCCGAATGCGCAGAATTTCTTCCGCGGCTGTTTTTTTGGTGCCAATGACATCCTCTGTGGTTTTTTCTTTTTCCTCTTTGGCCTTTTCCCGGGCATCGGCGATTACCTTGGCATTTTCTTCCCGAATTCGCTGCAACTCATCTTCCGAGTTTTCGCGGGCGCTTGCTACATCGTCGGCATACTCCAACTTGGCCTGGTCCAGTCGCTCTTTGATATTCAATAGTTCTTTTGCGGCATTATCCCGGGCTTTTTGTACCTCTTCGGCCGCCGTGAGTCGGGCTTTTTGAATGTCTTCGCCGGCCTTACGCCGCTCAGCTTCCACATTCATGGCAAGCCTGGAGACCGCAGAGTCTGCCTTTATTTTGCTGTCGGTAATGATGGCCTGGGTTTCGGCTTTGGTTTTTTCAATTTCAGCGAGGCTGGCTTTACGGGCCTCCAACACTTCATTGGCGTATTCCAGTTTTTTCTGGTTGGCTGCTTCGCGGGCTGCTGCAACCTCCTGCTGGAGCTGGGCTTTGATAGCCTCGCCGCGTTCGCGTTCGGCTTTTATCTCGTTCCGGATCTGCTCTTTTGTTTTTTCAAGATCTGATCGCAAACTGGTAACCTCTTCATCGCTCACCGGGGCTGAGGAACTTTTGGTTTTAGGCTTGCCGGCTTGCGCAGCAGACCCGGTGGTGGAGCTGGATTCGGCGGTGCGATTGGGCCGAACGACCTCGGCGCCCGGGGTGTCTTTAATCGATGCAACTTCCAGTGAATTGAAAAAACAAATGGACAGGTTCCGGAATTCACTTTGGCGGTTGGGGTTGATGGTGAACTTGTATTTCTGCCTGTTCACAAAATTGACCAGGTTTACGCCGGTGATGGTCGTATTGGATAACCATTTGATTGCATCCAGGTCCAGCTGAAGGTTGTTCCGGTGTGTTGGGACGTTTCCGGGCACGACTTCTCCAAGTGAAATAAATTTATAAATACGTTCCTTGCCGGTGAAATCGACAAAAACTACCTGGTCGTCCTGGTTGAACTCAATTCCACCCACCGAGGTCATTCGGGCATAAATTCCCTTTTCATCGGTGAAAAACTCCAGGCCATAATTGTATCCGCCACGTACAACGATAGTTACCAGATCCGTGCGGACAATCTGAACACCGGAAATCTTTTTGTTCTCCTTAATTGTACTGGAACAATCCTGTGCGGGCAGGTTAAAAACAAAGAGAAAGGCTGTGAGGAGTATAGGAAACGAGCGAAGGTTGGATAACATGTGCGGTTTGGGCAATAGGTTGGAAATACGGTTGAACGATGAGGCGGCAATTTAGATTTTTTCCTGCCATGAAAAAAAAGATACTTGGCATTCCTGGCGCATTTTCCAAACGTTTCCTTGTTTTTAAACACCAATTCCGAATTATACGTCTGCTGAAGCGCGCTTTGGTAACAATTAGTATTTTTTCTTAATGCCTCGCGGGCCGAAAATTGGGTATAAAATCGGGATTTTTGGCGATAAAGTTTTGTTAAAAAAATAAAAAGAGCGAATCACGAAGTGTCCGGTCCTCGGTTTGGTTCTGGTTCCAGTAGGCCGTTTTGATCGTTTTTTGAAGCATGCCCCGGCTGATCATTTTGCCGGAATGGCGTTCTTCCCATCCAACTATTTTGAAGGGGAATAACGGCTCAAACTGAATTTCCACCACCCGATCCAGGTCGGGATATTTTATGACGAGTGTTTGCAGGTTTGGGTTGCCACCGGGTTGTTCAAAATATACGTCGGCCGGTTCGGCACGGAGAGACTTGTGCCGGAGCCGGGCAAAAAAAGCCGACGGGATCAGCCTGTACCGGCCCGTTTTTATCAATTCCGGATTGAGGCGCAAACGAGTCCAAAAGTCGCTTTCCAAAAGATCGGCATTTTGGATCACCGTATCCAAATCACCTTCAGCTTCGAAATAGGAAAACATTTTAGTCCGGTAAGCCTTTCCCGTATAGTTGAACTGGGCAAACACGTGGCCGCACCAATCCTGAATACTTACGGTGTTTTTAACCGCCGGTGAACCGTTGAGCGGGCTGAATACCGACTCCATCAGGGAATAATCGTAAATGCCGGTATGAAAACGACGGATGGCATTTAGTTTGAGCACCGGCAGGCGGTCTGCGCCGGCCAGGCCCGGATTGTCGAGTTTTACTTGTTTGGATTTAGAAAAATCTTCCGTTACAAAAATCATCACCTGCTGGGCCTCCCGGATTTCGCCGTAGCGCTCCTGTTCCACGGCATACACATTCAATTCCGCCTGCCCCTGAAACCAGTAGTTTTTAAATTCCGCCGAGAGGATGCGTCCACTGAAATTTGCGGTTGCCGAATCTGAAGCCTCTGTTTTTGAGGATTTTGAACAGGCGTTTTCATTGGAAAGAAAAATAGTACCCAGCAAAATGAGCGTACTGTTGAGCCAAATAGTGTTTTTCATAGGATACGCATTGATATGGAATTGCCGGAAAATCAATTTTCCGGTTTTTTATAGAGGACAAACCAAACGCCGCCTTGTGCGATGCGTTTTACCGGTAGCCATTCTTGTTCGAGGTGCTGAATGTCATCTGCTGAAAAATCGTTGAAAATATTGGAAACCAGCATGTAGTCATTCTGTTGCCAGTCTTTTTCTGCAAAACGCCGGTTGTCGCCGTTTAGCAACAGGGCTTCCCCGGAGTTGTTGTTCGGGAACGCAGAACCGATGCTTTCAACCGGTATTTGGTGCGCATCGATGTATGCCAGCATCTGCGCCCGGAGTTTGTGGTACGGCAAATGGGCCAGCGTGGCGTCCCATCCCATGGAAATACCGGTAGGGTACACCCAGCAATTCCCTGTTGCCAAACCCAATGCAAGTGCGCTGAAAAGCAGCGTTTTTTTCCAAAATTTCAAATCAGCAAGGGCCAGCCATTGAAAAACAATCAGATGCAGGCACAAGAATCCGGGCAAAAAATACCGGTGCGCCGAAAGGTTGTTGTAAATCAGGGCGGAAGGTGTCAGGAAAACCAGGAGGCAACCAAACAAAATCAGGAGGGACGTGAATGGGTGCGACCGGGCGGAGGCATGCCTGAATGGGGACTTGATCACCAGGTATGCCAACAGCAGCCACTCGAACACCCGCCCGAAATCCAGCCAGCGCCATCCCGTGACCAAGATATTTCGAATCAAACCGGCGCCGGTAACCTGTTCAAACGCCGGCGCCCAGGGCGAATCCGGATGGTGCCCAATCCAGCCCGCCGCCACGTAATGCCAGGCAAGAAAACCGATTGCAAACGCAAAACCCGGAACAAAAAGCAGGCTGCGCTTTACCAGATTCCGGACTCCGGCACCGGCCACCTGCCAGTGGAGAATCGTTTGCCAGACAAACAAGGCGCCGGCAGTCATCATGCCGCGCATGCTGATCATGCATAGGCCGGTCAGGCCCAATAAAATCCAGATTTTTTTTTCACCCAGAAATCCGTGAACGGCCAGCATGAAAAAGCAAATTAACACTAAATCGGGGCCAACCAGTGCGCTTTGGCCGGCGACGACTGCATCCAGGAAAACCATGGGCGCCAGCCAGAAGGTAAGGTTTGCAGGGCCCAACTGTTTGCCCAGTTGTACAGTTGCCCAGGCCAGGCCCGCCAAAAACGGAAACATCGCCCAATGGCTTGCCGGTAATGATTTTCCGAAAACAGACCAAACGACTGCCAGGTAGTACCCGAAAACCGGCGGATGTCCGCTGTCCATCGTGGCGGGTAAAGGCGCCCAATTCAAGCCGTTTTCGTAAAAAAAATGCGCGTGTTTGCTGCCCAACTGGACGGTATCCCAGAAAAACGGATCGTGCTGCACCGAGGCTACCCAGGCAGCAAGAATCAGGAGCAGGAATAAAAAAGGAATGTTTTGGCGCAACTAATTTTTTGCCAAAGGTCGGATGTTTAATGCAAGTGGGAGCTCACCAGGCGCAAAAACTCACTGCGGGTTTCCGCATTGCGAAATTCTCCGGTAAATGCCGACGTCGTAGTGATACTGTTTTGTTTCTGAACACCGCGCATCATCATGCACATGTGTTGCGCTTCGATAATCACAGCCACACCCAAGGGCTTGAGCGTATCCTGGATGATATCCCGGATATCGATCGTGAGGCGTTCCTGGACCTGCAGGCGCCGGGCAAAAACATCCACAACCCGGGGGATCTTACTCAGGCCGACAATGTACCCGTTAGGGATGTAGGCGACATGGGCTTTTCCAAAAAAAGGCAGCATGTGGTGTTCGCAGAGGGAATACACTTCAATGTCTTTCACCAGAACCATTTCATTGTAATCTTCCCGGAACATGGCTGAACGCAGGATCGCTTCCGGGTCTTGCTCATATCCTTGCGTCAAAAACTGCATGGCTTTTGCCGCACGTTCGGGTGTTTTAACCAGGCCCTCCCGGGTTGCCTGTTCGCCAACTAAGTTCAAAACGCTGTGAAAGTTTTGGGTGAGTTGTTCGAGCAGGGCGGTTTTGTTACCGACTTTGTTTTTATTGGCCATGGTATGTTGCAGGTCAGTGAACGGCGTTTACTCGCCGTAGTATTCCGCGTAAATAGTTTCGGTTTCCCAAAGTTTTAAGGCGTGCAACCGGCAGGGATAATCCCGGAGTGCGGCTTCCAGGCGTTGCCAGATCAGGATAACAAGGTTTTCAGTGGTTGGTTGCATGCCTTTCGGGATAAATTCGACATCAAGATTCAGATTGCTGTGATCCAAATGGTCGACGGCGGCCTCCTTGATGATCAGGCTGAGTTTTTTCACATCCATGATAAAACCGGTAACCGGGTCGGGCGTTCCTTTGACCGTTACATGCAGGGTGTAGTTGTGCCCATGCCAGTTTTTATTGGCGCATTTTCCAAAAACGGCCAGGTTTTTTTCGTCTGTCCAATCGGCAACCCAGAGTTTGTGGGCAGCATTAAAGCGTTCAATTCGTGTGATATAGACCATAAATAATTCAAAAATCGGGCGCAAAGGTACGGGTAAAAGAAGTTTCCCGGCATAGTCGGCTGATACTTTTGGGTGTCGGAATCCATGCTTGATCTTTCAGCATTCCCGGTTTATCTAAAATTTAACGCCTCCGGCCCGGCGTTCCGTTCCTTAGCGCCGTAAATGTGTTTCACATTCCATGAAGTCCCAGCGTTTTATAGACCGTGCTTATGACTTACTGACCTTGCGGCCGGTGTACCACGCCTTGTTTTGGCTGGTCATGTACGCTATTAAAGTGTATTCCGGCTATGTTGAAAATCCGGAAGTCGACCTGTGGTTTTTGCTGGGGAATGAGTTTGTCAGTTTGCTTTTTTTTGGCGTGCTGGTATATTTTAACCTGCTATACCTGATTCCCAATTATTTAGCGCGGAATGTGCTGTTGTACCTGAGCCTGGTGGTTTTGGCCTGTGCGGTGGTTACGCCCATCAAGATTTTTGTGTTGTACCTGAAGTTTTCGGGCGTGCCCAAAGCGCAGGAAAACCTGGTGATGGCCCAGGGAAGTTTGTACCTGGCCAGTTTGTTTGTCACGTTGCTTTCCACCATACTGCGTGTCATCACGGACTGGTGGCGCTATCAGCGCGAAAAGCAAACCCTGCAAACCCAAACGATCCAGTCGGAACTGCGATTTCTTAAAAGCCAGATCAACCCGCATTTTTTGTTTAATACCCTGAATAACCTGTACGCGCTCACACTAAAAAAAAGCGACAAGGCGCCTGAAATTGTTTTGAAACTTTCCGAAATCATGCGGTACATGTTGTACGAATGCAATGAAAAACGCGTACTGCTGACCAAAGAAATTCAGTACATAAACAACTACCTGGATTTGGAGCGGCTGCGGCAGGCAGGCGCCGTGGAGATCAGCTTTACCACTGAAGGGCATATCAGTGAACAATTGGTGGCGCCGTTGTTGTTTGTTCCGTTTTTGGAAAATAGTTTCAAACACGGCCTGAGCCACCATATGCGGGGGGGCGGATTTGTACGGTTGCATTTGAAAGTGCAAGGCGACGAACTGGAGTTCAATATTGAAAACAGCAAGGCAGAACAACTACCCCGGCAGGAACACCCGCGCAGCGGCGGTATTGGCCTGGTGAATGTAAACCAGCGATTAAAAATTCTTTACCCCGGCAAATACACCCTTAATGTGCAGGATCAACCCCATCAATATTCCGTTAAGATGGTTTTGCAATTGAATTAATTTGTCATCCCCATTTTGCTTCCGAATCAAAACCCGGAATATTTTGGTATTCTATACAGACCGATTACCTTAGATTTTCAAACCTTTCTCTACCTAAAGTCCTAATTAGTTGCTGTATGCTGAATGTAATTATCGTTGATGACGAGCCCCTCGCACTTGATGTGCTGGAAACATATATCGCGCAAATGCCCGAGCTGAATCTGGTGCAGCGCTGTACCAATGCATTGGAGGCCAACGAGGCTTTGAAAAATCAGGTTGTGGACCTGATCTTTCTGGATATTCAAATGCCGCAACTGACGGGTATCGATTTTGTAAAAGCCCTCACGCGTCCGCCGATGATTGTATTTACCACGGCTTATCCGAACTATGCCATCCAGGGTTTTGATCTGAACGCACTGGACTACCTGCTCAAGCCGATTTCCCTGGAGCGATTCATGAAGGCGGTGAATAAGGCAATGGATCAGGCCGAACTTCAAAAGCGGGAAAACAATACCGCCAGTTTGGAGGGCATGGAATTCTTCTTCGTGAAAGCCGATAAGAAGCTGGTCAAGGTAAATTTTGACGATATAATTTATATCGAAGGGCTGAAGGACTACGTGATCATTCGCCTGAATCAGGGCCGGGTGATAACGTTGCAAACCATGAAAAGCCTGGAAGAAAAACTACCTTTTGGGCGCTTCAAACGTATCCACCGCTCCTACATCGTAGCTATGGATAAGATTACAGCCATTGAAGGCAACATGGTGGAAGTGATTGAAAAGGATAAGCCCAAACTCCTGCCTATCGGCAAGAATTACCGGGACGAACTCCTTGTTCTGATTGATAAAAATCGCCTGTAACGCCGTCTGGCAGACGGCGTAAAAACCATCTGCAACCGCCGTCTGGCAGACGGCGTAAAAACCACCTGCAACCGCCGTCTGGCAGACGGCGTGAATACGAAACCCGCTCCAGCCTGCAACCGGAGCGGGTTTCGTATTTGTTTTACAAAAAGCGTTTACGCCGTCTGCCAGACGGCGTTACAAGCGCAACAGCGCCTCCGCAGTTGGTAAATGCCGCCAATGGTACTTGGCGAGTATTTTTCCATCTTTCCAGACGACCAAGCCAGGGTTCGACCGGATGATCGTTTTCAGCAATTTATCGTCGCCGTGGTAAAACGGGTAGGGCGCTTCGATGTTTTCACGAAACAACCCGGCAAGTTCCTGATCCTGAAAGGTATTCAGGGCGAACACCTTCCAACCGGCTTTGGTGGCTTCGGCAGCCAAGGGATTAATTTTCGAACGGAATAAATCACCGTAATGCGCGTCAGCAACATAAACTTCCCGTTCCACTTTTTTAGGAGCAATATTTTCAACACGGGCTTGTAACCGGAACGAATCGGCGTTGACCCGCAAGGTGTCGTAAGCCCAGGTGGTATCCTGAACGACAATGGTTTGCGTGGTTTTTTCGCCGTAGAATTTATAGGCCATGATCATTAGGCTGTAACCTTCCTCGTTAAGGATATCTTCGCCCACAGGGCCGTTTTCACTGTCAATGGAGAAGTCGCTCACCTTGGTTTCACTTACCGGAACGCGTTTGCCGTTTTTTTCGATGAACGGTTCCGTTTTGATCTGGTCTTTGACTTTCCACCCGGCATCTTTGGGGTATTGCGCCACCAGTTCCTTATACCGCTCCATCGGAATCATCACTTTTTTCACCTCACCGGTATTGGTGTTTTCCATCAGCCAGCCGATGATCTCAATATTTCCGCGGGCCTCTTCCTCCAGCGCCTTGCGTTCGCGAATGTTGGCGCCTTCATAAAACGGGCGAAAGTCGACAACCGGCAGATCGCGGTAGGTATTTTGCCAGCAAAAAATGAGGGAAACAAGTGCTGTCAGACCCGTCAAAACATTCCGGCCTTTTGCCGTAAAAAGCTGGTGCATGTTTTTGCTCCGGAACAGGAAAATAAATGCCGGGATCAGCAGGCCCAGATCTTTGAAAAAAGAAATCTTCGGATCGAGTTTGATGAAATCCCCGAAGCAACCGCAATCAGTAACCCGCATCTGGGTGGCGACATACGGCCCCCATTTGGCAAAATCAAAAAAGTTGGCCTCCGTGGGTACAAATCCGGTGAGGTAGGTAAATCCGGTCAGGAACGTGAAAAACAGCACGATCAAAGTGAACAGCCAGGCCGTTGTGCGCCGCGCAAAACCCAGGATCAGCATTACGCCGAGGGTGATTTCCAGCACGATCATGACGATTGAAAAACCGGCGCTGTAATTGGCCAATGCGGGGAACATGGGCGCCAGGCCTGAAAAACTGTTTTGCAAACCCGCAAACGTATTTTCAAAGGCGACAAAATAATCCTCCATTTTGTAGGCTGTTCCGATCGGGTCGATGGCTTTGACCAGGCCGGAAAAGACAAACCAGACCCCGCAAAAATGTTGCAGGAAACTCAGGAATACATTATTCGTCTTTTTGGCCAAACGGGTGAACACCGTAAATGCCAGGCCGACAACGGCGAATGAAATAAGCAGGGTAGGAAGTGACGTCATGATTTTGTGAAAATTAAATGCAAGGTTAAGGGTTTTGAACCCGGTGAGAAAATCCCCAACCTCTAAACGGCTTCTTTCAAGCGGATCAGGGCAAAGACAGCATAGTTAATTATGTCGCGGTAGTTGCCTTCCAAACCCTCGGAAACGAGCGTTGCTCCGGCATTGTCTTCAATTTGTTTAATGCGCAGCAATTTTTGCAAGATCAAATCGGTCATGCTGCTGATACGCATGAGCCGCCAGGCTTCGTCGTAATCGTGATTTTTGGCCTGCAAAAGTCGAATATTTTCTGCGACCTGTTCATCAAACATTTGTCCGACCTGCTCAACACTGAATTCCATCGGCGCATCCGGAGGCAGATTTAATTGGATCATTGCCAGAATGCTGTAATTCACCAGGCCGATAAATTCCGATTCCACAGGATCGGCCACCTCCTGTTTGCCTTTTTCCTCGATGCTGCGAATCCGCAGGGCTTTGATGTACAATTGGTCGGTGATGCTGGCAGGTCGAAGAATACGCCATGCCGTGCCGTAGTCGGCGGTTTTTTTGAGAAAAAGATCGCGACAGTGCGCCAGGATCTCCTGGAATTGCTGGACTGTTTTTTCCATAGTTTGCCGGGCAAAAATAGGAAAGTTGGAATAGGGTAGGCCGGCTTTGGAAAATGTTAACGCCAAATGTTTGTAAAATAAAATGTTTTAAAAATAAAACAATTTATATCTTTACCGAAATCAAATTAACTAACCAGCTTCTTCATTTATGAAACGAGTAACTGGACTGGGCGGTGTTTTTTTTAAATGCCGTGACCGGGAAAATACCCTTGCCTGGTACGAAAAACATCTTGGAATACCCATGGAGCCCTGGGGCGCCCAGTTTTTCTGGGAGTTGCCGACCGCTTCCGATACCAGGCCATACTCGGTATTGGGCATGTTCAAAGAACAAACAGATTATTTTGAACCATCCGCGCAGCCCTTCATGATAAATTTCAGGGTAGACGATCTCGAAGCGTTGGTGAAACAATTGCGTGCGGAAGGGGTCACGGTGATCGGTGAGCCTTTGGAAGAAGAATTTGGCAAATTTGCCTGGATCATGGACCCGGAGGGAAACAAAATTGAACTCTGGGAGCAAACAAAGTGATGTTTCAAATGTGTCCACAGCGCAGATAATTTCAAATTTTCAGCACAGAGGTATCTTACTCGTCCTACGACTTTGAGTCGTAGGACGAGTGCCCGAAAAGCCCGGCAAACAAACGAGGACACGGAGTCTAATTCTCCGTGTCCTCGTTTGTTTATGCTGAAAGAAATATTTTTTTACTGCAGCCCCGTTTATTTATCAGGCTCCACCGCCTTTAAATTCATTCACAAGCGCCTGCAAACTTGCTTTCGCATCGCCGAAAAGCATGCGGGTGTTGTTGCGGAAAAACAAGGGGTTTTCCACGCCGGCAAAACCTTTGCCCATGGAGCGTTTCATGACGATCACGGTACGTGCCCGGTGCGACTCGATAATCGGCATGCCCCAAAGCGGGCTGGCTTTGTCCTCCTGTGCCGCAGGGTTAACGACGTCGTTTGCGCCAATGATCATGCAAACATCCACCGTTTCCATCGTCGGATTTACGGCGTCCATTTCGACCATCGCATCGTAGGAAATGTTTGCTTCTGCCAGCAAAACGTTCATGTGACCGGGCATCCGGCCTGCAACGGGGTGAATCGCAAAACGCACTTCCGTTCCATTTTTTTCCATAGCCTCCATTAGTTCGCGTACCGCATGCTGGGCTTGAGAAACGGCAAGGCCGTAGCCCGGCACAATAACCACGCTGTTGGCCGCTTCGAGCATCAGGTAGGCTTCGTCTGCTTTTACAGGTTTGATTTCACCGACGACTTCCATGCCACTGGCCTGCACCCCTGAACCAAATCCTCCAAGGAAGACATTCGCTATCGAACGGTTCATCGCCCTGCACATGATCAAGGTCAGGATAATACCGCTGGCGCCGACAATAGCGCCGGCCACGATAAGCAGGTTGTTCTGAACAATAAAGCCCGAAGCACAGGCTGCCATACCGGAATAACTGTTCAGGAGGCAAATAACCACGGGCATATCGGCGCCACCAATTGGAATTACAAGCAAAATGCCCAAAAGCAGGGCTAATGCGGTGACCACACCGAGAAATTGGGCAGCCTCAGGCGCGGCGGTATTCATGGCAAACAGCACCCCCAGAACAGCAATACCGGCAAGTACAGCCATAGTGACGTAGCGCTGGCCGGTATACATAATTGGCTTGCCCGAAATAAATTTCTCTTCAAGCTTTGCCCAAGCCACCATGGAACCCGAAAAGGTAACCGCTCCGATAATTGCCGTCAGCCAGAGGATACCACCGCCAAAATAAGTTTGTTCAGGATGTGCCATAAACTCTGCCCAGGCAACCAGCAAACTGGCCGTTCCGCCAAAACCGTTGAGCAAACCAACCATCTGCGGCATCCCGGTCATCGGGGTCCGATAGGCAAACAATAAGCCAATGGCGCCGCCGGAAACCATTCCAATTATGATATACTGGTAGCGAACAACCTCCGGAAATAAAAAAGTAGCAACTATGGCAGAACCCATGCCGATGGCAGAAATAATATTGCCGCGCCGGGCCGATACCGGGCTGCTCATCAACTTAAATCCGAGAATAAAGCTGATGGCAGAAAGGATATAAACGATGTTGAGTAGTGATTCGAGGCCCATCCTTATTTGTCTTTTTTCTTGAACATATTAAGCATACGGTCGGTAACAAAGTAACCACCCATTACATTGATCATGGCAAAGCCAACAGCCGCTCCGCCGAGCATGGCTGCCAGATCATTTCCCTCGCCCAAACCGGCCGCAATCATGGCGCCAACCACAGTAATGCCCGAGATCGCATTCGAACCCGACATCAGTGGCGTGTGCAGCAAAGACGGCACTTTGGAAATCACTTCAAAGCCAAGGAAAATGGAGAGGACCAGGATGAAAAGCAGGAAAACTAGAACTTCCATAACAGATATTGTGTGTTGTCAAATTGTTGTGTCCGGTCAATGGGGGCTTAAACCTCAGGCACATTTAAAACTCCCGCCTGATTTTGCCGTCGTGGGTAATCAAACAACTTTGGATGATATCATCCTCCAGATCCAGCGGGAGTGTTTTAGCTTCTTTGTCCCAAAACTCCTCAATCAGGTTGTATAAGTTCGCCGAGTACATTTGACTGGCATCGACGGGTACTCGACCCGCCATATTTTCAAAGCCGAGAATTTGCACGCCGTTTACATCTACTGCTTTGCCCAACACGGCGCCGTCTACGTTTCCACCGGTTTCAACCGCCAAATCGACGATAATGCTACCGGGGCGCATGCCTGCAACCATTTCTTTGGTAATAATAAGCGGCGCTTTGCGGCCGAATACCTGTGCAGTGGTGATTACCACATCGCTGATGGCGCATTGTTTGGCCATGGCATCGCGCTGGATTTTCAATTGGTCCTCGGTGAGTGCTTTGGCATAGCCGTCTTTTGTTTGGCCGGTTTCACCCAAATCAATTTCAAAAAAACGTGCACCCAGCGACCGGACCTGTTCCGCAACTGCCGGGCGCGTGTCAAAAGCATCCACCCGGGCGCCAAGGCGTTTGGCCGTTGCGATGGCTTGCAATCCGGCCACTCCGGCGCCTACAATAAATACCCGGCACGGATTGATGGTGCCTGCCGGGGTAGTCATCATCGGGAGTGTTTTATCCAGATATTCGGCAGCCAGCACCACTGCGGTATAGCCTGCCAAACTGGCTTGTGAACTCAGGGAGTCCATTTTTTGTGCGCGGGTACTACGCGGAATAAGCTCCATGGAAATCGCGCTTACGCCCTGCTCAGCCAATTGTGCCAACAATTCGCGTTCGTTGAACGGATCGAGGTAGCTGATGTGAATGCTGCCTTTGCGCAATTGTTTGACTTCGGAAGTGTCGGGTTTACGCAACCGCAGGACGATATCGCTTCCACCGAGGATGGCAGCGCGGTCTTTGCTCACGGTAGCGCCGGCCTTTTCATATTCGGCATCCGTGGCGCGGATGCCTTCCCCCAGGCCGGCTTCAATGGTTACCGATGCTCCCAGTTTAAGGAGTCGGGCAACATCTTGCGGGATTACAACAGCGCGTTTTTCTCCGGGGTATGTTTCTTTTGGAATGCCTATTTGCATGAGTCTGAGAGCTAATAGATTATCAGGTATGTAGTCTTTTTGGTTTGAATGCGTTGTTTATTTCATTCGGGGCATCTTGCGCTTGCCGCCACCGCCCCGGAAACCACCTTTGCCGGCCATACCCAACATACTGGGGTTCATGGATTGGCGCATTTGTTTAAATTGTTTCTCCATATCCTTAACCTGCTCCTTGAGCATGGCTTCGGTGATGTTCAGCTTTTTGATTTCCGCCATGTATTTCTGGGCAACCTGCGGGTTGTTTTTGGAAGCATTGATCATGGCGAGTTGAAGCATCGCCGCCCCACGTTCGTTATCCGACGGCAGCCCGGAATCCAATGCTTTTTTCAAAAACGTTTCACCGGTGGTCAAATCTTTTTTCTGCATGGCAAGCGCACCCTGCGTCATGTAGAAAACGCCTTTGTACCCAACAAGCAAAATTCCAGGGAAAAACGTCAGTTTGAGCCGGTCTTCGGCTTCCTGAAATCGGGATTGGCTCATGAGCAGGTTTGTCGACATGATGGTGCCAAGCATCAGGTAGCCGATCAATAAAAAAATGCCGACCAGCAGGAACGGAAATCCATACCAGAAACCAAAGCCTATCCACAGTCCAATTCCTGCAAGAATCCCCACCGCAATGAGGGCCAAACGCAGGTAAATATTTATCGTAAACATGTATGCTAAAAATGGTGAATGGGCGCAAATGTAGTCAAATCCACTGCTGCGCGTAAAAAGCTTTAAATTTTTTTACGGGATTATTGGCATTCCTGACAATGAACGACGCTCATGCCGTAATTGTACTGTGCAGATAGTTCGACGGTGATTTTGGGATGCTTGTTTTCCACTTGTAATTCAAGGCCGAACTCAATGTCTTGCTGGTTATCGTACCTCAGTTTTGCACTTCCGCCTGCCGGGTTAAGGTAGCTTGGCCGCGACAGGCAGGCCGGAAAATTAGCGCCGGTGAAGACCTCCACATTGCCATTGGGCAACGGCTTTAGGAACAACATGGCCGCAAGGGTAGGGTAGCCTACCGAGATCATGGTAATTCCCTGTGGTAAGTAGAAATACCGCCGGTTGGTGTTGACCTTTTCGGCGTTTATCAGGACATTTTCTCCGGACTGTGCCCGGCACCAGTCGTTTTGCGGCGAAGTGGGCGGCGGAGCAGTGCTCAGTTGAAAAATGGGTGTTGCGGGTTTGGCTTCCGTTTGATTGGCTTCCGCTTGTTTTTCGGCAGATTGGTTAGAACCGGATGGTTGCGAACAACTAATCTGCCCGAACAAAGCCACCGTGGTAATGAGAATAGAAGCGATACCTTTTTTCAAAACAAAACGATTTTTTTTCAAACCCGTCGCCTGTGCGGGCCCGCATCAGGCGACGGGTTTGAAAATTTACATACGCCAATCAAATCGAAGGGTGTAACTCCGCGGTCCTTCGAGTAATGCCGGACGCACCGAGTAGACTTCGTTTAACAGGTTGCCACACAACGCGCTGACTTTCAGGTGGGCGCCAAACTTTTTTGACATGCGCAGGTCAACAACCGTGAATCCGCTGTTGTGTTCTTTTCTGAAATTCTGAACACCCGGGATCAATTCGAAAATTTTATCAATAGCCTCCATCCGGCTGTTATATTGGACCGATGTGCCGAAACTAAAATTGCCGATGGCGTATTCCGCATCCCATTTAAACATATTTCGGAAACGGTATTTAAGCACATTGGCGCTGTCGGAGGAGCCATAACCCGTGATCGGGGTCGGGTCAAAAACCTCACCGGGCCTGAGCTTGTACTTGGGCTCAATAACGGTGTAACCCGTGAGCAAATACAGGATTCCTTTGCCGAGTTGGCCCTGCCCGGTAATCGACGCTTCGAAGCCCCGGATACGGGTATCGCCGACATTGGTTGATTTGAATACGATGGGGATGATTTTTGTCAAAGAAAATTCCATCATTTGGCTGTACTCCTGTATGAATGTGGTCAGATCAACAAAGCCCTGCCACTTACCCAGCGCAAATCCCTGCTTGACGCCCAACTCAGCCGTCCAGCCCGTTTCCGAAACAAGCCGCGGGTTTGGCGCCACCCGTCCGATCCCAAAACCCGTGTCGATAAATCGCTCGGCAATAGTCGGATAGCGGTACCCTTGCCCATAGGAAGCCCGGAAAAAAGTTGCCCGGGCGGCCTGGTAATTGGCGCCAATCCGGTACACGGGTTTGCCTTCTTTGGTTACGCCGTTGTCGAGGGTATCAAACTCCATAGGCCCGGTCTGAATAATTTCCGGGCTATGCTGAATATTGCGTTCATACCGCACGCCGCCGGAGAGGTTGAGCCGGTTAAAGGCTTTGTAATCCAGTTGGAGGTAGCCGGCGTAATTCTGGGAGTTAAAATCGCCGTTGTACAACTCCGCTTTTACAGAAGTCCGAATGGCAACAATTCCAGCCGTGGCTACGAGGCCGATATTATTCATCGGGCGCTGGTACTGGTATTCCCCGTACAACATCCGGCTGTCGTTGCTCTGGTTGTCGCTGTTGTTGTTGTGGACGTGGAAGTAGCGCCCCAGGAATTTGTGCCGGTTGCCGCCATGATCGAAGTATTGGACAGATGGATCGATCATAAACCGCAGGCGCCCTCTGGTGTAGGTCGCCGAGCCGTTTCCGGGGCGGTAAATGCCCGTGCTGTCGTCGGCCCAGGTAAAAAAGGAACCGCTGCGCCCAAAGTTGAAGTTGGTGTTCAGACCCAATGACAGCCGCTCATTGACCCGGTAGCGCAAATTGGGAGTAACGCGCATGTACCGGTTGTAGGTGTCTTTGTTGTAACTGTCGCGGTACAAACCATACGAACCCAACACGATATCCCATTTCCCTTCTTTCCGCCGGTGCGCAAAACTAAATCCGGTTTCGATGGGCAAACGGATGCCGCCGGTGTCGGGATCGCCCCACCACTTGGCTTCTTCATTTTTGGGATTTCCCCAAACTTCACTGAATACCGCCACATTCGTCTCGGGTTTATCTTTTGCAAAACCGGTGCGAATGTTGATAATGCCGTTCATGGCTGAAGAGCCGTAAAGGGCGGATGCTGCACCTTTGAGCACTTCGATCTGGCTGATGTTTTCCACCGGGTAGTCGCTCCAGTTCGGAAATCCGGCGTCGACCTGCAATGCTGGAATATCATCGACCAACATCAAAACCCGGGTGCCGGCGCCGTAGGAAAACCCGGAGCCCCCGCGAATACTGGCCTGGCCATCCAGGATGCTGACCCCCGGGATTTTCACCAATGATTCGTCTACCTGGGAGGAATTGACATTTTCAAGCAGCCGCGGGCGAAGTACGTCCAGCGAAACAGTTACTTCACCCAAGGGTTTTTCATGTTTGCCGGCAGTAACGGTTGCTTGTTGGAGCAGGTTGTCGGCATCGCCGAGTTGGACATCCAGGGTTGTGGTTTTTCCTTCCTGGAGCCTTGCGGCAAGCACCCGGTTTTCGTAACCGGTGTAATTGAAGGTCACTTCATAGTTCCCAGGAGGCAATTCCAGCCGGTATTGGCCGCTTGCATCGGTTGCAGTGCCGCGGCCTCCGGCGCGTATCGTTACGCCGGCCAACGCCTCTCCGCTGGATACGTCCGTGACGGTACCTTGAAGGGTGGCGTTTTGGCTGAATAAATAAATAGGTAGGAAAAACAGAAACAGGGTAATAAGTGGACGCATACGATCGGTATTGTTTAGGTGAATACAACTCCGAAGCGGGATTCAAAAAAAAACACTTCCGAAGAAGTGGGGCGTAAATGTAGTGATTTTTGGTACGCCGCATATAATCGTAATATGTCAACTTAATTTGCTGTGGGACTTCTTCAGTTGGCAGGGTTAATTTCTCAGCCGTAATACCAGCTTGGATTCTTCCCGGTAGCTATTGGCGGTATGGTTAAAACGGATTTCCAGGCTGATTTTTTCAGGAGATATGCCGCCTGCCACCAGTTGTCTTTTCAGCGCCGCTAATTTCAGCACTCCAAGTGCCTCCAGGCTTATCGGGTTGCCGGTTAACACGGTCAGCACCTGATTACTTGTTTCACCGTTTTCATTGTTTACCAGGCTGTAGCTAACCGGTTTTTCGCCTAATTCGCCCCGGTAGGTACTGTTCAGGCGGTATCCCAGCGTGTATTGGTCTTCCTGGAGTTCCGTGCTCAGGGCAAGGCGGTCCAAAAAGGTCCCCTGGCTTTCCAATTGACGGATGCGGGCGATCAAGTGATTCACCAATGCCACCTGACCGGCGGGCAGGAGGTACGCCTCCGCATCATCCGGAAAATGATAGGTGATGGCAGCGGCGCCGGGAACCACAAACGTGCGAATCGGGTAGAGATCAGCCGGCTTGTCCGGAACGGCATTTAAAGCGTCCGTGAATAAATCACTTACGCACCGGGCATTGCCATCGCGGATGCAGCTGAACTCATCGACCGGAGGCCTCAGAGCATCGCATTGTTGTACCAGTCGATTTTGAGCGCCGCTTAATGTTTCCAACTCGCTGTTCAAGGCGGCACTTTGGGCTTTGATCGCCTGGAGGCTGGCCAGGGAGGCGGCAGAAATACTGGCCCCCTGATTGGTCGCATTGCGTATCTGTTGTTCTGCCTGCAGGCGTTTTACATCGATGGAAGATGCCGTTTGCCGCAGGATTTCCAGGCTTTGGCCGGCCCGGTTGAGCTGGCTGGCGCAGCTGTCGGCAGCCAGCTCTTTATTGTTCCGCGCTGTCGCATTGGAGCCGGTGGCGATCGTTGCCGTTCCGGCATTTTGATGGGCTCGAAGCACGGCCGCCTGTTGTTCAAACTGTTTTGCCAGTTCCTGTACTTCCTGCTCTGGTTTTTCGAGTAAATTAATCGAAACGGATGGGCCGGTTCCGGGCGCTGCAGGCTGCGGTGCTTCCTTTTGTTTGCTGAACGTATAACTTGCCCCAAATTCGAACGTCGTACCAAGGCTACTGTGCAGTTCAGCCGATGCGATGAGCCGTAAATAAGTTGTGGGTGAAATACCGAGCTGAAAATGATATCCGGCCTGATCGGTTCGCATGCCCGCCCCGACCATGAGGCGATTTTCTTTTAAAAAATAGGCATTGAAATTCAGGTCAAAAACGCCATGTTTGAGTGGCCGCGCACCCGAAAGTGCCCGAAAAGCAACATTTGGTTCCAGAGCAAACCCATCGCCTACATATCGAAAGCGCATATTGGCCAGCACATGGGGGATCATGTCATACAAACCGCCATTTTGTGCGGGGTTAGCGCCCACGATCGAAATATCGCTGCTAAAAAGCTGTGTAGCCGCTACGTCAAGGGCAAAATAGGAGCCCTGCGGGATCCGGTATTCGAAAGCAAGCCCCGGCCCGCCGTCAAACTGGGTAGTTTGCGCTTGACCGTAAAAAACAGACAAGTCGAGCACATCGCTGAGCCGCAGTCCTTCAAAATCGAAATTTTGATTTAATACACCCGCTGCAGCGCCTAACGACAATCGGATGCGCTCATTCTGGATTAAGTGATACCCGAAGAAGCCGCTAAACTGAAAGCGACTGAGAATGTGCGCTTTATCGCCGATCACTTGCGCGGCCAGGCCAATGCGGTCGTTAAACCATGGCGATAAGTCGGCATGAAACAGGTAGGTGTTCGGCCGGATGTCAGCGTCGAGGTTTTGGAACTGGCTGCGGTAAACGGCCGTAATTTCACCTTCCTGGTCGAACCCCTGGCCTGCCGGATTAAACAAGCGCGGATTCCAGGTATAATAATTTAAAAAAGGAGTTTGCTGAGCCGGCAAACTGCTTGGTCCGAAAAGGAGAAACACAAAAATCGGTAAGTATTGGAATGCACGCATGGTGGATTATTTTGCAGAAAAAAATACAGATTAACGCCGCCGTAAAATGGTCACCGCGCCCCGGAGCGTTTCGCCATCGGGTATGGTTATGATGTAGTAGTAAGCGCCATCCGGGTATGGTGTTGCGTCAAAGTTGTTGGCTAAGGTATTTTCGTAAACCAGTGCGCCATTCCGGTTAAATAACCGGACGGTGTACGCTTCCGGGTTGGTGATGGTTTCCGGCAGCAGTATTTCCCAGGTGTCGTTCAGGCCGTCGCCGTTTGGCGTGATCAATTCAGGTATAAAAATACCATCCGTTGTAACGGGGAGCACGGTTACCAAAACCTCGGAAGGTAAACTGGTACACCCGGCATTAATGCCGTACAGCGTATAAGCTACCTTCCCGGGTGTCTGAATGTTGTCCAGCTGAAAAATCTGGTTTAGCACCGGGCCGTTGCCGGTCGCGGCAATATTCCGCACATTGGTGGAGGTGGTTACCCAGGTCAGTCGGTCTCCGGAAGTAGTGCAACTCAGACTGGCCTGCTCACCATTAATCACCGACACAGCAGTTTCCTGGCAAAAAACCTGGGGTTCGTCAACTTGAACGATTTCCTTGCCGGCGCTATTCGTGCAGCCGTTGTCGGAAGCCGTTACGGTGATGGCGTAGAGGTTGGCTCCGTTTACCTGGGGCGATACCGTGTTGGTGCTGTTGGTCGTGTTATCGTCCCACAAATAAAGCACGGGCTCCTGGGTAATAGCGGTTAGGATTATACTCTCATTAGCACAAATGGTATCGCGCGGGCTCAGGATCGAGATCGACGGTTTGCTGATATCCTGGGTGATCAAAAGCCCGGCAGCGCCCTGGCATCCGCTGTTAGTCGCCGTCGCTGTTACCGAGTAAACGCCCGGTGCATCTACGGTCAGGCCGGGCCCGGTGGTACCGTCAGACCAGGTGAACGTGAAGGGGGAGGTGCCGGGCATCTGGCTGGCTGTTGCCTGCAATTTTATTTCTTTTAACCGGCAGTCGAGTCGGCCTGTAGCGGGCTCCCGGGTTATTTGCGTGCTGATAACCGGAATGTTGCCGGCCACCAATTCAACATTTGCTGTTGCAGTACAACCATTGTCGATACGGGTAATTACCAAAGTATAGGTTCCGGGGGCGCCAATGAGCGGACTGTCTGTTGTGGCCCCATTGACGATAATCCCAGTGGAGCCAGAAGTCCAGTTGAACATGGTGTTGCCGGCGCCACCGGTATTTTGTGTGGAAACACCTGTGATTTTTTGTTTACAGGCATTCAGCGTTTGGAGGTCCGGTTGAATCGCGACTTCCGGCATTTCCGGCGGGCTAACGCCAATAATATTACTGCCCGAACAACTCATCGGGCCGGTCAGGGTGTACCGGAACGTACCGGGCTGGCTGGTTGAGTAGGTTGGCGATGTGGCTCCTGCGATGTCTACAAATTGGCCGTTTACCAAACGCGCCCATTGCGGTTTGATGGCGGGCGACGGTGGTTGGGAACCGTTGAGGACTACCGCGTCGCCAGGGAAGCAGGTGAGCACGGGAGGGTCCGGAACGGGCTCAATATCGACGAAAAGCAGGGCATTGGTGTACGCAACATAGAAGGAATAATTTAGCGTACAATTCGTGCATGAAGCATTATATGGCGGGCAATCTTTGGCAGTTACATTTAAAGCATACAATCCATCCTGCAAGTTCATTTGACTATTGGGCAGGCGGAGTGTATTTGTGTTCCGGTCATAACTCAGAATGAAAGTGGAACTCTTGTAAGTTAATGTCGCTGTGAGCGTCGTGCTGTCTTCGAAAAACTTTTCTGTACTGCCTTCAAAATCCAGCACAAGATCAAAATCAGTGACAGTCCGGGTACAAAGGATAAAAACAGTATCCTGGTTATTGGGCAACTTGGGATGCGGCGCCTGATTCAGGATAACCCTCGATAGCGCGGGGTTTATACTAATACAATTTTGAGTAATTGCCGTATCAATATTTGTGCACAAAAAAATAATTATTGACAGGGTGTATGCGGCTTTTTCAATAATCGGACTCACAGTAGTTTGCATTTTTTTTAAAAAAACAGAGACCTTCAATAATGCAATCACATGGCATCTTTTTTTTCCCATTCTTCTATTTCACGTAATTGCTTCTCGTATATGTATCGTTTCCACGCACGGCGTGCAGGATTGAATAAAAAATAAATAGCCAGTATAATGCCAACTGCGATTAAGCCTGCCTGAAAATAATTTAACCGTCTGATATGGATCGCTTTGTCGGCATGCAACAACAGGGTATTGAAATCGCTGTCGTACACTTCCAGGGTATGCGCGCCGTTTTTGCACAACTTGCAGGTCGATTTGGGTATTGAAACCAGTGTGTCGGTCTGCTCAATGAAGTAGCGTGCTTTGGGTATTTGGTCTTGGGACAAAAACACAATAAACGGCGGGTTTCCACCCAGAAAACGCAAATAAAATGCATCGCTGTCTTCCCCTTCGAGGGTGACTTTAATGGTGTCGAAAGGACTGATTTCCCGGGGGCGGTTGAAAGGGGCATTTTTACCAAGATCGGCAATGCGGAACGAGTGCACCGTATCTCCCAGGTCATTCAAAATGAGTTGATACCGGCCAAAATCGGATTCAGAAAGTGTCCAACGCCAGCCTTTGACACTGCTGGTGTCAATCACCGGATTTACAGCATAGTTCAGCGTATACGAAAATGTTTTTCCACCCCCCTTTTTATCCGGCAAACTGGTGGAGAGCGGAACGTTTTTTATTGCTTCCGTTACGAGCGGTGAAGCCGGTTTTTCCGGAGAAAATTTGTCGACAAAGCTCATAAATGCCTTGATCTTCTGGGTCGATTCCACCTCCTTGGAGGCCTGGTTGAAGGCCGCTCTTTCTTCATCCGTGACTGTGGGATTGTCTGCCGCATTCGTTTCATTTGATTGCTGCGGCCGGTTTTGAATGCTGTCCCTTATCGAACTGGTATTTGAAACCAGATCTCCGTTTTCACTAATCGCAAAATTGAGTTTGAACGGTTGCGCCAGCGCAACGACTTCGAACTGATTGGACCTTGTTTTTCGCCATACTTTGGGGCTGATTAACAGGCTGGCATTGCCCGTACCGGTTAGTTGAAAACGCTGAAAAAGTTTGACGCTGCGCGACCGCTTTTCATTGCGCGCCGGTGAAAGCAAGCCGCCTTCATGACTGAACTGGAATCCCCAGACTAAATTCTGATCATCGGGAATAGAATCGTACCGGAATTTAAATAACACCATCAGATCTATCGTGCCGTCCAAACTGCGGTTGACCGCATGCGCTGTTCGGCCCGGAAAATCGGCCCCGTTGTGTTTAACCACCCAGTTGATATTTGCCTGGTAGGTAAATCCGTCTATATTGAATGAAACTGTTTGCTGGCTTTTCCCCGTATGAGGGATGATCCAGAGCAAAAACAGCAACACTGCCGGTAGCATCATACGGTAGTTGATTACAGCCGGCAGCCCCAAACAATCAAGGCGTTTCAGTGATTGTATCAAACGTTGCATACAGTTTTTGAGAAACCCGAAGGAAGATTCGGGATGATAGCATGTTGTTATTGGCGAGTTGGCAGTGGATTAAAACACGCGAGTACCTTTACTTCAGCCAAGTTAATGTCTTTACCATAATCTGGCCAAATCCATCCAAAACAAAAATTATACCCAAACTGCGGTAGAGGCGCCTGCTTTTTCGGTTCTTGGGTGAATACTTGGAAATTAGAGAAACCTACCCATTACATGATCGTAGCAGTTACCGGCGCAACAGGACTTTTGGGCGCGGCACTTTGCCGCCAACTGGTGTACGACGGATACCAGGTACGGTGTCTGATCCGCCAAAACGACAGCAGCCTTTTCGGCCTTCCGGTAGAACGCGTCCGGGGTAGCTTGCACGATCCCGTTGCTTTGGAGCAACTATGCGCCGGAGCCACGGTTTTAGTTCACGCTGCCGGCCTCATCAGCATCGGCAATATACCGGAAGCCGACCTTTGGAAAACGAATGTGACGGGCACCGATCATGTAATTGCAGCCTGCCGGCAAGCGGGTGTCCGCCGCCTGATTTATTTTAGCTCCGTGCATGCCTTTGAAGCGCCGCCTGCCGACCGTGTTTTTGATGAAACGGCCGCCCCGGCCACCCGCTTTCCGTACGAACGGAGCAAGGCAGCGGCTCAGGCACTGGTTTTGGCAGCCAATGGAACCGGCGGACTGGAAACAATTTGCCTCAACCCGACCAGTGTGCTCGGGCCCTGGGATTTCAAACCCTCCCTGCAAGGCCAGATGCTGCTCGATTTTCTGGCCGGCCGCATACCGGTGCTCAGCCCCGGCGGGTTTGACTGGGTGGACAGCCGGGATGTAGCCGTCGCCGCCGTTGCAGCAATGCTTCACGGCCAAGCTGGTGCAGCCTACCTGATTTCCGGGCGTTTTGCGACCTTGCAGGAGCTGGCGCAATTGATTGGCCGGGTGTCGCTACGCCCCATGCCTTCCCGTACGCTGCCGTTTTGGTTTTTAAAATCAATCACCCCGGTGTTGGAAGGCTGGAGCCGGCTGTCGGGCCAAAAGGCATTGTTTACGTGGGAAGCACTCTCGCATGTGGAATCCGGGCACCCCGCGGTGTCGCACGCCAGGGCGGCGCGGGATTTTGGGTACAAACCACGTCCACTGGAAGAAACCGTGCAGGATATGTACCATTGGTTTTTGGACCATTATTTGAAATAAAGCAATAAACAACTTCTACGCAAACCCATGAGTTGGCAACTCTATCAATACATCTGCCTGGTCTGGATGGCGCTCGGGCTGGCCACGTTTTTTTACCTCCTGCGTGTGCAGGCGCCGTTCGGGCGCCATGTCCGCTCCGGCTGGGGCCCAACGATCAATAACCGGTGGGGCTGGGTGGTCATGGAACTTACCGTCCTGATTGTGTTGTACCTGGTGTTTTTCAACAGCCGGCCGGAAGGGGCCCTGTCTTTGCCACTGGTAGTTGTGCTGGGTTTGTTCACGGCCCATTACGTGCACCGCAGCCTGATATTCCCGCATTTTCTGCGTACCCGGGGCAAGCGTATGCCTGTGATTATTGCTCTTTCTGCGATGGGCTTTAATTGCATGAACGGTTTTCTGTTCGGTTATTTTTTCGGGCATTTCGCCAACTATCCTGCCGGTTGTCTTTCCGACGTTCGCTTTCAAAGCGGATGCACCGTATTCATTTTGGGCGCCGCCATAAATGTGTACACCGATTATAAATTGATTGGCCTCCGCAAACCGGGCGAAACCGGCTATAAAATTCCCCGGGGCGGCCTGTTCAACTACCTGAGTTGCCCCAATCATTTCGGCGAAATTATCGAGTGGACCGGCTTTGCAATGCTCAGCTGGAGTTTGCCCGGACTGGTATTTGCATTTTGGACGTTTGCCAATCTCGCCCCGCGCGCGCTGGCGCATCACCGCTGGTACCAGGAGCAGTTTCCGGAATACCCGTCGGCGCGAAAAGCGCTGTTGCCGTTTTTCTGGTGATCAGCGTTTCCAAATGTTGTTCTCCCGAACGGTATCCGAAACATGCGGGTCATCCAGCGCCACTTTTTTCACCGTTTTTCCCATGGCAACCGGTATGGTTATGCTCAAATTGCCGGACTTCCAGGCCTCGGCAGTTCGCATGAACCGCTCCGTTGTTCCATCAGAAAATTCGATTACGCCGCTGACGGTCATGGGCATGGTGCCCCGGTTTTCAATTACGATCCCGTCGGTATCAACCCTGCCCACAGCCAGATCGGGGAAGCCCCAATCAAAAAACCAGGGTTTCCAAAACCAGTTCAGGTTTTCGCCGGCGGCATCGTTCCAGGTGTAAAAAAAGTCGTGGGGCTGCGGATGTTTGCCTTTCCAGCGGTTCATGTATTCCGTCATGCAACGATGGAACCGCTCGTACCCGAGCATCTGGTAGAGGTTGAGGTAGGCAGCCTGCGGCCGGTTGTAGGAGGCAACGCGGTAGCCGGAAGTCAGCTGGCGCGAAGGCGTCATCGGGGGCATGTCCATATCGGTGCCGGCAAAATCCCAGTAATTCCGCAAGCGACCCAACGACCGCCCGGCAATCGAATCGCTTACCAGCACATCGAAAAAAGCCGCCCAGCCTTCATCCATCCAGGCATAATACTGCTCGTTGATCCCCATCATGAATGGAAAATACGTGTGCGACATCTCATGCACGGTGAGGGTAACCGGACTGCGCGGATGTGTGCTGGCGTCATTGCACATCATGGGAAATTCCATGCCGTCGTCGCCGTTGAATACCGTCATCCGGGGGTAAGGGTAGGGATAGCCCGGCAGGTAGGTGGACATGGCCTCCAGCCCTTTGGCAGCAATTAGGCATACTTCGTAGTAATCCGGCGACTCGGGATCGTAGGCGGCACTGGCCAGGGCAGTGCGCCCCGTGCCGGGGTTGACCAAAGCCGAACGGGCATCCCAGAGGTAGTGATCGCTGAAACCAAAGGCAAAATCGGGCACACTTTCCGCCTTGTAAACAAACGTATGTTTTTCCTGATTTTTAAAAAACGCTGCGCCGCGGGCGTAATCCTCCGGAGCAAAAATCTTGACCACTTCCTGGGAGGCGAGCGCTTTTTTGTACCGGTTCAAAAAATCGGAGGTCAACATAGCCTCCGGATTTTGCCAAACGCCGGTTGCCCAAACCATCACGTTCCCGGGCACGGTAATCCGCACCTCATAATCGGAAAAATCATTGTACATCTCCTGCATGCCGTTGTAGGGCATGTCGGCCCAGCCGTGCAGGTCGTCGTACACCGCTACCTGCGGGTACCAATACGCAAGAAACCAGGTAGTCGAATCGCACACACATTCCCGGGGTGCAGAGCGCGCAGCCGGCGCGATGTGCGTCCAGTCGATCCCCAGGTCAATGGACTGTCCCGGCGGAAGTGCCTGCTCCAGTGTGATGTTTAGAAAAGTATTGCTTTGCCGAAAATCTTCCACAACGGCATTGCGCACGCGCACTTGCCGAATCTCAACCCCGTCGTTGATATCGGAAGCAGCGAGTTCGTAGGCGCGTTGGCTGTTCTTCCGCCACAGGTCGTGGGCCAGTTTCAGGCGGATCATTTTCAGGGTGTCGGGGCTTTCGTTGAAATAGCGGATCGCTGCGCTGCCGTGTACTTTCCGAGTCGGCAAATCGATATCGACGTCGATGGTGTAGGCGGCTCGATTTTGCCAGTATTTCGGCCCCGGCCTTCCGTCATATGCGCGCGTACCGTTTTCGTAAGCTTTTTGAATGTTCCGGAACATGTACAGGTTTTGAGCGGACAGGGTAATTGGACCTAAAATGCAAAAGGCGGTGCAGGCAAACAACAAATTTTTAAGTGACATGCAGCAGTACGTTTTCCAGATTTAAAAAAGGTAAAAGTACAGTTAGTCTTCAAAAAATCGCGCCGGTATGCCGCCTTTCGAATTTTCGCCACGGAGGCGCGGAGCGCACGAAGATTGATGCTCCGTGTCTCGTATGTTTGCCTGGCTCTGCGTGTACTCGACCTACGGCTCAAAGCCTGTCCATTACACATAAGTTGACGAAAATGAATTTTTGTGCCTTAAGTTCATTTTTCAACAGTGCGTCAACCCCACCCCCATCCCCTCCCCCAAAGGGGAGGGGGGCTTGCTCTCAACACTAATTTTGACTGGAATGAGGGCAGACACCCCTCCCCTTTGGGGGAGGGGATGGGGGTGGGGTTGAACCCGGCGGAGTGCCATGTTCCATAAAAGCATTCAAGTTTCACACATTCGAAAAAATTCAATCAACTTGTGGGTAATCGGAAGCCCCGCGGGGAGGGGTGTCTGCCCTCAATTTTTTTTTAGATTTCGTTTACGGAATCGATTAGTAACGCGAAATCAAGCCCCCCTCCCCGCGG
>CAZAEZ010000029.1:10079-73238 GCA_964484205.1 uncultured Saprospiraceae bacterium | reverse complement strand
GTGAAAACTTAGTGGTACTTAGTGTTTTTAGTGGCAAAAACCATCTTATGAGACAGCCTCGAGTGAAGTCGTAGGACGAGCAGGGGCATCCTCAAATCTTTATCCCCTGCGTCGTAAACGAAATGCCCTGTTGCCCGGTCGTGGAGATCATCACCGCTTCGAAAAAAGGCTCCAGGCTGGCTTTTGGGGTCGCCCAGTCGAACATGAAATTCCCGCCGGTGCCGCCGTGTTTGTCAATCTCGTTGATCACGATTTCGACGGTTTCCATGGGTTTTATAAAAATGGGGTAGTCGAAATAGGTCCGGATCAGGTCGCCGTTGGTGTTGTAGTAATCGGCCCGTTTGATGAACACCGAGTCGGTGGTGCTGATGTTGCGCAGGCTGACTGTGACCGTGAGGCCATAGGTACGGTGTTCCGAGTGTTCATAAATTTCGGAATACACGGCCAGGTAGGTGGAGCCGGTGTGGAGGAGGCTGTCGGCCGTATCCAGGTTGACGCTCCGTTTTTTCCAGTTGACCGGGTTCATGGAGCTGGGTTCCGGCGGCGGCTCGCAGGCGTAAAACGTAGTGAGTAGCAGGAAGGCTAACGTGCAATACTTCATTGGCTCGGTTCTTTTTGTTTGGTGAAAATACGGTTTGGGATTTGTTTGTCACGGAGACTTGACTCGAGGCTGCCGCATAAGTTGATTTTCCACTAATAAGTGCACTGAAAACACTAAAGTAATCCTGTGAACTTAGTGAAAATTTAGTGGTACACAGGGAAGAAAGTGGTTTGCGAAAAATTGGAGGCAGTTAGGTTATTGTCGGCGTGACTTCGAGTCACGCCGACAATCTACACGGCAGCATCACTTTCACAAACCAACTGCTCTTAGAACTTTTAGTGGCACAAGCCGTCTTATGCGACGGTCTTGAGTAGCTCGCGGCAAACAAAAAAATCAGCCTTTTACGTCCTCTTCCTCCTCCGGCTCGGGGCCATTGCGTTTGGTGCTTTCGAAAAGCCCGGAGCCCGGTTTGGTGAGAATGGGCGCCGGATTGGTTGCCGGCGTGGTGGTGGCGGCGGCGGCTCCGGATGCGCCTTGCCGGAAGTTGACCAGTTGGCGCAGGAGGTCGAACCAGAATTTGGCGCCCAGCGAAACGGCCAGTGCAGTGGTGAGCCAGCCAAAAAGTTTATAGAACCACCATTGCGTTTTTTCCTCCGGCGCAGGCCATTGCACGTACTCCCAGCCCAGGCCGAGCGGCGAGCGGATGGCTGCGATGTTTTCGTTGAGCAGCGTTTCCAACCGGCCCTGGGCGGCATAGAAATCGGGGTTGGCTACCACACTGTCTACGGCAGCGGGCGCCGGTTGTGTTTGCACAAATTGCGTGGCTGCGTCGGCCAGGTATTCGCGCAGGGCGGCGTTGGTGGAAAGGTTGGTGTAGATATCGATCACGTCGACATTGAAGGCCACGGCAATGCTCATGCCCACCCAAAACAGCCAAACGCGCACGCTGTTGACATACCACTCGGAGGCGCGCTCCATCACCTCGTTGAACCATTCTTCCACTTTTTGGCGAAACACGGCGATGTCGTCGTACGATTCGCGGTAGAGGTAACTCAGCACGTCCTTCATTTTGCCTTCCGGCAAATTGGAGATGGCGGTGCGGGCTTCGCCACTGGAGTTGACTTGCAAAATATCCATCAGAATGCCCGTGAACGTACCGGGCCGGATGTACGACGGCGGCAGCGTACCCTTGCGCAAAAAGCGGAACAGGTTGGCTTTTTCACTCAGTTGCTTGTAGTAGGGGTGGCTGGTGAAGACATTGGTTTCGCCTTCGCCCAGCATGGATTTTATCGCGTTGATCAGGTTTTTACCCCGGAGGGTGAGCAAACCCGCCAGCATTTCCATGATGGTGGTGGCCAACAGGCTGAACAAAAGCAGGATGAAAACGATGCCGATGACAATGGAGAGGAGATTGAGCATGGGTGCGGGATGTTTTTAATTCGTGGATCGGGTGCCAAAAATGCAAGATTTCCCCCGGAACTATACCGGGCAATGTCGTTTATTTTCATCTTACGGGTAACAGGACTCCAGATTCGGGTTCGCGTCCAACTCCCGCTGCGGGATGGGCATCCGCAAACGGCAGGCCGTGTAGTCCAAACCCTGAACCGGGCGTTTCAACCGCATCTGGTCGTGGAAAAAAAGCCCCTCAAAGGCTAACTCGATCCGTCGCTCCCGGATGATCGCCTCAACCAGGGCGTCGGCATCCGGAAAGTCGCCCGCCGCATATTCAATAAAAACGGCCCCGCCCGGCACATCCAGTTTCGCGGCATCCACCACCCGGAGCGCACGGCGGCGCACCTGATTGAGCAGGGCAACACTTTCGGCATTAACGCCCAGGGTTCGCGCCAGCGCTTCGGCGCGCAGCAGCAGGATTTCAGCCAGGCGGATCATGGGAATATCGTCCGACTGGTCCTCCGGATTTTCGTATTTATTCGTGCGCCAGCCAATGGCGCCATCGCGCACCAGCAGCGGGTGTGAAGCGAGATAGCCCGTATCGGTGCGCAGATCAACGGCGGTGTAACCGGCCTGGGCAAGCGCGGCCTGCCGGGCCGGGCCGACAATTGCCTGTTGTGCTTGCAGGTAGTCGGTTGTTACCACGGTCTGGTTGCCGCCATTCAACCCGAACACCAACGATAAGCCACCGTCCGGGTCATCGGGAGCATTGGGAAGGCTCCAGATTTCCTCCGCGTTCCCTTCCATCGTAAAATAGTCCTGGGGCGTTTCCGTCAGGTCGAACGAGCCGGAAAGGATCGGGCCGGTATAGGCGGCGGCATCGGCGTAGCGGCCTTCCTGGAAGGCTGTGCGGGCCAGGCAGGCGCGCGCGGCGTATTGGCCGGCCCGGCCGGTAGTGTTGTATTCGGGCAGGAGGGGCAGCGCCGCTGCAAAGTCGCGGGTAATTTGTTCATACACCGCAAACACGGATGCTTGCCCGGGGAACTGTAAATCTTCCTTTGTCAGCACCGGGGTCAGCATCAGGGGCACGCCGGGATGCCGGCCGGCGTCGAAGCCGATGGGCCGGGCGTACAAACGCACCAGGTCGAAGTACAGCAATCCCCGCAAAAACAGGGCTTCCCCCTCCATCCGGTTGGCCTGGCCGGTGCTGAGCGTGGCATCGGACTGCCGGATGCCGGGCAGGGCAGCCAGAATGGCGTTGAGCTGGTTGATTGCCTGGAAGGCCGCCATCCAGCTGTTTTCAGCGTACCAGTCGGTAGCGGTCATGCTTAGCGCGGAGATGTTTTCCAGTCCGAAATAGCCGCCACCCTGAAACACGGCATTCCCGCTGATCAGCTCGGGCAGTACGATGAGGTTGCGGCCGTACAGGTGGCCGTTTTGGCAGGCGTCGTACACGCCGGCCAAGGCTTCGTCCAGGTCCTGGCCGTTTTGGAAGCTGGCATCAATCGGCAAACTGCCGCTGGGCTGCGGGTCGTCGAGGAATTTGGCGCAGCCGGCGCCGGTCAGCGCAGCAAGGGCAAAAAGCAGGTACAAATTCGATTTGAGTTTCATGTAGTTTCGGATCAAAATTTAGCATTCAGGCCAAGAGTGAAGGTTCGGGCGGCCGGTAAATTATAGCGCTGCGCGCCAATTGCGGAGCCGTACGAAGGGAAAAACTCCCCATCGGGATCGAGGCCGGCAAACCCGGTGATGGTCAGCAGGTTTTGAACGGCGGCGTATAGTCGAAGGCCGGGTTTGGCCGGTTGTTTTTTCCAAAACCGGTAGCCCAACTCCAGGTGGTTGAGGCGCAAAAAGCCGGCATTGGACAGGTAGCGGGTAGACGGTTGCGAACCGTTGATTTGGAACAAACGCGCCTGGGGCACCTTGGTGATGGGATTTTCCGGTGTCCAGGCATTCAACTGGGTTTGGAGTTGGTTGAAGGTGCCGGACATGTTGGTTTCGTTGTACAGGGCATTTTCTTCCAAATACAGTTGGTAACCGGTTTTAAAATGAAAAAATGCGGAAAGATCGAATTGCCGGAACCGGAAAGCCTGGGAAAAGCCGCCGGTAAATCCGGGCAATGACTTCCCTGCGATAATTCGGTTGGAAGCCGGCGCCGTAGTTTGGGTATTGCCCGCCAGGTCGTAAAACAGCGCGTCGCCGTTGGCGGGGTCTACGCCGGCGTATCCCACGAGGAAAAAACTGCCGATCGATTCACCGGTGCGGTACAGCATGCGCTGGTTCAGCACGAAGTCGTCGTCGCGGCCATCCCGGTCGTTGTCGGCCAGGCGGCGGATACGGTTTTTCAGCGTAGCGCCGTTCAGGCGAAAATCCCACTGAAAAGCGCCGCGGCGTATCACGGCGAGTTCGAGCGTAAATTCGAAGCCCTGGTTGTGCACGGCGCCGGCGTTTTGGATCAGGGTCGAAACGCCGTTCGTGCCCGGCACGGGGGTTTCCAGCAGCAGGTCGTTGGTGTTGCGGATGTAGTAGTCCAGGCTCCCCTGCAGGCGGCCCTGCCAACAGCTGATGTCCAGGCCGGTATTCCACTGGAGGTTTTTTTCCCAGCCGAGTTGGTCGTTTTCCAGCGCATCAATCCGGAAGCCGTGCAGGCCGGCATAAGCCGGGTCAAAACTGACCCTGCTGCGGGCCAGGAAGTCGTTTATAGCAGCGTTGCCGCTCAGGCCGATACTGGTGCGGATTTTTAAAAAATCGAAGGCTTTTACCCGAAAAAAAGGCTCCTCCGAAAGTATCCAGCCTGCCGAAAATGCCGGAAAAAGGCCGAAGCGGCGGTTGCGGCCGAAGCGGGAGGAGCCGTCGTATCGGGCCGAAAGGGCAAGCAAATACCGGTGATGCAGGGCGTAGTTGGCACGGGCAAAAAATCCGGCGAAGGTCGCATCGTTGACCCAGCTTTCCTTGTAGTCAATCTGAGCCGCCGCGCCCACGTAGGGCAGTTGATCATCGGCAAAACCCGAATAACTAAAATACGAGGCTTCCAGTGTTTCGCGGCTGAGTTGGGCGCCGGTAGTCAGTTCAAGCCGGTGGCCTTGTTGCCAGGACTTTCGCCAGCGGAGCAGGTTTGTCCAGTTGTAGTTGAATAGCTGTTGCTGCCAGCCGCTGCCGTTAGAACCCTCCAGGGCATACCAGCGGGCAAATTCCTGCACCTGGCCTGTTTCGACGCCCATCTCGGATCTGGCTACAATTCCAGGCGCGATGGTCCAGTCCAGGTACAAGTTGCCCAGCAGTTGGTTGGTGGTCGTTTTGATCGACCGGTTTTTCACCACTGTTTCCGGCGTGCCGGCGAAACCGCCAAACCCGTTCGAGGTGGTTATGGCATCGCGGCGGAAGTTGCCGTTGGCGTCCAGGGCTTCCACATTGGGGAAATACCAGGCCGCCCAGCCGAAGGGCGAGCCGGCCCACTGGTTGCCGGTGCGCCGGTCGACCACCCGGGAGGGGCTGAGGGCGATGCCGGCCCGCAGTTGTTTGCCAAGCCGCTGTTCGGTGTTTAAACGCAGGCTGTAGCGCTTCAGGCCGGTGGTGATGAGGTAGCCGGCTTCGTCGCGAAACGCCGCGCCGATGTAGTAGGTGTTGTTGGCGCCTCCACCGGAAATACCGGCGTTGAACTCCTGGACGAAGCCGCGCTGCAGAATCCGGTCCTGCCAGTCGGTATTGGGTTGGGTGCTTACCGCGTAAGCCAGGGAATCGAGGCCGACATTGCGGGCAGCCTGGTTCCACATGCGGGCGTATTCCTGTCCTGAGAGCAGTTCGCGGCGCTTGCTGATGGTTGAAATACCGGCGTAGTAGTTCAGGCTGACCCGGGTTGGCTGTTCGTAGCGGCCTGTTTTGGTGGTGATCAGGATCACACCGTTGGCGCCGCGGGCGCCGTAAACGGCTGTAGCCGCCGCGTCTTTGAGCACATCCACCGAGGCGATATCGGCCGGATTCAGGCTGAGGAAGGGATTGGTCAGAAAGCCCAGCGATTCCACCCCGGCCAGGCCCGACAGGATGAGCCCGTCGACCACGAATAGGGGCTGATTGCCGGCGCTGATGGAGCCCATGCCCCGGACGTGGACGATGGCTTCGGCATTGAGACCGCCCGAGGCATTCATAATGGCTACGCCGGGCAATTGCCCCTGAAGTGCCCGCTGGAAAGCCGGCACGGAGACATTGTCGAAAACCTCCGCGCCAACGGAGGCCACCGCCCCGGTGAGCAGGCGTTTTTCCTGGCTGCCGAAACCGACCACCACTACTTCATGCAGGCTGCGGACTGTTTCGGCCAACACCACTTCCACAACCTCCCGGCCGGCCAGGGCGCAGGTTTGTGGCTGGTAGCCTAACATGGTGAAAACGAGGGTGTCGTGGAGCGAATGCACCGGCAATTGGAAAAAGCCTTGCAGGTCGGTAATCGTTCCGGCACTGCCGTGTTGAAGCCGGACGGAAACGCCGGGCAGTGCGTGGTTTTCGGCGGTCCGGACGGTGCCGGAAACGCGTGTTTGAGCAGAAAGCAAGCCGGCAGCGCTGCAAAGCAGCACCAGGTAGATCAGTTGTTGCATCCGGTTTTTTTTCGCAATTTATCTAAAATTTGATAACCATTTTACGGTAAACCTATACTTTTAAAATCGGCCGTTTACGAATTGCGTCCTTCCCAAAAGCGCAACTATACCTTTCACATCCATGCGGTTTATTGTCAGTTTTGCCCTATGCTTGCTCGCTGCTGTTCCGGGTGCCGCGCAATGGTCGTCGTTACCTTTTGAGCGGCTGACGATTGAGGATGGCTTGCCCAGCCCTTCGGTGCTGGATATCCTGGAAGACCGGCAAGGCTTTATGTGGTTCGGTACCTTGAACGGGGTTGTGCGGTATGATGGTTACCGGATGACGGTATACCAGCCGGCAGCCGTACCCCTCGACAGCCTGCCTGAACGCGAAGTGTACCGGCTTTATCAGGATAAGTCGGGTACCATCTGGGCAGGGCTGATGTACCAGAAAGCCAAGTTGTTTCGCTACGACCCACGCACCGACCGATTTGTGCCATTCCTGTTTGACCCTGCACTTCCCGCTGAAAAACAGGCTATTGCACATGACATTGCTGCTATTGCCGAGGACAGATTCGGGCGTTTGGTTGTCGGTTCCTGGTCGAGCGGCCTGTCCGTTATTGATTTGCGCAAAGCGAACAAAAATACCGCGCCGGTGCGCCATTACCGCGCCCAACCCGGTAATCCGGCGGCCCTGCCCTCCAATGACCTGTGGGAAGACATGGTCGCCGATGCCGCCGGCAATGTGTGGATAACGACCAGTAAAGGTTTATGCAAATTCACCCCCGGTTCCGACCATTTTACCACCTATACGTTTTCAACCAATACGTCGGAAAATGCCAACGCCTGCCACGGCCTTTATTTTGAGGTGCCCAACCAGCTCTGGGTAGGTACCGTGGAAGAGGGGCTTCTCCTGTTTGACACAAAAACCGAAAAAATTATTCAGCACTTCCGGCACGAGCCGGGCAACCCGTTTAGCCTGGCACACAACGAGGTAAACAAGATCGTGCGCGCCAAAGACGGCAAACTCTGGCTGGGTGTGCATGCGGGTTGCGATATTTTTGATCCTGAAACCCGGAAGTTCGAACATGTCAAAGACCGGCGGCAAACTGTCTATACCGATAATTTTCCGGCTAACAATGCGCTCCTTTGCGATTATTCCGGAAATATCTGGATGGCAACCTGGCAAAGCGGTATTTACAAATTCAATCCTGAAAAAGGACAATTCCGCGTACTACGCCAGGGTTTTTACCAAAATAATTTGCAAAGCGAATATCCGTTGACCGGCATTTGCGAAGACGCCGCCGGCACGCTCTGGATCGGCACCGACGGAGACGGCCTTGTCGGCTGGAACCGCAACACCGGCGCTTTCCGCTTTTTCCGGCACCAACCCGGCGAACCAAACAGCCTGAGCAGCAACCACGTGAGCAGCGTGCTTGCGGGAACCGATGGCGCCATCTGGATCGGCACCCGGGCGGGGCTCGACTGCCTGGATCCGCTGCAAGGGGTAATCCGGCATTATCAACCGTTCCCTGGTCCGGTAGCAAGTATGTGGCAAAGTCGAAATGGCGCCATCTGGAGCCTGTTCTGGGGTATTGGGTTGAGTTGCCTGCGCAATCCGGAAAGCGGGGTTTTTGACTATTACCCCGATATCGATACGGATACCCTTAACGGCCGGCCTGGCATGGGCTACATCACGGCCTTCGCGGAAGACGACCTGGGGAAATTGTATTTCGGGGTAAACCAATGGGGACTTTGGACGCTCGATCCGGGAAACGGCACATTTGAACATTTCCTGAAGGATTACGGCGTACACGACATTCACTTCGACCGGCACGGCCAGTGCTGGCTGACCACGCACAGCGGCGGGCTGAAACTGTGGGACCGGACAACCAACCGGCTGGTACACCTGCCTGAGGCCGAGCATCAAAAAATCGGCATCGCCCGCGAGATCCAGGAAGAGACCGCGGGCCTGTTCTGGATCAAAACGCCGACGGGCATCGTTCAATTCGACCCGGCTGCCAAACGCGTGGTGCAACAATTCAGTGCACGAATCTGGCTTGATCCGGATGAACCCTGGTTTGGCGAAAATGGCAGTTTTAAAACCTGGCGCGGCGAGCTGTTCTACGCAAGTCCTTCAGGAATCCTGTCCTTTCACCCAAATCGCGTTAACGGCGATACCACGCGGCCCAAAATTGCTTTTACGGCCTTTCGTCTGCTCAACGAATATTTGCTGCCCGGGCAGGGCTCGCCTTTACACCGGCATATTTCCCAAACCCGGACAATAAACCTGGAACACTGGCAAAACGATATTCGGATCGAATTCGCCGCGCTGCATTTCAAAACGCCGGAGGCGAACCGCTACCGGTATATGCTGGAGCAGCACGATCAAAGCTGGCGCGATGCCGGCACGGCACATGAAGCCAGTTACAATCATCTGCCTCCGGGCCATTATGTTTTTCGGGTGCAGGCCATCAGCAGCGATGGCGTACCGGGGGAAACTATATCGCTGCATATCCGCGTATTGCCGCCCTGGTGGGCTACCTGGTGGGCTTTTGTCCTGTACGGTTTGCTTGCAGCGGGCATTTTGCTCGGGCTGCGGGCCTACGAATTAAAACGCAAACTGGCGCAGGCCGAAGCCCGGCGCCTGGGTGAACTCGACGCGGTCAAAACCCGGCTTTATACCAACATCACCCATGAATTTCGCACACCGCTCACGATCATTCTCGGACTGGCCGAACAACTCAAGGCCCAGGCCGGCGAAAGCCTGAAATCCGGGCTCGACATGATCGGCCGCAACGGGCGGCAAGTGCTCCGCCTGGCCAATCAAATGCTCGACCTGGCCAAGGTTGAATCGGGACATTTGCGTCTGGACATGGTTCAGGGCGATGTAGTGGAATATCTGCGTTGTTTGATGGAGAGTTTCCAGACCCTGGCCCAAACCCGGAAAATACAGCTGTACTTCAATCCCGGACAAGCGTCGATCCGGATGGACTACGACCCCGAGCGCCTGCAAACCATTGTCTCCAACCTGTTGTCCAATGCGCTGAAATTTACCCCGGCGGGTGGAACGGTCGCCCTTGAACTCGAAGCATGCACTGAAAACCGCCAACCGATGCTCCGGCTTTGCGTACGCGATACCGGCACGGGAATCTCTGCCGGCAAATTGCCGCATATCTTCGATCGTTTTTATCAGGCCGACGACTCGGCTACCCGTACCGCTGAAGGCGCCGGTATCGGTCTGGCTCTATCCCGTGAACTCGTGTTGTTCATGGGCGGAACAATTGCCGTGGACAGCAAACCGGGCCACGGCGCGCGTTTTACCGTTTTGCTGCCCATTACCAACAAGGCCGGTTTGCAAACGAATACGCCGCAACTAAAGCGGGCAGACAACCTGGAGCAAGCCGGTCTGGCTGCGCCGGTGCCAGGCGAAGTAGTTGAAACGGCATTTTCAAAAAAAGAAAGGTCCGCCCCCCTGGTGTTGCTCGTCGAAGATAACCCCGACGTAGTGCATTACCTGCAGCAATGCCTGCATCCGCTGTACCGCATTGCCGTGGCCCGCGACGGCGCGCAGGGCATCGACCGGGCGCTGGATTTAATGCCCGACCTGATCGTAAGCGATGTGATGATGCCGCACAAAGACGGCTTTGAAGTGTGCCATACCCTGAAAACGGATACCCGCACCAGCCACATCCCGATCATTCTGCTTACGGCCAAGGCGGACATTGACTCCAGGATCGCCGGACTGAAGCGCGGCGCCGATGACTACCTGGCTAAGCCCTTTCACAAAGAAGAATTGCTGGTTCGTATTGCCAACCTCCTCGAAGCCCTGCGCAAGCTGCGCGCCTATTACCTGCGCTCGGCAGGCCTGGCAACGGATGGGGAAGAGCCCATGGCCTTGCCGCCCGACCCGGTGACGGCACAGGAACAAAGATTCCTGGAGGAGGTGAAAAATTTGATTGAGGCCGACTTGCAGCGTCAGTGGACCGTGCCCGAACTGGCCGATGCCTTGTTTGTCAGCGTTTCCCAATTACACCGCAAGCTGGACGCCTTGTCCGGCATGCACACCACGCAATTTGTCCGCCACGTCCGGTTGACGCGTGCCCGCACGGAGTTGCGCGCCCGGCCTGCCGACAAAATTGCTTCCATTGCCTATGATGTAGGTTTTTCGAATGCCCAAGAGTTTTCGCGGCGCTTCAAGGAACTTTTTGGCGTAACGCCGGGGGAGTGGCGCGATGGCCGGGGTTAAGCGGATTTTTTGGTGTAAAAAACCATTTTTACCCGTATTCCGGTACGCCTGATTGATATACGCAACAACTTGCACGATATGCGCAAGGGTCCTTTCAACTTTTTGAGGAAAATTGCCCTTGGTTGGTCACACAGGTCATCCGACTATTTTTCTAAACTTACTAAAACCAAGTACAACATGAAAAAACTGATCGTTTTCGGTTTTGGCTTGCTGTTGTTTGCCAATGCCTGTCAGAAAGAAACCACCCCAAATGCCGATCCGAAACTGGCGGCCATTGAGGCCCGCGTCGCTCAGGCGCTCGCTGAAGCCGATGCGGTGCTCCAGGAAGCCAAACAAACTGCCGACGACCGGGCCAATGTGGTACTTCCCGCCGGCTCAAACGGTGGTTTGGCCGCTGCCATCGCCGCTGCCGGTCCGAACGGCAAAGTGACCGTGGAAAGCGGGGTGCACTATGAGTCGGGGACGGTGGAAATTACTTTTCCGGTGAAAATCGTGGGCGAGTCCGGCGCGGTGTTTGAATGGAGCGGTATTGCGGGTCCGAGCACTGCGACACCCACGCAACTCGACCCTGCCTTGCATATCAAGGATGCTAACCATGTGACCATCCAGGGCATTATGATCGATCCTGGACCGGACGGCGCGGTGAATGCCATTTTACTGGATAACGCGCACAATGCCAAGGTGCTGAATAACACCCTGCTTAAATTTCAACTGGCCATAGTGACAGGCAATGCCGACCATTGTAAGATTATCGGCAATACAATTACAGGGGTTGGACCAAGTGCTCCGGGGCGGGGCTGGTCTATTGTCAATGTGGATGGAAATCATAACCTGATTACAGACAATGATGTCAGCGATACCCCTGTAGCTATTTTCAGCGGAGATAACCGGGGCAATGTGCTGCGTAATACCGTGCACAACAGTGCTATTGGCGTATTGCTTTGTACGCCGAACAGCCTGGCTTATCCCAATGGCGACCCGTTGGACGCGCCGGAATCGGCCAACGACTGGCTGGTGGCCCACAACAATGCATATAACAATACCTGGGGCTACCTGGCCATCGACAACGCTTTTGAAAGCACAATCTTTCAAAACGCGGCATCGAACAACGCCCTGTATGACATCGAGTGCGCCGGCGACTCCAATCGCTTTGGCTTTTTCACGCCTACCAGCCGGGAAATAACCGTTGTTTCCACCGGCCAGTACAACAACCTGTCGGTGCAAAACTGCGGGGTGGATTGTACGATCATTGGCGGGCAGTTGGCGAATGATCCGTGTTTTTAACGAAAAATATGAACTTCAAAATTGCCTGTGAAGCATAAGCCTCAGCCAACCGAACCCCGATAAAAACCAATCCTCCCTTTTGGCCGGCGTGCAAGTTGCACGCCGGCTGTTTTTTTCAGGCGTATCCCGGGAAACCGGATTTTTTGCACGATATGCGCAAGCGTTTGCACGATATGCGCAACGGCCTGCATTGTGGCTATGCTTTCTTTGTCGGTAGTAGTTGGCTAATGAATTCCGGTGCTCGATGAAGACTGGCCAGCCTTTCGTTTGGGGAGGCTGGTTTTTTTTAGTTTGTGGTGTGTCGGTTGGAGGTTTGGTATTGGAAGGTTGTTGTTTCAATTACCACTACGGGCAGCCCTCTGTGGTATCGCTTTTCTTCAGGTTATCTGCTCTGGAGATGACCTGCGCGTTGGAGTAACTATTGCTACCACCTTTGGCCCTGGGGTAAATATGGTCCACATTTGCCTTCAAAGCATCGTTTGGATCGGCGTCGTGTAATACTTCACCGGGAGTACAGTCGGAAATTATCTGTCCGCCATGCCCGGGTCTGCGCCGGTTAGCAGCGATAACTTCTATACGTTGGGTACTGGAAAATTCTTTGAATGGCGCAACGCTCCCGATTGGATCTGCAAACAACGTGGTATAGGGGCCTGGCATCTTGGTGTTTTTATTCAACAGATCGAACAAGCCTATGATCGCAGGAATTTTCCGGTCCCCGACTACCAAATCGGAAAGTTCTTCAGCTACTCGGGTGAGCCTTTCCTTAACGTAGTCAGGTTGATTTCTGGCCCTTGTGTCTTCGACTTTGTTCATATTCCAATCCTCAATAATTGAATTGGCGTCGGAAGCGCGTAACGCATTTTCCAGTCTTTTCCGGATTTTCGTTTTACCGGCAAATGTTGGCATCTCCGCCAGTTGATCCAACGCTTTTTGCAAGTACAGGGGCAGGCTGATCCGCAGGTCGCTAGCCATAGTGATCTGCGCATTATTGCTTTTGCTGACAAACTGGAGTTCGTGGGATTGGGCGCCCATGGAGAATGGCAACGAAACAGTAATGTCCGGGAAAGTATGCGGTGTTTCGCCGAAGGTTTCAAACAAGCGCTTCAGGGTTTGTATCAGATTTTGTTCACTCGTTTCAAGTTCTTCGTCTGCCCGCTGTGCCTCCACAATTTCCCGACTATCCGCAGATGCAAGTGCTTCGCTCATTTCTGCTTCTGCTTCAGTACCTTCCTTTTTGGTATCCCGGTACTGCCGGTGAGCTGTAGCCAAAAGTTGTTTGGCGATGGCTTGCTCCTCCGGGTTCAGTGTTCCAAGTTTTTCTTCCCATGCTTCCAACTTTTTAAGCACCGGCATGGGTGTACTGCGCACCATCACTTCAACTCCGGGGCCTTCCGTGTTTATCCAGAGATGGTGGGTTTTGCCGCCGGCAATAAATTCCAGGTTTTCGCCGACTTCGGTATCGGCCAGTTGTTGCCCGGGCGGAGTGGTTTGATCCGGTTCCTGTTTTTTGCGGAACAACCGGTTTACCAGCGGAGCAATTTTACCCAAAGCAAAATCAATACCCCGAACTACCGGTTTGCGCATGCGCTCCAGGAAGCGCTGGGCTTTATCGTTCAGGTCGCCAAACCCGAATAATTTGGCCAGCCAGTCGATGGCCAGGGTGATAAAGTTGGTCAGCCCCTTGATCACTTTCTCAACAATGGCCTGCACCCTGCCGTGGATCGCGTCTTCCAGGGTGTTCATGAAGGTTTCGATCAGGTCCAGTATCCGGTTTCTGTTTTCGAATAAAAACTTCAGTGCCGCAATGACCAATTCAACGATGGCGACAAAGCCGCCGGCAGGAATGAATATTTTGGCCAGCTTGCGCAGGGCTTTTTGAATGATTTGGTAAAGCACCATCTCTTTCAGGCTGGCCAGGGTATCGCTGAGGAAGGAGCCGATGGAACTGCTGATGTGCTCCCAGAGCCCGCCAATGCCTTTTTCCTTGACCAGACTGAAAATCTCCAGGCCCTTGTGGGCAATGCGCTCGCCTTTGCGCAGGGTGGCGGTTATCTGGGGGCCAAATTTTACCTGAACCCGTTCCCAGAATGTATCCCACGTGAGGCCAAGCAATTGGCTGACCAGGCTGAAAATGCCTGATGCATTCAATTTGTCCGGTATCTGAATCGGCAGGCCGCCGGTAGTGCCTCTGATCCAGTCAAAAAAAGCGGAGGTCAGGTATTTGTCAATATCGCCGATGAAGCTGGAAATGCCCTGGCCGATACCGGCGCCCAGGTTTTCAAAAAAGCGGATCGGATGCGTTACAATATCGCCCAGCAAGCCAACAAAGCGGCCGAGCAACTGCACGATCCGGCCGGCAAACTCGGCTACGGCTTTCACCGCGTTGACGACAGCCTTCAATGCCCGGCCCAGAATACCCAATTTGACCTCGCTGCCTATTTTCTCATAGCTTTCTTTCAGGCCTCCGGCAGTTTGCTTGTAGGCGTTTTTCATTTCGTCGATGATCGCCCCTTTTTGCTCTTCGACGGACTCGGCCAGGCTCTGGAACCGGGCGTTCATGGCTGCTTCGGCATTTGCAATTTCGGGGCCTTCCGCAATCAGGCGGCTTTTCAGGTCGGCCAGTTCTTTTTGCCCTTCTTTAATCGCTGTTCTGGCTTTGTTTAAAACCTGGATAATTTGAAAGGCAAGTATCCGGGCATGATCAATGCCCAGGTACGATCGCTCTGAGTCGTATTCGGCTTCACCGCGACCTTCAAAAACCCGGAAATCAAAATGATTTTTCAGGTTGTTGAAAATCAGATCGGCGCTGCGTCGCTTGGCCCGATCCCGGGCCTTAATTTGATCAAAATAGTTGTTGCCTGCTTTTCCGAGTTCCTCTTCCAGAAATTGCTTCTGTAACCGTTCCCTGGTTTTGTTTTTGCTGCTGGGCCAGTCTCTGTCCAGGACGTAAAAGTCAGGGTACAAGTACCCCCACATCTCTTTTGACCGTTTTTTGAAGTAGCTGTTTGCGTCTTCGAGTATCTTTTCAAAACGCTGGGTCAGGTTGGGCAATTCCTGCAAGCATTCATTTACTTTTTTACTGGTTTTGGTGTAAATGCTTTCAATTCCATGGAGATATTCCTCTTTGCCAATCTTATTGCCATTTCCTTTTAAAACATGTTGAGCGCCATCCGTTTGGGCCTTGGCAATTTTGGATAGATCGGATTTGCGCTGCTTATACATACCATCCATTGAAGCTTTGGCGGTATTCACCGTTTTTTGGAACGACTGTTCGGATTGCTCGATCTTGGGAATTTCGATTTCCTTGTATTTTTCCGGGGCCTCGGCAAGTTCTTTTTGTGCCGCTGTTTTTTCGTCGTAAGCCGCCTGGTACTCCGGGTTTTCGGAATCCCGGACCCAGGCTTCGGGAATATTGTGCTCTTCAAACGGCTGATCCAGGGATTGGCTTTCTGCTTCCAGTGAAATTTCTTCTTCGGTGCGATGTTTCGGCGCCGCTTTTCGAGCGGAATGGATCAACATGGGGTCGCCGGGCGCTTCAACAGTAAGGTTGCTGTGTTCCGGGTAAACGGTTGAATCTGCGTTTTGCAGGGTGGAAATTCTTGCCCCCAAGGCATTACCCGCAGGCACGGTTTCTTTTATTTGGCCGGCATATTTTTCCCGGTCCATTTGCACCGCTGCTGCTGCGCCGCTGCCAGGAGGTACCAGGTCTTGCCCGTTTTTAGCGCCCTCAAGGGGGTTGGTGGCGTTTGTAGTTTCTTCGTGCCTGATTTTGGCCTTCAAGTCATCCACAAACTGTTCAGCTTCCTCCAAGGGTGTTTTAAAACCCGCCGGAAGGGTAGCCCCGGCACTGGTGTGTAACTGCTCAAGCGCCGCTTGCCGCTTCCGCCTGCCCACGGGCAATTGCGCGGCAGCCCTGAGATTTTCCGTTTTAATGTCAACAGCCTCTTCGGGGCTTTTTCCCACAAAGGCGTTTTGGCGCACCTTTTTCTCAACCCGCTTAAATTCCGGGTCGTCTTTTGGCTCCAGCGGGGTAAATTCCGGTGTGGCAGGGGTTTCATCAACGCCATCCGTATCGTCGGCTCCGGAATGTGCTGGAAGCATGGATTGTACCGGGATAGCGGCTGCCTGTTCCGGTACTGCTGGAGCGTTGTTGGTTTCCGGCAACGGTATCGCTGTGGTAGTTTGCGGTTTTGCCGGATTGATTGGTTTAAAAGCAGAAAAAAGCCCGGGGAGCGGACTGATTTTTCTGGATATGCTATCACTGGTTTGATGCCCTTGCTGCACCACATGCGTCAGCTCATGTGCCAGCAACCACTGCCCTTCCGAGGAGCCCGGATTGTAAGCGCCCCGGTTAAAAAAGATATCCGGCCCGTGGGTGAATGCTTTGGCCTGAATACCCTGACTAAGCTCGGCGGCCTGGCTGTCGGTGTGTATGCGGACGCTGGAAAAATCGGCGCCAAAGGCCTGGTCCATGCTTTGCCGGGTATCGAAGGCGAGCGGTCTGCCATTGCCTTTTCTTGTTTGGAGTTGTTTGGCGAATTGTGGCGAAGCGGTAAAGCAGCCGCCTATGGCATTGGGTGTCCATGTTTTTGCCTGAACGACTTCTTCCGCTTCCAGTTCCTGCCGCTGGAGTGTTTCTTCTTGTTCACAGGCGGCACATTTGCGTTGAATATGGAACGTATGCGCACTGTTAATTTTGTCGGTTATTTTGCGCTGCACAGGCATTTCCGCCTCCTCCATTTCCTGTGCGCAGGCGGTGCACTTCCGCTGTACCTGGGCAGGTGCATTTTGGGTAGGCAGGTGTGGCGGTCCGGTGTGGATGCGCAATACCCGATCCGCCATAGCATCCGCTTCCCGTTCGTGCGCGTCGTCCGGCGCATTAACGTTCAATTTGGGCTGAATGATCGTCGGTGTGTTGGAAGCAACAAAATCACCATGCCCAACCACCGGAGCAAAGAACGGCCTTACCGGTTCCGGTTTCCGTTGCACAACGGCAGTTGTTTTTGTCGCTTCAGCCTTTTGCATAGGCAATGGTTCAGATCATTTTATTCTCCTTGATCAGTTCGCGCTGAATGCCTTTAAGCAGATCGTCCGGATTGATCTGCCGGGTTTCGCTGGCCAGGGCCTGCAAGCAGCAGTAATGCACGATATTGGTGATGTTGGAACCGCTCAACTCGTATTTTTCAGCAATCTGCTCCAACTGGATTTTCGGACTGAATTGTACGGCCGTCGGCAGGCTTTTGCGCCAGAGCACCAGGCGTTCTTCCGGCCTGGGCATGGGAAAATGAATAACCGACTGGAAACGCCGGATGAACGCCTCATCCATGTTGCTTTTAAAATTGGAGGCAAGGATGATCAACCCGGGATGATCCTCAATACGTTGCAGCAAAAAGGACGCTTCCTGGTTGGCGTATTTGTCGTGGGCATCGCGCACCCCGGTGCGTTTGCTGAACAGGGCGTCGGCCTCGTCGAAAAACAGGATCCAGTTTTTGTGCTGGGCTTTGTCGAACAGCGCCGCCAGGTTTTTTTCCGTTTCGCCGATGTATTTGGAAACAACCATTGACAGGTCGACCTTGAACACCAGGCGGTTGCTGGATTTTCCCAACAAGGAAGCCGTGAGTGTTTTGCCGCTGCCGGGTGGGCCGTAAAACAAAATGCGGTACCCCGGCTTCACCCGCCGCCGGATACCCGAGTCTTCCATGAGGGTGTCGTTGTGGTTGAGCCAGTTTTCCAGTTCTGCCAACTGGACGAGCGTTTGCGGGGGGAGCACCAGATCGTCCCAATCCATTTCCGTGCTGATCAGTTGGGCGGGAAAGTTGGTGCTGAGCCGCGGAGCAGGGGCATATCCGAGGGTAAACAATTCGACATGTTCGGGGTCCAGCACCAACCGGCCGCTGGAAGCCGGTTCTCCGGGTTTCATTTCCTCCAGGTAGAGGATGCGTTCTTTTGAAAAAAAATGGTTGGCGCCAAACATCTGCTGGGCTTCCGCACGCCGGTGTAAATCATGTTGCGCCAGCAAGAAAAGCACCGTTTCGCCGGTCGGCAACAGGCCCCGGTAATTCGTTCCTTTCACGCCGCCAATCGGGGGGAAATCGCTGCCCTGAGGAAAAAATTCCTGCACCACTTCGTCGATCAACTGCGGTTTGACGTGCGGTGCAAGTGCCGTGATCAAGGCAATGAACGCATCGGGGGTCAGCTGGCGTTCCTGGATAAACCGGGTGAAGGGCGCGCCGTCGTCTTCCAGTTTCGGCAAGGGCGGAAGTTCCGTTTTTCCCGGTTCCAGGTATTCGGACACCCGAAACCGGATGAGTTCGGCGAGGAAGTTTAAGGACAGGAGAATGTTTTCGGACATGCTGTTTGTCTTGACTTGCGTATCCCGGATACGCTGTTTGATATTAAAAAAAACGGTTATGGCGTACACTTGCGGGTGATAAACCGGATATCGCCGCCGGCGGTACATACGAACTCGTATTCACAGCGCGGGCTGCTGGCGCCCGGGTATTCGCGCACGATCAGGTAATCCGGAAGCCTGACCACGGATACGCCAATTTCAAATGTTCCAGTTGGGGTGACCACTGTCCAGATATACCACTTTCCACTATTGGCGACGCGCAGGTTCGTGGCATGGCCGGTGGCTCCCAGTGCATTAGCCAGGTAGTGTTCTGCAGCGCGTTTGGTCAGGCTTTCCTTGTCTTGCACCCAGCCGGCGCATTCCTGGGCCGGTTTGCGGTATGCCGCCGGAAAAAACGGCACCGCGACATCCTTCCGGGCAATGGCTTCGGAACTTAGCGGGTTGTGCGTATTTTTTTTGGCTCGTCTTCGCATGGTTAAAGCAGGTTACCATTCTACGAATAAAAATTGCTCCATCCAGGGCAGGCGTACCATGCTGATGCTCCAGGGGAGTTGTTCGAGCAGGACATCCTGAGCCAGACGTTCCACGGTAAGTTTGTGGGAGCCATCGGCCCTGGTTTCCAGTTTTCCTGTTCGTTGCAAAAAGCCCTCGCGCAGCCCGTCCGGTTTGGTGCTTTTCAGGGCAGACCAATGCGCAATGGCACTGGCCAGCAGTTTTTCCGCTTCAGCGATTTGTTCCTTGTCTGGGGCAAACCACCGGCTCACCGGATATTCCACCGGCATGTTGCACAGTATTTTTGGCAAAACAAGTTCAGGTTCCGGGCATTCCCGGCTGCCGGTGGCTAAAAAATGGAGCCACTGCACGGCCAGCTCCTGTTCGGCTTTTCCCGGAAACCGGTTTTTCTCAAGCAATCCCAATTGTTGGAAAAACGGGCTCAAAAACGGGTGCAGGAGCACGACCCCGGCATTGACCACAAAAACGGTCTCATTGGTTTCAGGCAGCTTGTCCGCTTGCTTTTTCAAGCTGGCCATTTCCGGCAATTCATCAGCAGGATTTATTTTGGATTTGATCAGTGCAGCAAATGCCTTGAGCGCGGCCTGCCGCGCGGCGTTGGAAATTCCGATTTTATGCCAATCGGGCGTCTTTGTTTTTGTTGAGCGATCGGTTTGGCCTTTTTTGCGTTCGGTGAGGCGTTTATGAAGCGCTTGCAACAGCGGTATTCCCGCCTGGGAAACCAACCGCAGCAGTGCATTCGGATGGGTGCTTAGCAGGGAAATCAGGGCTTCTAATGCGGCTGGATCGTCCAATGTCCCGGCTTGCAGCACCGCTGATTCCAGTTCCGGCAAACGGCGGTGCTCTGCCCACCAGGGCAGGCGGCCTGTTTGCAGGAAAAACATGTAAGTTTCGAAAACGGGGTGCTCCGCACCATGCTTTTTGGCCTGTGTTTCGGGGCTGCCAGGTTGTTGGGCTGCCGCGTTCAGCAATTCTGCACATTGCTCCAACAAACGCTCCCGGAGCACCGCTTCCCAGTTTTTTGCAGGTAAAACACCAAGATCCAGTTCAAGCCGCTCCAGCCGGATATCGCCCAGGCGGTCAAATAGCGCTTCTAATTCAGGCCCGACCCGGTATTGCAAGGTCTCGCCCAACTGGTTGTACAGTGCGCGACCCGTCTCCGGGCCCGGACAATGCAGGTCGATGGCCAGTTTTCGAATAATATGCCGGGGTTTGGTGCTCAAGTGCGCAATTTGAATCCGGTTAGCAGGATGGTCAGGTTCTTGTTTTTGGTGATCTCCTCTTTGGTCCGAAGATCTTTGGTCAGGTTAAGGTTGTTGCGGGTGTCGTCGCTTACGGTGTCCACCGAGTTGTTGACCTTGGTCATCGCATTGAAGGCATCGCTATCCACGTTGACTTCCAGGTTGTTTTGGGCGATGTAACCCACCACACCGGCAATTTCCTTGTCAAATTCCCGCCGCAACCCGGCCAGTAACTGGTCTTGTTCAGCCGTCCGGGAAGTTTGCGTTTCAAGGTGTTTTATTGCGGCGCCCAGATTTTCGGTACCGGTAACCCTGGTGGCCAGGCCGAGGTCTTTTATGCCGCCCGGCGTGGTAACCACAGTGCCCGGGTTTTTGGAAATATTCGGCAGCCAGGTTGTCACAAAATTGTTGGTTGAATTCAATTGGGTCTGGAGCGAATCGACTTTCAAATTCAATTGGGTAAACGCAGTTAAATCGGGCAGACCAACTTTGGTAAACCCAATGTCTTTGTACAGGTGGAACTTGTTCACCCAGGCGAATTTTCCCGGATCGATGACGCCAATCGGCGGCCTGGCCTGCCCGTTTTGCGGCGGCTTAACGTCTACTTCGGGATCGAGGTCAAATTCTACAGCATACGGCAACGAAAACTCGGCTACCACGCGATCATTTTGATGCACGACCACCAGCGTGCCGCCTACCGGTACGCCACCCGAATATTCCATGCCGGGGTGATTGTTCTGAAAGTTGTCGAAGATCAGTTGTCGCTTGACGGCGTCTATTTTTTTGTTAAAAATATCCATCAGGCGGTCCAGCTTCAACGACTGGTTAAACACCGTAAACTGGTGCAAGGGCGATTCGGTGGGTGTTTGGGCAAACTGTTGCACATCGGCATTGATGTCAAAACCGTCGCGAATGGCTTCCTCGTAAGGGGCTTTGAATTTTGCATAGTTCACCGAAAATTGCTGTGCGTTGACATACATTGCCTGGGTGGCGGCATCGAGTTTGCCTTTGATTTCGAGCGCCCGGTTTTTAGCGCCCTGCACTTTTGCCCGCACGTCGGAGTCGTTGGGCACTTCGGGATCTATGGCGGCCGATTCCAGTTTGGTGGCGTAATCTTTTGCCAGTTGGAGTTGGTCGAACAAGCCTTCCCGTTGAAAATGCCAGGCATTTTCCCATAGCGGGAATTTGAATCGCGGTGGCAGTACAATTCGTCCCGTGTCCTGTTCAATTTGAACGCTTTCAACCCGGAACGGCAAATTCTGACTGTTCCGCAAGTTGGTGAGCGCTTGCAAAACGCCGTCTTTTTCCAGGCCAAGAATGCCCTCTACGCGGTAAAAAGCGCAATCGTCGTGGGCATAACCCAGGGGGTCGAGTGTTGCCGGGTTGGTGGAATAGGCGTTTGCATGGTAGCTGCGAACAGCACCGGTGTTTTGCTGGCGCGTTTTATCAAAATTCCAAAATTCGTGCAACGGCAGGTTCGCACTGCTCTGGAAATACGCCGGGATAGCGCGGTCGCCCAGCAAGCCGGTTGGCCGCGAAGGCGTAACCCGCAAGCCATTGCTGCCGCCTTTGGCATTGAAACTGCGCAGCATCAGGTCGATGCGCTGCATGCAAAATTGCAGGCGCTGCAAGGCCATATCTCCCCGGTTTAGCTTGGGCGATTCGATAAAATCCTGCCGGAAAGCCGGCGCATCGCCCGACAGTTTGCCCAGCGCAACATGCTTGGGGAAACTTGCCGGCATCAGGAAATCCCGCGCCCGGAGGGCGGCCGCAGCGGATTGTGTTTCCCGCAAGGCTTCGGCCAGGTCTTTCATCGCGGCGTAGGCGTGTTGAACGCCGTTGTTCAGGTTTCGGACGGCTGCTATTTTGTTGAATAAACCGATCCATTTCGAACCAAAACCGGCTGTATTCAGCAGTGGGCCATAGTTGCTCGCCGCAAACTGCAAGGCCATGCGCAAGTCATCCGATGAGGCGTCGATGGCTGCTTCAAAACGGTTGCCGAGGTCGTCGGAACCGAGAATCGGATTGCCACCCATTTTTACCCGCCGGATAGCCACATCGAGTGCCGGTGAAAGCGGCGGTCCTGCCGGTTGCACCTGCGCGGCCATGGCGGCTTCGGGAAGCAGCAATACGCGCAGGCGGTTCATTTGCCTGGGCCCGAGGTTGTCGCAATCGGTATCCGTACAGTCTTCCGGCGGACGCAGGTAACTTTCCAGGTACAGCGCCGCAACCAGTTTTCCGGCATTCGGCAGCTGGCCAACCGGTTTGGGGCTGCCTTCCTGGTCGTTGTCGTCGGAAACGAGTTCCAGCAAGGCCTGGTCGGTCCAGGGTGCGTATTTGGCTTTGCTGTCCGTAAAACTCCGAAAGCGGGCAAACTGCCGGTCCTCCGGAACGATGAGCATGTCGCCGTCGGAGGTCAGGGCAATGCCCTTGCCGAGCACAAGGCCAGATTGGCTCTGCGAAATTTCCAGGCCACTGACGATGCCCGCGCCGATAAGGCGCGCCCGGGTAAGCCGGTGTTGGCGGTCAAAATAATCCGTCAGGGTATTGAGTTGCCCGGCGGTCAGAACCTGGTTGTCCACGAAATAGTTGAATTCCGGAACGGCTTGTGCATCGAGTTTTACCGGTATGTTATCCATAAGTCGGATGTTTTTTCAGCTTGAAAATTTTGATTTTTAAGGTATTTCTGGCTTTTCAGGGTTGGTTCATGTCGGGTGGCAAGGTGCCGATATGCGTCTGGCCAAGCACGATCGGGTTGAATTCGCTCACAGCATCGTCGCAATCGTGCAAAGTGCCTTCCGGGTAAATGGTGTAGAGTTCGTTCAGTATGGCGATCAGGTCGTTCAGTGCTTGCTCCTGGCCATCGGTTGGGGCGCCATTGGCGGTGGCTCGGAAGGCTTCCAGCCAGTTTTTGTATCGCTGCTCAAATTCCTGCATTTGCTGAATACCGATCCAGCAAATGCGCGGGATCAGGTGCGCCGGCAGCTCGCGCCGAAGGGTGTCTTCAAAAAAACGCCGAAAGTCCATGTCGGAAAAACGCGGCGTGTAGCCGGGCAAAATAATTTGTACCCGGTTGCTGTAGGGGTCGGGTGTGCCGCAGTCGACACAATCGGGCTCGGTGCAAACCGGCAGGAAATTGCCGGTATTGGCGCGCGGCCGAAGCAGCAGGTGTTCCACCAGGAAAAAGCCTTCCTCGCTGTAGTTGTCGTTTAAAAATTGAATCAGGTAGCGGATCGCTTCGGCGCGTTCGGCTTCTGTTTCAAAATATTCGATGCGGCGGGCGACCACATTGTCGTCCGTCCGGTCGATGATGTTGAAATAAAAACGCCCGTCGGTCGTGGTGGCCAGCTGGTAGTTTTCCTCGATCACGGCAAGACGAATGGCTATCCGAAGCTCTTCCAGCATTTCAGCGCGGGAGTCGTAGCGCCGGCTGCTGCTGAGCAGTATCTTTTCCCGGTCGGTATCCACCACCCGGAAGCGCATGTCGGTTTCCGTGTCGTCGTCCAGTTGTTCATACAGGCCGTAAAAAATGGAGGACAGGTTTCGGCGCAGGATATTGGGTATGCCGGTCAGGCGGGCTACCCGGTGTTCGATGCCCGAAATATTGGCAAGTGCCGGATGCGGGGGCGCGTTGGTCTGGTCGTACCAGATCGGCTGGACAATCGGGTCGCCCTGCCCGTCCAACCGGGGCTCGCCGGCGCTGTCTGCTAAAAATTCATTATAAAAATCCAGGGCCTGGGCACGGTTGCGGCTGAGCCATTCGTATTCGCGCAGGAAGGCCATTTTTTCGGGCAGCATGTTCGCGTCGGTCCGTCCACGGCCACTGAGGCTGCGTTGGAGCAGGACGTACTCGTTGAAGCTTTCGCAAAACCGCGCCAGCAAATGGTCCATCAGGCGGTTTTTCCGTTGTTCAAACAGCGATACGCCGTCTGCGCCAGCTTCATGTTCACCGGAGGCACGCACGAGCAGGTTTTCCAGTTGATCAAAGTGGCCGTAAGCCGCTTCAATATCGGGCAAATCGCCCACGACCTGGTGGAAATACGTTTGCCCAAGCGATGCATCGGCTTCAAAAAGCGCGCGTACCTGGGAAAGTTGGGCGAGGTAGTCGGCCATTAGCTGATCGAAAAGCAGCAAGTAAGCGCGGAGTTGGCGCGCCTGTGCCTGCCGGTGTTCCCGCTCGGATGCGGGCACATCGGGCACGCCGTGTTTGCCAACGCCGTACGCTCGTGGCAAATCGTGCTGAATACTGGTGTATTCGGCTACCGGCAAAAAGCGCGGTTCCGGGAGCGGGAGGTCTTTGCCGGCTTGTGCAATGGTCAAAATTTTGGCCTGTTCGGCAGCAACTATGGCGGCATATTCGGCTTCGATCTTTTCCCGGTCCACTTCAAACGGCAGCAGGCCTTTGAAAAATTTGAAGCGAGAATTTTCTTCGCAAAGGTTGGGCAAGTGCCCGGGTTTCACCGGCAATACCCATTGGGCATCGTCGTCGAGGGGAGCATCGGCGTCTGTGCTGTTACAATAGTTGAAATGAATTTTCCGTATAAGTTTGACACCCGGAATATCCATGATCACCCGGATGAGGTCGCTCAAACGGATCTCGGTTTTCAACCCTGAACGGCGCAGTTCGTTGTCGTCGACGAAACCTTTGCTCAACAGCGGACCTTCGAAAATGGACTCGACCGGAATATCGCGTTCCAACAATTCGGCCAGGGTACGGCGCGGTACCGGCGGGTTGAAATGTACTTGGAGGCGGTACAGCACTTCCGCATACACGCGCTCGATCACGGCTTCCGGGTGCAACTCAATATCGCCGCATACCCGGATGTCCTGCATGGGCACCACGCGGATTTCATCCAGATCTTCGCAAATGTTCCGGTTGGCATTGAATACGCGGCGCACGGCAGTCCGCAGTGCTTCCTGTTTTTTTTTGCGCTTGGTTTTGTTGGTTTCTTCGGTGATCGTTTCGTCTTCCTGCACCAGTATATCGTAGATGCCGCGCAGGGTGATGGTTTGCTGTTTGTGGTGGCTGGGAATCGGGTCGCGGGTAATTTTTGAAGCGGTGCAATCGACCTTGAACCGGTGTTTGAGGTTTTCCTGCAACCAGGCGTTTTTTACCCCGGGAATATCGAGCAGTATTTTCCGGAAATCCAGTTCGGTCACCGGTGCGCTGGGCAATGCCCGCGGGGCCGTCAGGAAGTGTCGCTTCAGGCTGTCGGGTTTACCGTCTGCCAGTAATTCTTCCACAGGGAAATCGGTGCGGTAACCCAGGTCGGTAATGGCATAGCACAACACTTCCAGGATGGTAATGCCCGGGTCGTGGGTATTGTAATCCGTCCACTGCCTGGCCACCGTTTCCAGATAGCGCAGGCCCGCCTGCCGCAGCCATGCATAATCCTGGCTGGGATGGTCGGCGGGTAAGTTTGGTATGGTCAGTGCGGCGGTCATAGTGAATTCGTTAGTTGATTTCAGACGGGTTTGGCATTTTGAATGTTGTGCCCGGGCGCCGGCACCAGCAAGGCCCGGGCGCGCGTCGGGCCGGCTTCTTCGAGCGGTTCGGACCGTTTTCCATCGGCTTGTTGCCGAAACATGTTGAAATGGCTGACGTAGTCGATGTATTCCAATTGTTCGAGCGCATAGATCAGCGCACTTTTGAAATACCGGCCGTTGAAAGAAACCTGCTCCTGGTCAGTATTGGCCCAGGGGGAGAGCATGCGGTTGATATCGGCGTTCAGTTGCTGCCGGAGGATGCCAAAATCCAGTTTGTTTTCTTCCCGGAAAGCAACCTTGAAATCCAGAAAAAGCTGCTCGTACAGCGGGTTTTGCACGTGGACGTCGAGCACGCCCGGCATTTTGAACGGCATGATCCATTGCCGGATCGCATCCAGCAGGTAAAGCGATACCCGGGGCTCCAATGGATTATCGGCCGTGTAGTGCCGGTAATCGGGGATGACCACCAGGGTCACATGACCCGGGGCAACTTCGCTGTCGGGCGCACAATGGCTGATACATTTTACCTGAAAAACCTCGGGGAACTGCTCCAGCACCAGCCGCTCGTAGTCCCAAATACTCACCGCCCGTTGTTTGTGCCGGAGGCGTTCAGCCACCCGGGTATAAAAATTGGCGTCCTGCTCCTGCGGGCGTCCGCCAAAGGAGGCGTAAGGTTGGCCAACTTTTTTTACCCGTGCATCCTGAATGGTCAGTTTGCTGATTGTGCCCGGCGCCAAGGCCTGGGTGAGGTGCGTCGGGCTATTCCCGGCATCGACAAATCGGGCGGTCAACCCCTGCGCCTGCACGTCCAGTATCCGGCAAATGGCATCCGGGTTGTTTTGGACCGTTGCGCGCAACCAGACAAAGCCCGGCTCCAGCAAGGTGTTGTCCGTACTGGCATCGGAAGGAATCAGCAGGCGCACCAGGTTTGAGGTAAGCAGGCCATTGGTGCGGTCGGCGAGCAGGTGTTCGGCTTCCAGGGGCAGCCAGGCGTTGCCGGCGAGCACGCTCCAGGTGACTTTTTCAACCGTTTTTTCCGGATTTGCACTGCCTTCAAGTACTTGAAAAAACAAATTGAGTGTTTGGCGAGGCTGCAGATTTTGCAAACCCAGGTACAAATTGCCTGGTGCCTCCGGGGTTGGAAGGAGTCGGACGGTTGGCGATTTGCTGTGCAACAAAACGCCATGTGTTTCGCACTGCCCAAACACATCGATGTGGAAAAACTGCACCGAACGTTTGCGGAATTTGGTCAGGGCATCCGGCCCGTTGCGGAGCGGTTCGGTAGCGGTAGCTGCTTTGTAGGACAGGCTGAAATCGGACAGTTGGGGTTTAAAGTTGGCATTTTGTGCCGTTTTGTTTTTGATCCGGAGCGTGAGACGAATGCCATCGAACGGCGATTTCTCCAAAAAAAAGGCCTCAATGCCTTTTGCAATGAGCTGATAACTGTCGGCCAGACGAACAAGTTTGGTGTTTGCCGAAATGTTGAGCGCCAGTTGGCCGGTTTTGACCGCCAGTGGGAGGTACGCTTTCGGTGCAGCCACCAGGGGTGTTTTGGCCTGAAAATACGGTTTGACCAAAACAGCAATCTGGGGCGCCGGCGGGATCGTGATGGTTTGTTTCAGCGAGTCGGAGACGCCGGAGTCGGGTTGGAACAGGCGGGCCGGCGTATAACTGCCGCTCAAATTGCCGGAAATTACCCGGATATCAGCGGAGTACTGGTCGTCGTCAGAATCTTCTTTTACAAAGGCCCGGGGGATTTTTTCCATGCCAAACCCGGTTGCGCGCGAAATGCCGGTGGATTGGCCTTTCGGTGCGTTTTGCCAGTGCAGGTTCAATTTGATTTGTTGCAGAGGCTTGGAAAAAACCTCTTCCGAATCGATGAAAAACCGGGAACCGGAATCGGGTTGAATACTTCCAAACGGCGCGATTGTCCATTTGGGATCGAGCGGCCCTTCGGAACTCAGAAGTTCAACATTTTTGAAATTATCCACCTCAACTTCCAGCGCCAGGGCTTCCACTTGCAGTGCCCCTAGTACTTCCAGGTAAGGCGCCGCTTTTTCCGGCTCGAATAAAATGCGGAGCATGGGCTCGCGCGTGTTAAAATTACCCGCGTGTACCTCCGGGTCATACGGCACGATGGCCTCCATCGAAGTTGTAAGCGTTTGGACCTCAACCGGCCAGATGGTGCTGCCGGCTTTGGTGCGCAAGTTGCCACTGCCGGCGTTCAGGGGACCGATCCAGCCTTTTTCACCGGTTACAAAAACTTGCATGGCATCGGCGGCTTTTTCCAAAACAGGTACGGCCCGGTTTAAGGTAAACAGCAGGCGGATCGTACGTTCCCCGCCACTCAGGCGGAGGATGGGCGCTGCCACGGCCATGCCGACCGGAGCTGCCGGGTGGGTGCTGTTGCCCATTGCCGGCCAGGCAAACGGTTGTGCGGTGGAGGGCTCACCCTGGCCGTCAGCGGAGTTTGCCTGATTGGCGACGTGCAGTTTCCCATGTTCAAATAGGACCGTACGCAGGTGCTCGATTTTGGCGCGATTGAGCACGCTGTCTTCCGTCAGCTGGTAGTAAAGCGGTTTACCCGTATCATCTTTACCCGCATTGAGGCGGGTTCCTTTTTTGAGCAGGACTTCCGTTGCGTTTTTTGCCAGTTCAAAAACCAGGTGAACCTGATCGGGCCGGGGCTTGCGCCGGCGGATTTGCAGCACTTTTTCATAGTAATATTCCAAATGCCGTTGCGTAAGCGTGTTGAGCCGCTCTTGCGCGTAGCCGAACAAGTGCAAAAAGCAAAGGAAGAGCGCGAAGTGCGGCTCGGTATCGGGCATTGCCTCCAATTCGGCGAGTGTTTTACCCTGGCTGTTTTCGAGAAAGCCCTGCCAGTTTCCGGTAACCCGGTTGTCGGCTGAAAAATATTCCAGGTCGGCAGCGTAGTTGTAGCTGAAACGCAGCAAATCCTCGACCGAACGCTCATCGACCCGGAAAAAAGCGGGATCCAGCGCCCGGGGCAGGCGTTGGGTTTGCGATTGACCGCTGTGTTGTAACGGATGTTCGTGCCGGCTGTTTTCGTTCATGAAGTTTGGGGATTAGAGGCTTCGTTGATGTAAAATGGAAATACGAGGTTGAACCGGGAATTCGACGTGTAGACGGTGTATTCGATGTCGATCAGAATGAGTCCGTCGTTGTTGCTGTCGGCCAGTATTTCAACGGAATCCGGCCGGACCCGGGGTTCATGGTAGAAAATGGCATTCCGAACCAGCTCTGCGATATAGGTTTTAAACGTTGTGGTTAGCGACTCAAACATGAGCTCGTCGAGGTTGCAGCCAAAATCCGGCCGCATCACGCGTTCGCCCAGGCGGGTGGCAAGCAGGATGCGCAAACTTTGGCGGACATCGTCTTCCGCTTCAACGAGTTGCACGCTGCGACCATCCTGCCCAAATTCAGGAGGAAAACTCCAGCCACGACCGAGAAAATCCAGTTTTTCCATGTTTTTAGTTTTTTTCTAACCGCCAATAATTACGGTTGGGCATCCTGCCAAAATAATCCGGCCCGAAGCCGTTGTATCGCCCATGCGTGCCGCCGGCATGCCGCCGATAAAAACAGTGGACGAGCCTTTGGCGATCATGTCGGGCGGAGGAACTACCCAGCCCGGGGGCGGGGTTACCATGTCAAATGCCCGTGCTGCCGGCAAGCCGCCGATAAGCACCGTGGTGCTCCCCGGCGGCAGGATGGGTAACGGCGGCCCGACCGGCGGGACGGACGTGTGTAAATCGGTGATTCGTGCAGCAGGTGGCATACGCGGGTTGGTTATGGGTTTAATTAATTTTTACAATACCGCCTTTTACCGTTGTCATGGCGCCGCCCGAGAGTTCGGCATTGGCAGCGGCTTTCAGCGTGAGATTGCCATTGGTCTGAATGGTAATCCCGGAGGTGGTAAACTCAATTTTATTCCCGTTTTCATCTTCCAGTTTCAGGACACGGCCCTGATCGTCGAGCAGCAGGGTTCTCCCGCCCGGGGTGCTGAGCGTGAGTGATTTTTTTTCATCGTCAAAGAGCAGCTCGATCCCGCTTCGGCTCACGAATCCCTTCAGGTTGTTGTCGTCGTTGGTGGGCAGGGGCGCCGGCTTGTCGGGGCTGTGCAGCATGCCGAGCACGACGGCGTCGTTGGGGTCGTCGTTCAGGAAACCGACGATGACTTCGTCGCCGATTTCGGGGCGAAAAAAGGCGCCGCGTTGGTTGCCGGCGTCGAGGCTGGCTTGCCTGGCCCAAATGCCCTGACTGCCTTCGGTGAGCATGGGCAGGTGCACCCGGATCCGGTCGGCGCCGTCGGGGTCGCCGCCCAATTGGGTGACCAGGCCGGTGGCCAGGCCGTTCACTCCCCCAAAACGCCCGGCAGCAGGCAGGGGTTGAATGTCGTACGTGGCCGCAAACGGCTCGGGGTTCAGGCCCAGCTGAACATGCGCATGCCAGTTGCCGCCGGATATTTCGTGTGCCACGCCGGAAATAAAAGCCTTGCCATTGAACTGATTTCCCACACCGTGCAACTGGAGCAGTTTGCCCGGTTGGGTGAGGTGGTTGCCCTGGATCACAATTTTTCCCCGGGTTCTGGCCATGCGCTGGCGCAGGAGTTGCGCATTTGCCCAGGTTTGCAAATCGTCCGTTTTGCCGCGGCCGGCGTGCCGGAGTGTAGTTTCGCCGGCTTCGATAGCTGCGGCTTGACCGGGTCCGTCTGTTTGTCCGGATGTTGGCAGGTTGGGCTCCGTGCTTTCCGATTCGGCCATTTCCTGGTTGATAAAATCCCAGGCGGTGGCTTTAACCATTTCAGGTTGCTGCCGCGCATCGGTCTCAAGGTCGAGCTCGATGATCGAGCCGCCGAATACGGGGGCTACCGCTGGGTCTTGCTCCAGATCGGGCGGAGCGATGGAAACGGCATCGGCATTCGCCAGGCAAACCATGCCGTTGGCCTCGGCGCGTACCTGCAGAAAATCCCAGTCGGTAAGGTCGTACTGAACAATTTCCTGGCGTACGATGGCGCTTGCCTGCACGGCAGGATTGAGGCCGTATTCCAGGAGGATGCTTTCCATGGCTTCGCTGTCTTTCAAATCGTGAAAACAGCGGCTGCGGCGGTTCAGTGTCATTCGGAACACCGGATGTTTGCATTCCAGTACCAATTGAAATTGCGACTCCCGCACCCGGATGCTGTGCTTGACGATGATGCCTTTGAAAATTGATTTTTCAATGCTGTGGTAGCCGGCCAGGATTTCAATTGATTTTCCCACATTGAAAATGTCCAGGTTACTGGTTGGGAAATCTTGCATGGCGGGTTCGCCGTCATAAATGACCAGCCTGGCTGTCGGGATGCGATTTGTTTCTGCATAAACGGATACTGCATTGAGCCTGACAGCTCCCGAAATAGCGTTTCCGTCGACCTTGACGGTGAGGGTAACCAGGTCGGGATTTTGATCAGTCGGTATGACGTGTTGTGCGTTCATTTTTATCCTTTTTCCAGGGGCGGGTATTGTAAACTGCTGCCTGTTTCCAACCTGCGGAAATTAACCAGGCCGTTGGCTTTGGCTACCGCTAAATAGTATTTGGAATCGCCATAAATCTTAGAGGTCAGAAATGGAAGATGTTCGTCTTCCGGAACGGTGCGTACGTGGGTGACGTCGGGCGACTTTTTATTTTTTATCGATTCTTTTAATTTAACATCGGCAAACTCAGTGAAACTACATCGGGCAGTTGCCCGCAGGGGTGTGCCATCGGGTTTGAACAGTTTGTACGTGATTTGCAGGTCGGAAAGCCGGCAGGCCAATGGGAAGGTTCCCCAACTTAGTTTGAGGTATACCGGTTGGTGTGTGCCGCCATCATATTCAAGTAACTTTTTTAGTTTGTCCAAGTCCGCTGTAATTCCTTTATCTTTTGGTAACGCTCCTGGTATCACACCGGTCCGGTCAAAGACCAATTCGATATCGAAAGATTGGGGTTTGTGTCTGTAATAGGTGCTTGTGGTGGGTTTTTCACCCGGAGTTGTTTCTTCAATATACTCCACACCATGGCTCAGGGTAAAGGATTCTGGGTTCACCATTACAGTTATTTCCAGATCCTTTTTCTCTTTCTTGCACTCCGGGTCTTCGAATGCCCAGATTTGCAGTTTTTCGAGTTTTCCCTTGTTTTCAATGTCTGGCATGGCTCAGCGTTCTTTTTTTAAGCGTAAAACTTCCAGGGTTTGATCAAATGCCGCTTTCAGGATCTTTTCCCGCTGCCAGTCCGGAACCCGTCCGGTCTGGAAGCCTGGCCTGGTGGTGTTTCCGGAAGGTTGCCGGGAATCGTCCACACTGACCCGGATCACCAATTCTTTTATTTCTACTGGCATACTGTGTTCGGATTTTTATAAAAATTAAACTCAAAAGCCAATGCCGTTCAGATCGAGCGGGATATCGACGGATCGCAGTGGCGGCAGTAATGGCTTGAAATACCGGTATTTCAATTCCAGGGTTTCGATGGCCAGCTGGTTTTGTTCGGCGTTGAATTCCGAAACCGACCATTTCACCGGATAAGCCCCGACAACGTTCCAGGTGCGCAAGGGCACATGTTCGAAGCCGAGCAAATTGACTACCAGGTCGGCCGGCTGGATATTGAAATTGACCAATGCGTCGAGGCACCAGTTCGTCAGCGGTGACGGCAGGGGGCGCATGCCCCGCTTGAGCACCAGGTTTGCATAGCTTTGCCGGCCGGGCAGGCTGTGGGTGAAACGGTTTTCCCCACCTTCTGCCAGGGTTTCGGTATTGATGCTGACTTCCAGGCCGGTGACCGACTGGAATGCCATATCAATCGGCGTGGCCAGCACCGGGTGGATAAACGAAACGACAAAATGAAAGCCCGGCGTTGGATTAATGATATCCATAACGTTCAATCATTTTTGATAACCAATCCTTCATGGGCTATTTCAAGGCTTTCGATGGCTACCTCGTTGCCATCGGCCTTGAGGTCGGTGCTCTGCACCTTTACCGGGAAGGCGTTGGTCAGTTGCCAGGTAACTACGGGCTCATGTGCTTCATTGAGCAGGGAAATGGTGATGTCGCGCCGTTCGATGGTGTTGAGTTGTACGGTGTTCCACCATTCGAAAAACTGATTGTCTGCTTTGAAGGTGCCGCGTTTGAGCGTGATATTGCCGTATTTGCGCATTCCCGGCATTTTAACTTTGGAAAACACCGGGCTGGCCCCTTCGCGGTATTCAATAATTTCAGTTTCGACATCGAGGCCGCTGACTTCGGTGAAGCCTAGCCGGGTACCGCCCCATTCGACGGTAAAGTGAAATTTTGGAAGCGGATATTCTGCCATGGCATTGAGTGATTGAGTGATTGAGCGATTGAGTGATTGAGCGATTGAGCGATTGAGCGATTGGGTGATTTTAAGACTCCTGCATTTTGTGTGCAAAGCGCAAAACGATGAACTCGGCAGGCCGAACGGCAGCCATATGGATTTCGATGATGAGCCGGCCATTCAAAATATCGTCGGCACTCATCGTTTCATTCAATCCGACATACACCCGGAACGCGTGCTCGGTTTTTGCGCCGGCCAGTGCACCCTGGCGCCACAACAGGGTCAGGAAGTTTTCGCACATGGCTTTGACTTTAGCCCAGGTGTTGGCGTCGTTGGGTTCGAAGACAAATTGTGCTGTGGATTTTTTCAGCGATTCCTCCACCATGTTGAACAGGCGCCGCACATTGACATAGCGCCATTCGCTGCTGAATCCATCGAGGGTGCGCGCGCCCCAAACCAGTATGCCTTTGCCGGTAAAACTGCGGATGGCATTTACCGATTTGCCGGAGGTGTCGTCTACGTTCAGGCTGCGCTGGCTTTCATCGCTGATCGCCACCGTGGGTTTGATCACCCTGGCCAGGCTGACATTGGCAGGCGCCTTCCAGACCCCTCTTGTGCGATCCACCCGGGCATATATACCGGCGACGGCAGGAGTCGGGGGAAGTACCACCGTGGACTCGCTGATCAGCTGATTCATGCGTCCTTCAAAGGCGGGTGTGAACAAAGCCTTCAGGGCGGTCATATCAATGGCGTTCAGCGCAGCCTCTCCGAATGCGGCCTGGGCAGCAGCCACAGCAGCGTCGGCGGCTTCGGTTGCACTGCCGTTGCCGGTTTTGGTGGTTGCCGCTTTGGCCGTAGCGAGGGCGCCGTTTGCAGCAGTTTGGGCATTTTTGAGCGCTTGGGAAGGTTCCGTCTCCGTTGGGTTGTTCAGTAAAAACGCTTTCACCACGGCAGCCACGGCAGCCACGGCAGCCCGTGCGGTGCGTATGCCCAACTCGATGGCGTCGGCTACCGGCGCTGCATTTATCTGTCCCTGAAATCCCGTGGCCCGGGCCAGTTCTGCTGAAGCGGTAATAATCGCTTGCACATCCGACAACTTGAGGCCATTCAGCAGGCCTCCATTGCTATGATCGAAGGTGACCGAGCCGGCGTTGTAGGAAAATCCCATGCTGGTTTTCAGAAAGGGGTAATAGGCTGCGGCATATTTCAGGCTGTTTGCGCCGATGCCCTCGCGAAAATCCGCCACGGCAGTAGGGGAACTGCCGTCGCCTTTATACACATCGCAAAGCAAAAAGCGGTCGCCGCGGTTTTCACATTGCAAAAGTGCCTCAACCAGGATGTCGTAATAGTCGGCGGACTTAGTTAGGTTGACGGCGTCCGGAAAAACAAGCAGAGTGGGCTCGTCCACATTATCCAAGGCAGTTAATGCTGGGCCAAATACGGACTTCCCGATGGCCGGTGTTGCCAGGTTGTAAGTGCCTACGGACACGATGAAACAGGGACCGCCACCGTTTGCAAAGTACATCGACAGGGCGTAGTACATATTGTAGATCAGTGGTTGTACGTTGGCTGCGGTGGCACTGCTTTCGGTAACCTGAATGGTTATGTTTTGTGGAGCAGCGCCTCCGAAATACTGCTCGTATTCCAGCAGTGAAACAATGCGTTGGATGTGTGCGGCATTGCCCGGAATGGGTTGCCCGAAGCTGTCTTTGCGAAATTCTGTGTAGCCGAAAAATGCCGGAATGGCAGTTTCCACGGCAGCCACTGAGGGCGGAAGCAGGTTGAGTTCTTCAACATAAACACCCGGTGTACGGAGAGATGATAAGTCAAGCGCCATTGTATTACTTGGTTTTGGTTGATGATGAAATAGGACGTAGGCCGCCTATCCCGGTGTGGGTGGCGGATTGGATATGTCAATTACGGTTGTTTGAACGGTTTCGATCACATCGCCATCTGCGATGGGGGATTCCTGGATAAACAGCATGCGCATTTTGTACAATACGGAGGGGTGATACTTGCCGCCCATGGTGCCCCACAAGTGATTCAGCTGTTCAAAATTCATGGAGTACAGGTCGAGTATCAATTTCTCAATATTATCCGGGAAGGTAACGGCCGCATTGGCGGCCGTGAAGGTGTTTTGCCGTTGGAAAAAACCGACGATGCGGGAGATTTTTGTTAGCGCCGACAGGTAGGTCTCATCGGCACAGCTGAACAGGACGTAAATATTGAGGTGCAGCACCGGACTGAAGGTGCGGATAAGCTGGTTTTCTTTTGAAAAGTGCGGGCTGTTTTTGAGGGTTTTTTCCTCTTCAATATTCACCACGCTGAGTACAACTTTTGACTGCAGATCGCCAATATTCAGGTCCGCACCGCCGGATTCAAGGCGCGCGATGTTGCCCGGAATCACAAAGGCCTCCGTGGGCGGATTGTTCAACCGGTTGTTCAGTTCACGGACAAGGTATTGTACGGCGGTGTCGATCACTTTGCAGGTGTGTTATTTAATTCGGTAAAAACATATTACCCGAGGGGATAGCACTTGCAGCTACAGCCCGGCAAGCCTTTGGATTGGATGCAGTACGATTCATGAGTTGCCTGCCTGAATTATGGAATAATTTTGGCAAGCAATACGTCAGATTGAACAGGAAAGCCCTAATAAAAATGAGGAGAATTAGAATTCTCTGGTTTTTTTAATGGGAACTGGGGTTATAAATATTATTTGGTCCAATTGGATTAATGTCATTACGCGGCGTTCAATAGGCGCAGAATAAAATGTGGTTAAACGCCAATCTGATGGGATGCAAATTTAACCGGTTTTGAGGTTCATCAAAATTAATTTTCAAATAAATTACCCACTATGTCAGGCAGGATACACCCTTGCCGCGAGGCGCCACACCATTTTACCAATGTTCAGATCAAAGTAAATCCGGCCTGCCTGAACAGGCTCATCAATTCACCTATCTTTGCGCCGCAATCCAACTTTTTACCAGCTCCTCTATGACAAAAAAACGTGTCCTAATCACCGGCGCCGCCGGCTTCATCGGCTCCCACCTCTCCGACCGCTTTCTCGCCGAAGGTTACCGGGTTATCGGTATGGATAACCTGCTCACCGGCAGCCTGGATAATATCGAGCACCTTTTCAAAGAAAAAGATTTCGAGTATTACCACCACGATATCACCAAGTTTATCCACATCCCCGGCGAGCTGGATTACATCCTGCATTTTGCCTCGCCGGCCAGCCCGATCGACTACCTGCAAATGCCCATTCAAACACTGAAAGTGGGTGCGCATGGCACGCACAACTGCCTGGGTCTGGCCAAGGAAAAAAATGCCCGCATCCTCGTGGCTTCCACTTCCGAAGTGTACGGCGACCCGCTCGTGCATCCGCAAACGGAAGAGTACTGGGGCAATGTAAACCCCGTGGGGCCCCGCGGGGTGTACGACGAAGCCAAGCGCTTCCTCGAAGCCATCACCATGGCCTACCATACCTTCCACCAGGTGGATACCCGCATCATCCGCATTTTCAATACGTACGGCCCGCGCATGCGGGTAAACGACGGCCGGGTGCTGCCCGCTTTCTTCAGCCAGGCTATTCGCGGCGAGGGCCTGACGGTGTTCGGCGACGGCTCGCAAACCCGTTCCTTTTGCTATGTCGACGACCTGGTCGAAGGCATCTACCGGCTGTTGCTCAGCGACTACCATCTGCCGGTCAACATGGGCAACCCGCAGGAAATCACCGTAATGCAATTTGCCCACGAAGTACTCGACCTGGTGCAAAATCCCAAAGCGCATATCGAGTATCGCCCCCTGCCTGTCGACGATCCCAAACAACGCCGGCCCGATATCACGAAAGCCCAAACCCTGCTCGGCTGGGAACCAAAATACAACCGCGAGCAAGGCCTCAAACTCACGTACGAATATTTTAAAAAGGTCGTTCAACCTGTCCAATGACCATTCAAAAAAAATGACCACCACGCACACCATCCTGATCACCGGCGGCGCAGGCTTCATCGGCTCACACCTGGTCCGGCTGCTGGTACAAAAATATCCGGACTACCACGTCGTCAACCTCGACGCCCTCACCTACGCGGGCAACCTGGCCAACCTGACGGACATCGAAGCGGCGCCCAACTACAGTTTTGAACGGGGCGACATTACCCAACAGGCCTACATGCAGGACCTGTTCCGCAAGTACAGCTTCGATGGCGTGATCCACCTGGCTGCCGAAAGCCATGTCGACCGGTCCATCACCAATCCGCTGGAGTTTGTCGAAACAAACGTGCTCGGCACGGTCAACCTGCTCAACGTGGCCAAGGAAGCCTGGAAAGACCAGCCCGCCGGCAAGCGTTTTTACCATGTGTCTACCGACGAGGTGTACGGCTCCCTGGGCGAGGAGGGCTTTTTTACGGAAGAAACGCCCTACGACCCGCGCTCGCCCTACTCGGCCTCCAAGGCGTCCAGCGACCATTTCGTACGGGCATATTTTCATACCTACCAATTGCCTGTTGTGATTTCCAACTGCAGCAATAATTACGGCCCATACCAGTTTCCCGAAAAGCTCATCCCCCTGATGATCAACAACATCCGGGAAAACAGGCCGCTGCCGGTTTATGGCGATGGCAAGTACACCCGCGACTGGCTCTGGGTGAAAGACCACGCTGCAGCGATCGACCTGATCTACCACCAGGGGAAAACCGGCGAAACGTACAATATCGGCGGCAACAACGAATGGAAAAACATCGACCTGGTGCACAAACTCTGCGACATCCTGGACGAACTGCTGGGCCGCCCGGCCGGACATTCCCGCCAACTCATCACGTTCGTGCGCGACCGCCCCGGGCACGACCGCCGCTATGCCATTGATGCCTCCAAAATTCGCAACGAACTCGGCTGGGAACCCTCCATCAAATTTGAGGAAGGTTTCCGCCAAACCGCCCAATGGTACCTCGATAATGCCGACTGGCTGCAAGGAGTGCTCTCCGGCGCCTACCGGGAATATTACGCGAAGCAATATTCCTGAGCGGCGGAATTGTTTGTGAATAAAACCAACTTATTGCTCCGGGCTGGTAACTTTCCCTCGTGCAAACACAAGCAACACAAACCACAACAGCAGTACTCCCCTGGGCCGACCGCCTGCGCAACGCAGCCACCCTGCTGGTGATCGTCATTCATGTGTCGGCGCAGGTTGCCCAAAACTTCCCGGGGCCGGGCGCCGGACACTGGTGGGCGGGCGCCGGCTGGGATGCGCTGGGCCGACCCTCCGTAAACCTGTTTGTGATGCTCAGCGGGTTTTTGCTGTTTGGGAAAAACTATCCGACGGGTATTTTTCTGAAAAAACGTTTCGTGCGGGTACTGATTCCTGCACTCTTTTGGATGGCGGTTTACCTGGTGTACAATTTTTTCGCACACCATGATCCCGCTGCGTTGGGGCAGGCGCTGGCGCAGGTGCTGGAAGGGCCGGTGCATTATCATTTGTGGTTTATCTATCTCATTTTGGGCCTGTACCTCATGTATCCGGTGCTGCGGCCCTGGGTGCAACAAGCCCCCGAGCGCGACTTCTACTATTTTTTCGCCCTGTGTATTTTGGGTACCTGGGTATACAAAGCACTGCTGTACTGCTTTGATCTCCGCTTTGGCCTGAGCATCGAACTGTTCACCAACCACCTGGGGCATTTTGTGCTGGGCTATTACCTGGGCAATAAAGCAGCCGCCGATGAAGCCCAAACCCGCCGCGGCATTGAACCCTGGGGGTACGCGCGCGGCCGGCTGGTTGCCTGGGGTTGGGTATTGATTGCCCTGACCACTGCCGTCAGCGTGCTGGGCACCTTTGGGTTGAGTGTGCGCTCCGGGACATTTCAGCCTTTCTTTTTCGACTACCTCACGCCCACATCTACCCTGGGTGCTGTCGGTTGGATGCTTGTGGCGCGCCACGGCTGGAACACAGGGCCGCTCCGGAGCGTGGAAGGCCGGTTTGCTGCGGCGAGTTTCGGGATTTACCTGATCCACGTCTTGCTGATGGACGGGCTCACCGTGCTTGGGTTCGGACACAGTTTTATCCATCCGGCACTTGGCATACCGGTGGTAGCCGCTTCGGTGGCGTTGTTGAGTTTTGCCGCTGTTTCGGTGATCCGGACTTTACCCTTCGGGAAAAATATTACCTGATGCGCCATGTCACCCACTGGTTTTTCCTGTTTGCCGCGACCATCCGGTTGTTTGGGCATTTTGCGCGAGCCGGTGTTTATTGGAAAACCCGTGCGCACAACGATCTGAAACTGCCATCCAATCAACTTTTCAGAAACCTGGCGGGCAATCGCTGGCGCCATTATTTTTACGGAACGGCATTTTTGAGCGCCGTTTTTTGCCGGCTGCGCGGGCGAAAGATCAGCCTTGCGGAAAGGCGCCGTTTTTCCAGGTTGGCCGCCCTGGCCTGTGCATTCGACGACTCGGCCGACGGGCTCAGCCATCAACGTGCACTGCCCGATCGTCCGGAAGCACTGGGGACTCTGCTCGACGACGATGGCCTGGCCCTGCATTTATTGCAGTTGGTGTATGCTGAAATTCCGCCCGCCGAACTGCCGGCCTTCCGGGCCGACCTGAACCGGGTGTATCAATTGGAATTTTCGAGCCGGCAATTGGTGGAGCCGCCGCTTTCCGAAACGGCACTGACAGAAAACACAAAACAAAAAGGCGGATTTTCTGTCCTGTTGTTCCGCCGCTTGCTCGACGATGCGCCGGATGCCGCAAACGCGGCGCTGGCATTTGAATTGGGTGGGTTTGTTCAGCTCTGCGACGATATTTTTGACGTATGGTTCGACCGGAAAAACAAGACGCCCACCCCGGCGGTGTTTTTTTTGAAAAAAAATGCGCCGGAGCAACTCGAAGCCATTTTTTCGGATCAATTCGCTGCGCTGACCCGGGCAATCCGGCAAATGCCCGGCACGCAATACCGCCGGGAAACAACCGTGTGCACCGTACATTTTTTGGCCGCCATCACGCGGGTTTGTCTGCGCCGGTACAGCCTGTTGAAAAAAAAGCACGGAACTTTGCCGCTCGACGACCGGAAAGCCATGGTTGTGGATATGGCTCGCCGGCAAAATTGGTGGTACACCGTGAAAGCATTGATTGCCCCCTGTTAATCTGGAATTTTAGGAAAATGAACACCATAATTGAAAAATCAATCCGCGAAAGTATCGCCGTAAAACAGGCGCTTTTGACCGATGTGTATTTGCTGGAAAAAATTGAACAGACCGCCGAACTGCTGACGCAAGCCTTCCGGGTGGGCGGAAAAGTGCTTTTTTGCGGCAACGGCGGCAGCGCAGCGGACGCCCAGCATATTGCGGCCGAGCTATCGGGCCGGTTCTACACCGACCGGGCGCCACTATTTGCCGAAGCCTTGCACGTCAATTCCTCCTACCTGACCGCCGTGGCCAACGATTACGGCTACGAACAGGTGTTTGCCCGCATGGTGGAAGCCGCCGGCCGCCCGGGCGACGTGCTGGTGGCGATCAGTACCTCCGGCAACTCGGCAAGCATCCTCCGGGCTGCTGAAAAAGCCGCAGCGGTGGGCATGGCGGTTGTGGGCATGACCGGAAGTACCGGCGGAAAACTGGCCGGGCTTTGCCGGGTGTTGTTAAACATCCCTTCAACGGATACGCCGCGCATCCAGGAAGCCCATATTCTGATCGGGCATATTTTATGTCAGATCGTGGAGCAGGCGTTGTTTGGGGAATGAGTTTTTCGGGTTGGATATTTTTGATATACCGAGCCTCAATAGGCCGGAATAGTTGAATGCGAGTTTGCCTCTACCCGTTGAAGTACAAATAAGCGGCAATGATCAGTAGGACGACCAGCACGGAGGCCAGTACATCGTTCCGCGTGTAGCTGGATCGTGTTTCGGCTTTGTGATCGGCAGTGACCGTACCGAAGGTCAGACCGCTGATGCGTTCGTACGACGGTTTTTCAGTCGCATAACTTACGCCAACCATGACTGCTGCCGACACCAGGAAAATGAGCAGGCTGTAGTATTGGAAAAATATATTGTTGATAATCCAGAAAAAGGAGCCTTCCTCGTAGCGGAACGTTTCCGACAAAATAACCGGCGTATCGACCGCCAGGCGGAAAAGCCCCATGAGGAAGCCGACGATGAGGGCGGCCAGACAGCCTTTGGCGTTCAGCCGTTTGTTGAACACACCAAAAAAGAATACCACGAAAATTGGCGGCGCCAGGTAGCCCTGCACACTTTGCAGGTAATCGTACAGCCCGCGGCTGCCCTGGATCACGGGTATCCACAGCAAGCCGATTACCACCATCACTGCTGTGGCAATCCGGCCCACGCGCACCAGGCTTTTTTCCGAAGTGTTCGGTTTGAATTTTGAATACAAATCCATGGTGAACAGGGTGGACGACGCGTTGAACACGCCGGCCAGCGAGCTCATCAGGGCAGCCAGCAAACCGGCCACCACAATTCCCCGGATGCCGGCGGGCAGCACGGAAGCCACCAGCAGCGGGAAGGCTTGTTGGGCATTGGCATTGATCAGATTGCCCTCGCTGTCGAGCATGGCGTCACTGATCGTCGGCATTTTTCCGCTGGCAGCCAGGGCAAAACAGATCAGGCCCGGAATAATAAAAATAAAGACAGGCAGCAGTTTGAAAAATGAAGCGGCAATGGTTCCGCGCCGCGCCTCCGTCAGGCTGGATGCCCCGAGCATGCGCTGGACGATATACTGGTCGGTACACCAGTACCATAAACCAATGATTGGCGCGCAGAACAACATGCCCAGCCAGGGATAGTTGCCGTTGAAATACCAGGCCATTTGGGTGTCGGTCTTAATGGGCGCCCAGGTGCCTTCCATGCCGGCAGGTACGAGGGGTTTCCACAGGTTGAACATTTCAGATCCGGCAATCCGGCGCAGTTCGCCCCAACCGCCGAGCGCTTCCAGGCCATACCAGGTAACCAGCGCGGAACCAAGAATGAGAATGACGGTTTGGATGGCCTCGGTGTATGCCACGGCCCGCAAGCCGCCGAGGATGGTGTACACCCCCGTGAGCACGATGACCAGAATGGAGCCGACCCAGAAACTGTTCAGCCCAAACAGGTTCATTTCCGGGATCAGGACGCCAAAAACAATGCCGCCGGCGAAAATGCCCACCGCCACTTTTGTGAGCACGTAGGCAACCAGGGAGATCACCGAAAGTACCCACCGGGCGGTCGGTGAAAAGCGCTTTTCAAGAAATTCCGGCATGGTGAAAATCCGGGAGCGCATGTAAAAAGGCGCCAACACCCAACCCAGGACCAGCAGGCACCAGGCGTGCAATTCGTAGTGCGCCATGGCAACCCCGTCGGTGGCGCCGGATCCGGCCAGTCCGACGATGTGTTCGGAGCCGATGTTCGAGGCAAAAATCGAAGCGCCGACCACAAACCAACCCAAATTTCGACCGGCGAGGAAGTACTCGTCGGAGGTCTCGTTTTTTTGGCGGATCACCCACCAGGCTATGCCCAGGATGAGCGTGAAATATGCAGCGATAAAAATCCAGTCGAGGGTAGATAATACGGTCATTGCTAGCTGTTTATGGTTAAGTTTTGATGTGCTTATTGTTGTCCGTAATAAGCGCCGGCGCCGTGTTTGCGCGCGTTATGTTTCCGGATCAGGGCTTCGGCTGCCCGGTTCCCGACCATTTTCAGCGTCCACGACGATCGACCGGACGCTGTCGGTGCCGTAGTCTGTACCAGTGACAACATTCTTCGTGTGCGTAAATATAATTTGGCATCTGCGCACATGGGATTAATATTTTATACTCAACGTAAAGTGGGTTGCGAAAGTAATGATGCCGTGTGCGTTGTTGGCGTGACGCGCAGTCCAATGTCGTCAACTTTAGTTGAGGGGGTAGCGATGAGGTGACATTTTCGACGCAGGAGAAGGTGTCACCTCATCGTGGAAGAAAGTCGTTTACGAGATTTCACCTGCTCGTGCCTCGCAGATGAAACCTCTCCGGCTAAAAAAGCCTGGTTTGAGGGGATAGCAGCCAATAAAAACAAAGCGTCCGGTTCAGAAGAAAATGAGCCGGACGCTTTAAAATTTGAACTACCATGAAAGCAGGGTGAAAACCGCGTTGCAGCAACGATACTAACACTGCTCAAACGAGCGTATTCACCGGTAGCATCGATCTTAACTTTGCGTAATGGAGGATCAACTAGCCCCCCAGCTCGCGATTCAGCATCCACCGGACACCGTATTTATCCGTCAGCATGCCAAACACGGCGCCCCAGAATGTTTCCTGCAGCGGCATTTGTACCGTACCGCCTTCGGCCAGTTTGTTGAAAATGCGTTCCTGTTCTGCCCCATCCGTGAGGTTGATGCTGAGCTGAACGATATTTCCGGCAACAGCAGATTCACCGGCATCCGGCATGGTATCCGAAGCCATGAAATAAATATCGTCCGATTTGAATTCGGCGTGCATGACGCGCTGTTTGTGCGCATCGGCGGTTTCCACCGGGCTGTCGCCGAAGCGATTCATGGCAATAATTTCGCCGCCAAAACAGCTTTTGTAAAAATTCAGGGCTTCCTCGCAGGTTCCCGGAAAACTGAAATACACGTTCAATTTTTTCATTAATGCGGATATATAAGTTGATTTTAGTTGTTGCAAGCTAAAAAATGGGGCGTACGGAATTGGAAGGTTAAAAACTTGAACGTTCCGAAGCTGTCAACGGCTGTCGAAGTGCGGCGGAAAGAACAAACCGGCGCCTAAAAATGTGCAGCCCCGAGCCCGGCCCAACGTTTCGGCGCAGCGCATTCAGGCGGCCCGGCGCGCTCGTGTCCGGGTGCGGGTAACCGGTGGCGGAGTCGGGTTGTTTGCCGGCCCGTGCCGAAACAGGTCCATCTGGCCGTTTTGGGCGGCAAGGTCCAGTAACCGGGCGTATTTCAGTTTTTGTTTACTGTTGGTGCGCAGTGCGATGAGTTTGGCCAGTTCGAGCGTGATAAAAAAGTCTTCCATCGGTTCACCGGGCCGGGGGCGTTTGGCAAAATCACGCAGGGGTTGCGGACGGCGGATGCCTTCGTGGAATTCATACAGGTCTTTCAGCCATTTGCGCACCTGTGTGCCGTATTGTGCGGCAGGCAATTTCAGTGTCTCATACAGATTGGAAACTGCGACGACTTTTGTGCCGTATTTGCTTTCAAAAATTAAAAGGTCCATAGCTCGTTTGTTGTTTACTAGTGGTATTTGTTTTAAAAGCCGATACAAAACTAAACTATTTGTTTTTAAAAACAAATGTTTTTATTTTAATTTTTTTATAAAACAAAAACGTTTTATTTTATAATTCTGATTTTCAGCCGTTTAGTTATGCTCAGATGTGGATTCTCTTGATTTTAGCCTTGTCAAACAGCTTGTGCCTCCTACGTTTTAGCGCCGCCTGCAGCCCGCTAATTGAAATAAAAACACGCCCTTATCTTTATCCCCGCCTAACACACACTTTGTATGAACCTGTTCGACACGTTTGCCATCCTGATCGTCCTTTCGGCGTCTTTTGCCTATATCAATTACCGGTTCATCAAACTCCCGTCAGCCATCGGGCTGATGCTGATCGCCTTGCTGACGTCCATTGCGCTGGTGGCGTTGGGCAGGCTATACCCGCCTGCGCTGGCTGATTTGACCGCGTTGATGACCGGCATTGATTTTTCCAAATTGCTGATGGAAGTGATGCTGGGTTTCATGCTGTTTGCCGGGGCCATCCATGTCCGCCTGGAGGAATTAAAAAAGGTGAAACTGGCGGTCATTCTGTTTTCCACCATCAGTGTGGTGCTGAGCACGTTCATCGTGGGCACGGGCGCCTATTACCTGCTGGGCTGGTTCGGCATGCCGATGCCGTTTTTGTATTGCCTGCTGTTCGGTTCGCTGATCTCCCCAACCGACCCGATTGCCGTGCTGGGTATTTTGAAAGCAGCGCGCATCGACAAATCGCTGGAAATGAAAATTGCCGGCGAATCGCTGTTCAACGACGGCGTGGCAGTGGTAGTTTTCCTGACGATTCTGGAGGTGGCCCTGCACCCGGAAGCCATGCAATGGACCGATGTCGGCCTGCTGTTCCTGCGCGAAGCCGGTGGCGGCGTATTGCTCGGTTTGGGCGCCGGGTATGCCGGATTTGTCCTGATGCGCAGCATCGACAATTACAAAGTGGAAGTGCTGATCACCCTGGCCGTCGTCATGGGTGGCTATGCGCTGGCCGACCGCCTGCACATTTCCGGGCCACTGGCCATGGTGGTGGCCGGCATACTCATCGGCAACCAAGGCAAACGCTACGCCATGTCGGACCTGACGGCCGAGTACGTGGACAAATTCTGGGAGCTGCTCGATGAAACCCTGAACGCCATTTTATTCGTGCTCATCGGCCTCGAACTGGTGGTGCTGCACTGGACGACCGACTACGTGATTCTTGGCATTATCTCGATTGTAATGGTCCTGCTGGCGCGGTTTACTTCCGTATGGGTGCCGGCTCAGATCATCCGCCTGCGCGGCGAAATGACCCGCCGGACGATTCTGATCCTGACCTGGGGCGGGCTGCGCGGCGGCATCTCGATTGCCCTGGCGCTGTCGCTTACGCCGGAACTGGGCAAGGATCTTTGGGTGACGCTGACCTATTTCGTTGTGGCGTTTTCTATTCTGGTGCAGGGCCTGACGATTGGGCGGTTGGCGCGCGCATCGGGCTGATTTGTTTCGCAGGCTTGTGCATGGCCTGGTCGGGGAAGTTTCCGGATCGCCGGGTGGAGCGGTTAAACCGGAAATAACCAACGGTCGTTTCAGGTTTTCCTGAACACCAGTGAGGGTGTGACTTCGAGTCACACCCTCACTATGCACCACGGGCCGGTTGAGCGCCGGTTACTCCGGATTTTCCTGAAAGGTAAAATCGCCTTTGAAATGGATCACAAATCCGTGAATTGGATGAGACAGGTTGCTGATCAGCAGCACGTACTGCTCACCGGGTTTTACCGGTACCGGCTTGAGCCAGGCATTGTCGCCCCTGTCGCTGCAACCGGCGTCTGCTGAATTACCCCATTCCCGGTCGCGCAAGCCGGTCGCGCCCAGGCAAGGATTGTTCGGATCATCAACCGGGTTCGCGCCGGAAGCCATGCAGCGAATAGTTTTCTTTTTGGAACATTGACCGTCGGCAGGCAACCGGTACAACACGAAGTCGTAATCGTCGCCTACGGAATCCGGCTGAATGGTAAAGCGCAGGGTGCCGGCCTTTTCAATCGCAAAGCGAAGCCAGGTCGAGTTTTCTTCTGCCTGCCCGTAATTTTCACCGTTGAAAAAACATTCAACCCTTTTTGCCTCTTCTGCGTTGTTTCCGATGCCGTATGCGCCGGTAAAATGTAATTTGTACTGCGTACCGACCCAATAGGCGGAGTCGCAATCGGCATAAAGCTGGGCGGAGGCAGGGGTTGCTGAAATCAGCAAAAGAATCAGGTTTAAGAGTCTGTATTTCATAAAAAAAGGTTTAAGAGTTATGGCTTGAAAAAGTTTCAATCCGAAAAATACCGCCGTCCCGAAAAATCAAAATACCCGTATTCCATTTCGCCTTTAAACACCCGGATCAACCGTTGTTTGGGCAACAACTCCACCGTTTCAAATTCAGGCGGTACAATTACTTTGCCTTCCGCCAGATTAATCAGCCCGGTTTTTTCACCTTGAATAATTCGGACCAATTGTTCATCGATGGGCTCCATTTGTTCAACTTTCAGCGTGGTTTGGAAAAGCACGCGGCCGGTTTTATCGCAAAAAACAAGGTCGGAGAGGCCGGTGTCGTTGCTATGTTGCCCAACGACAAGTTGCTGTTTCGGGTAAACATTGAAATACATTTCAGGCGCGAAAGGTACCAGCAACTTCCCCTGCTTGTCCACCAGTACAGCCGTGTTATAAAGCGGTACCAGTTCTATTTCCCAACCTTCGGCAATTGGTTTGAATGGCGGGTTCAGCTCGACTAATTCAGCGCCCTCCTGTTTGTATCGCAACAAACGGCCGTCTTTTATGGCAAAAATTAAACTATCGTGTGAGCCGGAAAGGTAGGTACAGGCTTCGAGTAAAAATTTTCCGTCGGGGTCCAGCAGGCTTTGTTGGCCGGGTTGCGGATAGTCTTCCAATTCTGTCAGGTTATTCCACCAAAGGTTAATCTTAACTGCATGGGACGTTTTTGCTTGGAATACAATACGCCTGGTATGCGTATTCAGTACAAAATGCTCTTTTAAGCCGGATGCAGCGTCGAAGCGCCAGCCTTTGGCGAATGACCGGTTATCATGCCAGGCTTCCAGGTAGGCTTCTTCCAGGTCAGCCGGGAGTACCCAGCTGCCCGAGCGGTCGATGAATCCCCATCCGCCGTTGAAAACTTTCACGAGAATGAGCCGGTCTTCCGGCCTGAACAGTTCAATTTTTTCAAACTGCGGTTGCACCACCCATTTTCCGCTCCGGTCGATCAAACCCCAGCGGTTGGCAGCGTCGCGGGCAGCAGCCTGGCCACCGGCGAATGCTTTTGCCCAGCTGAATTGCTGGCGAATGACGAGTTGGTAATTCGTATCCACATAACCGTAGTTATTCCGGTCTTCGCAGGCTTCGCCGGCATGCACGGTGGCCAGCCCTTCCGAAAAAGGGTCGATGATAGCAATATTGGTGAGCGTGCGTATGCGGCCAGTTTGCGGGTCGAGCAATTGCATGTCGGCGCCGTCGAATCGCTTTAACACGATTTTGCCATAGGATAGATAACAGTATTTATATTCAAACGGCACGATCTCCTTGCGGTCGGAAAGCCGGATAACGCCCTTTTTTCCATTTTTTGAAGCCAAAATATACCCATCCCGCAGGGAACTGTTTTGATAGGTATGCACGGGCAGTAGTGGCGTACCGTCGGGGCGTGCATAAAAACTTGTCCCGTTTTTGGAGGCGTAAATGCCGTAACAATTGGCGCAATCCAAATTTTCAATGGAGGAAATATGATCGGCATCCAGGTTGGACCGCTTCAGCAGTTGGCCGTTTGGATCAAAAAAGTCCCAGCCATCGCGGCGGTGAAGACTGACAAATGGATAGTCCGGCCGCACCGAATTCGGTGGACATTCGAGGTAAACTACCGGCAAAATGACCTTGCCGTCGGGGGAATAACTGCCCCACAAACTGTCCTTTTGCACCTTAATGGCGCCGAACGGACTCCCGTGATCAATCCGAACCTTGTCAAATTCGTCCCAAATGGGCAGGCGCCCAAGGGGGTCGAACAGTTGGATTTTCTCCTTTGAATATGCCAGAATAAAAACCGAATCGCGGTAAAGCTGAACATGGTCGAAGGTGCAGGGCACCACTTCTTCCAATCGTTCATTGTACAGGCCTTCTTTACCTATTTGATGGACTTCCAAAAAATAGGTCGTGTCACCGGATGCACTCGTCCGAGTTAGCTCGCGGTAAGGATACACAAACGGGAAAGGAATTACTATTTGTCCATTTTGATCGAGCAGTACTTGTTTCTGATCTATTGTGGCGATGCGGTAGGGTGTTTTGGCAAAGATTAAATTAAACCCGCCGGTATAACTGAGTTGGCTGGTTTGCCGGAATTGCCGGTCGTGTTCATACCAAAGGCTGTCGGCATGTTGCATTAAAAAGCCGTCGTGGTGGGGCTGGATTGCATTAACGTTTTCCAGTTCCAACAACACGGCGCCTTGTCTGTCGATAATTTTACTCTGGCCTTGCATGTCCTCGACAATGGCCCAACCGTACCGGGTAAACCGGAATGCTTTTCGGTAGGTTTCCGGGCTTATCCAGTTTCCCGTCCGGTCGAGGTAGCGAAAGCCTTCATCCGTCATCCGGACCAACAACAGACCCTGTGAAAAACAGTGGTCCACTTCTCCGATGTCGTCGAACTGTTTCAACACCGTATTGCCGGCGGATACAAACAGGTAGTTCAAAATCCCGAGTTCCGGGTCGTGCCGGCCTGCCAGGCTTACGTCATTGTCGGGCGGAGTCATAAAGTCCCAAATCGGAGCAAAAGCTTCCGTGCCGTCTTTGCGGATATAACCCACCTTGCCTGCGCGGTTTACAAACAGATAATCCGGTTCCTGATCCGGCGGCGTGAATTGCCCGCCGGGTTCGAATTGCCACACGTGCAGGACTGCCGGAATTTCCCGGTCCGGTTCCATCCAATAGCCCAGGCCGTAGTCGTCTTCCGATTCCTGATCGGTCAGCCAATCGTAGCGAAACGGGCATAGTTGTTCCAAATCGCGGTTGAACAGGGCAATCCGAAAAAGCCGCATGTCGTCGTTCATGGAATCGCAGCGGGCCAGCCAGAACAGTTCGGGGTTAATCGGTTTCAATACCGGCGGCAACAGGGAAACGGGTTCCAGCGCATAACTGCCGTCGGCCTTCAGCCAGCCGTACCGCCCGTTCCGGCAAACGGTGGCTACCGGGTTGTTCAGTTTGTATCGCTGCTCCCAATCATATCCCCAGAGATCGGTTAGGGCCAGGCTGTCGGACAGGGCGCCGGCTTTCGAAAATTGCAGTGGAATGATCAGCTTGCCCGAGCGGTCGGTATATCCCCAGGAATTTCCTTGCCGGAATGGAACCAACTCCGGCGGGGCCTGTGCGGTGAGTAGAATATTTTGGGAAAAAACAATAACAACGATCAGGCTAAAAAACAGGGGTGTTCGCATACGAAATTCAGGTTTTGGCGGTGTGCGTTTCGAGTGGTTATTGCTGCAAATTTAAGAATTAAAATACCTTGCAACCTTCGCATTAGGTACATGGTCAAACGCCATTATTTCATTAACAATACGGCTTATTATGAAAACGATTCTTTGGGGCTTCCTGCTTGCCGGGGGCGCCATTTTCCTGCACAACTGTACCTGGACAACCAATGAGGCGCAGGCACAGGCAGTCACCCAACCCGAAAACACCGCCGACCTGGTCAAACGCGGCGAATACCTCGTGACCACCATGGGCTGCAACGATTGCCATACGCCCAAGGTGATGACCGATCATGGCCCCGATTTAGACCGCACGCGCCTCATGTCGGGGCACCCCGCCGATGTGCCCCTGGCGCCCATTGCCGACAAGGAAGCGGTGCGCACCGGTCAGTGGGTACTCATGCACCCCATGGTCACGGCTTTTGTGGGCCCCTGGGGAACGTCCTATGCCGCCAACCTGACCCCCGATGCCACGGGTATCGGCAGCTGGAGTTTCGAGCAGTTTAAAAAAGCGGTGACGGAAGGCAAGTACAAAGGCCTCGACGGCGGCCGGGCCCTGCTCCCGCCCATGCCCTGGTTCAACCTGACCAAAATGACGGATGCCGACCTGAAAGCGATGTTTGCCTACCTGCAATCCTTGCCGCCGGTGGAAAATGTGGTACCGGCGCCGGCGCCTCCTACCGAGATTTAAGACCTGGTTGGGGATGAGGTTGAACCGCGTAAGCCCTCGAATGCGCAAGTGATTCCAAATATTCCGGAGGACACGGAGTTTGATGCTCTGTGTCCTTGTTTGTTTGCCAGGCCATACGACGGGGTTGAGCCAAAAAGGCGCTTCGCGAAAAACGCGACAAATTTTTCACCGCAAGGCCGCAAAGGCACGGAGGTTAATTCTTCAGGTCTTTGCACCTTCGCGGTAAAAAAATTTCCGCATGGGGTTTGGGATTTACTTATCAGACAGCCTCGAGTGACGCAACCCAAACTCCGTGGTGAAAATTTTACCTGAATTTTTGCTATGCCTGGTCTTCCAACATCAACCGCTGCGCTGCTTTGTGCGCTGATTCCCATCGGTCTGGCCGCCCAGGGACCCATCGACGGGTACCTGAAGGGTAAAGGCGTGCTTGATCTGGCGCCTTCCATTTCATTTAATTCCGCCAACAACATTGCCGGCGCCGGGGGGCAAACATTCGATGTGGGCTACAAAGGCAGCCTGTTGGGTTTGTTTGCCGAATATGGCCTGAGCGAACGCATCGATGTGGTGGGCACGGCGGCCTATGTGTTTACGTCGAGCCAAAGCGGCTTGCAGGACGGCGGCCTTTTTCTGAAATACCGGCCGGTGTACACCCAACTGGCGGGCGCCGGCCGTTTGGGGTTGCTGGTGGCCAGCGGCCTGGGTTTTCCTTTGGCCGATTACGAGCCGGCCGGTTCGGGTGCTTTGGGCCAGAAAGCCGTAATCTTGCCGGCACGCATGATCCTGCAATGGGAAACGCCGCTCGGCCTGTTTTTTAACCTTACCGGGGGCTACAACTGGCGTTTCGACCGGTTGCGGGAGCAGGATGTTGCCGCGATCCGGAAAGAACGGCCGGACTACCAGCCCGCCCAACCGGCTGATTTCGCCACGGTTCTGCTCAAACTCGGCTTTCCCAGCGCCCGGTACTACCTCGATGCCTGGCTGGAGTGGCAGCATACCCCTGGCGGGAATGATTTTATACCGGGTATCCCGGATTTACCGCAGGCTTTCGGCGTTTCTTTCACACAAATTGGCGGCACGGTGTATTACTCCGAAACCGGGAAGAGTGGTTTTTACCTGAGTAGTGGTTACATTCTGGGCGGGCGCAACGTCAGCCGGATTTTACGGCTGACTGCGGGCATGGTGTTTAAATTTTAAAACCTGTCAGGTCAAATTTTTTACGGGAAAAACGATATGCGTTGCATCGTTTTTCCCGTAAAAAATTTGACCTGACAGGTTAGTACAGCCGCCGACATTTTGACAGCCAAAGTGTTATTTATTTGTCAAAGTGGCACAAGCACCGACAACAATGGGGCTTGGCGCGCTGTTTGAGCGATATAGAATTGCCTGAAACCTTTCTTTTAAAGAAAAATGTTTTTGTCATGTTCCCAGCTCAAAATAACCGCCAGTTGCCGGCCGAACAGCCGTTGTTTTTTGATGATTTCATTACCCGGAATAATTGGAAAGCAGCGCAGGAGAATTTTCAGATGCAGTTGAATCTGATGCCGGCCACCAATGTGTACGAAACCGAAAAGGCCTTTTATATCGAACTGGTCGTGCCGGGTTTGTCGCACGAGGATTTGCTGTTTTTCACAACGGACGACAGCATTGAAGTCCGGTACCAACCGGATGAACACAACTTTGAACCCTATGGCAGCCGCCGTTACCTGCACCGCGAGTACAGGCCGGCAGCGTTTCAACGGGTCTTCCAGGTGAATACCGATGCCCTTGATTTTGAAAACATTCACGTCGATTCGGCCAGGGGTGTTGTGCGCATTGAGATACCCAAACAGGAAAATTACCGGGGCGCCTTGCCCTTGCGGGTGCCGTTTTCGTTGAATTGATGTTTTTAAAAACCTGCCAGGTCAAATTTTATAAAAAAAGGGGCTCGCCGCGGCGAGCCCCTTTTTTTATAAAATTTGACCTGAATGGTTAGCGTTTCACCACCTTGGCCACGCTGTTTCCAATACTGCTTTCCACCTGCACGACATACACGCCGGCCGGCAGATTTTTGATATTGACCGGCAGGACCTGTCCGGCGAGGATGTTGCCGGTTTGTTGCTGCAACACCACACGCCCGTCGGCGCCGATCAGGCGGATTTGGGCGATGCCTTCCGCGTTTTCACCGAAGCTGAGGTTGAGCCAGTCGGTAGCCGGGTTGGGCTGAACGCGCATGCCCAGAGCATTGCTGACCGGCTCTTTCGTGTTGATCGTGACATCGGTATCCACGAGCACACCGCGTTCCGGCGCCCGGGCGCAGGCAATATCGCCGGCATCGGAGGTCACGCAGGCTTCCGAGTCATAGTTGAACAGATCGATCAGATCGACCTGGTCGACCACCCAGCCACCGTTGGGCACATCGGTATTGTCGTCGGTGCCGAAGCGGAACTGGAAGATGATGTCGTCGCCGTTGAAATCGCTCAGGTCGAAGTAAGACCGGACCCAGCCGTTGGAGTTGCCCGAGAAGCCACTCAGGAACGGGATGGCGAAGGTGCCGTATTGCACGGAGGAATAGCTGTGGCCGAACACTTTTTCCGGCGCCAGGCGATACCAGTTGTTGTCGCCGCCCCGCTGAATTTCAAGGAATCCGGCATCGGCATTGGCTTCGGTGTTGTAGTTGTGCCAGAAGCGGAGGACCGGTTTGGCGCCCGTTACGGGCAATGCCGGGTTGTAGTGGAGCAACACCTGGTCGGTTTCCGTGACCGGGGCATCGGCGCGCCAGGCCATGTCGCCTACTTTCACGGAGTCGCTTTGCAGGTAAAAGACGTTGGTGCCTTCGTCGTTGTTCACCAGGGAAATCCAGTTGGTGCCGTCGTCGAAGTCCATATCGTCGCGGAAATGGAGCAGGGAGCGCATGGAAGGGTCCGACTTGGCGGTATAGTGCAGTTCAATAACCTGGCCGGTGGGCATATCGCCCAGATTCCAGGTGACCACGCCGTTGTTGTTTGTGCCGCCGTTATCTGCTGAAACAAAGGATAAACCGTTCGGCAGCGGATCGGTGACAACCACATTGGCAGCCGTTTCATCTTTGTGGTTGGTGATAGTGATGGTAAACATCGCTTCATCGCCTGCCTGGATAAACGGTGTGGACGTGGTTTTTTTAATTTTCAGTTCCTTGATACAGGTCACGATCGGGTCGAAATTTTCCGTACCGTCAATTGCGTCGTTGAAGGAGCCCTGGTCGGCAAACAAGCCTAAACCACGGCGGGCAAATACATCCATGATCAGACAGGTATCCACGGCGTCGTAGTTCAAAAAGTCGGCAGCAATAATGGCATCGCGGCCATCGACGAAGCCCGGCCGGCAGGGTTGGAGTTTCATGCCGTCCATGACCAATTGAACAGCCCGGAAGTTACCGCTGGAGGTATTGTTCAGATCCGGGTCGTAGCCGTATTTCTCCACCATGGCCCAGTACAGGTCCCAGGTTACCTGCGCCCAGATTTCACCCCGGTTGTGCTGTTGGGAGTCCTGCGCAGCGGCATAGGTTTGCGGGTTGATACTCATGTCGGTGGAGTAGGGGTAGCGCCGGATGCCCTGGCCATCGTTGGGTTGGCGCTGTACATAGGTACCCACGCCGCGGCGCATTTCAGCGACGTCGCCGGGTTTGACGGATGTGATCAGTGTGAAAAAGTCGCTCCAGCCTTCGCCCATTTGTTCGCCATTGCCAAGGCAGGAGGTGGCGTTGGGGCCGCCGGTCAGGCGGTTTGAAATGCCGTGGCCGTATTCGTGGGCGATAATGCCGTTGTCAAAATCGCCGTCCAGTTGGTCGGGTCCGCTGCCGTTGGAGGGTTGTACCAGCGATATGTTGAGTCCGTTTCCGGCAAACTGGCGGAGTTTGTCGCAATTAGTCTTGGTCATGCTTACCACCGGGATGGTGACTTGTGCGCCTTGCGCGCCGGGCCCCATGTTGACGGTAAAATCTTCATAATTGCAAATAATGCAGCCAACGGCGCCGGCTTGTTGAGCAACAAGCGCTTTTTTGCCGAATTCGCAGTTGCCGCGCTCAATGATGGCAATTTTGCCTTGCAGATCATTCACCGGGGGGCTGCAGTTTTGGCTGCGATCGGCGGAGCCGGAGCCGTCGTCGGTGACCACCCCTTCGCCGGTTACCGGTGTTGTCGTTATGGCGCCACCCCAGTTGCTGGCAGGTACGGCAAAGTACGTACCGGCAACAGGGCTGGGCCCGTTTACCGTAACGATATTCCCGCTCGACCCGCCCCAGGTATACATTTGCATACGCCCGGGGGAGCCATCCGAAGGTGTTGAGAAATTCGCATTGTCGGTTCCACTACCGTCGATGGCTTGCGCCAGCACGGCATCGTTACCCTCGCCGCCGTTTCCGTAGTTGTTGGTTTGAAAATTCCCGGCCTCCTCGTCAAACCCAAACCTGTAGGTGATGTCGTGCATCATGTTGTTCATGTAGAACAGGTTTGTGATGGCCGCCAGGAGGTTGTCCACAGGCTCAACATTGGGATCGAAAGGGAAGTCAAAGAGCAAATCCGGACCGCCGTCGGCCGATTCGCTGGCAGAGGGGGAGTTGTCGTTGGCGCTGTCTTCAAAAGCCCAAACATTGTTGCCGCGGGTATAGGTGTAGTCGGCGCCATCCATGCCGTTCACATCGAGCCAGCCGTATGGGGAGGCTGTGGGATCGGCGGGATTGACCACGAGGCTGCGTGCGCCGTGCGCCGGGCTCTCGAGTGGCAGGGCGAAAATGTTGTAGGTTTCGTCTGCGCTGTTATCCGATTGTGATTTGTGCGCAGCAATTTTCGAGTTGGCGGGCGCCGGAGTTTCTTCTGCGCAGTTTTCACCGACAAGGTGCGCATGGCCGGCCTGGCAGTACACGGTGTGGTTGAATTTGCTGAGTATTTGACCGGTTTGCGCATCCACATTGATCGTCCAGAGGTCGGCGGTGTTCACCTGATCGAGGTAGAGGCTCCAGGCCAGGCGGGGTTGTCCCTGGGCATTGAGCTCGTAACAGATCTTGACAGGGATTTCCGCTTTGGAGACCGTTCCTTTTTCAAAAATCCAGTGGCGTTCGTCCACCTTGCGTTTCAAGGCAGGCATTTGGTCGGCGGTGAAGCCCAATTGGAGCAGGGCAACTTCCAGGGCCCGGGCAGCGCCCATGGAGGGCAGGGTGGTGTTGACTTGCTGCGCCAGGTTTTGAACAAAGCGGTGGCCCAGGTGCAACACGGAGCCGTCGGGCTTAACGTGCAGGCCAAACAGGGCATTGAATACCGGGATGCCGGCATGCTGTTGCTGCACCCAAACGTGGGTGACGCCGTTGTGTTTGGACCGGTAGGCGTCGGTGATGCGCACATCGGATACATCCTGGCGGCTCAAATTAAAGGCTGCCGGATTGCTTTGTAAAAAACGGAGCGCAGTTTCCTGCTGAGCGGTTGTATTTTGAGATTGCAGGGATACTGCAAGGCCGATTAAGGCGCCTGCGAGTAGCCAGAGGCGTGGTACAAATGTTCGACACATTGGACTGACAGTAACGATTTGGTTAAAATAACAAAGTGGTAAACGCACATTCGGTCAACAGAGGAAGGAAGCCAAAGGTAGGGTTCCAATCTGCTTTACATAAAACCTGTGCAAAAAATTGTACCCTTTTGCCAATGTGCATCAAATTTGAATGACGTTGCTGGTTACTGGTTGGAAGGTTTCTGGTTGTACACCCTTTCGGAAGTTGAATAACCAGTAACCTTCCAACCAGAAACCTTCTAACCTAAATTTTTTACCTTTGCCAAAACTTTGCGATCCTTGCGCACACACCAACACGAACCACCTAACGCACCCTATTCCGGCAACATGATGCCCGAAGTAAAATTGTTTTCCTGCTCGGCTTCCGAAAAACTGGCTGCCGATATCTCCTTCCACTACGACGTGCCGCTTGGCGATAAAACCATTTTCCGTTTTAGCGACGGCGAAATGCAACCCGTGATCAACGAAAGCGTGCGTGGCTCTTTTGTATTTTTTATTCAGAGCACCTGTCAGCCGCATGACAACCTCATGGAACTGCTGCTGCTGATCGACACCGCCCTGCGCGCCTCCGCAGGGTACATTACCGCCGTAATTCCGTATTTCGGCTATGCCCGCCAGGACCGGAAAGACAAACCCAGAGTACCGATCAGTGCCAAACTCATGGCAAACCTGCTCACCACCGCCGGCGCCAACCGTGTGATGACGATGGATTTGCACGCCGACCAGGTGCAGGGCTTTTTTGACATCCCGGTCGATCACCTGCGCTCGGAGGCGATTTACATGCCGTACCTGGAGCAGCAGGATATGTCCAATGTCATTTTCGCCAGTCCCGACGTGGGCGGCGTCAAACGCGCCCGGGTGTACGCCAAGCATTTTAAACGCGAACTGGTAATCTGCGATAAACATCGCACGAAGGCGAATGAAGTAGCCTCCATGACCGTGATCGGTGAGGTAGATGGCGCCGATGTTATCCTGACCGACGACCTGGTAGACACCGCAGGCACCCTCTGCAAAGCTGCCGATGCCCTGCTGGAAAAAGGCGCCCGGTCGGTGCGCGCCATTTGTACCCACCCGGTGCTCAGCGGCAAGGCGTACGAAACGATCGAAAACTCGCAACTCAGCGAACTGATCGTTTGCGACACCATTCCCCTCCGGCGTGAATCGCCCAAGATCAAGGTGCTCTCCACCGCCAAACTCTTTTCCCGCGCCATCCGGAACACGGTGGAACACAAGTCGATTGCTGCGCTGTTTCTTGGCAGTTAATTCGAGTGCGGAATGCGGAGTTGCGAGTGCGGAGTGGTTCACCATTCGGCGGAATGGAGTTTGATAGCCTTTTGGAAGATTTAAGAAAAAGCCACCATGTTCACCAACCCAAATGGTGAACTACTCCGTATTCCGCACTCCGTAATCCGCACTCCTTACCCATCTGCCGTTTTCTCAAAAAATACCGCCGTTCCGTAAAAGTGGGTTTAGCCAATCCTACGGACAAATTACCTTCGTCCAAGTTTTCTCATAGTATGTTTTGATTTTCCTACTGCTCCCCTTCTGGCAGTAGGATTTTTTTCATCACCAGGGCCCCCGCCACGCCTTGTTTTACTCCGGTTTCATCCCCCCTTCATTTTTTGTTTCGGCCCCTTTGCGTTGCCGAAATGTTCCAATCCATCCGCTACGGTATCATACCTGAGCATTTATTCCGAGCTTTTGCGTTTTCACACGGAAAACCAGCGTGTATCATGAAAAGAAAAGGAATCTTGGTAGCCGCCTCATTGCTTTTATGTGCAATGAGCGGCTACAGCCAGGTAAAAAGCAACGCTTTCCGATTGATGTTAAAAACATTACTCCAGCACTCGGTGCCGGAGATCGGCGTGCAGGCCACTGCGCGCGACAGCGCCGCATTCGTTTTTCTGGATGCCCGCGAACCTTCCGAATTTGAAGTGAGCCACCTCCAGGGTGCTATTCCCGTTGGTTACGACCATTTTGACCTGAAAAAACTGCCCGCACTGGATAAGAAATGCCGGATCGTAGTTTATTGCTCGGTCGGCTATCGCAGTGAGAAAGTGGCGGAGAAACTGATTGCTGCGGGCTATAAAAATGTTTCCAACCTGTACGGCGGTATTTTTGAATGGGTCAACCAGGGCCTCCCGGTGTTCAATCAATCGGGAAAAACCAAGCGAGTGCATGCCTACGACCGCACCTGGGGTGTGTGGTTGGAAAAAGGCGAGAAAGTTTACTGATCTCCGGCCCTTTTCTACGACGGGGCTATTGCTCCACCTCAATTTCCAAACCGTCATAAGCCAGTTCAACGCCTGCCGGAAGCCCGGATGAAACTGCTGCCGCCAGGCCCATTTCATGACTGATATGCGTGATCCAGGCTTTTTCGGGCGCAATTTCCCGAACCAGTTCGAGCGCTTCTTCCAGGTTCAGGTGGGTATTGTGATCCCGGTGTCGTAGCGCATTGAGCACCAGAAAACGGCTGCCCCGCACTTTTTCGAGCTCTTCCGGGCTGATTGTTTTTACATCGGTGAGGTAGGTTATGGCGCCGAAACGGAAGCCCAGGATCGGAAGGCGGCCATGCCAGATGCCGACCGGCTGAACGGCCAGGTCTTTTATTTTCAATGCGGTGTCTTGATCGATCGAATTCAGCGCAATCCGTGGCAGGCCGGGGATCGGATCGCCAAAAATATAGGCGAAACGCAGCCGGACATCTTTCGCCACCCGCTCCTGTGCATATACCGACATGGGGTGCCCCGATTTAAAATTGAAGGGCCGGATATCGTCCAGGCCGATCACATGGTCGTTGTGCTCGTGGGTCAGCAGAATGGCGTCGAGGTGCCGGACCTTGGCGCGCAACATTTGCTGGCGCAAATCCGGGCCGGCATCAATCAGAATATTGGTATCGTTGTGGGAAAGCAGGGCGGAGGTCCGCAGCCGGTTGTCCCGGGGGTCTTCGGAGCGACAGACAGCACAAGTACACCCGATCACAGGCACACCTTGCGAAGTTCCGGTACCGAGCAGCGTAAGTTTCAAGTTATTGGAAATTGGACATTAAAAAAATCGGGCTCGTCGGCCTTCCGGTCAACCCGGAAGACTGTCCTTGCTTCGTTGTTCCTGCTCTTTTTCCCATTTTGCGATCAACTCCCGGGATTTTTCCGACAACCCGGCCGGGTCAACGTTCAGGGAGGACAAAATATCGAGCAGGCAATTGATACGCGCTTCGGTATCAAAAAACTTGTTGATGACGACGATGTTCCGGTGTTCCACAATACAATAGCCGCTTTGGAAACTGCCTTTTTCGTACCGGATCACATAGTCCAGTTCGCCAAACAATTCTTCCAGTTTTTTTAATGTTGTTTGAGTGTAGCGCATAAGCATTCTATCTTCGCTCCGGCGTGCCGGCTATTTCGGCAGCGCACAAAAGTATCCAAAATTTACCACTATGTGCATCCAATCAACTCCTTCCGGACCTTTCTCCGCATATCTGAAAGGCCTTGTATTTCTGCTGCTGCCCGGGCTCCTGTTGCCGGCGCTTTCACACGCCCAACGCCAGCAACGATTCAAAGCGGGCGTGTTGGCCGGGCTTACCGCTGCGCAAATTGATGGCGATGCCTCGGCGGGTTACAACAAGGTGGGCTTGCAGGCCGGTTTGCGCGGTATTGTTTTGTTAAATCAAAAACAAGATGCCAGCATCGAACTGTTGTTTACCCAACGCGGCAGCCGGAATGAACCCAAAACCCCGCCGTTTTTTAAAACAACATTGAATTACATCGAAGTCCCGCTGCAATGGCATTACCACGATTGGCCGGCCAACGGCGATGCCGATGATCCGGACTTTTACCGCATCCATTTCAATGTGGGCTTATCGTACGCCCGCTTGCTGGGCTACCAGGACGACTCCGACGGCTCGGTAGCCGGCATTACCCCTGCACTCGACGACCTGAATGCCAATAGTTTTTGCTTTCTCATTGGCGCCAGTTTTTTTATAAACCGGCATATCGGCTTCAACGTCCGCTATCACCGTGCGCTGAACAGGTTGTACACGGCCGGCCGGCCCGGGACAAATTTTGCCTACAACTTGCTGGAGCATTACCTGGCTTTTCAAACGATTTATATTTTTTGATCTCCGGCGCAGCGCCGTATGACGAAATACGCAGTTATAGACCTGGGTACCAATACCTTCCACCTGCTCATCGCTACGCCGGATTGCCAGGGTGGCTGGTCCGAACGGGTACGCGAACGGATTTTTGTGCAATTGGCGGAGGAAGGTATCGACCGGATTGGCGATGCCGCTTTCAGCCGGGGGCTTGCTGCTTTGGAAAAATTCCGCCAGGAACTTGCTGCAAACGAAATTCCACTAGACACGGTGCGGGCCTATGGAACGGCGGCGCTCCGCACAGCCGCTAATGCGCCGGCTTTTTTGCAGGCAGCTTTTTTGCAAACAGGTTTACGCGTCGAGCTTATAGACGGCCAGCGGGAAGCACAGCTCATCTTCAAGGGGGTTCGAAATGCGGTGCCATTTCCCGACAACCGGGTGCTGGTGATGGACATTGGCGGCGGAAGCGTGGAAATGGTGCTGGCGCTGGGCGATCAAATGCTTTGGCAACAAAGTTTTCCGGTGGGTGTGGCGGTTTTGTTCCGGCATTTTCAGCATAGCGACCCGATCACCCATAAGGAGATCGCAGCGGTAGAGCAACACCTCGACACTGCGCTTGCCGAATTATGGCAAACACTGGCGCGCTATCCGGTGCCAACGCTGATCGGGGCAGCCGGCGCCTTCGACACCATCGATCATTTGCTACTCGACCCGGCTGCAAAACACCCATTGTACGGTCATGTTACTGTTGCCGAATTCGAAAAACTTTGCGAGCACATCCTGCAAACCACCCTGGCTGAACGCGAACAAATGGAACATCTGGCGCCTGAACGCCGGACGATGATCGTCGTCGGTTTTATTCTCATCCGGCGCCTGATCCGGCGGGGAAACATGCGGGAAATCTTCACCTCGGTGTATTCCATGAAGGAAGGCATGCTGGCGGAAATGATTTAACGCGTGCGGAGTTGCGAGTGCGGAATGCGGAGTGGTTCACCATTTCGAATGTTGGAGATTAGGTCCATTGTTCACATGGATAAAAAAGCCCTGATTTTGATTCACCATGAAGGTGAACCATTCCGCACTCGCAACTCCGCACTCCGCACTCGATAGGCTCTTCATTTTCTTTTTTCCGGAAACAACAACCGCATCAGGTACACCGCGAAGTGATAGGCCAGCCGGGCTTTCCAGCGCGTCCAGAAATTGGAAATGGCGGGATCGTGGTCCGTGGTAATTTCGGTGCAGCGTTTGAGCAGCAATTCGTCGAGGTGGAGGTAAAAGTGCCGGTTAAATTCCGGGTCGGCGATATCGACGTTGAGTTCCAGGCTGCGAAAGCGGCTCAGGCGATTGATGTTGTAAGAGCCCAACGTGCTCCAGTGCCCGTCGACCTGCATCGTTTTTCCATGCATGACCGAACCTTCCCAGCGGAACACCCGGATTCCCCTGCGCAGCATCCAGTAGATCAGAAACTGCTCGGCCAGTTGGGATAGTTTCACATCGGAAGGGCCGGTAAGCAGCACCCGGACGTCGACCCCGCGGCGCACCGCGGCGTTCAGCCGGCGCCGGACGCTTCGGCCCGGCAGAAAATAGCTGGCGGTAAACACCAGGGTATGCCGGGCGGCCGAAATTCCCCGGGCATAACTTTGGTACACTTCCGTTTTGCGGCGCATCCAGTCGTTCAGGCGAAAACGCACCTGCCCGGCGGGATCCCCTTCGGGAAACATGGCCGACCGGCCTTTTTCCCGGCCGTGCGTTTTCCAATACTGGTGGGTAAATATATCGGAGCATAAAAGCGCCAGTTCTGCGCAAACAGTCCCACGGATATACACGGCAAAATCGAGCCAGGCTGCCTGCTGTCGGGTGCCGTGGTACTTGTCGGCAATGTTGATGCCGCCAACCAGGGCGTGCATGTTGTCGACTACCACGACTTTGTGGTGCAGCGTCCGCCCGAAGCGCCATTTCCAAAAGGATACGGCTTGTTTGAAAAAACGAAAATGAACGCCGGCCTGCGCCAGTTCCTCAATAAAATGGTTTGGAAGTTTGTCGGAGCCAAACTCATCCACCATCAGCCATACCTGCACACCGCGCCGGGCTGCCCGCTGGAGCGCAGCGGCAACCTTCCGGCCCGTTACGTCGGCGTCAAAAATGTAGATTTGAAAATGAATTTCCTGCCGGGCAATGTCCAGCAAGCCGATCAGGCGATCGAAAAAATCAGTCCCGCTGTGAACGAGTTCAATTGATTCGGCTGGCAGGTAAGCGCGCATATGCCGGTAAAGATGGGTGCTGTTTTTAATAAAATGCGGCGTTCTTCGATAGAAATGCCGGATTTGCCGAACAAGCAGGCCCCTGAATCCTTCAAACAATACTAATTTGCAGGCGATATCCCGATATCCCAATATCCCAATATCCCAATATCTCATATTTCCAACCATGCGCATACTATTCAGTTTTCTCACCATACTTCTCACGGTAGCATTTTTTGTGTCCGGCGTTGTTTATTTACTGGCCCGCACTTTCGGGAACATCGCCTGGAATCCGGAGAGCAAGGCATTCAAACGCATGCTTGAACGCCTGCGCAGCCAATTGAACAAGGTTGCAACCGACCTGGTCCCCTGGGATCATGAAATGCTCGGCCTGTTGTCGCTCAACCGGATCAACGAAAAAAAACCGGGGTGGTTCAGCAACATTTCCTCCGGCCAGATCACGACTATTTATCAGGAGCCGGTGATCGCGTACGTCACGCAAACGGTGGGTAAAACCAGCGTCACCGTCATTCGGACCAGCGACCGGGAATTTGTGTTGCGCCGCAAAGGCAAGGAGACCGAAATCTGGCTGAACAACAAACCGCTGGGCCTGTATGTCGACGGTGTGCTGCTGGCGCCGGGCAAAGGTTCCAATATGCTGGCCCGGCTTGAAAACAAACCGGAAGAAGTGGAATCCCCGCTGGTGCTGGGCGACATAACGGCGGCAACCGTACGTAACCCCAAACGCGCCGAGGGGCCCAACCCCCGGGCACTGACCCTGCTGCGCGAACTGGACCCGAAAGAAGAAAGTCTCACCCTCGCCATTGCGTTGGAACAACTCCAGGAAAAGTAATCTGGATGAAAGCAAGTGTCGGCCTGACGTCGTGTGAGGCCGACACGAAAAACCCAGTTTTATGTTCAATTACACCGGGTTAGGGGGGGTTATAAACCAACCGCGGCAG
>CAZAEZ010000029.1:0-10069 GCA_964484205.1 uncultured Saprospiraceae bacterium | reverse complement strand
AAAAACTTTAAAATTATTCTCTATAAATGCTTTGGCCGGCCTTACTTCTCCCCCCCCCGACACTATAACCCCTTTTTACTCTTCAATTACCCCTGTTTCGGGTGTGTAAAAACCCAACCGAGGCAGGGCCATGGTCCGTTTTTCACAATGGCCTGATTTGTTGAAAATCAGGCCATTGTATTTTATTCCCTTTGCTTTTTCGATTTTTTGGCTAGCCTGTAAGGCTGCAAACTGTCTCCTTGGGGGCTTTATCGCACCGGTACTTTCGTGCCCAGATCTTTTGAGATAAAACCAACCATGTTATGAGAAAAAGCAGATTCGATCGCAACGGTCGCATGCCCCGGTTTTTTGGCGGTGTGCCGTTACTGTTTAATGCCAGTTTGTTGTTCATCAAAAAATTGCAAGCGCCGGGGGTACTCCTGTGGCTGCTTTGTTTTTTAATGCAAACGAATCCGGCCCATTTGTTTGGGCAGTGCAATCCCGCGGGCAATCCCTCGCGCTACGAATACAACATCGAGCCGGGTTCCATGCTGAATATTATCGGCCAGGAATTTTGTACCTCCCAGTCGATGGGCACGAATTGCTGCGGCGCACAGCCCAGTTACCGTTGCCTGGACCTGGTTTTTAACCTGGAAAATGGCCCGATGGGCGAAATGTTCGGCACCAGCTGCCAGGGCATGATCAATCTGATGACAGCCAACGGCAACTTCGATGCGCTGTTTTTCGACATTGGAACCCCCGACCCGATGGGTAACGCCACCGATTGCGCTGCACCGATCAATATCGGCAACAACCACATTATTTCCGTCGAATTTGCCGGCAATGCCATGGGCCAGATCGAGGTCAGCCTTGCCGTGATTGATAACATGGGCATGACCATTCACAGTGCCATGGCCACGGCAATGCCCGGGCAGGCTGTCATGCTGACGATCTGCAAACCCGGATTCGGCTGCCTGGAGGATGAAATCATTTTTGGCTGCTGCGCAGCCGATGCAACACTGGCACTCGCCCCGGCAGCGCCGGAAACGATCTGCTCCGGCGGGTCCACGTCGCTCAAGGTAACCGGGATGAACGGCACCGCGCCGTACACCGTAATGCTCAAAGCGGCCGGCGCCTCCGACACGACGTACTTTGCCGTGCCCATACCCGACGATATGGATGGAAACAGTTTGATGGACATGATCACAACCCTGGTTTCGCCAACTGAAACCACAGTGTATTCCATTATCAGCGTGGAAGATGCGGCCGGCTGCGTACAGCCCGTGAGTGGCCAATCGGTAGAAATAACGGTAAATCCGATTCCGGATGTCGACCCGGTTTCAGACCAAACGGTTTGTGCCGGTGCGGCTACCACACCGGTTGTTTTCACGAGCACTGTCCCCGGAACGGAATTCAACTGGACGAATACCAATACCGCGATCGGCCTGGCAGCTTCCGGGATGGGGGATATACCTTCATTTGCCGCGCAAAATGCCGGTACGACAGTGCAGGTGGCAATGGTTGAAGTGACGCCTGCTTTCACCGGCGACGGGGTAACCTGTACCGGCATGAGCACATCGTTTTCCATAACGGTAAACCCTGCGCCAACCGTCGACCCGGTTTCAAACCAGGAATTGTGCAGCGGGGAAACCACCACAGCCATAAGTTTTAGCGGTGCAGTGGCCGGTACGGTGTTCAACTGGACCAATTCCAATACTTCCATCGGCCTGGCAGCTTCCGGCACAGGCGATATTGCTGCGTTTGTGGCTCAAAATGCCGGTGCGGCCATTGAGGTGGCAACCATTGAAGTCACGCCGGTTTTTACAAACGATGGCGTGGACTGCCCCGGCGTGCCCATCAGTTTCACTATCACGGTGTACCCCCGGCCAACGGTTTTTGCCGGTAGTGATCAGGATATCTGCCAAAACGGCGCCGCCGGATTGGTAGCTGTGCTCGGCGGCGGAGCCACCGGCGGCGCCTGGAGCGGTGGAGCGGGCGTGTTTGCCAATCCGTTTTCGCCAACAACAACCTACACCCCGGCGCCTGCTGAATATGGGACGACCTTCGAACTTATTTTTACCACTACCGATCCGGCTGGACCCTGTCCGGCGGCTTCCGATGCGCTGCTGTTGACCGTAAATACTTTACCGTTGGTGTATGCAGGGAAAGATGTGATGATTTGCCTGAACGAAAACCTGGATATCAGCGAACTGGAGGCCACGTTCGACCCGAATGGCAGCGGCGCGACCACTGCATCCTGGACCAGCTCAGGCACCGGTGTTTTCCAACCGAACAACAGTTTTTCAACGGCAACCAGCTACGTGCCCAGTGCTGCCGACCGGCTGGCCGGGTTTGTCACGCTAACGTTGACCAGCGGCGATCCGCCGGGGCCCTGCGCACCCGCGTTCGATCAGGCTGTTTTGTTTTTTTACGATCCGGACGGCATTGTTTGCAACGACAATGTGATGATCGCACTGGATGAAGACGGGATCGTCTGCATTGAACCCGACATGATCCTGGAAGGCGACGTGGTGGATTCCATGTACGTCGTGGAGGTGCTGGTAAACGGGGTAAATATTGGCAACAAAGTCGATTGCTCGCATGTGGGGCAAACCCTGCTTGTTCGGGTGCGCAGCATTTGTACCGGCGTTTTTTGTACCGGCTCCATCGTGGTGATGGACAACCTGCCGCCCAATTTAACCTGCACGAATATCGAACTGATCTGCGCGGTGACCAATACGGACCCGGACTACCTCCAGAACGTGCTGGGCATTTCCAATGCGTATCCGCTCGTGGAAGAAAACTGTGGGCAATACACCCTGACGCGTTCCGATACCTGGCATGATTTGACCTGCGACGACGATTATATCGGTTACGTGCGCCGGGTCTGGACCGCTGTGGATGCCAGTGGCAACAAGGCAACCTGTACGCAATACATCAATTTTTTACACCAAAACATCGGTGACGTGCAGTTTCCGGAATCTGTGACGCTTTATTGCGACGAGGGTGTGCTAGACACCACCCCGCAAGGTACCGGCGCCCCCTACCTGACGGCTTACGGCCAGATTTTTCCGCTTTATCCGGACGCCGGCTATTGCCGCCTGGCGGTGGCGTATGTCAACAATGTGCTGCCGATTTGCGACGGCAGTTTCGATATTATCCGGACCTGGACGGTGTACGACTGGTGTTCGCCAACCACGCCGACACCGCCGAGCACCAATCCGAAATATTACGTCCAGGTGATCAAGGTGCGCGATGAAACCGGGCCGGAACTCACCTGCCCCGACGACCTGACGGTGAGCACCGATCCGCTGAACTGTTGTGCCACGACCGACCTGCCGGATGTGATCGTGCGGGATAATTGCTCGCGCATCAAATCGGCCACCGCCCGCGTAGAGGTGCGGGATCAGTTTACGGGCGACGAAATTACGACGTATGACATTCCGGGAACACTCACCACCTTTCCGGGCAATTTGCCCGATGATCCCGACACGCTGGCGGCATTCGGGTTCACGCCCTGCCTGCCCCTCGGTACCCATACCGTGACCTATTTTTTGGAGGATGGTTGCGGCAATACAGCCTCCTGCTCGTACAACCTGACCGTGGAAGACGGCACCCCGCCGGTGCCTGCCTGCGACGAGATCACTCAGGTGGCCCTGGGCATCGACGGTATGATCTTTGTGAATGCCACAACTTTCGACGACGGTTCCTACGACAACTGTGCCGGCACCGTGTATTTCAAAGCGCGCCGCCTGGAAGCGAACACCTGCCAACCGGATACGCTTTTTTACGATCAGGTTAAATTTTGTTGCGAAGACATCAACGACACCATTCTGGTCATCCTGCGGGTTTACGATGTATTTGTGCCGCCGGGACCTGTAGCTCTTGATTTTGAAGAAGAAAACTCCAACGAATGTCAGGTGCAGGTGTTCGTGGAAGACAAGATGAAGCCCAGCTGTTCAGCACCGGCGAATGTTACCGTCAGCTGCGAAAATTTTGATCCCAGCCTTTGGGCCTACGGGTCGGCCACCGGTGTCGACAATTGCTGTATCGATACCATTTTGACCTCGGCCAATTACCAGCTGTTCGACACGCTGTGCAACAAAGGAACCATAACCCGCACCTTCCGGGTGGTCGATTGCGGTGGACAGTCTACCAGTTGCACCCAACGCGTGATCGTAAACTATGAACAGGATTATTACATTCAGTTCCCGCATGATTGGATCGCAACCGCCTGCAACGGTTCGGGCAACTGGGGCGAGCCGGCCTTTTTTGGTGAAGACTGCGAACTGCTCGGCGTTTCGTACGAAGACGTAGTGTTTACCGTGGTGCCTGATGCCTGTTTTAAAATTGAACGCACCTGGACGATCATCAACTGGTGTACCTACGACCCCAATCTCCCTTGCATTGATGTGCCCAACCCCAATCCGAACACATCCGCCAACCACCCATCGAATCTGGTTGGACCGACCGTATCGCCGCCCGGCACGCCTTTCCCCTGGGCGCCGACGGTAGTGAAGGTCAAACCCGACGATCAGGTGGCTACGGATTTCAGCAGTTTCTGGTCGGCCAATGCCAACTGTTACAAATACAAACAAATCATAAAAGTGATCGACGGGCAGAAACCCGAGATTGAGTGTCCGGACAGCACAGTCCAGGTCTGCGACCTGACTCAAAACGATGCGCAGTTATGGAACCAACCTTACTGGTTCGACCCGATGACCGGTAGCCACAATCTTTGCGAAGCGCCGACGGACCTTTGCATAACCGCTTCGGACGCCTGCTCCGACACGAACGTCACGGTGCGCTACCTGCTTTTTCTCGACCTCGACAACAACGGCACCATGGAAACTGTGGTCAGCAGCACAAATCCACCGGCGCCGGGCACCGTGCAATTTGACAATGCCGGCTCCCTGAACTACGCCGGAGGCAGTACCCGGTTCTTTGACGGGCGCCCGGTGCTACCCGCAGAGAAATACCGATTTGCCCTGCAAACAGCCGTATCGGGCGGAAAGGTGGTGGCTTGCCTGCGCTGGAACACCCAGCTGAACCCCGACCAATACGTGTTGCCCGAATTGCCGTATGGCACGCACAAGATCAAATGGTTTGTGCTCGACGGCTGCGGCAACGAACAGGTGTGCGAGTATACTTTCGTGGTCAAGGACTGCAAGCCGCCCACGGTGACTTGCCTGAACGGGCTGAGTATCAACATTATGCCGACAGGAATGGTGTCGATCAATGCCCTGGATTTTGTTCAGGACGCCTACGACAACTGCACACCCTCCGACTTGTTGATCCACGGCATACTCAGTTCGGGCAACGGGGTGAGTTTCCCGTTCAATCCCGACGGCACGCCGCAAACCACCTTGCAATTTACCTGCGACGACGTGAGCTTCTTTTTGGTGGAAATTTGGGCAATGGACCTCGCCGGGAACAGCGATTTTTGTCAAACCTACATTAAAATTCAGGACAACTTCGGCATTTGCGGCGCCGCGAATGCCTCGGTGGCCGGCAGTATCCACACCGAAAGCGGCGATGGCGTCGAAGATGTACAGGTGCAGGTGCAAGGGCTTGCCCCGGCCGGGCAGGCGCCTTTCAACCTGATCGCCCTTTCCGATCAGTCCGGGCAGTTTTCGGTGCCAAACCAGGTCCCGTTGAGTTCCAATGCCATGATCACGCCGTTGAAAGACAACGACCCGCTGAACGGGGTCAGCACCTTCGACCTGGTATTGATCAACAAGCACATTCTGGGCCTGGAGCCGCTGAATTCGCCGTACAAAATGATCGCGGCGGATGCCAATAACAGCCGTTCGATCACGACGTTTGACATTCTGGAATTTCGAAAACTGATCCTCGGCGTATACACCGAATTGCCGGAAAATACCTCCTGGCGTTTTATCGACAAATCCTACGTGTTCCCCAACCCGTACAATCCCTTCCAGGATGTTTTCCCGGAAACGAAATCGATCCAGGATTTGCAGGGCGATCAGTTGAACGAAAATTTCATGGCGGTGAAAACCGGCGATGTGAACGGAAACGCCGTGGCGAGCAGTTTTCAGGCGGTGGAGGCACGCAGCGCCGGGCAGTTGCTGATCGACGTAACGCCGACTGGCAGTCGGCAAAAAATCATCCCGAACGAAGTCTTTACCGTACATTTTGCACCATCAGAGGCCGTTGCCGGCTACCAGTTTACGCTGTATTTCCCAAACCTGGAACTACTCGCAATTGAGCCCGGTGAAGACATGAGCCTGGGGAACTTCGGCACTTTTGATGACGCGCACGCGCTCACGGTTTCGTTTAATACCAACAGTTCGAACGACGATCAGCCACCGGGCGATTTTGCACTCACGTTCCGCGCAAAAACCGGTGGCAAAGCGGAAGAAATGTTGCGCTTGTCCAGCCAGATCACCCGGGCCGAGGCGTACCGTGCATCTGAGAATACACCGGAACAGCTGCTGGACATCGGTCTGCGGTTCGACCAAAAGGGGGTAACCACGATCAGCGGCGTCGGATTCGAATTGTACCAAAACCGGCCCAATCCCTGGACAAACAGCACACGCATCGGTTTTCACCTGCCGGAGTCGGCAGAGGCCGTCCTGACGGTATTGGATAACCTGGGAAAAATCCGCTATACGCAAAAAGGATATTTCGAACACGGGTACAACAGCATGACCATCGACAACAGCGCGCTGGGTAGCAGTGGTGTGCTTTATTACAAACTGGAAACGCCGGGGCATCATGCGGTGAAAAGTATGATTTACCTGCGTTGATAATTTTTAAAACTGATCCGGAATTCTCGGTGAGTTAATGTGGCCTTTTTGCGCAATTACCATAATCCATTTTATTTTTGCGGCCATTTTTAGCCTATCGGCAACTTCAAACGTTTAAACACAAATTATACATGTCAGGTAAAAAAACCTTCACAATGATCAAACCCGACGCCGTGCGCGCGGGCAACATCGGTAATATCCTTCAAATGATCAATGCCGCCGGCTTTCGCATTGTGGCCATGAAACTCACCCAAATGAGTATGGAACGCGCCGGTCAATTTTACGAAGTGCACAAAGAGCGCCCGTTCTATGGCGAGTTGTGCGAATTTATGAGCAGTGGCCCGATTGTAGCGGCTATCCTGGAAAAAGACAATGCCGTGGAGGACTTCCGCAAGCTGATTGGCGCCACAGACCCGGCCAAAGCCGACGCCGGCACAATCCGGAAACTGTACGCTTCCAGTGTTGGCGAAAATGCCGTCCATGGTTCCGACAGCGACGAAAATGCAGCCATCGAAGGCGCATTTCACTTTGGCGGCGTGGAAATGTATTGAATGAAAAACCGGCTACGCCTCTGTTGCGTATGTCTTTAGAAAAAGGCGCTTTTGTTTATTAAGAGGCCGGTTTTAAGTAGTTTTTGGCAAAGTGCTTTTGTGATTTAACATCTTCGCCGCATCTTTACGTAAAGAAAATCACCCATTTGAATTGAAGCGTGTTTTGATATAGTCCTCCTTGGCTGATGTGCCGGGGAGGGCTTTTTTTATTGATATGCCCGCAGCCAGCTGCATTCTTTTATAATTTGCTGGTAAAATGCCGTGTTGGAATACCGGCCCATCCGGTCGTAATAACCACGGTATAGTTCCGGCAGTATCGGGATCGACTTGCTGCCAGGCTTGTAGGTACATTCCGGGTTGCAGAACCACTGTTTCTGCTGGCAGCGCGCCGCCATGAACGCCGCCCGGGCCGCCAATTCCGGACTTTGGGTTTCCGCCAGCGCTTTTTCAAAATAGGTGAGCGCCCGGCTGACGTCAATGTTTTCCCGGTTGCCGTTCGGGGAGTTGCGCAAGGGGAATATCGGGCCCTGCGGCAACCGCATCCAGTTGTATCCGCTCCGGAAATAATCCATGGCTTCCCACTCATACCCGAAGTACGACATGTTGTAATACCCTAAACCGATCAGGTAGTAGTACCAGGCGCCTACGGGCTTGCCCATCGCCACCGATGCCTTGGCCCTGAACTCGTAGTCGAGCAGTTTTTCAATGATCTCGCGCCGGTTGAGCAGCAGGGAATCAGTAATCGGGCGGTGTATTTTCTCGTCAAAAATTTCGCGAAACGGGCTGTATTTCGGCATGCGCACATCCTCCACGGCGGGTATTTGCCGCAGCACCGATAAAGCCGCTTCCGGCTGCCCCATGCTGAACAAATAGGCGCCTTTGATCTCCAGGAGCCGGGCAATGATCCGGGCCGGATTGGTGTCGATCTGCATGGCCTCCTCCAACAAAATCGGGTTGTCCGACTGTGCCAGTTGCAACAGGTCTTCCAGCACATCCATGCGGGGGTTGTAGGTGATCGCTGCCGGGTCGTAAGCGGCCAGAATTGCCTTCCCCGGGTGCTTGCTTTCGGCGTACCGGGCCGAGAGAAAGTCCTGCAAAAACGGCTCAAAACTGGGCACCCGCTTGAACAAATCGTAACTGCGGATGCGGAAAGAAGCCTGGTCTGCGGTGGCAGAGGAGCCGTCGAGGTTCAGGATTTCCAGCAGCAGGTCCCAAATGTCGATCTGGTGGAGCAGGGCCTTTTCATAGCTGCCGCCGTCTTTTAGTTGTTTGCGTGCTTGCGCAAACGATTTTTGGGCGGCATATTCATCGCCGGCCAGCAATTCCAGGTAACCGATCATGGTCGTCCAGAGTTTGGGGTTGGGCGTTTTCTTTTCCTTGGCAACCTGCCGGGCAAAGCGCTGAAGGCTCAGCAGGTGTTTGGCGGCTTCCTGGCGTTGGGCGGCGCGGCTGTTTGTGCCGTATTTCAACTCCGTGACCGGCGTGCGCAAAAACACGCGTTCCAGCTGTTGCACATCGCTCACCAGCATGAGGTCGAGTTGCGGGTTGCCGGGGTCGAGCCGGTAGATCATTTCAAAATCCTCCACGGTGTAGGTGCGGGAGCCGGCGGCGCGCAGCAGGTAAAGTGTGGCGCGCTCGGCGTCGGACTGGCACAGGCGGAGGGCCGCCTCCCAGTCTGCATTTGTCCGGATGCGGAAACTGCGGAACGCCTGTACGCGTTTGGACGGGCAGTTGCGGAAAATGACCGAGTAGCGATAAGCCGCCTCGGGGTATTTCCCGAGTTTTTGCAGGGCGCCGGCCAGGTGGCCAAGGGTCCAGTAGTACAAAATGCTGGGGCGTTTCCGGTCAAACTTGGGCAGCAGGTAATTGTACAGGTCCACGGTCTCCTGCCATTTTCCGGCGTAGTGGGCCAGCCGCACCAGTTGGTAAGCGTAACGCTGGCGAAAAAAATGGGATTCGGTTTGCAAAAACCGGCCCTGCCCTTCGTCGATGAGCGCCTGCATAAAATCGGCGTCGCGCTCCGGCAGTGTCCAGCCGTCGTATGCCGTCACATGCGGCTCGCAGCGTTTGGCAAACATCAGGTAGTCAATGGCTTCGGTGCAACCGTTGAGCGCCAGCACTTCAGCAAACGTATTGCCGGTTAGGCCAAAAGGCAGCAGGCTTTCGCCGCCTTTCTGAAGGGCTGCTTCGCGCAGGCTGATCAGTTCGTTGATGCTGCTGCGGTACACCACATAGTCGACGTCCACTGCTGTGGGCAGGTTACAAAACCGGCCGATCCATTCCTGCACGTTGTCGTCCCGTTGCAGGTCCGTTTCGAAATATTTTTTTTGGTAGTAATCGTCCCATTTGACAAAAAACGGGGCATACGCCGCATTTTTATTGATAATGTCGGGCACCAAAAAGGAGTAACCGGAGAAGGTGCGACCAGAGGGGTCGCAGCCACCCGTGGGTTTTTCGGTCGGAATAGGCCGGTGCGCCGGGATGAAAAAACAGAGGAGCCCGATTGCACAGGTTGTACACAAAAGGTGCAGGCGGTTTAATCCCCGGTATTTAGGTAAAGACATTGCGGAAAATGTTTTTAGGTTGATTCCGCGTGACAACCCCACCCCCATCCCCTCCCCCCGGGGCTTTCGATTACCCACAAGTTCATTGAATTTTTTCGAATGTGTTAAAACTTGGATTGTGGTCTGTTGTGCGCAAACGCGCTCCGCCGTGTTCAACCCCACCCCCATCCCCTCCCCCAAAGGGGAGGGGTGTCTGCCCTCATTC
>CAZAEZ010000028.1:0-74838 GCA_964484205.1 uncultured Saprospiraceae bacterium | reverse complement strand
CGGCCTCACTCCAAGTGAGGCCGTCACTTGGGTTTCAATCCTCTTTTGTCTGGATAGGGTCTGAAAGCTAAAACTATATAAATAAGTAGTCTATGCTAAAGGTTTCAATCCTCTTCTGTCTGGATAGGGTCTGAAAGTGATTTAGGGAAGGAGGGGTCGTGCGATTGCGCGGTTTCAATCCTCTTCTGTCTGGATAGGGTCTGAAAGCAGTGACGGATCAGTTATCATTTCACCCACTTTAGTTTCAATCCTCTTCTGTCTGGATAGGGTCTGAAAGCTGTCAATGCTTTGGGTGAGCAAAGTCAAGAGTGGTTTCAATCCTCTTCTGTCTGGATAGGGTCTGAAAGAGCCAAAATCGGCCTAAAGTTTTGGTTTTCAAGGAATAAAGTCGAAAAAACCCCCGCGTCGCGGGCGGAAAAACGGTGGTAAAATAGCCGTTTTTTTAGTGAAAACAGTGTATGCACGAAGATATGGCATTTTTTTTCATGGATTTTCCGCGTCCTATCGTTTTCAGGTTCAGGGGTTTAGGCGTTTTTTTGGGGGTAGGTGTCGAAAAAGGGGCTTGCATCGGGGGTGTTTTTGCGAGTTATGTATTGAATTTTAACTAAAGTGAGGGGTTTTTGGGCGGCGTTTGATAGTGGTTTATGAAGTCGATCAGTTCGCGGATACGGGCGAAGAGCGAGAATTTGGAGTTGGCGGATGGGCAGCGTTCGCGGTCAAGGTCATGGAGGTATTCTCCGTAATAGACGATATACCGGACAGGCTTTGTCAGGTACGTGCGGAACAGGTCGAGGTGTTTTTGATCGTCGGGGCTAAGGGCGGTGTTTTCGAATATCCGCGGCAAGCTGCCGGCATCGAAGAGCGCGAAGTCGTAGTCGTCTGTGGGTACAAGTTCGCCGATCACGAAGTCCCGGGCAGTCAGGTTGAAGGGCATACGGGACATGAAAGTTTTCAGTTTGTCGCTATCCGTTTTTGATTGGGAGATAACGAGTATGCGGACGGTTTCAAGTTTTAGCATGGGTGCTGGAATTTTAAAACGATTTAAGTTCAACCCATCCCATCGGTTTTCCCTGGTGGGTGAGGGCGCGGGTAACAGGAAAAAAAGCATCGCGGCGTCTGATTTTGTGAAAAGCGGCGCGGAAACTGTGCCAGGCATCGCTGGTTTCGAGACCGTTGAGCAGGGCCAGGATCAGGCTGTTGTCGCTGACGGTTTTTCCAAAACCCAGGCGCAGGAATACATGCCCGGCATCAACTTTTTCCAATAGCCCGCGGTAAAATCCGAGTAGTTGGTTGACCTCGCGCTCAAAAGCGAGGGGTTCAGTACTGTCGAGCGCATCTTCCAATTCGAAAATTTCATTTTCAATACAGGCTTTGCTAAACGTATTCAGGTTTTTGAACACCGTTTCAAAGGAGCCAGAGAGCCAGTAGTGCAGCGCCTGATGCCGGAATCCTTCCAGTGCCGATACTTCAAACTCGAACGATGTTCCGGGCGGGATGGCTTCGAGTACCTGGGGGATGCTGCTTTTCCCCTGGCCGGGTACAATCCGGATACGCCGTAAGGCATGCACTTCCCAAGGCTGCCTCAGGGCTGCGGTGTCGCTCACCCGGATAAACCGGGCGTCGGGGCCCTCCCGCAAACCGCCAAACAGTTTTTCCTCTTCAAAAATAGAGCGTTCGGAAGACCGGGCTTTCTGCTCGAGTTCCCGGATCTGGCGTTTGACATACTGTTCATAGCGATCCGGCCCTTTTTTTAGTTTAAAAATCTGCTCCCGGATATCCAGGCAGGTTTCTGTTTGCTTAGCGCTTTCTTTTAAATTTTGCAGGCCGTCGGCAGTGTTTACCAGCCAGTCGTACAGCATGGCAGTTCGCAGGGCGCCCTTGATCGAACTGCCGGGAATGAACAACTGACCGGCATTTTTGACCATCGGGCTCACCGGTACACGTTGACCGGCCTGCATGCCGTGCTGCTCTACGGTTTGCAGGACGAGATCGGGCAAATTGCCTTTGAGCCTGCCGGTCAAAAATTGTTTCAGATCAAATGCAGAGCGGTTATTGTCCATGCTTTCGCGGATGCCGGCGATGTAATCGTCCAAAGCACCGGCTTGCATCACCGCGGCCTCTACGGTCGGTTGGCGCAGGTAGAGGAGTTGTTTGCCATCGTCGCTGAACACATAATCGGCATACGGCGAGAGCGAATCGCCCTTGTCGGAACCGATGGAGACCGGCGTGACGGTTTGGAGTTTTATCCGGTAGGTGAATTGTTTTACCGCACTCATAATGTGTGTGTTAGTGGGTTTGTTTTTTTTAAACGGGATGTGTTTCCAGGCAAAAAGCCTTGCCGTAGCGCCAGACATCATGCCCTTTGTTTTTCCCGATTTTAACCACATGGCCATCAACTTTTCCGGTTGCATAGGCGCCTTCGGCCATCATCCGGATGAAGCTAAATCGCTTTTCATCGCTGCCATAGCGCCTGCCGCCGCGGGTCGTTACCTGGTAGCACTCCAGGCGCCTGAGTTCTGCCGGGTTGGCCGGTACCGTAAGTGCAACCGAACAATAGTGACCGGTTCCGGTATTTGGCGGAGTAAACGCCTGAAACTCGGCAGATTCATAAAGGCCGCAACCGGCAGAGCGCTCGCCGCCGACACCGCGGTCGGGTAGCATGCGAATGGCTGCCTGGATCAACTGGAATTCCGGACTCGCCTCAAATTCAGGCTGCACCTCCAGCAAAAAATACATGTGCACGCTGCTTTTCGGCAGGAACAGGCTGTTGTCGGCAATGCCCGTCGAGGTGACGGAGTAATACCGGTTGAGCCGGTCCTGCGTATGGTTTTTTACATGCGGGAAATCGTCTTCCTGAAAGAGGGCCAGTTGTGCGGCGGCCTTTTTTAAGTCAGTTTCCGATTTTCCTTCAAAAAATGCAACCGGGAGTTCGTCCCGGTCAACCACTGCGGCGCCGTTTTGCAGGAAGAGGCATTGTTTTTCCCAATCTTCGTATCGCAAGCCTTTTTCCCAAACTGTTTTGGAGATCAACTTTACCCGGTTGTAGGCTTTGAATTCGCCCTCTACCCGGAGCCCGTATTGAGCGGGTTTGGGCAGAAAAAAGATGGTTTTTTCTCCGGTTTCCAGGGCATAAAAACCACTTGAAATGGAGACTTTCCGAGTGAAAAAGCAGTCCAGCAAACCGTCCATTTCTTTTGGCGCAATGTCGGCCAGGATATTGGCCAGCGCCGAAAACAAGGTATCGGAAGGCAACCAGGCGCCCGCGGTGTTGAGCGAAGTATTGCTGTCTGGAGCGAGTTTCCCGAAGTGAAACCGGGCCAGCGGTCTGCAACGCAATAAAACTGCCTGCATAGTTTAAAATTTAAAATTGTAGGATTGGGCAGGATTGTCGTCGGAATTGTAGTCGGCCAGTTGCTTCAGGGTGAACTGTACATTTTCAAAACGGATTTTTCCGTATCCCCTGGAGCCCTGGCCGCCCAGGTAATCCCCTTCGAGGAGGCGCATGGCTGTCCGGATTTGGCTCAGGTGTTGTTCTTCCTTTTTGTCGCTATACACATCATACACCATTTCAAACCGGAAACTGGCGCCGGCCGGCACGCGTTCCAACTGCCGGGGATTTTGTGCGGTGCCGGTTTTGCGGTTGATGGTGTTTTCCCATTTAACATCCGAGAATTCCAGTTCCATGCTGCCGTCTTCAAATTGTTGTTTAAAATGGTCGACGTTGAGGTTGGCATCGCGGACGATCAGGCGGGTGATGTAGCCTTTTTCGTCATCATCGGCCGGCAAGCCGAATATTTCGCAAATGATGGGAAAATCTTCATCCGATTTTTCCCCCTGATCCACTTCGCGGCGGTTAATGGCCATCGAGCCGTTGATCCGTGCCAGCATGGAGCGGAGTTTGCCTTTGAGCGAACTGCCCGGAATAAAAGGAATGCCGCCTGGCGTTTTGATTACGTTCAGGTCTACGCCTCCAATGTCGAGGGATGATTTGGAGCCGCCGATGTGGAGGCCCGTCATGGCGACGATATCGCCGGTAATAAATATTTTACCTGTGAGTTGCATAGGTCAGCATGCTTTTTATCCGTGATGAAATTTGCGATAGGCGACGATTGCCTCGAAGAAGGCGATAAAATCGTCTACTTGTTTGTCCTCCTTTACATTGGAAATTACGGCCTCCAGGAAATCCACGACGCTCCGGGCTTCTGCAGTATTTTGCCGGGCGGCAATGTAGGCCAGTTGCGGGCGGATGAGTTGGAGACTTTGTTTGGTGCGCAGCGGTTTTACCCGGGCAAAAATGTTGCGCAATTGCGAGGTTGAAATGCTCTTCCCTTTATCCTTCACGTATTGTTTCAAGTTGTCCAGCAGTGTTTCCAGTGCGGGCGTTTGCTTGAAATCCAGGATGGCGGGAATGTTTGCTTTCAGATAAACTTCGGCTGCATTGTCGCGATCGCGGTGCTGGCCGTGTTTTCTTTGGTGACCATTCATAGTTTTACATGTTAACGCGTTAAAAGTTCGGCCCAACGGGCAGCTACCGGGAATAGGGCCGCGGCGTTGGTTTGTTTATTTGCGAGTAGCGCATCGAGCAAAGCGCGTTCGTACTGCTCGATTATTTTTTCCATCCGTTGCAGATTTTTAGAATTCCGAATGAAGTAAAACAGCTTCCAGATAGAAGGATTATGGATTTCGCCTTTCTGAAGGGCTCGCTGTTGGAGGCGGTCGAAACCCACGTGGCTGAGTTGTACCCGGTGCAAAATTCCACGGGGTTCGTCAAAATGTTTGATCAGAATATCCAGCTCGGAAGCCAGTTTTTGCGCATGCTCGAACTCACGCCAGGTCAGCACTTTTCCAAATACGGAAATACAGTTCTTTTCATCGTAGGTATGTTTGGCAGCATGCAGCGCTTCTTCAGCAAGGATGCCCATGCGCACTACCGGGAATTTGCTGTCGAGCACGGTAATGGAAGCCGACAGTGTCGGGGGATTCGGGATACCGGGATTATGTTTTTTTAGATAGGCATCAAATGTTGTGCGTACCCGGTGTGCAAAAGCAAAAACTGCATCCCAGCCACCGATGACCAGACAATCATCCCCACCGGCGAATACGACGTAAATATTGTCCTTGAAACTGGCTTCATCCGCTGTTCCGGAAGTGCTGTCCCAGGGAATAAATGGGAAAGCACTTGTCCAGATATTGAAGAGTTCAAAATCAAAAAAACGTTTTAGGGTATCTGATACCTTTTTGGTAGTAGCCGGGTCATTGATCTTCCGGAACAGCTCGCCAAGGTTGTCCACATCCATTTTGAGGACGGCAATTTTATCCGTTCCGGTACGTAAGCCGGCAAAGTAACCCAGGGTAGAAAACTCCAGGATATCGCCTTCATCCACAGTATCCTGAGAATCGTCGGAAGCCAGATTTCGCTCATTTAGATTTCCGACGTAATCTTCATGCGTTTTCAACAATTCGGCCGACCAAACCGGCAATTTGTTTTTTATACTATTCTCAAAATTATGCTCCGGGTTGGTCTGGTCACCTTGCTTTTTTTGAAGCGCCAAACTTTGTTTGAAGGCGCCAAAGCCATTGCGATGAATCCCGGGCAGTGCCGGCTGCGGTTGAATCGCATACCAGGCGGCTTTAGTCAGGTTTTTTACAAATCCCTTCCAGTCTTCGGGATTTTCCTTTCGCACTGAAACGGTAAAAGCATCCGGGAATTGGGCGAATTTCCGGAGTTTATCCCGATTCGCCTCCCGGTGCAGGTTTTCCCAGGACGAAGCGAATTGCCCCAACGTATTGGGACCGGAGCTCAGGTTCAGATAGATTTCCGAATCCGTAAGTTCTGCTTCCACCTGCTTGCGGATATTGTTCAGCTGTGCTGCTTCCAGTGTTTTACAAAACACGTAGAAATTTCCGCCGCCGTTGTAAAAAAGACTGCAGTTGTCGGTCCCTAATTCGGCCTCAATGAGTTCCAGGCACAAATCGCTCAATGCCTGCACGTAAAACGAGCGCCCTTTGAGTCCTTTCGCGGCGCCTTCCGATTTGATGTTGAAAATGTATTCCTGGATGCCGGAAAGATCACCCATTAGCAGGGTGGGGTATTCGGCCAAATTTGTTTCAGGTGCGTATTGATGCATATTTTTCGTTTTTTTAAGTTTTACCGTAACCCCTTAACCACCCCCCAACCCGAGCTACACCCCTTCCCAATCCCCAAATAATCCGGCAAGGCCACATTGCAGGAAAACTCCAGCGAAAACCCCAGCACCTTCACGCCTTTGTAACTCACCCAGCGTTCATCCTTTTTGTGCAGGAGTTTAAGCTCGACCGCCTGTTCGGGCGAATAACCGAGTTGGTGGAGTAGGCCGACGACCTGGTTTTTCAGGATTTTTTCCAAAAAATAGAGCCGCTCGATCATGCCATCGAGGCGGGTATAGGTAGCGTAGTTGTCTTCATTGAGGGCGATCCAGTTGCGGATATGGTAGCGGGAGGGCTGGTCGCGCAGGCGCAGGTCGAATTGTTTGACGTCGAGGCGTTTGATGCGCACGGGGGTGGTTCGGCCATTGATCTCCAGTGTCCAGTTGGGTTGCGAGAAGAAATGGTGCAATTCCTCGATGCCTTCGTTCAGGCAAACGAGCATCGGGCAGCCGTGCTCCTGTTTGTACTGGATCAGCGGCAGCCGGTAGTGGTAGCCGCCGGTGTCGTTGTTGTGGTTGTGGAAAAGTTCGTGTTCCCAGCCGGCTTTGCGCGCTACGGCACTGCGAAAAGCACGCAGTTCCCAGGGTTTAATGGCCGTATCGAAGGCAACGGATAAGACGCGAAGTTTAGACATTGGTTCAGGGTGCGGGTTTGGTGTTTAAAAGGTTCGGACCGGCAGGGCTGCCGGGCCGGCACTCAAAGAACAGCATGTGTACAGGGAGGCGTTTCAAATGTATTGCATTTTTCCGTAACAGAAAAATGGCTGCCCCCGCTTCACTCCACCACATACTCCAGCGCCACCTGCTTCCCTTTGAACTTCGTTTTCAGCAAGCGTTGGAGCTGATCCTGGTGCTCGGCGTTGGGTTGTTGGTCCTTGCAATAAACCAGTACCGTCACCAGACTGTCCGGGTTTTTTTGACGATAATGCATGGCAGGCACGCCGAAGGCTGTGATATTGGTGTCCACGGCAGTGAGTTCGGGGAGCAGGTTGGCTTCCCAGCGGCGGCGCTCGGCCAGCTGATTGAGCGTGCGCTGGAGTGCGTAGGCCGAGTCGCGCCACTGGAGTACCTGCTGTTCGGCATCGGTGCGGTACTGGCGTTCTTTTTCAACGATGTATTCGCGCGCCGATTTGAAGCGGATCGCCGTATTTTCCAGGTTATAAAAACGCCGGCGGTCCAGCAGTTTTTGCTTGGTCAGACTGTCGGGTTCGCCCAGGGAAAAAATTTCGATGCTGTTTTCCTGGAAGGAAATATCCGTTTTGAGAATGGGGATTTGCATCGCCTCCACTTCGATTTTTAAAAAATCGTCCACCCGCCGGTCAAACTCATTTTTTTGAACCAGATTATAGGCCATCCAGACACTCGGTAAAACGGTGCCTGCCATGACCAGACTGATGATCCAGGTGACCCGTTTTTTGGTTTCCGGGTCTTCGTACTTGCGGCGGCCGCTGCGCAAAACCAGTTTGGTGACGGCGAAGGTGGCAAAGGCGATCATCACCGAATTGATAACGAACAAGTAAATGGCGCCGGCGAAATATTTGATGTCGCTCGGGTTGGCCAGGCCGTAGCCTGCCGTACACAAGGGCGGCATGAGCGCGGTGGCAATGGCTACGCCGGGAATGATATTGCCGGACGTTTCTTTCCGCGTGTAGGCAACAATGCCGGCTACACCGCCAAAAAAACCAATCAGGACATCGTAAATCGTGGGGTAGGTGCGGGCTTCCATTTCCGGCGTCGGGTCGTCGAACGGGGAAAGGAAAAAGAAAATGGCGGAAGTGGCGAGGCTGATCACCACGAAAGTCATAAAGTTGCGGCCGGCAGTTTTCAACAACTCAAAGTCAAAAGTTGCCAGGGCGTAGCCCGTACCCACGATGGGGCCCATGAGCGGCGAGATCAACATCGCGCCGATGATTACCGCCGTGGAGTTGATGTTCAGACCCACCGAAGCGATCAGAATGGCTGCCACCAGCGCCCAAAGATTGGTGCCTTTGAACTCGCAGCCCATGCGAATGTCGCCGGCGATATCCGCCGTCCGGGCCTGGTCGGCGCGCAGATCGAAGTATTGTTTGAAAAGGTTTTGCATGATTTAATTCGGGTTACTGGTTACTGGTTAGAAGGTTTCTGGTTGTTCACCATCCGAAATGGTATAAACCAGAAACCGTCTAACCAGTAACCAGTAACCTCCTTATTTGGGCATGTGTACGACACGCTGCGGGAACGGAATTTCAATGTTGTTGTCGCGGAAGGCCTGACAAATGGCAAACCGGATATCGCTTTTGGTATTTTCAACGCCGAATACTTCGTCGGTCCAAAAAAGTATTTCGAAGTTTATCGAGGAATCGGCAAAGTCAAGCAGGCGGGCGCGCGGGGCACGTTCCGGCGACACCATGGGATGGGCCTTGGCCACATCGACCAGTATTTGCCGCACCTTTTCCACATCGGAATTGTACGAAACGCCTACCACAACATCAAAGCGGGACAGCTCGTGGTGGTGTGTCCAGTTGATCAGTTTGCCGTTTGTCATTACGGAATTGGGCAAAATGATGTACTTCTCGTCCCGTGTTTTAACCAGCGAAGTCCGCAACTGAATGGCCTGTACCCGCGCCACGATGCCGTCCACCTCGATCACATCGCCTACTTCGATCGAGCCGTCGGCCAGGATAATGATGCCCGAAACGAAGTCGTTGAACAGGTGTTGCAAACCCAACCCGATGCCGACCAACAAGGCTGCCGAACCGGCAAGCAGGACGTTCATCGTTACGCCAACACTTTCAAGGGCAATGATTACGGCAACGACCAGGAGCACATAGCGAATCATTTGATATAGCGCATACTGCCGGCCCGGGTCAATGCGCTTGGACCGGTAGATGGCGGCCTTCAGCGCCAACAAAACGATCCAGGTGACCAGCCAGACCATGGCGATAAAGGCCAGGTGGTACACCGAAAGCGAGTACTCTCCGAATTTGAATAGTTGGTAATTGAGAAATTCTTCCATGGTATTTCGATAAATTATTGAGCCGGTCCGTTCACAAAGAAAAAGGGTTACTCCGAATCCCGGAGCAACCCTTCAATAAAAACACGGAGAATTTTAATTCTTGGTGAGCTTGTACGTATAGATCGCACCGCTCAAAATCAGGTCAATCGTATAGTTGCCCGACTCCGGGACCACAATGTCGGCGCCACCATACTCCAGGGAGCCGTTGGCGTCGTCGTCGCCCAGATTGACCGGCCAGTCGTCGTTTGCGCGGAATTTGATCTTGTTGCCGCCGATGAGGTCCATTGTGATCGTGAGTTTCCGATCGATAGCATCGTAAATCATATCCGTATCGCTGTCCCAGCCTGTCGGCGTGGCATCGCCGATAATGCCCCAGTTGGTCAGTGCAAACGTGTGCGTCAAGGCGTTCAAATCTGCATTCAGGCGGTACATGCCCGCGGCGGCCAGTTTGATGTTGTCGCCGCCGGCGTCGAGGGTTCCGTTCGCGCCATTGTCGCCATAGTTGACGTCCCAGCTGAAATTTTCAACGTATTTGTATTCGCTATTCGGATCCGTGAAGTAGAGGTACCCTTCATACTTGTTATCGCTTTTAACCGAATAAACTACAGTCGTTTCGTCTTTTTCGTTCCAGCCCTGGTAGCTGCCCGGAACGCCCAATTTGGGATAAACAATAACAATGGTGTAAGGTGTTACTCGCAGGGCAATGGTCGGCGAGTACACCAGAGGCACTTCATCGCTGACTTTTGCCACCAGGCGCATTTCAACATCGGAGGCTACTTCGCCCTGCAGGCCCAGGGCCGTAAACAAGGCCGTATTGAGTTTGGAAATGGTGGAATTAAGTTGCAGGCCGGTGCTCGTACCCAGGGAAACCGCATCCGCAAAATTGTTGCCGGCGCGGTCGATTTGAACCGTGTACGTGGTAGCCGCACGGAATCCGTATTCAGCCGCCGTCCAGGACACGGTGAACGGATCGGCCGCCTGGCCTTCCGTCAAAACAAGTACATCGGTATCCGAGGGGCTCGTAATGGTGGGCGAATCGCCGAGGTATAGCGTCGGCCCCGGATAGAATTCTCCTTTGCCACAACTCAGTGCAAACAGCACCAGTGCAGCCAGAGTCAGAAAATTATATTTTTTCATTGCTTTTGAATTTTTGTATTAAACAATGGTTTGGATGTTGATTTGTTGAGATGTTGATTTGAGTACATCATCTTGATGAATAATAATTTCCAGCATCTGAATAGCGCTATTTTCAATTTATCGAGATGGTATTTTCAAATCAACAAATCAACAAATCAACAAATCAACACAATTAGTATCCCGGGTTTTGCACCAGGTTCGGGTTGGCGCCAATGTCGGACGACGGAATAGGGAATACGTCATAGAAACTCGGACGCGATTCACCGGTTGGCGAATTGCCCTTGAACGGCCACAGGTAATCGGTTTCGCTAAACCGGCCAAAACGGATCAGGTCGGTCCGGCGGTGACATTCCCAGTACAGTTCGCGGGCGCGCTCATCCAGAATGAAGTCGAGTGTCATGTCGTTTACCGTTATATCCCCCGCGTTGCCGGCATAGGCGCGTTGGCGGATGCGGTTGACCAGTTCAACAGCCAGATTGATGTCGCCACCAACACCGCCCCGGCGTACTGCCTCGGCGTACATCAGGTAGGCATCTTCAATGCGGAACATTGGAAAATCGGTATCCACCCAGGTCAGGTTGGAGCCCGGCGTGCCGTCGGAACGCATATTGCTGAACTTCGTGACGGCGTAGCCTTCCGTAAACTGGGCAATGTCGCTGATTTCCAGCGATTGGCCGTCGGTGTGGAACATGGCGCGGCGGTCAAATACCGGGCGCTCAATGGAATACGTGTAATCGGGCTTGTCGAGGTACAGTTTGATAAGGTAAGTGCTGGGCGAGGGAATATCGATGTCGGTGCCACCTTCCGTGAGCAGGGCGTCTCCGTTGGGGTCGCCATAGTTCAGCGGCCAGTCGTCGTTTGCGCGGAATTTGATCTTGCCTTTTACCAAATCGATCTGAATTTTCCAGGCGCCTTCAGCAGGATCGTAAGTCATATCCTGATCGCTTCCCCAGCCGCCCGGCGTTGCATCGCCGATGAGCCCCCATACGGTTTTGGTCATGGTATACGTATTGGCATTCAGGTCGACATTGATTTTGTAAAATCCGGCTTCGGCAGCGACGATGTTAGCGCCGCCGGCTTCCAGGGTGCCGTCTGCGCCGTTATCTCCGAAGTCACCACTAGGCCAGCTTGGGCCGACGGTGAATTTGAATTCGGTATTGGCGTCGGCGAAATAGATATACCCCTCATAGGTATTATCATTATTCTTGGAAGCCAGTTGGTTGGCTGTAGCCGGATCCCAACCCTGGTAGGAACCCGGAGCATAAATGACCGGGTACGTACCGCCGTCATTCGGGCTGACAAGCACACTGCCTCCGGTAGCCGGGAATTTCTCCACCAGTGCCTTGGTTACCCGGGTGCCGCCCCAGCCGCCGTCGAGGCCGAACGCCGCGGCGCTCATGCTGCCGCCAACGGCTGCATGACACACGAAGGTCATACCGCCCCAGGTGCGTGTTTTGTTTCCGTCAAAACGCACGGCAAAAATGATCCCGTCGGCATTGTCGTTGTCCGCCATGAACATATGGCCGTAATTCGGATCCAGCGTATACCCGGCGTCAATTACTTTTTTCGTGTAAGTGATGCAATCGGTGTAGTAGTTGCGGTTGACGTACGACTCGGCATTCAGGTACAATTTGGCCAAAACCATCCAGGCGGCGGCCTGGTCGGCGCGGCCATATTCGTTCTGGCGGGGTGCTACCATATCTGACTCAATGGCTTTCAACTCACTTTCAACGTAATTGAACAATTCTTCGGCCGATGCCTGGCGCGGCAGAAACGAGCCCACTGCATCCGCTTCCGTGACAAACGGCACCTGGCGGAACATGTCCAAAGCGTGCCAGTAACTCAAGGCCCGCAGAAAACGGGCTTCGGCGCGGAATTTGACGATATCGGCGCGCAGGCCGGCATCCACACCACGGCTGTCCAGTTTGGCATCCGTTGTTTCCCGGATGTACTCGTTGCACAGCGAAATCTGGTAAAAGATCCGGTTGTACATCGCCCGGATAAACTCGTTGTTGGCATCCCAGTCCTGCTGCTCGTAATCGTGGATGTTACCGTCGTTCCAGGCAATTACGGCTTCGTCGGTCGACAACTCCTGGGCTTTCCAGTATTGACGGATGTAGGTGGAAAAACCTTCGTCGATGCCGCTGATGTCCGGCTGCCCGTCGGGGCCTTGCTGGCCGGAAACGGCCAGGCCTGCGTACAGTTTGGCGAGCACCTGCCGGTAGGCCGCCGGGTCGTTGTACACGGTGGCCGACGTGGTTTCGTTTTCATTCAGGGGGATCGTATCCAGATCTTTGAAACAGGATACGGCAAAAAGGGCTACTCCGAGAAACAGGAGGGCTCCGATTTTGTATGTTCTAAATTTCATTGTTCTTGTGTTTTAAGTTTAGAAACTTGCATTTAAACCCAACAGGAATATCCGCGAACGCGGGTAAACGTTGTCGTCGATACCGTCAAATTCTTCAGGATCAATGCCCTGGTAGTCCGTGATCACAAACGGATTTTGAACAGTTCCGTACACCCGGAGGTTGCGCAAAACACCCATGTTTGCAAAATTGTAGCCAAGTGTAATGTGGTCAAAGCGGAGGAAAGAGGCATTCTGAACAAAATGATTGCTAAAGAGCCTCGGGTTTTCAAAATCAATCTGCTGATAAATTGCCTGAACATTCCCCAGGTAGTTGGTGGGTGCATACAGCCGGTTGTAGCTGGTTTGTTCGGACTGCCCGTTGTTGTACAGGTAGTTGCCGATGCTGGCGCGGCCACCGGTAGACAAGTCGAATTTGCCGAGGGTGATGTTGGTGTAAAAGCCAACCAACAAATCGGCCGCCCGGTTTTCAAAACGGTACTTATCTGCCGGCGTGATCTGGCCGTCGTTGTTCCGATCGACATACAAGCCCTCGATCGGAACGCCCAACGCGTCGTATACCTGCTCGTAAACGTAGAACGACCAGGCCGGGTGCCCTACGCTGTTGATCTGGATGTTGTTCCCCACACCACCCTGGATGGTACCGGTTTCCACACCCAGGTAGTTGGGATCGTCGGTCAGGGTAAGTTTGGTGATCTCATTTCTGTTGATGGTAAAGTTTGCGCCCAGCGTCCAGGAGAAATTGGAGCGCTGCACCGGAATCGTGTTGATCGAAAGTTCAACACCGCGGTTTTCCAGGTCGCCGACGTTCGTAAAAATTTCATTGGTCAGGTTGGTGCCTGCCGGAACCGAAATTTTGTTGATCAGGTCGCTGGTTTTGCGCAAATACACCTCTGCCGAACCGAATACCCGGCCATTGGCCAATTCATAGTCGATACCGGCATTGTAAGTCGTGGTTTCTTCCCATTTAATATTGCGATCATAACCGTTCGGGCGCAGCGTGGTAATGTATTCGTCACCAAACGGATAATCCGCCGTGGGCAGGCTGCCCTGGTAGCGGGCGAGGTACGGATAGTAGTCGGTGCTGATGTCCTGCTGACCGGTGATACCGTAGCCCAGGCGCAGCTTAAGCCCGTTGAGCACACCGGAACGGCCGTCGATAAGTTTCCAGGCAAAAGCCGCGGACGGGAACATGCCCCAGCGGTTTTCCTCGGCGAAGCGCGAAGTGCCGTCGCGGCGTAAGGTGAAGGTGAACAGGTACTTGTCGTTGATGCTGTAATTCAAACGGCCAAACAACGAGAGCAGGTAATACTCGCGTTCGTTGGGCACCACGGCGCCGTCCGGGTTGGCGGTATTGAACGTGGTGGAGACATCGTTGAAATTAAAGTGCTGCCAGGAATAACCGCCCATCAGGTCCAGGGTGGTCGACCCGAAGTCCTTCACGTAGTTCATGTAATATTCGATCAGCTTGTTGGTTTTCTCCTGGGTGTAGCGCCGGTCGAGGCCGCCCGTATTGAAGGCCGCGGAATATGTGGCTGGTTCAAATACACTGCCCTCGCTGTCGGAATTGTCGTAGCCGACATTCAGGTTTGCGCGCAATTCCGGCAGGAAATGAAAACGGTAGTCCACCTGGACATTACCGATCAGGCGGTTGACTTCCGATTTGTCGTCGTGCAGCATCAGCTGGGCCACCGGATTGGCAGCGGCCAGTGTGTTTGGAGTTCCGTCGTTGTTGGTCCAGGTAAAATACCCGCCGTAGGGGCTGCTCGGGTCGAGCACCGGTTTGGTTGGGTCGAAAAAGATAGCCGCGCCGACCGCACCGCGATTGGCAAAGACGTTTTTGTTCTTCGACGCCTTCAGGTTTACATTGAATTGCAGGCGGTTGTCCATGAACTTCGGCGACAAATTGATTGCGCCGGACACGCGGTTGAAGTTGTCCGTTTTCAGGATACCGTCGCGGTCGGTGTAACCCAGGGATACGCGATAGGGCAGGACGCCGACACCGCCGGAAACGGCGATGTTGTGGTCCATCCCGAAGGCCTGCTGGTAAATTTCATCCTGCCAGTCGGTGTTGGCTGTGCCCAGCAAATCGCGGGCGGCGGAACCGTCGGGGTAGCGTTCGTTGATCAGTGCGCGGAAGGCATTGCCGTCCAGCACTTCAAGGCTGTTGGCGCGGCTGCTGAGAGAAAAGTTGGCATTGTAGTCAACGCCGATTTTCCGGTTGAGCGATCCTTTTTTTGTGGTGATCAGGATAACTCCGTTTGATGCGCGTGATCCGTAAATGGCTGTGGCTGAGGCATCTTTAAGTACCGTGAAGGTTTCAATGTCATTGGGGTTGACGATGTTAAGCGGGCTGCGGCCCCCGGCTACTGTTTCGTTATCCACGGGAATTCCGTCGATCACGATGAGCGGGTCGTTGGAAGCGCCCAGCGAAGAGCCGCCGCGGATGCGGATGGTGGCGCCGCCACCCGGTTCGGCATTGGTCGTGACCGCCACACCGGCAATTTTACCGACGATGAGCTCCTGCGGGGAGTTCATGGCGCCCTTGTTGAAATCCTTGGGGCCGACGGTCAAAATAGCGCCGGTCACGTCTTCTCTTTTGACGGTTCCATAACCGATGATCGTCGTTTCCTCCAGTGTAATACCCGAAGACATGGTTACATCCAGCGTGGCGGCTGCGCCGATGTCCAGCGTTTGGGTGGTATACCCGGTGTAGGTTACTTCAAGTTGGGTGGCCCCTTCCGGAAGCGGGAAGGAATAGCGCCCCTCAAAATCGGTGATGGCGCCTGCGGTGGTTCCCAGCGCGCGCACGCTTGCACCGATCAGGGGTTCACCGTTTTCGGCGTCGGTTACAACGCCACTGATCTGCCTTTGGGCCAAAGCAAAACTGCTGCCCAATAGCACAAAGCAAACCAGCGCCACGAATGGTTTAAGTTTAAAATACTTCATACAAGTTAAAATTAAGTTGGTGATTTTCAAACAACGTTAGCAGTCTCACGCCAGTCGCGCCTTACCAAAAAATCAGATGGCTTGGGGAAGCAATTAAAAATAACAAATCAACAGGGAAGAGGTGTTTGTAAAAAAAACACAACAACTAATTTGGCGGTAACAGGTGAGGACAGAACAATCGTGTGAAATCGTGGTGGCGCTTGTTCCGGGGGCGAATATCAGGAGAAAATTATAAAATGAGAATTTATACAGCACTTTGTCATAATTTTTTGCATGTTTTGACCAAGATTATACATTCCCCGGTGCTCCCCGAAATGAACCTTATTTTTTGTGCAACTTTTTACCAGAAAAAAAATCAGCGCTATGTCCTTTTATATGCTCCTGCTCATTCTGCTGTCCGGAATATGCGGCTATGTTATCGGCGTCTTGCACGGCGTGCTTTTTATGCCGAAAGAAACCGTCAAGCGGATACGCGAATTTTTGAAATAGCTTACTTGTCCCGGCTTTGAATGGCCATCCAGGCAGCGGCAGCCAGGAAAAAACAACCGATGCCCAGGTCCAGCAATTGGCGGTAGCCGGCAAAAAATGCCGTCAATTGGGCGCCGCCCAACACATACAACCCCAGCGCGACCAGCGTGCCAAGGGCGCAACCCACCGCATAGGCGTTGAAGTGTGCAGGTGTAGGCGGCAACAGTTCCCGCGCCATCAGACCGGCATTGACACCGATCCAGTACGGGATCATGGACGGGTTGAGTAGTCGAAACAAAATGCCCAGGAAAAATCCATTCCCGGCCGTATCCGGGCTGAATGTGCTGCTGCGTTGCACCTCCCGAAACGCTGCGTAAAAACTGATGGCGGCCAACACCACAAATAAAATCAGGATAAGCCGTTCCAGCGCCCGCCGGATATTGGTATGCAACAGCAACTTGCGGAGCCCTCCCAGGGAAGCCCGGATAAAGATCAGTTCCGTAAGGATCATTCCGAGTACGAACCATCCGGCCTGCTGCACTCCGGTTTCCACACTGACTTGCATTACCGTCAGGTTGATCGCACTCGGGCCGATTGATCCGGCAAAAGAAACTCCAAGGCCCATCCCCACGGTGCGAAGTAGAAAAAAGAGCTGTTTATGGACTGGCATATTGCGGCAGCAAGGATAAGCGAAATTACCGGTTGCTGTGTTACGCCATTGTGAAAGCTGATCACAATTATTTCCGCCGCTAATGTTCATCCTCCTGAAACTAGTCCGCATGCCCTAGTCTTGCACCCTGCACGCAAACAGTTTTTACAACTATGGCAACAACATATCACCGTTCCTGGGCTGAACCCTATAAAATGAAAATGGTGGAATTGCTCCGCATGACCACCCGCGCACAACGCCTCAAAGCGATCCGGGAAGCCGGGTTCAACACGTTCCTGCTCCCATCCAAAGACGTGTACATTGACCTGTTGACGGATAGCGGCACCTCGGCGATGAGCGACCGGCAATGGGCAGGCATGATGCTAGGCGATGAATCCTATGCCGGAAGCCGGAATTTTTACCGGCTCGAACATGCGGTGCAGGAATATTACGGGTACAAATACCTCGTGCCGACACACCAGGGCAGAGGCGCTGAAAACCTACTGTCCAAAATTCTGATAAAACCCGGCGATATTATTCCCGGCAACATGTACTTCACCACCACCCGGCTCCATCAGGAACTGGCCGGCGGCAGCTTTGCCGATATCATCATCGACGAAGCCCACGACCCGCAAAACGAACATCCCTTCAAGGGCAATGTCGACCTCAACAAGCTGGAAAAACTGGTGGCAAAGCACGGCCCGGAAAAAATCCCCTACGTATGCATCGCCACCAATGTAAACATGGCCGGCGGCCAGCCCATCAGCCTGGCCAACCTGCGCGAACTCTGGAACTTCACCCGCCAGCATGGCATCCGGATCATCCATGACATGACCCGCGTGGCCGAAAATGCTTATTTTATTCAACAGCGTGAACCCGGCTACGCCAAAATGAGCATCCGGCAAATCGTAAAAGCGATCTGCTCGTATACCGACGGCGCCACCATGAGCGCTAAAAAAGATGCCCTGGTCAATATCGGCGGTTTCCTGGCAACCAATGAATGGGATGTGTACGAAGACGCCCGAAACCTGGTGGTGGTGTATGAAGGCCTGCATACCTACGGCGGTATGGCTGGCCGCGATATGGAGGCCATGGCTATCGGGATTGAGGAAAGCCTGGACGACAACCACATTCATGCCCGCGTCGGGCAGGTGGAATACCTGGGGCATCGCATGGAACAGTTTGATATTCCACTGGTGCGGCCCATTGGGGGCCACGGCGTTTTTGTGGATGCCAAGCGCTTTCTGCCGCATCTGCCGCAGGACAAATTCCCGGCGCAAACCCTGGCTGCCGAAATTTACCTCGATTCCGGGGTGCGCACCATGGAACGCGGGATCGTGTCGGCGGGGCGGAAACCCGATGGCGACCATTATTACCCCAAACTGGAACTGGTGCGCTTCACCATCCCGCGCCGGGTGTACACGCAGGCGCACATGGACGTCGTGGCCGAATCGGCCAACGCGGTGCTGCACCGCCGCAAGCGGATCAAAGGGCTCGACATGGTGTACGAACCGAAGTACCTGCGCTTTTTTCAGGCGCGGTTTGAGCGGTTGTAAGCATCATTTGTACCGCTTTTCCACCATCAACTCCAGTTTCATTTGATGATATAAAGAAAGTTTGACTATAGATTTTCTTATTTAAGTTTAGCGCTGCTAAAGTTAAATATGGAATTCTTTATTTAACTTTGATGAAAAATAATTAAATGAATTCCTTTCAAGCAGGCACTTTTCGTCTAAATACTGGTTATCAGGCATTTTTCCCGGAAAAAATAAACCGCAGCTACGCCTTTGACGACAGTGCTATGCTCCCGCTTTTGGAAAAGGCCAACCTGAAAATGGGCGAATTGAACACGTGGTCAGAATTGGCACCCGATATAGGTCAGTTTATCCGCCTGTTCGTTGCAAAGGAGGCAACTTTATCCAGTCGCATCGAGGGAACGCAAACCTCTGTTGAGGAAGCCTTGCTGAACGCAGAAGATATTGCGCCCGAACGTCGGGACGATTGGCAGGAGGTGAATGATTATATCGAAGCTATGAACGTATGTCTGCGATTGCTGCCATCCTTGCCCCTGTCCAGCCGGATGATTAAAAAAGCGCACGCTGTTTTATTGCAAGGTGTACGAGGTGAGCGTAAGGCGCCGGGCGAATTTCGTCGGAGCCAGAACTGGATTGGCGGAGCAACACCTATGGATGCAGCCATTGTGCCGCCTCCCTGGACAGAAATAGAGGCCCTTATGGGAGACCTTGAAAACTTCCTGCATAGTGAAAATACGCAGCTGCCCCATCTGCTTAAAATCGCCCTTGCGCATTACCAGTTTGAAACTATACATCCCTTTCTTGATGGCAATGGCCGTATCGGCAGGTTGATGATTCCGCTATATCTAATTTCCGTTTCGATGTTGCAACAGCCGGCATTTTACATTTCCGATTTTATCGAGCGGAACAAAGCGCATTATTACGACCACCTGACGCGGGTGCGTATGCAAAATGACATTCGTCCCTGGTTTCGTTTCTTTCTGGTGGGAACGATAGAAACCTGTGAAACAGCCATTGTTGCGCTGCGATCAATTACGGACTTAAAAAAAGATTGCGAAACCAAACGGCTAACTACACTCGGGCGCAGGCTGCCCAATGCCCGGCTCTTACTGGACCGGCTTTTCTCCAATCCGATCATCCGTGCAGATGAGGTGGCGGCACATGCCGGGGTGTCGTTGGTGTCCTCCTATAAACTGATTGACGACTTTGTCCGCCTGGGCATCCTCCAGGAACAGACCGGCTACCGGCGCAACCGCGTGTTCGTGTTCCGCGAGTATTTGAATTTGTTTGAACGGTGATGGACTTACTTTTATGCCAAACAACAACATCAAATCATGAATTACCTAAGCCGAATTTTCGCTTTACTACTTTTCTTTAATCCCGGACAAATCTGGAGCCAATCAAATGCTCCCAGAACCCATACTAATTTTGACACCGGCTGGAAATTCAGTTTCGGCCATGCCCAAAATCCGGAAAAAGATTTCAACTACAGCCTGGCAACCGTTTTTTCAAAATCGGGCGGCGCAGCCGGTACCGCCATCGACCCGAAGTTCAACGACAGCCTGTGGCGTACGCTCAACCTGCCGCACGACTGGGCCGTTGAACTGCCCTTTGTGTACGATCCGGCTTTCAATGTGATGGCACACGGTTACAAACCGGTGGGCGGAAATTACCCGGCGACCAGCATCGGCTGGTACCGGAAACATTTCCAGGTGGCGGAGGCCGATTTGGGCAAACGGTTTGAAATTCAGTTCGACGGCGTGTTTCGCGATGCCGAATTTTGGGTCAACGGTTTTTACCTGGGCAACAACAAAAGTGGGTACATCGGTGTCGCCTATGATATCACGGACTTTTTGCGCTATGGCGCTGAAAACGTTGTGGTTGTGCGCGCGGATGCCACGCAGTACGAAGGCTGGTTTTACGAAGGCGCGGGTATCTACCGGCACGTTTGGCTCAATGTTTTTAACCCAATCCATATCGCACACGACGGCATTTTCGCCCATGCCGTGCTTCAGCCATCCAATGCCGCCCTGACCGTTGAAACCACCGTGAAAAACCAGGGCGACGTCCCTGCTGATCGCACCGTTGAGGTGTACCTGACCGACCGCCATGGGAAAACGGTCGCCCGGGCCAAACCGCAACCGCTGTCGTTGGGCATCAACGCCTCAAAAACGGCTGTTTCCACGCTGTCGGTGGAAAATCCCCGGCGCTGGAACCTGGACGATCCTTACCTCTACCGTATCCACGTGGAAATCCGCGCCGGTGGAATTTTGATGGACAAACAGGTGTTGCGCTTCGGGTTCCGCACCGTGGAAGTGAAAACCAACGGCGTATTTCTAAACGGCAAACACGTAAAACTCTACGGCGTAAACTGCCACCAGGACCACGCCGGTGTCGGCAGTGCCTTGCCCGATTATCTCCAGTACTACCGCATCCGCCTGCTTAAAAACCTGGGCGTGAACGCCTACCGCAGTAGCCACAACGCCCCGACGCCCGAACTGCTCGATGCCTGCGACAGCCTCGGCATGCTGGTCATGGACGAACAACGCCTGCTCAACAGCGGCGCCGAATACATGGACCAATTCGAACGCCTGCTTCGGCGCGACCGCAGCCGTACCTGCGTGTTCATGTGGTGCATCGGCAACGAGGAAGGCTGGATCCATACCACCGAAACCGGCAAACGTATCGCCAAAACCTTTATCAAAAAACAACGCGAACTCGACCCAACACGCACCTGCACGTACGCCGCCGATGTGGCCAACGTGTTTAACGGCGTGAACGAGGTTATCCCCGTCCGGAGTTTCAACTACCGGCAGTTTGGCGTAGCCGACTACCACCGCGACCACCCCGGGCAGCCCATCATCGGCACCGAAATGGGCAGCACCGTGACTTCCAGGGGCATGTACGAAAAAGACAGCATCCGCGGCTACCTGCCCGACCAGGATATCACGGCGCCCTGGTGGGCCAGCACCGCCGAAACCTGGTGGCCGCTGGCTGCCGAAAACGACTTCTGGCTCGGCGGGTTTGTCTGGACCGGACTGGACTACCGCGGCGAACCTACCCCCTTCGAATGGCCGAACATCAATTCGCATTTCGGGATCATGGACATGTGCGGTTTTCCCAAAAACCTGTATTACTACTACCAGTCGTGGTGGACCGGCAAGGACGTGCTGCATATTTCGCCGCATTGGAACTGGCAGGATAAGCGGAACGAGCCCATCGAGGTGTGGGTCAACAGCAATGCCGATGCGGTGGAATTGTTCCTGAATGACAAAAGTTTGGGTGAAAAACAAATGCCGCGCAACAGCCATCTGAAGTGGACGGTCAATTACCAGCCGGGAACCCTGAAAGCAGTGGCCACCAAAAACGGGCGGCAGTTTGAAACCAAGGTTGAAACGACCGGCGTACCGACGGAAATTTCCCTCACCCCCTACAAAACCACCTTGCTGGCGGATGGAAGTGATGTGGCGGTGGTCAACGTTTCCGTGTTTGACCGGGAGGGCAGGGTAGTGCCCAATGCCAACAACCTGCTTACGTTTCACATCGAAGGTGACGGAAAAATCATCGGGGTGGGCAACGGCGACCCTTCCTGCCACGAACCGGATATTTGCGCCGATGGCGCCTGGCAGCGCAGCCTGTTCAACGGGCATTGCCAGGTGCTGATCCAGGCCGGAACAGAACCCGGTATGATCAAATTTGAAGCCCGGTCGCCCAATTTGTGGACCGGCTCAACGGATATCGTGACCGTTGGCCCGGGCAGCGCCGCTTCCGTAACGATCGACGACACGTACCGGCTGAAAGGCGAAGCCGCCAAAGCCCGGCCGGTGGATAAAATGATCGGAGCGGATATTTCCTTTTTACCCCAATTGGAGGCGCGCGGCATCAGGTTCAAAGAAAATGGGGTGGAAAAAGACGCCGTTGAATTGCTGAAAGCGCACGGTTTCAACTACGTCCGTCTGCGTATTTTTCACAATCCGGCCCTCGAAAACGGCTACTCCCCCAACGACGGATTTTGCGACCTGGCGCACACCCTGGCAATGGCCAAACGCGTAAAAGCTGCGGGCATGAAACTCCTGCTCGATTTCCATTACAGCGACTACTGGGCCGACCCGGGCAAACAATTCAAACCCAAAGCCTGGGAGGGGCTGGCCTTTCCGGAACTGAAAAAAGCGCTCTACGATTACACCTACGATGTAATGAAACAGCTCAAAGCGCAGGGCACAACGCCCGACATGGTGCAGATCGGCAACGAGATCAACCACGGCATCGTCTGGCCGGAAGGCAGTGTTCAACACCTCGATAGCCTGGCCCAACTGCTCAACGCCGGTACGGCCGCCGTGAAAGCCGTCGACCCGACCATTCAAATGATGCTGCACGTGGCCCTGGGCGGCCAGCACGACGAGTCGGTGTTTTTTATTGATCACATGATCCGGCGCGGCGTGCACTTCGATGTGATCGGCGAATCGTACTACCCGAAATGGCACGGCACGCTCGACGATTTGCGCGACAACCTGAACGACCTGGTGCGCCGCTACGACAAGGATGTGATCCTGGTGGAATATTCCGCCCGGAAGGAGGAGGTGCACAAAATTGTGTTTGACATTCCCGGTGGCCGGGGCAAGGGTACCTGCATCTGGGAGCCGCTGAATACCTGGGAGGCTATTTTTGACCGGGAGGGGAACGCGAACGAATATTTGAAACTATACGATAGGTTTGCTAAAAAGTATTCTAAACAGTGATAAGGGAGGACTTCTAACTTTTAGGCGCGTTCCCAAATCATTTAATTTTATTATTGAATTTTTTACTAAGAGGTTTTTTCTTTTTATTGATGGCCTTAGCCAATTTGAGCATCCAATTTTTGTCTTCTTGGTATAAGGCTTTCAATACATGCTCCAACAGATCAAACCCATCCAGCAAGTCATCGTGTGTTATTGTGCCGATTTGGTGGCTTCCCGTGTTTCCGATCCATTTTATTGCCATTATGAGGTGGGCGAGTTCAGAGTTGGTTTGTTTAAAAAGTTCAATTCGTTTATGCAGGTTATACTGAATCCGTTTCTTTGAATGGATCTTTGATTTTGGGATTTTAATGTCGTCTAATATCGCCTCCAGTACATTGCGGATTTTGTTTGCACATGATGACTGATCCATCCAGTATAGGCTAAAAGCTTGTATTGTAATTTCGATAATCTTCAACGGTATTTTTCTTTCGAAAACTTGGAATAGGTGCACTGGTGGGTTGAATAGTTTGGGATAAATTCGAAACTCTGTAATTACTTCTCCCTCACCCGTAAAAGTGTCATAATCTGGATAATCAAAATACTCTGCATTGCCGATTGCGGTTATTCGATGTGTACAAGTAGTGCATATAAAATAAGCCATAAACAAGCATTCGTCTGGTTCATCAATTTGATCATCTAAGGCTGAGGCTAATGCGTAGTACTTTAACGATTTTTCGCTACGTCTGAGAACACCTTTAAAGCAAATTGGACAAGTCCAGTTGCGAAATTCCTTTTCGTGAAAATAGGGTGTAAAATAGGTTCTGTTTATTGCCATGGAATATGAGTCTTTTTTTGTACAAATATATTGACTTACTGTCCAAAGTATTTCAGACTTAGGAACGAGGAGGCGACATCTCAAACCCTTCGGAATGTTGCCTCCAGTTTAAGACCTTATCCTGTCCCACTTATTTTTAATCTATCGACTTCGGAGAAGTCGAATATTTGTAGAATGAATCAAGCAGCGATTCGACGACCTCGGAGAGGTCGAACAAATGGAGTCGAAGGAGAGATGAAATTTGACCTCTCCGAGGTCATGTTCAAATTTAATGGGACAGGATAAGGTTTAAGCCTTGATTAAACTAGCTACCCCACCGCGCCATCTTCCAAACCATCTGTTTTTTCTTGGAAAGAAACGTCCAGGCAACAATCCGGCTCGTTTTATTCCCCTGGCCCATCGGAATAACCCGTACAGCCAGGGCGCCCGCTTTTTCCAGGAAAGCCTGTACTCGTTTGAGATTGGATTGTTTGGAAACCAGGGTCGAAAACCAAAAACAGGAACTGGCAAATTGCTGGCTTTCCTGAATCATGTTTTCCAAAAAACCGGCCTCCCCGCCTTCGCACCACAACTCCCCGCGTTTGCCGCCAAAATTCCGGACCGGGCTTTTGATTTTTTTGCCGGTCAAATTCGTCACCTTGCGCAAGCTGCCGGCTTGAGCATCCTCCTCCGATGCGTGAAATGGCGGATTGCACAAAACCAAATCGATGAACTCATCAGGCTGGATGATGCCTTCAAAAATGGCGTTGGTGTTTGCTTGCAGGCGGCACTCCACGGCTTCCGGCAAACCGGGATTGGCGGCAATTATTTTATTGGCAGATTCGATGGCAACCGGGTCAATATCGGAGCCGATAAACGACCAGCCGTAAATTCTGTTCCCCAGGATCGGATAAATGCAATTGGCGCCAACGCCAATGTCGAGGCATTTGATCTGGTTTCCGGGCGGCAGTTTTCCGCCGTTTGATGCGGATAACAGGTCGGCGATGTGGTGGATATAATCGGCACGGCCGGGAATCGGCGGACACAAATACCCCGCAGGAATATCCCAGTATTCGATGCCGTAATGCTGCATGAGCAGGGCCCTGTTCAGCATTTTCACCGCTTGCGGGTTGGCAAAGTCGATGGTTTCGGCCTGGTGCATGTTCAGCGTTACAAACGGCGCCAGTTCGGGGCAAACCTCGAGCAATTGCTTGAAATCGTAGCGTTCGCGGTGTTTGTTTCGCGGGTGTAATCTTGCCTTTTCGTTTGGCGGTGTTTTTTTCAATGGAAGCATAGCCGGCAAAGGTCGGGGTTAAATTTTGGACGCGATTAAAATTGTTTCGCGGGATTGCCCGCTGAAGAGGGTTCTCCCGCAGATTTTCGCAGAAAAGGCCGCAGATCGACGCAGAATTTGGTCCGGAGAAAATCAAGATTTCAGCCTTACCCAGAGAGCGTTTCTGCGAAAATCGGCGGCCTTTTCTGCGAAAATCTGCGGGAAATTACGCAACAAGTTGCAAGCCCCAAATCCGTGGAAAAGTACACTAACCACAAACCGACTTCAAGCCGTAGGATGCGGAACCTTTCTCGTGCCTCGTGGTGAAAAAACTTGCAGTTTATTGCAAACGGGTATCCGCGTTCTTAAACCCCGGGGTGGAATCGTTCGTCGATTAAACTATTTGTTTATAAAACGGTCCGGTAATTATGTGGGCTATTTTGTAAAACAAAGACTACCCAATCATGCGAAGCATTCCTACCCTGTTCTTTTTTCTGTTTATTTCTTCCTTGTTTTCCCAAACAGCTGCCCTCCGGGGCGTTCTGCAAGATGCCGAAGGCGGCGCCGTCGAGTTTGCGAATGTCGCCCTGTTCAACGCCGCCGACAGCAGCCTGTACAAAGTGGAAACCACCAACGAAGCCGGCATTTTTCACCTGCGCAACCTGCGCGCCGGCGCCTATTTTCTCAAAGCCACCTACCTCGGCTTCGAGGACCTGCACCACCGGGATATTCAGCTGAAAGACCAGCCGGTCGATCTTGGCATCCTGAAATTTTTGCCCGGCGGTACCGAACTGGCCGAGGTGACCGTGACCGCTACCCGCGCACTGGTGGAAATACAGCCCGATCGTACCGTGTTCAACGTGTCGGGCACCATCAACAGCGTAGGCTCCGATGCCATTTCCCTGCTGCGTAAAGCACCCAGTGTGACGGTGGATAACAACAACAATATCACCGTGTTAGGCCGCTCGGGCGTGCTGTTGTACGTAGACGGCAAACGCCTGCCGCTCACCGGCGACGACCTGACCAGCTACCTGGAAAATTTAACCGCCGACCAGATCGACCGGATCGAGATCATCACCAATCCCGGCGCGCGGTATGAAGCGGAAGGCAACGCCGGCATCATCGACATCCGCCTGAAAAAGGACAAAAACCACGGAGCCAACGGCTCGGTGAGCACCACGTACAGCCAGGGCCGCTACCACCGGGCCAATGTCAGCAGCAGCGCCAACTACCGCAACCGGTACCTGAATGCCTTTGGGACCTTGGGCGGCAATTACAACAAAGGCTACATGAATATGAACTTTTTGAGCTACCAGAACGGCCTGGCACTGGATGAAATAAACAACCACCGGTTCAACGGGAAAAATTACAATTACCGGCTTGGCACCGACTTTTTTCTGAATAAACAACACACAATCGGTTTTATGGCAACCGGCGGCCAGCACGATGGTATGCCCAATTCTTATAACCGTATTGCCTTGTCGGGGCAAAATACCCCGGATATGATCGACAGTATTTTGGTCGCTACCAGTTCTGTTGAGCTGATGCGCCGGCAACGGACCTACAACGTCAACTACCGCTTCGACAATGGCCGGGGCCGGAACCTGATCGTTGACCTGGACTACGGCAGATTTCAAAATGAAACCGAGCGTTACCAGCCCAACCGGTATTTCAATGCCGATGAAACGCAGGTGCTCACCGAGGTGATCAACAGCTTCGACACGCCTACCGATATCGACATTTATTCGGCAAAACTGGACTTTGAAGACAAATTTCTGGGCGGTACCCTGGGCGCCGGCGCTAAGCTGACCCAGGTAGTTTCGGACAATACTTTTTTGTTTTTTGATGAGTTCGGGAACGGTCCGGTGCGCAATGATTTCCGTTCCAATTTGTTCGATTACGACGAACGCGTGTACGCCGGCTATGTGAATTTTGCCCGCGATCTCGGAACCGCATGGAGCTTTTCCGCCGGCCTGCGCGCCGAACAAACCGACGCAACCGGTATGCTGGAAGCCTTCCGGCCCGAATTGCAGGAGCCCCCGGTGGAGTTCAACTACCTGAGCTGGTTCCCCAGCGGCGGCCTCACCTGGAAACTGGCGCCCAAACACACGCTCGCGCTCAACTACGGCCGCCGCATCAACCGCCCGGACTATAATGTGCTCAACCCCTTCAACGACCAGATCAGCCAGCTGTCGTACCAAAAAGGAAATCCGTTTTTGCGCCCGGAGATCGTGAACAACCTGGAGCTGGGTTACACCCTGGCCTATCGCTACAATTTCAAACTGGCCTACAGCCGCACCACCGACCAGATCACCCGCCTCATCGCACCCGACGAAGACGACCCGCGCGCCGGCTTCATCACCTGGGCCAACCTGGCCGATCAGACCATCGTCAGTTTCAACGTGAGCGCGCCGGTCCAGATTATGAAAAAATGGAATGCCTATTTTAACGTTAGCAGCTCTTACCTCGACAACCAGGCCGACTACGGCGACGGCGCCATCGTGGACGTGCAGGCATTTACCTACAATATTTACCAGCAACACACTTTTGACCTGCCGGCCGGATTCAAAGGCGAAATTTCCGGCTACTATTCCGGTCCCGGTGTTTGGGGCGGTGTGTTTCTTTATGAGTCGAGCTGGAGCCTCGACCTGGGCTTGCAACGCAAATTTTTGCAGGACCGGCTCAATGTCCGGCTCAGCGTCAGCGACTTGTTCTTTGAAACAGGCTGGGACGGCTACTCCGATTTCAACGGGCTGCTTGCGTACGGCGGTGGTCGGTGGGACAGCCGCCGGGCCAGCCTGAGCCTGAGCTATCAGTTTGGTAATCAGAATGTAAAATCGCGTAAGCGCCAGACCGGGATTGAAGCGGAAGCGGGTAGGATTGGGAGCGAGTAGGATCGCAGACATTGATCGCGGATTAAATGGATTTGGGGATTTCGCGGATTTTTGATCACACAGCATGAAAAATCCGGGGAATCCCCAAATCCGTTTAATCCGCGATCCCTAGTGTGACATAACCAACCGTTTAAATTCCATGCTTTTCGAGCCAAAGTTGATTAGCAAGCCAACTTCAAGGCGGTAGGCTTTCAAATAATTGAGTGTTTGAGCAAGGTGCGCATCATCCATCTGAATGACAGCCTTCAGTTCAATCAGAACCTTGCCTTCAACTACAAAATCAGCTCGTCGTAAACCGATGGGTTTTTCCAAATCCTTGTAAAAGATTTTTTGTTCGATTTCTCGTGCAAAAGAAAGTCCAACTTGACCCAACTCATAGGCGAGCGCCCGTTGGTAAATAACTTCTTGAAAACCGTTGCCCAGAAATTTGTGCACCTCAAATGCACAGCCAATTATCTTTTGGGTAATGTCGCTATATTTCATGATCACAGATTAATTGGATTTTTGATTCCTGTGGGTAATGCACTACCCACAGGAATCAAAAATCCAATTAATCCGAAAATTTTAAAACTATCCGAAACATAAATCCGCGAAATCCTTAAATCCGTTTAATCCGTGATCCCTATCTTGTTATCCATTTCGAAGAACAAGCCGAATCATGCGCATACTGTCAGCCCTCATTTTTCTTTGCAATCTTATTGTTTTCAACCAGTTAGCCGCCCAGGAATTTCTCGACCTCGACCTGAGCCGCCACTGCCATTTCGGCGGTACCCAACAGGATGAAGAACTGTACACGTTCACTTCCGGCTCGCCGGTGATGGAAAATCTGGTGGCCGAAATCCTGAAGCTCGGCGGGGACCTGGAGCGAAATTTTACCCTCGTTCAGACCAATGTGGAGAGTGTAAGCGCCGTGGTAGCCGATGGCAAACGCTACCTGCTCTGGAGCCAGGATTACCTCGAACGTGCCACCGATGTGCAGGCTTTTGCCAGTGCGGCGCACGAAATCGGGCACCACCTGAACAACCATAGCTTGCTGGCCGACCGCCAGACCGGGGAAGCCGAAGAGGCCAACCTGTTCATGGGCTACATCCTGTCGCGCAAGGGATTCCCGGAAATGGTGTTACGCAATATTTTTGCAGATCCGACTGGTCCGGCAGGTCCATGCCCTCCATTTTGCAAAAATGAGACCGGGCATCGGTTTACCAATACATGGAGTAACGCATGGTTGGACGCAGCAAAAAAAGGCCATCAAAAAGCTGAAGATGCCCTCCGGATTGCCAGTCTGGAGTTTGAACCCGACGCCTCCACGCAGCGATTTTTGGAGGCCGCCTTTCCGTTTCCGCCACCGCCCTGTTACCAGCAACTGGAACTGGCGCCCCGCAATTTCAACGGTTGCTCCACGCTCGGGCAGGTAGCCCAAAAACTGATTGACCCGCTGGCCGCCAAACAATATCCCCGGCGCTACCTGTCGGTACCCGACGGGTTTGCCATCGTCACCCAGATCGAACAGTACCAGGCCGACGGCGCCTCCATGCCCGGGGCAGATCGTTGGAAAGAACTGCCGGTGCAGGAAGACTTTGCGTTGACGTTGAGCTACCTGAAATCGCTGGTTTTTCCGCGAAAAGCGCATCTCCGGGTGTTTGTTTTTTTGGTGACCAACCAAAATTTTAACGCCAAAGGAAAACGTATCGAAAAAGACGTGGCCAAAGACTGGTTCAGCCAGGCCGTCAACCGCCTGCCCAAAACCGTAGCCAACGCCCCCTACACCCCCGACCACACGGTGGAAATGCTGGTGTACGAATTTGAGGTGCCGGAGGCGAACCAACACCCAAAACAAAACTGCCCCTGCCATTTGCAGGCGGCCGAACATTTGAAAAAAAGCGGCCTCGAAAACTGGTTAAAACAATGACAAACAATGCTGCTGCTGCTTTCTGAAATCCGAAAAAAACTGCTCTGGACCTGGCTGATCTTGTCGGCGCCCACCCTGTTGTTGCTCACCATTCAGGAACTCAATGGCGTGTTCGTCGGCGCCGGGGGGGCGCCCTGGCTGTGGGCGGTACTCAATCTGTTGCCCGGTTTTGGCTTTCTGCTGCTGGCAGCCATCCTGAACCTCAATCCGGGCAAGCACATTTGGAAACCCGTCTTTCGCATTATTTTGGTCATCACGGCAGCCTACCTGCTTTGGGTGTTGCTCACAGCATTCGGCATGCGCGCGCGCCCGGAATCCCAGTCGCTGGTGGATTACTTCCGGCAGGCCGGATTTCGCCCGGCGGGTTTTCAACTGCTGCTGCTGAGCGTGTTCGGGCTGTTGTTTTTACGGCGGGAAACGACGTTTGTGCCCAATGAAAAAATTATGGGCGACCATGCTGCCAAGGCGCTTGCCAAGGCAAAAGCCATACAAAACCTTCCCCGTGCCGAAGCATTGGAACTGTTCGTGCTGGCCAAATTCCCGGATTTGTTCACCGCACTGAACCAGTTTTTCGCCGGTAAAAATCCGGCTGTTTTGAACGACCTGGCCCTGCTGCAAAACCAGTACACTGAAAACCGCCGGCAACTGAATCTCGGTGTGGCTGATCCCAAAGCGGCACAGCGGGAGTATAATCGCATTGCGCTGGCGCTGTTGGGGGTGATTGATAAAATGTGAGTTTTTTATAAACCATAACGCATTCCAAAACCCACTTACCATGAAACATTTTATCCTGTTCTTGGCGCTTTGTTTTTCAACCCTGCTTCCCGCCCAAACCCTGATCACCATCGAGCACTCCTGCTCCTTCGACGGGGAGGAAGAACAAACGGATTTTTACACCTTCGATGCTTCCAAAGAAGCCGACCGCATCGTGGGCGAAATCCTCAATTCGGTGAACCTGGCAAAAAACTTCGTGGTCAAATCCGCCGATTGCAAAAATGCGCTGGCGACCACCGAAGGCCGCCAACGCTACATTTTGTACAACACCACATTTTTGGAAAAATTCAAACAAACGGGCAAAGTCCGCTGGGGCGCCTATTGTGTACTGGCGCATGAAATCGGCCACCACCTGAACAACGACGATTTTACCCTGAACGATTCGAAAAAACGCAAGGTGCTGGAACTCCAGGCCGACAAGTTTGCCGGAGGCGTGCTCTACAACCTCGGCGCATCGCTCGAAGAAGCGCAGGCAGGTATCGAGCTCCTTCAAACCACCGGCGAAAGCAACACCCACCCGCCGGCTCGTGCTCGTGCGGAGGCTATGGCCAGCGGCTGGAAAAATGCACAGGAAGTACACCGGCTACGCGCCGGACGGGACGGAAACCAGGAAGAGGATACCACACCACCCAAAAGCAATACCCAGCCGGCAAAATCCGAACCACAGGGAAAGGACTCCGGGGCCAAACTGCCGGATATTGAAAAGAAACCGCCGACTCAACCCCAAGTCGATCAAACTGCCGTTTCCGACCAGCTGTTCCGGAATGCCTTGGTTGGTCAGTGGGAAGCGACCTACTCCGACGGCTACTCCAACATAAATAATATTGTTACGCTAAACGCAAACGGCACCGGCGTAGGTTACCTGTACATGAATGGGGTGCTTGCCAACACGGTGTATGTCAGCTGGCAGGTGCAGCGGGGATATTATATGGAGCAATACGCCGGTACGCAGTACTACTCCACGCTTGCCATTGCGTTCAACGGGAACAACTACATGACCCTCACCATGGCCGAAACAAATATGCCAAACGGGCTTCCGGTGGGCACTGTACTTTATTATACCCGCCGGTTTTGATGTCGGTCAGAGCCGCACGACTTTTTCCTGAAAGCGGCGGTTGCCCTGTGCATCCAGGCCGGTTACCAGGTACACCCCCGGAGCGAGGGCATCCAGGTTCAGGATCGCCTGGTGGTTTACAAATTCCAAGTCGGTGGTCAGTGCGAGACGGCCGTCGATGTGGTGCACCCGAATGGGTATGTTCCCTTCAATTGTATCTTCAATTTGCACGACACAAGTGGTTGGGTTGGGAAAAATCCGGAATTCCGAAGCTTCGTAGGGTGGCGTCGTTTTTGTAAAATATTGCTCGGCGAAGGCCAGTGCTTCCAGCCCGATCGTTATCCCGATATGACGGCCGGGAATATCGTCCACCGGAGGGTGAATGCCGCCGTAAATGCGCGACAGGCTGCATTGGTCCGAAGCATCGCGGTAAGTTGCCCATTGCAGCCGGATATCAACACTGGGCCCGTCTTCAAAAACCAGGAACTCATTTTGCGGACAAAAATATTCACCCAGGCCACCCGGAAAGTACGGGTCGCCGGTGAGCGCCGTCAGCAGTTCTGCTGCCGCCCGGCTGTACGTCGAGTGGCCGGAAATATACCCGGCAAAAGGAGGCGTCACGAAGGTCGGACGCTGGTAGGGCCACCATTCTGAAGCGCGTATCCAACCGACACCGGCCACATCGATTTTGGGGTTGGTTATGTACGCCGGGCCTTTCCAGGCCAGCAGTTTTATCTCCCCAACATACTGGCCGTCAACGCCTTCAAGCGGATCGCCGGCATGGATCGTCTCGATATAGCCTGGAATAAGCGGCAGGCCTCCCGGGTGGAAATTTGGCTGACCGGGATCGGTGCTTTGGCCGAGTTCGGCCATGCCGCGGATGGCGGAAACCGGCCGGGCGCTGTCGTACCAGCCTTTGATTCCCCAGGCCGTGACGGCTACATCGTGCATGGCGCCGCCCAGGGCGAAGTATGCCTTTACGTCCCATTCCAGGTTGTCGCACAGGGGCCCTTCGCCGCGCACTTTTTTAACCAGACCGGGTTGGTCGTTTACGTAGTTTAAAATTTTAAACCAGTGCCCCGGCGGGGTGACGGAGCTCGGGCCGTCGGCCCAAAACTCGGCGACGGCCCGCGTGAAATCGCCGCGCGGCACGATTTGCGGCGCGTACGGCAAACCCGTTTTTGGATTGAGCGGGCGCCCCGGACTGTCGTCGCCGCCGTTTTCCAGATTGTAAAAATCGCGGAGGCCGGGAATGTCGGTCGGGTAACTCGAATTATTACCCATGGCGCCCGGCGAAATATCGATGAGCACCCCGTCGGCAGGGTCAAGCAGTGCACTCCAGACCGACACCAGGGCATGTCCCCACTTGTATTCTTCCGACAAGCCACCGACAGCGGTAGTATCCAGGTAGGTTGGGGGGCCGGGGTCGTGATAAACGATGTAGGGATGGCCGTCGCGTACGTATTCCGTGGCATCTTCCGGTTTGAGGGAAAATGGTTCGACATTGCCCCATTCCGGGCTTAAAAACGGCGTGATGATGCTGCCAAGCGGATTGCCGCTTTGGTCGACAAACTGGGTAAACTGCAGCGGCTGCCAGCGGTTGAGGTCGATGATGGTCGGGTTGCCGGGAACGGTCATGCGCATCGGCGGATTTACCGGTTGGTAATATTCGTTGGCGTAGCCGTTTGCTTCGTTTGAGCCGTCCTGCAAGCCATATTCCAACATGTACCGCGCAATGTAATTGCCCATTTCAGCCGGGCCGCATTTGTAGTTGGTGGAGGTGATGGCCGTGCTGTATCCCAGGGAATCCATGAGCGCATCAATTTCGTCAAAAATTATATCCACGCCCGGCGACGCAGCAAAGCGATACTTCATGATCCGGTAAACGGCATAACTGATCGCCTTTTCCTGGGCTGCCCGTACATCTGCCGGTGGCGGCGTGGGATGGTAGGGGCAGCTAAATCCATGCACGTTTTTTCCCAGCAGGTAGGTGTCGGCATTCGGGTTGTACACCGCCCAGGCATCGTACATGGCCACGGAGATGTGGAAGAGGTTGCGGGCATGTACGGTGGGCCGCGCCAGGTCTTTACTGATCGCGCGCAGGAGTTGTTCGTTCCAGCGGCGGGCGATGGATTGTTGGGCGGAAACTTCGGGAATCGCCAGAAAAATGGCGACGATCAGGAGTAGTGTGTTTTTCATAATAAAACAGGAAATCGGTGTTGGGTGATTTGCCGGTAAAGTTAAGTGCTTTACGTGTAGCCCCTCCGGGCGTACGTCGTTTTAACATGGGTACCGGCAGGCGAAAACGACCCGGAGTTATCTGAAAAGGCGCTGCGCGCATGCACATCGTTTTCAATTTTTCACCACAGAGGCACCTTACTCGTCCTACGACTTCGAGTCGTAGGACGAGTAAGGTGCCTCTGTGGTGAAAAAATAATCTACGGTGGGCAAACCAGCCTCACCGAGCCACCGCCCGCCCAACAGCCAACACCCCCCCCGATGCATCCCGCAAACGGAGCAAAAGCATTCCGGCAGGCAGTGTGCCGCGTTCCAGCCTGATTCGCTCGTTTTCAACAACTTTTTTCAAAAATAAACGGCCGGCCAAATCGGAAACCTCCAGCGTGAGCGGTCGCTTCGCCCCGTTCGAAAATTCGTGCTGCGCCGGTATTTCCACCCAAAACAAATCGCTAAACGGGTTGGGCGAAACGCGCAGTTGAGGCAAATTGTCGTCGTTTGCAGAAAAAACACCCGACACAATCGGCAGCCCCACCGTATGCCAGGTTTCATTGGTCAGCACCGGCAGGTTGAAATCAAAATAAATGCCCGCCCGGTTGCGGATCACGGCGCCGTCGGGGTTGCCGTTTTTTTGGCGGATCGAATATTGCACAAAACCATGCGAGGCGGCCTCGTTGATGTTGCTGTCGGGCAGCAGAATGTTTTCGAAGCTGAACACCAATTCGTTTTCACCGCGCACGTTTAGCCGAACCGGGTGGCTGGCCGCACCCAGTTGCAACGTTTCGATGTCGAGCAAGGGCGAGAGCGTATCGCGAATGACCACGGTAAAAGCGGTATCGGTTCCGGTATTTTGAAAACGGATCAGGTATTCGAGCGGCTCTGTGCGTTCAATATGGTGGCCCGCGCCAATGCCCTCAGGGAAGCCCGTTTTGTCGTTGGGATCGAAGGAGCCGATGTTGCGCAGGCAAAACTGTGCGCGGCTGGGCTCGTAAGCCTGATATTCAAAACTATACGGCGTTTGGCCGCTGCCGTCGCAATGCAGAAGCACCGTTTGGGCAAAACCGGAGCCGAAGGGATACCCCGCTTCCTGCCGGACTTTAAAAAACAGCAAGGCATCGGCAGGGCCTGGGGCTATTTTTTTTGTAAAAATTTCACCCGCCGCGAGCAGGAAATTCCCCTCGGCGACCAACGAGGAATCGAAATTGGCCCAGATGCCCCGCCAAACCTGCCATTTTTGCTGCCCGGCCATGGCGGTGGCGCCGATGTTTTGAATTTCGAGCAAAACCGAATCGCCCAGGCATTGCATCGACGTGCGCAACACCGCGCCTTGCCAGCCGGAGCAAATGGTGTCGGGAAAAATCCGGGCCGAGGTGCAGTGCATCTGCCCGAGCGCGGCATCGCACGACACCTTCAGGTTCAGGAAAAAGGTGCCTTTTTCGTTGACCTTCACTTCTCCAAGTTCAAAAAACAGGGTGTCGCCCGACTGCCCGCTGATCGGGAACGAAGCGCCGAGCAGTTCCAGCATGGGGTCGAGTACAAGTTCTACCCGGGCATTTTGAGCGGGCAATGTACCCGTGTTTTTATACGATACCGCCATTTTAGTTTCAAAACAACGGCGCAGCAGCGGGGCCGCTACGTCCACTTCCAGCCTTGGGCAAAGTGCAGCCGGTTGTATGGCCAGGTTTTTTCCGCCGACCAGACCGGAACTGATGTTTGCCGGCACGGTCACAGCGAGGCTGCACGGCTCCCAAAGTGCATTGGGGGCAATGGCCTGCACCTGGTAGTCGCCTGCCCGGGTCAAAATCTGGTAATAGCCGTCGCTATTGGTCATGCCGTATGCGGTTTTGCCGTTGCTTCCGGTGGATTTAACCATAAAACCAGGCAGGCTGGGTTCCACGAAATCGTTCAGGCAATCGTCGTCGAGGTCGTTGCGTAGCGTTCCGCCCATGGTCAAAAAATCGGTGCTTGGCTCCGAACTGCGCCAAACGCCGTCGCCGCTGGCAAACCAGATGCGCTGGTCCGGCGCTTGAAACAGGAAATTGCTGGCCCAATACGAATTGGGAGCGTTCACGAATTGCCAGGTATTGCCTTCATCCACAGAAAGGAGCAGCAGGTCGCTGCCCAATTGCTCGCCCACGACGAACAAGTGCCCGGCGGAATTGCTGAAAACGGCATCCACGTTGTTCATGTACGTTTGGTTGGTCGTGGTCCAGCTGCTGCCGCCATTGACACTGCGGTGAATTTTACCGTAGCCCAGTAGCAGGATGGCGCCGTTTGGGTGGGGGAAAATGCGCGCCGGGCCGTTCAGCGCGGGTGTGGTCACATTGCTCCAGGTTAAGCCCCGGTCGGTAGATTTTTGGAGCGTGGGGCCATAGTTGAAGGCCCAAAACGTACCGTCGGCGCTCTTTTCCGGTTGGTTGAGTTGAACAGCGCCGAGGTCCTGCCAGCTTTGACCGCCGTCTTCGGTGCGCAAGGCCCGGTCGTCAAGCAGAAAAAACAGCACGCCGTCCGTCTGGCGGATACTACTGAAATAACTACCGGGCTGAAAAGCTGCCGGCGTGACATCCGTCCAGGTTTCGCCCCGGTCGGCACTGCGCAGGAGTTTTTCTCCGGAAAAACAAAAAATGGCGCCGTCGGACAACACAGCGGTGGTGAGGCCGGGTGAAAAATCGGTCGTAATGCCCAGCGGGTTCAACGAGGAAAACCGTTGCTGCCAGTCCGTTGCACCGTTTGGGCTGTAAAAAACGCCCTGTTCGGTGATGGCCAGCGCGGCGCCGTCCGGATAAAAATGCAGTTGCAAACGCCGGATGTGGTGCGCCATACCGTAGGCGGAAAATTGCCAGCTGTCGCCGTTGTCGGTACTGCGGTGCATCCCGTTGAAGTCGTATTCGGCGAAGATGGTGCCGTCGGGCAAGACGGAAAATTTGCGCAGCAGGTTGACCGGGCCATCTTGCCAGTTGTCGCCGTTGTCGTCGGAATAGCGGGTGACGAAGGTGAACAGCCCCTCCTTGTCTTCCGCCAGGAGGCGCCCGGTAGGCGTGACGGCAATGTCGCCGGCGCGGAGGCTGAGTTCGGTCCAGCTGGCGCCGTCGTCGGTCGAGCGCAACAGTTTTTGGTCGGTGGCCAGAAACACGTTGCCGTTGGGTGCGAACACCATCTGATTGAGCGTGCGCCCGGTGGTGAGCGGATCGTTTTGCCAGTCGTTCCAGGTGCCGCCGTTGTCGGTGCTCCGGTAGATTTTATTGATCTGGCCGGCCACGGGGCTGGTTTTCCAGGCAAACAAGTGGCCGGTGTGCGGGTTTTGCGCCAGGGCGTTCAGGCCCCCTGCCAGGGGAAAAACGGTGACGAGCGTTTTCCCGAGATCGGTACTGCGCAGGATGCCGGTGCTGTTTGCCCCGATCAGGATGGTGTCGGCATCCAGCACGATGGTGGCGAAAAAATCATTTTCGATCCATTTCGATCCGGAATTGTAGGCCAGTCGTTCCACCCAATTCCGCCCATTGTCGGATGATTGCAGCACCTGCTGCCGGTTGAAAAACCACAACTGGCCGGCATTGCCCAGGTACAGGGCGGCTTCCGTGTGGATGCTGGTTGGCAAGGCGTTCCAGCGCCAGTTTTGGCCGCCGTCGGCTGTTTCGTGAACACCGATACTGGAGCTGCGCAGCACCCACTTGCCGCCCGTTCCGGGTGTAACGGCGCCGAAACCTCCCGGAGGGCCGGGCATGCGTTGCCAGCTGAGCTGCGCCAGGGTTTCTGTTTGGAAAATAAAAAAGCCGCACAGGGCGAGCAGTAGTGTTTGGGGTGATTTTGGAAAATGCATGGTTCGGTTGTTTTATGGAAAAATTGGAGTATTGGGTTGAAAAACAATTGGTTAATGTGAGTTTGGGTTAGAATTCCCTGGTAATCTATATGTGTGGCCTCTCAAGCACTGTGGGCCAAAAATTCATGTGATTGAGATGCAAAACTTGACGTGACCTATCCTCAGCGCTTGTCATGTCTCCGCTGCGCTACGACATGACAAGCGTTATGGGTAGATTACGATTAGTTGAACCACTGATTTGCAAAACGCCAATATAACTTACAACCGCACGCCGGTAGAGCGGTCGAATTGTTTCTAAATCAATTAAAAACGCACCCTCGCGTGGTTCTTCCCAGCCCTTACCGGGCCACACCACGCCCACAAGCCAGCACCGACCCGGAGGACGTATCCCGCAACCAGAACAGGAGCAAGCCGTCCGGCAGCCCGTCGCGATTCAATATGAAACGGTTGCCGGCTACGTTTTGCCGAAGCAGTAAACGGCCTGTCAGATCGGCAATTTCGAGTGTCATCATTTGGTTGGAATGCGCTTCGAGGACCGGTATTTCCACCCAAAACCGGTCGGAAAACGGGTTGGGCAGGATGCGCAGGGCCAGAGGGGTAGCGGGCTGGACTTGCAAGACAGATACGGGCGCCACGACTTGGGTTACGGCATAATTCGTCAGCACGACGGGGTTGAAATCGAAGTAAATGCCGGCGCGGTTTCGGATGGAATCTCCGGCGTTCAGACCCGGGTAACTGCGAATGCGGAATTGCACGAATCCGTGGCTTTGCAGTTCGCTTGACGCCGAATCGGGCAGGTTTATGTTTTCAAAACGCCAGTTTAAAATGCCGTTTTCCGGGAAGGAGAGTTTGTACCGGTGGCTGGCCGTCAGTGGTTGGAAGGTGGTGAAATCCAGTTCGGCCGGCAAGGTGTCGCGTAGTTCGACGATTTCGGCGGCAGCGGTACCCGTATTTTGAAAACGGACCAGGTAGCGCAGCCATTCGCCTTCCGCGGCGATCGGGTGGGGGAGTTGTTCGCGGTCCACCCATTTGTCGTTGGGGTCGTAACTGCCCACGACGGTTTGCGGGAGCGTCATTTCATTGTCCGACCAGTCGATATCGTCGGCATTTTGAGCCGGCAGGATGCGTACGCGGGGTTGCAATAAGGCGCCCAACGGCGTAGCAGGGTCCAGTTTTACCCGAACCTCAAATTTGGCTGTGGTGCTGAATATCGGGAAGTTGGCAAGGTTCCATTGCAGTTGGTTTGTGCCGGTGCTTGTGCCGCCGTTTGCGCTGGTTATGGTCAGGAAATCCGGGTGGACATCGTCGAGGAAGTCCAGGATAAGCGTGGCATTTCCGGGTTGCGCGCTGCGGTTTTGGTATTGAATGACGTAGCGGTTTTCGAAGCCGGGCCGGGGAAGGCCAATCGGTGAAATACTGACGCGCCAATTGTGAAACAGGCTGTCGGGGCAGAGGGCAAAATCCCGGCCGTTGAATAATTTCAGGGTGTCGTTTGTTGAAACCGATATACTGTCGGGTTGGGGTGAAAAGCCGGGAATGGCATCTGCCCGGAAGTTGAAATCCTGGTTACCCGTCAAGAACCGCTGGTAGCGTCCGTTTGCATCCGTAAACGCAAAGGGGCGCCCGTCGGTGGTTCGGAGCATTTGGTATGGCAGGAACCGGTCCTGGCTGCCGGCAAGGCCGTCGCATTCCGGATCGAGGAAAACCTGCCCGCCGAGGCTGTTGAAGGAAAAATTGCAGGTGGCCAATATTTCTGCGGGGGAGTTGCAGCCGGTCTGGTTGTTTTCGATGGTGGGAAACGCGTTGAGTGCCAGGGCATTGCAGATGGGCAGTGTGGAGCAGGCTGAAAGTTGGGGATTATCTTTTATCTGAATTGCCTGCGTGCCCAGCATGGCGCCGAGGCCTTCCAGACTGCTGAGGGAATCGTTTCGAAGGACATACAACACACCGGTTTGGAAGCTTTCCAGGCTTTCGAGGCCGTGCAGGTTTTTGAGCCGCAGGTGGTCGTTGACGCGCAGTTGGCGGGCAGCGCGCAGGCTTGTGAGGCCGCTCAGGTCGGTCAGCGCATCGTTGTTTTCGATGACCAGTACGGTTACGGTTTCCAGTTGCTGGAGTCCGGCGAGGTCGCGGAGTTGCGAATTGCCTTTGATGGAAACGTTGTAGGGGTGCTGCACCTTGGCAAGCCCTTCAAGCGTCAGCAGCGTTTCGTTGTCTTCGATGGTGACCCCATTTTGAACACGAAGGTTTTCGAGACCGCGCAGTGAGGCCAGGCTGGGGTTTCGGGTGATGCTGAGCACACCGAGCACATTCGGCAGGGCGGCGCTGTCGGCAAGCGTTTGCAGGCTTTCGTTTTCGCTGATTGTCAATTGGGCTACGTGGTTCATTTGTTCCAGCCCTTGCAGCCCGGTAAATTTTGGGTTCCCGGTGATCTGTATCGATTGTACGCTGTCGAGTGCTGACATCCCGGTCAGGTTCAGCAATTCCGGGTTTTCAAACAAGTAGAGGTAAGTTGAAATGATTTGCAGGTTTTCCAGACCGGTCAGGTTGGCAATTCCGGTTTTTTTAATACTCATTGCCCCGACGCGGTTCAGGCTGGGGAGCCCGTTGAGGCTTTGCAGTTGGGGGATATTTTCGAGGAAGAGATATTCCGCTGTTTCCAGTTTTGGGAAAACGCCTTCGAGGCTGGTGGACTGTGACGCCGGGTTATTCAAATGAATGACCTTGCCGGTTTTCAGGCTGGGAAATGTGCCGAAATCCTGCAAAAGCGGCGATCCGGAAATGCTGAAGCCGCTGTGTTGCAAACTGTCGAACTGCGTGGTTGTCAGCAGCATTGGATTGTTTGCCGCCGTAAAACTGCTGCCCGTCGATTGCAGGTTTTCGAGGCCATGCAGGTTGGTCAATGCCGTGCCGCTGATGTGCAAAAAGCCGTCTACGCGGGTAAGCCCCCTGAGGCCGCTGATGTCGGCGAGGTTGGGGGATTCGATCTGGAGTTTACCGCCGATGCTGCGCAGTTGGCGCAGGGAGTCGAGGTTGACGATGTCCGTGCCGAGCACCAGTACCGGGCCGCTTATGTTTTTGCAGGTCGGGTAGGTCGCGGGGAAGGCGTCCACTTCCGCCTGGGAGTCGAACCACAGGTCGGGTGGGCATTGGGCGGCGAGAAAATTGGGGGAGGCGAGCAGGAGGAGGCCGGCTAATATGGCGAAATAGGGGGTTGGGCTGGTTTGTGGCCGAATTGATCCGGGGGCTTTGCGCATGATGGTGTTGATTTTGGAAAGGGGGCAAATGTAATGTGGCTCAATCAAAAGGCGTAATGCCCCGTATGCATAATGTTATAAAAAGTGGGTGATGATTATCAATTACTTCCGCCCTAAGGCAATCTGTGGGATGTTTGATCGGAAGTCAGGAGTAAAAAACAGTTTCCGGCTGAACATAGGCAATTGGTTTTGTTTCTAAAATTCACTATATTTGCTGAATAATAGAAAAATATGAAGTTCCTGGATTTTCAGCAAACGTTTGCTCAACTGCCGGTTATATCCATTTCCGAGATTGAAAAAGCCTTTCCCGGATTCGACCGAAATGCGCTTACCCGCTGGCAGAAACAAGGGTATGTGCAAAAGATTCGAAGCGGTTTTTATCGGTTGACTAGCCGACCATTGAAAGGGGAGGCCGACTTCTTTTTCATTGCCAACCGGATCTATGCGCCCTCCTATGTATCGCTCCAATCCGCGCTGCGCTGGTATGATTTTATCCCGGAAGGCGTTTTCACGGTAACTTCTGTATCAACCCTTAAAACAATTCAACTCGCTACCTCCATTGGGACATTTTCATATCGAAGTATGAAGCCGGATCTATTTTGGGGTTATCGACTGGAGCAATACGGTGATTTCCGGATAAAAATTGCAGACCCGGCAAAGGCCCTTCTGGATTTATTTTATCTCCACCCTAATCTGGATTCTGCGGATCATTTTTATGAGCTTCGACTGAATATGTTTGAACTTCAGGAAAAACTGAACCTCCAGGATTTTGAATACTACCTGGAACGTTTTTCATCCCGGGCACTGCATTCCCGGGCGAAATCTTTCCTTAAATTCCTTGAGACCTATGCTTCCACTATCTGAGATACAGACCTATTATCCCGTGCACTTGCACCATCGCGGGGAATTCTTGCTGCGGGAATACCTGCAGTTTAAGATACTGGAGTTGTTATTTGAGAGCGCTTATGCTTTTAAGTTTTCCTTTTTGGGTGGAACCTGCCTTCGAATTGTCCATAACAATAACCGGTTTTCGGAGGACCTGGATTTCGACAATTTCGACCTTACGGAGGAAGATTTTGACGCAGTGTCTGTTTTGTTAATAAAGGGATTGGAGCAGCAAGGTTTCCGGGTAGAAATGCGGAATGTAATGGCAGGCGCTTACCACTGTTATATTCGCTTCCCAGGCCTACTTTATGAATCAGGCCTCAGTGGTCATCGGGATGCTAAGATCCGCATCAATCTAGACACGGAATCCCAGGGATTTTCTTTTGTACCGGAGTCCTTTTTTTTGAACCGTTTTGATGTGTTCACCAGTATTCGGTGTACGCCAATTGATATTTTGCTAAGTCAAAAACTCGTGGCGATGACACAAAGACGCCGACCACAAGGACGGGACTTTTTCGATGCTGTTTTCTTATTCTCCAAAACGGCGCCGAATTTCGGTTATCTGGATAACAAGCTACAAATCTCTGATCCCAAGGCCTTAAAGACCTATCTTTTGGAAATCAGCCAAAAATTCGATTTCAAGGAACTGGCCAAAGATGTTCAACCTTTCCTATTCGAACCCCGGGATATAAAAAGAGTGGAACTTTTTCCCGAATACATCAGGACCCTTAACTTCGGATCGTAGATTGGAAAAAAGAAGCGAGCCATGCCTACTGCATAACTCGCTTAAAATCAAGAGTCGGGATGACAGGATTTGAACCTCCACGCCCTCGGCGTGGCCCCAGTCAGGTTGTAATTAGAGGCAATCAAACGTCCAAGAGAAAGCGCTGGACACCTCTTTTTTTGATTTTTCGCTCCAATCTCAATGCTTCGGGTTTCGGTATAAGTGAACTTGTCCATATCACTCGCCAAGGTGCTCCATTGCGGGTAGACTTGTTGATGCCTGCATTGTGAGCCTCCATCCGTTGAGTGATATTGGAGGTCATACCAGTGTAAAACCGGCCATGCTTTTGGCTTTGCAGAATGTAAACCTGGTAATTTTCCATAAAAAAGGCAGCTGATTTTTAAGTCCAGCTGCCTAATGAATTTAGTCGGGATGACAGGATTTGAACCTGCGACCACTCGCCCCCCAGACGAGTACTCTACCGGACTGAGCTACATCCCGTAGCGAAAGGATTAAAAAAAAGCGGGATGACAAGATTTGAACCTCCACGCCCTCGGCGTGGCCCCAGACGAGTACTCTACCGCCCCGCCAGGGCGGGGTACATCCCGTAGCAAAAAGATTAAAGATGAAATTTTAAAGTCGGAACAACTGGATTCGAACCAGTGACCTTGCGCGTGTGAGGCGCACGCTCTAAACCAGCTGAGCTATGCTCCGGAAAAAAAATCGGGTCGGACCAACGGGATTCGAACCTGTGACCTCCACGATGTCAACGTGGCGCTCTAACCAACTGAGCTATGGCCCGATTTTCATGCCACGCCTTTCAAAAAATACAGGCTTCGGCGGCATCGGATTTTTAAGGGCTGCAAAGGTATCACCAAGATTTCAAAAAAAACAAACCCGATTGAAAAAATCCGGCAAGCCCCGCGCTTTTCAGCTGTACACCGGGCAACAGGCTTTTTCTACCTTTGGGCCTCTCTTTTTTTGAATCAAACACTCGTTCCAATGCGTATGCTCAGCCGCCTCTTTCCGGTTTCTTTTCTTTTCATCCGCTTGTTTTGCCCGAATCTCCAGGCGCAAGACACCATCCGGGTCCAGACATTCACCTGGGATAACCCAAGCCGGTCTGCACTGTTCCAATTCCCGGATGACTCCGGCGCCCAGTACCGGAAAATCTGGATGAAATACAACATGCGCTGCCACGACGCCGCTGTCGGCAATGGAAATGTCGGCTGCTACGAGTGGGATTACTCCTGCAATACGTTCATCACCGATTCTTCGCGGGTCGATTCCACAAAAACACTACACCCCTCGCACCGGATTTCCAATTTTTCCGAATCGGTACTGCTGTTCACCACGCAGCCCGTTTTTTCGCTGTTTCAATACCAGCAACACAATCCGGCTTTAACCGTGAACAACCCGGTAACCGGCACCATTGGCGCCGGGGCCTCCGATCTGGTTTTGGCTACCGCACAACAACCGACCGCCCGGGCCCAGTTTCTATACCCGGCAGCCGAAATGCTGTCGGCGGGTTTGTCGGCGGGCGCCATTCATGCCCTGGAATTGGTGCCGACGCAGTCCGGGCAAGTCGGGTTTTTGCGGATAAAAATTAAGGCTACCGCCAAAAATGCATTGGATACCGGTACGCCCGATCTGGACGGGTTTACGGAATTGTATTTTCAAAATACCAGTCTGCAAGCCGGCGCAGCCCAACGCTTTAATTTTTATCAGCCCTTCTCCTGGGACGGCACGTCCAATTTGTTGCTCGAAATCAGCTATACCCGTGAACCCGGCGGACAAGCCCCGACGCTTCGGGCATCCGATGCCGGCTCGGGCAATGCGCTGATCAGCAATGATGCCGGGCACAACCTGTATTTTGAAGGCGGCGGCTCGATCGATATTCCCGCAACAAATTTTTCAACGGTCAACACAGAAATTACCATTGCGTTGTGGGCCAAAGGCTTGCCACATGTGCTGCCGGTTAACAGCACCTTGTTTGAAGGGGTAAATGCCAATGGCAACCGCCAACTCAACGTGCACCTCCCCTGGGGAAACAGCCAGGTCTATTGGGACTGCGGCGCGACAGGCGGCACGTACGACCGGATCAACAAGGCAGCCAATGAAGCCGATTTTGAAGGGCAATGGAACCACTGGGCTTTCACCAAAAATGCCGTTACCGGCGATATGAAAATTTACCTCAACGGCGCCCTCTGGCATTCCGGAACCGGAATGTTCAGGCCGATTGATGTGCAAAAATTTACCCTGGCATCGGCCAATAGCGGCAGCCCGGCTTATTACGGCAACATCGACGAATTTACGGTTTGGAATAAAGCCCTGGACGAAAGCACCATTCAGGCATGGATGCACAAAACCATCACGCCGGCGCATCCGGATTACGGCAATCTGGTGGCCTACTATCCGATGGAAGAGGGTGCGGGTGATAAACTGACGAATGCAGTGTCCAACAACGCCGACGCTTCCATTTTTTTTCCGCTTTGGAAAACCGTGCGCGGTAGGGAGCGTTTCCACAACTTCGCCGCATCCAGCCTCCGCCCCAATGTTTCGTTCGTCCAGGGGAATGCTGTTCTATCCGACCAGATAATTCAAATTGTGGACACGCTGCCCGCTACGCCGACCGCCGTTATCGCGTATGCTGTAAACGGCTCCGAAGTCATTGCCGTCGATACGCAGTTGTACAACCGCGCGGGTTTTGGCTACATTTTTTCCGAATCCGGCATGGTGCTCGACTCCTTCTGGGTCGACCCGGAGGATGCGCTGGAAATTACCGACCTGGTTTATTTCCCGACACAACCCGCGAAATATGAAATTTTGTCCCTGGTTACACCCTACGGAAACGGGCTCGATCTGGGGATTGCAGGCAAAACATTCACGTTTGACGTCACGGATTATGCCCCGATTTTAAAAGGTCAAAAACGCATGTCAATCGAGTTAGGCGGTCAAAACCAGGAAGAACTCGATATCGAATTTATTTTCATAAAAGGCACGCCGCCGCGGGAAGTGCAGAACATTCAGAATGTTTGGCCGTTCCGGCGGGGCAATTACGCGGAGATTCAAAATGACCGGCATTTTGAACCGCGGCTGGTCAGTTTGTCGCCGGACGGCCGCCATTTCAAACTGCGCTCGGCAATTACCGGGCACGGCCAAAATGGCGAATTTCAAGCCCGCACACATTACCTCAATCTCAATGGCGGCAACCAGGATTTTACCTATCCGGTTTGGAAAGAATGCGCCGACAACCCGATCTACCCGCAAGGCGGCACCTGGATTTTCGACCGGGCAGGTTGGTGCCCCGGCGCCGCAACGGATGTGCACGAATTTGACATCACCAATCAGGTTACTCCGGGCGGGCAGATAGAAGTCGATTACGGCGTGAACGGCGCGTTTATGTCGGAGGCTAATTATTTGGTGTCCAATCAGTTGGTTACCTATGGCCCATACAATTTCAGCCGTGATGCCGCACTGGAACGGATTGCGCGACCCAACGGCGAGGCTGTTGAGTTTGAGCGCATCAATCCGGCATGCAACAGCCCGGTGATCCTGGTGCGCAACACCGGCGAAACAGCAATTTCCAGCCTGGAAATCGACTATTTTGTCCAAGGAAATCCGGCGGTAAAAACCTACACCTGGTCGGGCACGATCATGCCGGATGCTCTGGAAGAAATTCCCTTGCCGCTGACCGATCTGACTTTTTGGAACACGAACGCACCCGACAATATTTTTGAAGCCCGAATCAAAAAAGTGAACGGTGCGGCAGATGAAAATCCGGCAAATGATCTTGCCCAAACCAGTTTTACGCGGCCGGATGTTTACACCGATGACCAGGACTACCTGCTGTCGGTTAGAACCAACAACAATTCCGGCCAGAACAGCTACCTGGTGAAAAATGCTGCCGGAACCGTGTTATTGCAGCGCAGCAATATGGTGAGCAACACCATTTTTGAGGACGATCTGGACTTCCCGCCCGGTTGTTACACCCTGGAGTTTTTTGATTCCGGCAACGACGGGCTTTCCTTTTGGTTCTATCCGAATAACGGTACCGGTTATCTGCGTCTGAACCGGCGGATAAACTCGGTTTCCGTGCCGGTGAAGATTTTCAATCCGGATTTTGGTGCGGGGGTGCAGTACGATTTTGTCATTGAGGGCATTGTGAACACGGAAGAAGAACAGTCCTTCCGGGCGCTCAGTACCTATCCGAACCCGACTTCCGGCGCCCTGAACGTGGAACTGCGCGGTTTTGACGGCGAGACCATCGAACTGGAACTGACTGACGCGCAGGGGCGGCAGCTGCTCCGGCGGCCCCTGGAGCGGGTACCTTCCGACAATTGGCAGACGGCTATGGATTTGGGCAAATTTCCGCCCGGGATGTATTTTTTACGGGTAAAGAGCCCGTCGAAAGTTTGGGTGCAGCAAATTGTCCGGCAGTGAGTTGTTGGCGCAATTTTGGTTTTTGAAAAAAATAAATGGCAATTGCTACCTTTGGCCATTGTGTTTTTAAATCTATAAACGCCTAGTTTCCAATGCTTGAACAAATCCAACAATTAATTGCCGAGGGTAATACCGAGGAAGCGCTTGCCCTCCTGGCCCAACACTCCAGCGATGCCCTGCTTTTGCAAGCCCGTTATAATGCCGGAAAAAAGCAGTACAACATGGGCCTGATTGAGTTCAGTGAGTGGCAGCGCACGCAGGCGCAGATCAATTATGCGGCACTGGAGTTGGCGAAGTCGGTGGGCAAAGCGAGTGGTGGGAATCAGGCAGTTGGCGGTGGCGGAAACAATCCGGCAAGTCCACAACCGCTTCAGGCTGGCAACAGCCTGCAAAAAGTTTTTATTTCATATAACCACAATGACCGGGAGTATGCGGACAGGATTTATGCCTTTCTTAAAAATGGTGGATTGGATCCGGTTATTGATGTCGTAAATATGAAGGTTGGCGAAAAAATCAAAGATTTTATTTTGAACCAAATCAGGGAAAACAACACCGTACTTTCTCTGGTATCGAAAAATAGCCTGCGATCGGGTTGGGTAGGTTTGGAAAGTGATCTGGCACTTTACAGCCAATTGCTGACAAACCAAAAATTCATTCCTGTTTCTATTGATAATGCAGTTTTTGACGATGATTTCTTTTTCGAGGTGATGGATGAGATCGAAAATAAAATCGCAGATTTAGACAAGAAAATTGAAAAGGCTAAGGATCGAAAATTTGGATACAAACAATTCCAAACCCAACGGGACAGGCTGGAGGAACAACACCAAAATTTACCCAAAATCATTGAACATTTTCAAGGCGTTTTAAATCAAGACATTGGAGAGGGCAGATTTGAGTCCGGGATGCAAAAAGTGGTGGATACCATAAAAAGTTGAATACCGGCATTGCTCCCCTCACCGACCCAACTTCTCCATCACATACTCCTTATGACTCCGCCCAATGGGAATCGTGCGCCCGGCAATTTCCACCTCGGCAGCGGAGAACGATTCAATCTTATCCATGGCGACCAAAAAAGATCGGTGGATGCGCAGGAAATTATCCGAGCGCATCAGTTCCTCCAGTTCACCCAGTTGGTAGTGGGTATGGTAAGACTTGCTCGGCGTGTGAATGGAAACCGAATCTTTCAAACTTTCGATAAACAGAATTTCATCCAGGTAGATTTTCACGGAGCGCTTGCTCACCGTGAAAAAATAGTAGGGCCGGGCGCTTCCTGCGGGTTTGCTTCCACTTTGATCCGGCAGATCGGAAAGCCGCTGCGGCAGCAACAGTTTATTGGCTGCCTTGGTGAACCGGCTGAATTCGATGGGTTTCAGCAGGTAATCGGTGACCTGAAGATCAAAACCTTCCACGGCAAATTCGTGGTAGGCGGACGTCACGATCACCCGGGGCGGGTGGCGCAGGGTTTTGATAAACTCAAGCCCGTTCAGTTTGGGCAGGTTGATGTCCAGGAAAATCACGTCTACCGGGTGGGTATGTACCACATCCAATGCCTTAATGGCATCGGCACAGGTGTGTGTCAACGACAGAAAAGGCGTCATTTCAATATATTCTGCGAGAATTTCAGCGGCCAGGGGCTCGTCTTCAACGATGATGCAGCGCAGTGGTAGTGTCATATTTTGAAAGGTTGATTTGTTGTTAGCGGTCATTAAAGTCATTGGCTCATGTTCCTGTTTGGCGGAGAGGGGCCCAAGTGAGGGGGTGACTGCCAGTCACCCCCTCACTACCACGAGAACGACAAGGCGTAACAGGCTAAGTGGCGCTGATATGCATCAGAATGGATAAACTGCAAAAATCCACTACCGAATGGATTACACCGACACACGAAAAGTAATTTATCCCCAATGACCCTAAATAACCCCCAACTCCTTCCCAACCTTGGTAAACGCCGCCACGGCTTTTTCCAGGTGTTCGGGCTCGTGCGCTGCCGACAATTGCACCCGGATACGAGCTTTGCCTTTCGGGACCACCGGAAAGAAAAAGCCGATCACGTAAATGCCCTCGTCCAGCAGTTTTTTGGCAAACTGCTGCGCCAACGGCGCATCGTACAGCATGATCGGCACAATCGGGTGGTCGCCGGGGATAATGTCGAAGCCTGCCTCCGTCATGGCTTTGCGGAACCACTGGGTGTTGCGCTCCAGCTTGTCGCGCAGGGCCGTGCTGCCGCTCAACAAATCCATGACCTTGATCGAGGCGCCGACGATGGCCGGTGCGACGGTGTTCGAAAACAGGTACGGGCGCGAGCGTTGGCGTAACAGTTCAACAATCTCCTTCCGGGCTGCCGTAAAACCGCCCGAAGCACCGCCAAGCGCTTTGCCGAGCGTGCCGGTGATGATGTCGATGCGATCCATCACGTGGCGGTATTCATGGGTGCCGCGGCCGGTTTTTCCCAGAAAACCGGTGGCGTGGCACTCGTCGATACCAACCATGGCATCGTATTTATCCGCCAGATCACAAATTTTATCCAACTGCGCAATGGTGCCATCCATGGAGAATGCCCCGTCGGTGAAGATCAGTCGGCGGCTTGCCCCGGCGGCCTCTTTGAGGCAATCTTCGAGGGCGTTCATATCGTTGTGCTTGTACCGGAAACGTTGGGCTTTGCACAGGCGAATACCGTCGATGATGGAGGCGTGGTTGAGCTCGTCGCTGATGATGGCATCATCGGGCCCCAAAAGTGGTTCGAACAAGCCGCCGTTGGCGTCAAACGCTGCGGCGTACAGGATGGCGTCCTCCTGACCCAGAAATTCAGCGATCCGGGATTCCAGTTCTTTGTGGATATCCTGCGTGCCACAGATGAAGCGCACGGAGGAGAGGCCAAAACCATGGCTGCGAACGGCTTCAATAGCAGCTTCAATTACAGCAGGATGGCTGCTAAGCCCGAGGTAGTTGTTGGCGCAGAAGTTGAGCACCCGGGACTGAGCAGTGGTGTCGATCACCGGCCCTTGCCGGGAGGTGATGATTCGTTCTTCCTTGTACAGGCCCGCATCGCGGATGCCCTGCAATTCCTGTTCCAGGGCTGGTTTTACATTTTTATACATAATTGACGATTTGTAAAGATCAATGGCCGGAATACCGCAGGTAAAAAAGGATCGCTCCGCCCAAGGCTAAAAGCAACAACAGGGGCAGTACCCAGCTAAAACCCGTCGCTTCTTCCATGGCAGGTTCTGCCTGTGCCGGATCCATTTCGCGCAATTGCAAAATAGCGGCGAGACCACCCGGCAGGGCCGAAAGGATGCCTTCGCGGTTGCGAAGCAAGAGGTTGGACAAGCCGGAATGACTCAGGCTGCCGGCCTGCACACGCTGGCCTAAAATGCTCAGGATGACCGGTCCGGCTACGCCAAGCAGGTACGACGCATGGGCAGGGCTGGTGCCTGAAAACGTAGCGACACCTTCAACCAGGCTTTCCGTTTTTGAACCGAAAAGCTGGCCCAGCAGCCTGCCGGAAACATCTTTCGGGTCGTTTTCGGCCAGGTTGCCGGTGCGCAGGAGGGCTTTGGCATTGTCGGTCAGATTGGGCGGAAAGTGGTCCAGACCATCGAAAATCTGCCCCATGGCTTTTTCGTGGCCAACCCAGTTGAGCAGGCCTGCCAAAATAGTGGCGCACCAGGCAAACAAGGCTTTGGAAATTGGTTCTTCGCCTTCCCCCAACTGTTCGGAGGCTTCGGCGATGAAGCCGGGGTGCAGGTATTCTTTTACGGAATCAAGTAAGTTGGCCATTAATTTATTTTATTTCTAAAATCCCAAACATTAAAACGGGTAACCCACAGCCAGGTTAAAGTTGCTGATATCTCTCCAGGATGCTCCGGTCCAATCCACCCAGTGGCCGGTCGTGGGCGTGCGGTAAGGCCGGCGCACTTTCAGGCCCCAATCAAACCGAAACACAAAATAATCAAAATCAAACCGCAAACCGAAGCCTGTGCCGATTGCAATATTTTTATACGAATCCCAGCTCAGCTGCGCGCCGGGTCGTTGCGGGTCGGCCCGCAGCGTCCAGACGTTGCCGCCATCAACAAAAACGGCGCCTTTGACCCACCAGAATAGCGGAAAGCGGAACTCCCCGTTAAACTCAAAGCGAAAATCGGCTGCCTGGAAAAATGGTTGCTCCGGTTGCACGGGGTTGCCGGTGTCGGGGTCTACCTCAATATAACCACCCGGCCCCAACTCCCGGATGCGCCAGGCCCGAATGCTGGAGGGGCCGCCGACAAAAAACTGTTTCACATAAGGCACCTCCCGGGTATCGCCATAGGGTGTGGCAATGCCCGCCCCCAGGCGCACGATGCCCGTAAGGTCGCTGGTGAAGTCGCGCGAATAGCTGCCGTTCACATCCAGCCGGATATATTGGGAAAACGTGAGATCGGAGATCGTCCAGCGTTGTTCGCCGAAGGGAATGGCCCAGAGCCGGTTGAGGGCGAATTCCTCAAAGCCGGAAAAGTCGGTGTTCAAGCGGAAAAACCACCGCTCGCCAAACCGGTTGGCCCGGCTGGCGTAGGTGTACGTGAAAGACCGCAGGAAAAAACCGGTGAACAGCTGGTTGCCGAAACTCAGTTTGAGAAACTCGTTTTCACCAAAAATCGAATCAAAACGCGGGCGGAGCTGAGGGCGAAGAATATCGATCCCGATGTTGTCGAAATTGTACTGGTGTTCGGTAGTATTGGAGCGGACGGTATAGCCGAACGTGGCGTTGAAAAGGTTGTAATCGTAAAAACCCCGCAGGTCCAGGTAATTGTAATTCAGCCCGACCCGCACCCTGCCGTCGTTTTGCAGGCGTTCGTAAAAACTGTTTTTGATCAGTTTCCAGCGGTGCAGGCGCCGCCAAAGCCCGAAGTAATCAAAATAGCGCGGAAAGGTCAGTTCATTCTGAAATTTGAACTCCTGCGAAAAGATCAGGCTGCTCCGGTCCCGGCCCAGGTCAAATTCCAGGCTGTAGGCCAGGTCGGTCCGGATGTTTTCGGCGCCGCGCAGCAGGTTGCGGTTCACGGCGGAGGCACTGGCCGAAACGCCAAGCAAGCGGCCGCTCACCGTACTGCCGGAATTCGTGGAGGAATTCAGGTCCAGGTCGCCGCCGATCGACAAGCGTTTGTTGTGGGAGAATGAAATGGAAACATTTATTATATCCGGATTGATTGAATCCTGCAATGGCCGGATCGTTACGAATCGAAAAATACCCAGCGCATTGAGGTCGTGTGCCGTTTGGTCGAAATCGGCTTGCTTGTACAAAGTGCCCGGCCGGATTGCAATGGCTTTGGCCAGGCGCGACGGGCGTACTTCAAAGCGGGTTTCAGAAGTGGCGAAATAAACGCCATTGATCGTTGTATCCCTCCGGATGGAGCTCAGGTCCGGCACCAGATCCGAAAACACAGCCACATTGCCGATGGTATACGTTTGGTGCAACATGGAGTCGCCCGGTGGCAACACATCCACCGTGACATTGGTCTTCGAACCGGTGCTGTCGCCAAAAAACTCCACAAAATTTGGAATGAAATAGGCATAGCCCCTGTTTTTCATGGCATTGGTGATGCGCAGTTTTTCGGCTTCAAAACTCCGGCTGTCCAGTACCCCCCCTTTTTTCAGTGTGGATTTTCCGGCTATCTCCTGCAGGATTTTTCGGGCGTTGCTATCGCGGCTGACAAAATGCACCGTGTCGATCAAATATTGCGGTCCCAAATCAAGGCTGTATTTGACGGATGCTCTCAGGTTGTAGCCCGTAGTGTCGTTTTTTGTTTTAAAAAAAAACAGGAAACGCCTGGGCAGGAACTTCACGTCGTAGCTGCTTTTGGCTTCAAAATAACCGCGTTGGCGCATGAAGTTCTGGAGATTGTTGGAAGTTCGGATGGCCAGGGTTTCATCGAAATAGGCCGGCGGTTCGGCAATTTTTTTCATCACCCAGCGCGCAAACGGCGAATCTTTGTCGCGTTTCCAGAAATAAAACCAAAGCCGTGCCGGCGTGCCCAGGGCCAAAATGCTGCGCTCGTTGGGCTTTTGCCGGTACAGACTGCCCAGTTCGTACATCAACGGGGTTTTTTGATCGAGTGGGAGCGGTTTTTCGGTTTTCAACTCGATGGAATTTTTGTAGAGCAGCGGCCCGCCTTTTTCTTTCTCCAGGAACTTTGTAACGTTGCAGCCACTGACCGACCATAGCAACAGCATCCAAACCCAAAAGGGTAGGGTGATGCGTGGGGCTTCCCCGGCCTTTTTTTTAACCGTATTTTTTCGCTCAAAAAGTCGCATACAATCTGCTGATCATCTGAAAACCGGGCGGGGATCACCCGTTCGGGTTTTTTAAACTCCTGTTTATGTTATCTGCCAGCCAGCAAAAATTTCTGACCGCTCTCCAGGTAAAAAAGTACCGGCAAAAGTATCGAAAATTCACACTGGAAGGCAGTAAATTAGTTTCCGAGCTCCTGATCCAAAAACGGATTGCTGTAGTTTCGGTTTTTGCTCTGGATCGTTGGGCCGCAGAAAACGCAACCCTGCTGGCGCCGTTTTACCACTTATTTAACGCCGTAACGGAAGCCGATCTGAAAAAAATCTCTGCCCTGCAAACGCCGCCTCCGGTTTTGGCTGTTGCTGAACTGCCCGAACCGGCTCAACTCACCCTGGAAACCGGCGTTGCTTTCTACCTCGACGGCATCCGCGACCCGGGCAATCTGGGCACTATTATCCGGGTCGCCGATTGGTTTGGCATGCCGGCCGTCTATTGTTCGCCCGATTGTGTAGATGCTTTCAGTCCGAAAGTCGTACAAGCGAGCATGGGCGCCGTGCTCCGGATACCTTTGCCCGCCGTGGAAATAACCGATATTTTGCACAACAAACCCGATTTGCCGGTAGCCGGCGCCGTACTCGGCGGCGACAACGTTTTTACCTGCGAAATGCCCAATCACGGACTTTTGGTAATCGGCAATGAGGGCAGCGGTATCCGCCCGGAAGCAGAAGCCCTGCTCACCCGGCGGCTTACCATCCCAAGGGGGACGGGCAGTGCCGCCGAATCGCTGAACGCTTCGGTGGCGGCCGGAATTCTGGCCGCTTTTGTCGCTGCCGCCCGTCCGCCCGGTTGACCCGAAAAAACAGCGGGCGTGTTCAAATGCTTTCAAAACCAAAAACTAACTTCGCCTTGTTCAACCATTTCAAGATTTACACATTCAAAACATTATGATGGACATTCGAAAATTTCTGCCGCTAATCCTGCTTGGCGTATTTCTACTGCTCGTTTTCAATATGTGCGGTTCCTACAATACGGCTGTTGGTAAAGACGAAAAGGTAAAACAAGCCTGGTCGCAGGTGGAAAACCAGTATCAGCGGCGGGCAGACCTGATTCCCAACCTGGTGAACACGGTAAAAGGCTATGCCGACTTCGAACAGCAGACCCTGCAGTCGGTTGTTGAAGCCCGCGCCAATGCCACCAAAGTGACGTTTACCGCAGAACAGCTGACGCCGGAAAACATTCAGCGCTTTGAGCAGGCCCAGTCGGCGCTCAGTGGCGCGCTCAGCCGTCTGTTGGCTACCGTGGAAAACTACCCCAACCTGAAAGCCAATGAAAATTTTCTGGACCTCCAAAAACAACTGGAAGGCACGGAAAACCGCATTTCGGTGGAGCGCCGGAATTTCAACACCGCCGTCAACGACTACAACGCCTACGTGCGCCGCTTCCCCACCAACCTGTTTGCCGGGATGTTCGGTTTCACCCCCAAGGGCTATTTTTCAGCCGCTCCGGGTGCAGACCAGGCGCCAAAGGTGCAGTTTTAAAAAAAATGGGGTTGTGTAAAAAGGAATATGCTGAAACCGGTTTTTATTGCCCGCACTGTAATCGCATCGTTGCTGCGATGCCGTAGCGACAATGATCCGGTTGCTTGACTTGCCCGAAATTTTTGCACAACCCCACCCAAACTCAGGCAAATGCTTTTTACAAAAGAAGAAGAGGCCCGAATCCTGGAGACAATCCGTTCGGCAGAACGGATAACCAGTGGTGAAATCCGCCTCTACATCGAAGACTTTTGCGACCGGGACCATCCGGTGGAACGTGCTGCCGAACTATTTCACTTGTTGGACATTCACAAAACCAAACAACGCAACGGCGTGCTGATTTACATCGCCGAAAAATCCCGCCTGTTCGCTATCTGGGGAGACTCCGGAATCCACGAGCGCGTCGGTTTTCAGTTTTGGGATGCCGAGAAACAGTTGTTGCGCGATTACCTGGTAAATGAAAAAGCCTGCGAAGGCATTTGCCTGGTGATCAACCAGATCGGCGACCAACTCCAACAACATTTTCCGGCAGATCCGCACGATAACGAAAATGAACTTCCCGATGAGATTATCTATGGTTAACGGTAGCCGCTTGGCGCCTGGCGGTGTACGGCTGCGCCGGCTGGGATTGTTGTTCGCAGTATTTTTGGCCTGGTTGCCGGCAGGTTTGACGCAATCGGATGCGGATATTTTTCCGCCCAAACCCGACCCGGCGGTATATGTGCATGATTATTCCGGGTGGTTGTCGGGGCAGGAAAAGGGTATTTTGGAGCAAAAACTACGGGCCTACTCGGATTCCACCTCAACGCAAATCGTTGTGATGATCCGACCCGATCTTGGCGATTACGACCGTTCGTCCTATGCTTTTGAATTAGGAAACCGCTGGGGCATTGGCCGGAAAAGTAAAGACAACGGCGTCGTGGTGCTCATCAAAACCGAAGCGCCCGATCGCGGGGTGTTTATTGCGACCGGCTACGGTGTGGAGGGCGCGCTTCCGGATATCACGGCCGGGCGGATCATCCGGAATACCATGATCCCGTATTTCCGTGAGGAACGTTATTTCGATGGCATCAACGCCGGCCTGGACGATATCATCGCAGCGCTTACCGGCGAGTTCAAGTCCGAACCGCGCAAAGCAAACAGGAAAGTGGCTTTGATTATTTTACTTGCATTTATCGCCATCATTTTCCTGGCTGTTTTCTTTATAGTCCGGGCTGCCAGCCGCGGAACGGTTTACACCAGTGCCGGCCGCCGCAAGGCACGACGCCGTCATGACGATTGGTGGGGCGGCGGCGGCTTTGGTGGCGGTTTTGGTGGTGGTTTTGGTGGTGGTTTTGGTGGTGGTTTTGGCGGCGGCGGCGGCTTCGGTGGCTTCGGTGGCGGCGGCGGCGGCTTTGGCGGCGGTTCCTTTGGCGGTGGCGGTGCAGGCGGCGGCTGGTAATGCACGCACGCACTCAATCACTCAATCACTCAATCACTCAATGAGTTTACAAAACGCAGCCATCTATTTTGCGCCTTCCGATGTGCATGGCATGGGCGTATTTGCCGCGGAGCCTATTGCCGCGGAGGGGGTGATCGAAATTTGCCCGGTGTTGCTCTTCCCGAAGGCACAGCTGGCGGCCATGCGGCAAACCATGCTGGATGACTATTATTTCGATTGGGGCGACGATGGGGAATGGTACGCTATTGCCCTGGGGTACGGCTCGTTGTACAACCATGCCTATGAACCCAATGCCGACTACGGAATGGATTTTGAAAACAATACCATCGATATTTATGCCCTGCGGGACATTGCCCCGGGCGAAGAGATTTTTGTAAACTACAACGGCTCGCCGGAAAATCGCAGCAAGGTCTGGTTTGAACTATGAAAAAAGACAAGGAACCGATGACATACGAATCGGCATACGCCGAATTGCAACAAATCGTGGCAGACTTGCAAAGCGAAGCGATTAGTATTGATGCTTTGGCGGAAAAAATTGCACGGGCACAAATGCTGATCGGGTTTTGCCGGGATAAATTGCGCGAAACCGAGGAGGCTACGGGGAAATTACTCTAGGCTACATGACGAATTTATAGCCGACGCCCCGGATGGCGTGGAAGAACTGCGGTTCTTTTGGATTGGCTTCAAAATATTTCCGGAAGGCCAGAATAAAGTTGTCGATCGTTCGCGTACTTGGGAAAACATCGTAGCCCCAAACGGCTTGCAGAATTTGATTCCGGCTCACCACTTCATTTTTTCGCTCTACGAGCAGTTTCAGCAACATGGCTTCCTTTTTGGTCAGTGTTATGGCCTCTCCCCGCCAGGTGGTGGCTTCATAGGTTTCGAAGTTGACCTGGTTTTTCCCAAATTCAAAAAGTTCCAGCGCCTCGCCTTTTACCCGTTGACTGCGCCGCAATAGTTTGCTGACGCGCAGCAGTAGTTCTTCCAGGTTGAAGGGTTTGGTCAGGTAGTCGTCGGCGCCTTTCTTCAGCCCGGTCACCCGGTCCTGGGGCAGGTCTTTGGCGGTCAGGAGCAGAATTGGAACCTCGCTGTTGGTCAGCCGTACCTGCTCGGTAATGCTGAACCCATTCACCTCCGGGAGCATCACATCGAGCAGGAGCAGGTCGAAGTGCTGGCTGCCGATCAATTCCAGCGCCTGTCTGCCGTTGCCCGTTACAACGACTTCATACCCTTCCAACTCCAGGTTGAGCCGGACAGCATCGCGTATGGATTCTTCGTCTTCTACGAGTAAGATGCGCATGATTCTAAGGTTTCTGGTTTGAAGGTTTCTGGTTTCTGGTTTGAAGGTTATTGGTTTGAAGGTTGCTCTATTCGGAAAGATGAACCAACCAGAAACCTTCAAACCAGAAACCTTCAAACCCAATTTAATCCATGCCCAAATCAACATCCACTTTTTCATGCCAGGGCAGTCCGTCCTGCCTGAGCCGGTCGAGGAAGGGGTCTGGGTTGAATTCTTCCACATTGAACACCCCCTTTCCGCTCCACTTGCCTTCCAGGACCATCCGGGCGCCAATCATGGCCGGCACCCCCGTGGTGTAGCTGACCCCTTGCGTGCCGGTTTCCTGGTATGCAGCCTGGTGCGAACAGTTGTTCCAGATGTAATACGTGCGTTCTTTGCCGTCTTTTACCCCTTTGATCCGGCAGCCGATGCTGGTGAAACCGGTGTAGTTTTCGCCGAGTTCTTCCGGAGCCGGTAAAACTGCCTTCAAAAACTGGAGGGGTACGATGTCAATGCCTTTGTACCGGACCGGCTCAATACCGGCCATGCCAATATTCTGGATGACGCGCAGGTGCGTGAGATACTCTTCGCTGAAAGTCATCCAAAAGCGTGCGCGTTTGAGCGTGGGGAAGTTTTTCACCAGACTTTCCAATTCCTCATGGTAAATAAGGTAGGAGCGTTTCGGCCCGATTTCCGGGTAGTCGATGTCTTTCCAAATCTCGTGGGGCTCGGTTTCCACCCAGCGGCCGTTCTCCCAATATTTCCCTTTTTGGGTAACCTCCCGGATATTGATTTCCGGGTTGAAATTGGTGGCGAAAGCCTTCCCGTGGCTGCCGGCATTGGCATCCACAATGTCGAGGTAGTGTATTTCGTCGAAATAATGTTTTTTGGCGTAAGCCGTAAAAACACTGGTCACACCGGGATCAAAACCGCAGCCCAGCAGGGCCAGGATGCCCTTCTTTTTGAATCGATCCTGATAAGCCCACTGCCAGGAATACTCGAATTTGGCCACATCCTTGGGCTCGTAGTTGGCGGTATCCATGTAGTTGACGCCGGTTTCCAGGCAGGCATCCATGATGGGCAGATCCTGGTAGGGTAGGGCGACATTGATCACCAGCGCGGGTTGGAACTTTTGGATGAGGGCGACGGTTTGTTGAACATCGTCGGCATCAAGTTTGGCTGTTTTGATTTTCGGACCGCCGTATGCCTTGTAAATAGCATCGGCGATCGCATCACATTTTTTTTTGGTGCGGCTAGCGAGCAAAATATCGCTGAAAATATCGCGGTGCTGTGCGCATTTGTAGGCTACAACACGACCGACGCCACCGGCGCCAATAATCAGAACTTTGGACATTTATGTTGAATTTCAATGAATCAATGGCCGGCAAAAATAGGCACAATATCAGGTTCGTAGAAAAAGAAATCCCCGGAGCGCCTTACTTTCGCAAGAATAAATCCAGAAATCAAACACTTACAGGCTTTGCATTCAAAATCACTAGCGGTATTCCGGGACATTTCTTTCAACCCGAACCACATTGAGGAGTACATCCCGATGGAGCCTCTGCATCCTATGATCTTCGACCGGTTTTGCGAGGATGGCTGGTGCTACTGGTCGGATTTGATTTTTCGCCGGAATCATTGGGAATGGCGGGGCGAACCCTGCCGGGTGGTGCTCCTGCGTATCCGGCTCGACGGATTTCAGCTCAGCAAAAGCCAGCGCCGGTGCCTGCGGCGCAATGCCGATTTGCGCATTTTGCGGCGCCCGCTGCGCATTTTGCGCCGGCACGAGTTGTTGTTTGAGCGGCATGCGGCGCGTTTCCACCACAACCGCCCTTCTTCCATTTACGGCTTTTTCAGTTCCTGGAGTCACATGATGCCCTGCCTGGGTATTGAATTTGATGTGTTCAACAGCGAGCGCCATATTGCCACCAGCTTTTTTCACATGGGCCAGCGCAGCATGGCGGGGAATTACTGTATTCACGACCCGGAAGAAGCGGCGCGCAGCCTGGGGACCTTTACCATGTTGCTCGAAATTGAGTACGCGCGGCAACTGGGGAAGGAATTTTACTACCCGGGCTTCGTGTACGATCTGCCCAGTGAGTTTGACTACAAACTCAATTTTCACAACCTGGAATACTTCGACTGGTGGGGCAACTGGTACCCCCTGAAACGCATGCCTGTGCGCGACTGGCGCGAAGCCTGGAGCAAGTAGCGGGTTTCCTAGCCCGAAACTTTAATGTTGGGTGGACAACTCGGGCAGGCACAGGAGGGGCTCAGGTTCACTGTTGTGGCCTCCGACGGTACCGTAAAATTGCACACATCGAACAAGCCGGTATTGCCGGTATCATCCGGCAAGAGCAGTTTCAGCTCAACATACTGATCCCGGTCCAGTTTGCGCACCGGGAACATCAGGGGCTGCCCGGCCGGTGGCAAGGGAATATCGGTGAGTTGGCCGTCGACATAAATGCGGAGTTTGTTGCGGTAGCGATCCAATCCTGGGTCGAGTTGTACGTAGACCTGGATGTCCCGGCACTGGCAAAAGCCGCGCAATTCCAGCACGGGGTTGAGGGCTCTGCCGGTAGCCTGGCACTCGCAGTTGGTGTCTCCGACGCGCACATTCACGGGCTGGCCGTTTTGTTTGACCCAAAAAGTCACCTCGTTGCGGTTGGCATTGAGTGTGAAATTGGTAATTCGTTTTTCATTCAGGTATACCCAGGGCGCCTGCATGCTCCGGGGCATGGAAAAAATGACCTTGGTCACCGCACTTTTAGTGCCCTGATCGGTACTGTATTGCGCCGGCCGGAGGTTGCGGTTTGATGATCCGGCGCCTCCCGCACCCTGCGGGGTAGGGTTGATGGCGGCCATATCGTACATAGCCGGAGTCTGACCGTATCGGATCGTATCGCCGGAAGCATCGATTTTATACCAGAACCCACGGGTAGTGCCGGTGCTGCCCGGTCCGGTCAGGGAAAAGGTTTCCGGGCGCAAGCCCTTCATCGCCAGGGAGGAATTCGGGTAGCCGAGCACCTGAAATTCGTGTTGCCGGGTTGTCTCGCAAAAATTGATGACGTACAGGTTTGGACCGATCTTTTTTCCGGGCAGGATATGTTTCCCGTCAATCAGCACCAGGATGCTGTCGGTGCCTGCAGCCACTTCCAGGTAGGTTTTGCAGTCAGTTACCGGCGACGTTGGCTTTCCGGGCCGGGCATTGTGGATTTGATACAGTTGCAGCGGGATAAACGTCTGGTCTTTTTTTACAAAGCCAAGAAAATCCAGCTCCCCGTCTTCCACCAGGAGGTATTTGGGCGTGTTCAGGTCCTGTGGCGGCACGTATACTTTGAGCAGGCGCTTGTCGCGCGGCGTGATTTCGTAGCGCAAATCTTTTCCGCCGTAAAAAACAATGGGATTTTCGAAGGCGTGATTGATCGCAAAGGCGTACTTGATCTCGTCGGAGGCGCCGCGGGAATTGAAGTACCAAAATGCGGCTATGGCGAGCAAAAATGCGATGATAATTCCGACGAGTACAGGGGAGGGTCTTGAGGGTTCCGGCTGGGAATAAACTGGTGTTTCCATATTCGAATTTGGTATTAAACGGAAAAAAGAACTAGGTAAAGGTAATTTAGGGAAATTGAATTCTGTAATTATTGCAAAAATCGGGCCTTGTGACCCAACGTTTTATGAAGTTTTCCAGTCTGTAAAAGTAAAAAAATCAGAAACGTATGCTCAAACAATTAACGTACGCTATTGCGCTAGCCACCGTGGGTCTACTTCTCCATGGTTGCAAAAAAGAAACATCCTGCGGCCCGGTTTCCGCTGGGAATCCGATTCAATTCGATCAATTGGCCGTCGGCCAAAGTAGCAGGTACCTCGGCCTGCTGGGTGAAAAGTATTTTCAATCCTCCACCGGCGATTTTGTTTACACCGACGATACCCTCGTACTTACCATTGTCGATAAAGGCGCAAACGGATACAGAATAGCGGAAGAGGTCCGGTACAACGGCGATGTGGATGATTGGATGGCGCCGGAAAAGGACAGTGTTTACTACTACTTCCTGGATGTCAAAGACGATACCTTGAAGATATATCCGGAAGGGACTACCTACCTGAAATCGCGGCTTTTCCATTATGCCGCAGGCACGACGGGCTTGTCGCTCGCGCCGGTTGCCGATCCCAAGATTCAAATTTCCGGTTGGAAAACGGATCTGTCGTATTGCGAATGCTTCCGGAATGGGTATGCGGCCGATTATTCGCTTTTTAATCTGGAATACGACCGGCTGAATGTTGTAATTGACAACCGGAGCATGGCTTTTGATGCAAACGGCGAAACCTACGTGTACGCTGGCAAATACGGTATCGTTCGTGCTTCAACCTATAGCTGGTGGACCTCTACGGGCTATGGCTGGGATTTGTTGCCCCTTGCTGAATAGGCTTGCAAAATTTCGATCGCCCGCGCAATCATCCCGCTGTCGACATCCAGATGCGTCACAAAACGGATCGTTTGCGGGCCAAAGGCGGAGGCAGTGACTCCGTTTGATTTGAGGTATTCCAAAAAATGCGGCGGTGTGGCGGGTTTTTCCAAATCAAAAATGACAATGTTGGTTTGCACGGGCCGGATGTTTGCCGTGTAGGGAAACTGCCCGAGCGCGGTGGCGAGTTGCCGGGCATGCGCATGGTCTTCCAGCAGGCGCTCAACGTGGTGGTCAAGCGCATAAATACCCGCTGCCGCCAAATATCCGGCCTGCCGCATACCGCCGCCCATCACCTTGCGCACCCGCCGGGCTTCGGCGATGAAATCGCGGCTGCCGGTCAGGACCGAGCCAACCGGAGCGCCCAGTCCTTTCGACAGGCAAATGCTGATACTGTCGACTTGGGCGCCGATATCGGCCGGAGTATCACCGCTTTCCACCAAGGCGTTGAACAAGCGGGCGCCGTCGAGGTGCAGGGCCAAACCCTGGTTTTTGCAGACTGCCCGGATATTTTTGATCCTTTCGAGCGTGTAGGTGCTTCCCCCGCCTTTGTTGCAGGTGTTTTCGATAACCACCAGGCTGCTTTTGGGCAGCCAGTCGAAGCGCGGTTTTACGGCAGCCAGCACCTGGTCGGCATTGAGAATACCGTTTTCGGTACGGATAAGGTTCACCCCAATCCCGCTGTTGTAGGCATATCCGCCAACTTCGTACTGGTAAATGTGGCTCATTTCATCACAGATCACCTCATCCAGCGGGCGCGTGTGGACCTTCAGGGCGATCTGGTTGGTCATGGTGCCGCTGGGGCAAAAAAGCGCGGCTTCGTGTCCGACGAGGGCGGCACATTTAGCCTCCAGAGCATTCACCGTTGGGTCTTCGCGAAAAACATCGTCGCCAACTTCAGCAGCCATCATGGCTTGGAGCATGCCGGGTGTTGGCTTGGTGCCGGTGTCGGAAAGCAGGTTTATTATTTGCATAGTTGGATGATGGTTGGCGCATTTAATGTGACGGCGCGTTTCGGGGCGACCGCGGATTTCGGGGCGACCGCGGATTTCGGGGCGACCGCGGATTTCGGGGCGACCGCGAGGGTCGCCCCTACACGGGTTGGTGCATCATTTCGCATTCGAAATCAACCGTTACAACGCGTAGGGGCGACCCTCGCGGTCGCCCAAATACGCGTTTGGGTTACCACGCGTTTGGGTTACCATGCGTTTCGGGGGTTACCACGCGTTTGGGAACGACCGCGCATTTCGGGGCGGCCGCGCGGGTCGCCCCTACAATTAACCGGCCGGCATTCCGGTAGGGTATAGAAACTGCGCGGGGGAAGGCGGCATCAACCGCCTTCCCCCGCGCAGTTTCTATTTATTCTTTGAATTCTTCTTTGTTTTTTCAGCCTGTACGCGTTGTTGCTCTTTCATGGCTGCTTCGAAGCGATCGCGCCAGCCACCGGTTTTCTTGGGCCGGTTTTTATTGGCTTCCAGCTGGGCTTTGATCTTTTCGTGGTCGATCAAAAATTGTTTGGTGCCCACCATTTGCCCGATGTTCAGCAGGTTGCTGAAACAGAGGTAAAGCGTAAGTCCGGAAGCAAAGTTGTTAAAGAAAAACATGAACATGACCGGCATACCGAACTGCATGTATTTCATGATCTTCATTTGATCGCTGGCGGCCATGGCCGAACTGTCCATCTGCTTCATCGAGTACCAGGTGTACCACAGCGTGGTGACCACCCAAATGAGGGTGAACGCGCTGACGTGGTTGCCAAATCCCCAAACATAAGTCGGCAGGTGGAAGGCCACATCGTAGCTGGACAAGTCGGTGGCCCAAAGGAAACTCGCCTGCCGGAATTCAATGGCCGACGGGAAAAACCGGTACAGCGCAAACCAAATCGGCATTTGCAGGAAAATCGGGAAACAACCCCCCAAGGGGTTCACCTTGAATTCGCTGTACAATTTCATGGTTTCGACCGACATCGCCTGCTGGTCGCCGCCATGCTTTTTCCGCAACTCGTCGATCTTGGGTTTCAAGGCTGCCATCTTCGACTGGCTGTGCACCATTTTATACGTCAGCGGATACAGCAGGAATTTTACCAGAAACGTGAGCGCCAGAATGGCCAGGCCGGCATTGCTGATAAAACGGGTCAGAATTTCAAATAGCGGTTGGATCACCCAACGGTTGATGGCGCCGAAAATAGAGGAGCCAAACGGGATAATGTCTTGCAATTCAATATTGTAGGCCCGCAGCCGGTCAAATTCATTGGGGCCGCTGTAAATCGTCATTTTGGCGTTGCCGTTGTCTACTGGCACCACGGCGGTAGTTCGCAGGGTTTTCAGGTCTTGCTCTGCATCGGTGCGCATTTCGGTCTGGCCGACAAAATTCCGGAAAGAAAAGTTGTTGGCGATCAGGGACGTATTGAAAAACTGATTGGAGTGTGAAATCCATTTTACCGGCTGCTCGCCCAGGTCGTCGGAGTCGTTGCCCCGGCAATCGCAGTAATCCGGGTCATCGTCGTTGGGCTTGTAATACACCGTCGACATGCTGCGCTCGTATTCCTGATTCCGTTCCAGTTTTCCCAGGTGGTTTACCCAGTTGAGGCGCAGGGTGTTTTGGCCCGGTGCCAGGGCTGCCTGTAAGCCTTCGCCACCGACTTCGTAATCGATCTGGTAATTGTCGGGTTGCAGGGTGTAGCGCTGTTCCAGGTAACCGCCGGTGCTGGCTGGTGCGCGAAATACGACCTGGTTGCCGGTTTTACTGGTTTCGAAATACAGATCGGCCGAGCTGATGCCATTGGTGGTGTTTGCTGCCGGGATCAGGTATTCGAACCGGTTTTTTGAATCCTCCAGTAACCGCACCGGCGACTTGATGTCGTTGCCGGCAGTGTCGATATTGATCTTGTCATATTTTTTTAGAAAAACCTCCTTGATCCGGCCGCCCTTGTTGGTAAAAGTTATGCGCATCAGGTCATTTTCCAGGGTCACGGTTTTTTCCGTGCCATGGGCTGCCGGGGCAAAGGCGCCGTAGCGCGCGGCCTGGGCAAGTTGCTGGGCGGAATCTATGGGCGCCGGCGCTGCAGCAGGCTCCGGAGTGGTGTTCCGGGTAGCAGGCTCGGCTTGTTTTTCCGTAGTTTGCGGGGCCTGATTTTTTTCTTGCTCGGATTTGGGCGGCGTTGCGTATTGCATCCACAAAAACACCAGCAGAAAAATCAGCCCCATGCCGATAATTGTATTGAGATTATTTTGTTTGTCTTCCATTTATTGAGTGTGCATTATCCAATGCGAGTTTGCGAATTTTGGGTGAACCCATTGAAAGCGCCGCAAAAGTATGTCAAAACCCGTTGCTGTACTAAAAAGGCTGGAAGATTCTCCACGAACACTCGACCGACGACTGGTGGCAGCCTACCTACGATCAATTTATCGCGTGCTGGAACCGCCCTTCGATATCCGGATCGGAGCACCCCTGCCTTTGGGCTTGAGCCACTGGTTGGATGGCCGGGGTTTTCGAACATTTGCATTTTTAACGGCTGAAAATCCGGCGTCCCGGATTTTGCCGGAGGCGGAAAATGCCAGGCGGCAGGTATCTTTACGCACAAATTTGTTGCCTTTGTTGCCCAATGCCCCCTATCCGGCAGTGCATCTTTCCGAAAACGACGACTGGCCCGAAGAAAAAAGCTGGTGGGCGCCCGGCCTGCCTGCGGAACAGGCGGTTGCCCTCGGCAGGCAATACGGCCAAAACGCCCTGGTGTTTTGGCGGCAGGGTGGGGAGGTGGAACTTTGGTGGCTTTGAGCAAGCGCATCTAATTAGTAAAACTCCCGCTTTTTCCGTCTTTTTGTGGCGCTCAATGCTACCTTCAAACAAAAACTGAATTATGGAAATTGCCAAAATTCCTTCCCCCTGTTTTGTGCTCGACGAAGCGCTGCTGCGCAAAAACCTGGAACTGATCGACCGGGTACAGCAGGAAGCCGGCGTGCAGATCATCCTGGCTTTCAAAGGTTTCGCTATGTGGAGTGCTTTTCCGATCGTGCGGGAGTATCTCAGTGGAGCCACAGCGTCCTCCCTGAGCGAAGCGCGGTTGTGTTTTGAAGAAATGAAGACCAAAGCGCATACCTACTCCGTGGCCTACCTGCCCCGGGAGTTCGGGAAAATCATGCAGTATTCCAGCCACCTCACGTTCAACTCGCTAACCCAGTACAAGCGCTTCCGGCGGCGGCTGGAAAATGCGCCCGGGAAAATCAGTCCCGGCATCCGGGTAAACCCCGAGTGGTCGCCGGTGGGCACTGCACTCTACAACCCCGCCTCGCCCGGGAGCCGCCTGGGCGAGGTGGTGGAGAACTTTAAAGGGAAACTTCCGGAAGGCATCGAAGGCCTCCATTTTCACACGCTGTGCGAAAGCACGAGTTTTGACCTTGAAAAAACACTGGAATATTTTGAAGCGCGGTTTGGCCGCTTTTTGCCCCAACTGAAATGGGTAAACTTCGGTGGCGGGCACCTGATGACCCGTCAGGGCTACGATACGGCCCACCTGATCGGCGTGTTGCGCGCTTTCCGGGCACGACACCCGCACCTGCATGTGATCCTTGAACCGGGTAGCGCCATCGCCTGGAATACCGGCGTGCTGGTGTCTACCGTTTTGGATGTTGTGCAAAATAAAGGCGTGAAAACAGCAATACTGGATGTGTCGTTCACCGCGCACATGCCCGACACCCTGGAAATGCCCTACCGGCCTGCGGTGCGTTTTGCCAATGCCGAACCGCAGCCAGGCGACAAGCACCAGTACCGTTTGGGGGGCGTCAGCTGCCTGAGCGGCGATTTTATGGAAGCATACAGTTTTGAAAAGCCGTTGAAGGTTGGTCAGAAGATCATTTTTGAAGATATGATCCACTACACCATGGTGAAAACCACCACATTTAATGGCGTAACGCATCCGGCGATCGCGATTTGGCGGGCACAGGGCCGGTTGGATGTGGTGAAGCGGTTTTCGTATCGGGATTATAAAAATCGGTTGTCCTGATTGATCCCGTGCAAGGCCATATTTTACCGCAAAGGCGCTGAGACGCTAATTCTAAATACTGCGTCTTAGCGCCTTCGCGGTAAAAAACTACCGGGCAAAAATAAAGTACAATAAAAACATGAGCACAACTGAGGCGATGGCCACGATGGTGAGGAATTTGCGCATTTCCTGACGATCGCGGCTACTTTGCCGATGCTTGGTAATCCGTTGTTTGCGTGCCATAATTTGATTATCCGTTCTGTTGTTTTTCGAATAAGGTTGAATAAATGCGCTTGTTGCAAATTTAAAAAATCGGGCGCAAAAAACGCGCCGCCGGGAGGTATTCCCATTGCTTTTTAAGACAAACCCTGCTCCCGGAAAATCCGGTTCAGCCAGCGCAGCATCATAAATAATGCACCTGCGGCAACCGCCAGCAGGACGAAGTTTACCCAGAAAAAATTGGCTTTGTTGTCGTAGCTGTCCCACATGGTTGCAAGCACGCCGCTGAGTTTGTTGCCGATCGAGGTGGCGAGCATCCACCCGCCCATCATCAGGCCGGCAATGCGCGGCGGCGCCATCTTGGATACGGTGGACAGGCCCATCGGGCTGATACACAATTCGCCCAGGGTGATCACGCCGTATGCACCGATTAGCCAGCCGACGGAGGCCTTTTCCGCGCCGTTGTGGCAGGCGTAAACCGCAAAAATGGTAACCACCGTCGACAGCGCCGTGATCACCAGGCCCCATCCGATTTTTCCCGGCGTCGTTGGCTCGCGTTTTCGCTGCCGCAATCTCCCGAAAAACCAGACCAGCAGCGGGGTCAGCACGATCACGAAAAACGGGTTTACCGACTGGTAAATTTCCGTGGAAACAACCTTGATGGATTGCCCCGGCGCAGGCCATTCGTCCTCGGGTAGATTTTTCAGATAGGGTGGCAGAATATCCGGGGCCGTGGCAATTTTTTCAGTCACCGGGTCCTTGGTTGTCCGGAACTGCTCGTCGTAGATCGGGAAAGTGTCCGGCGCGTTTTTTATTTCCTGGACGGTGCCCATGAACTTTGCCGGGCCCTCGATCCAGGCCGGCATCGAGCGGTCGGTGTAAAACTCGGCCCAGGTGGTCAGTGCCGTACCGTTTTGTTTAAACACCGCCCAAAAAACGATCACTACGGCATAAATGGAGAGCAGTGCCCGGATGCGGGGCTTTTCTGCCGGCGCCGCTTTCCAGAGTATCCAGAGGAAAAACGCGATGACCGGGATAGAGCCGAAAATAAAGGCGTCGGTGGAGTCGGTGCCGAAAATATTGTCCGGGATGTGCCAGGCCAGAAAACCGGTAATGATGGCCGGCAACAGCACCGAGGAGAGCAGTGTGGCCACGCCGGCTTCGGCGGGATTGGCCTCCTTGCGCACATCGGCATGCGCAATGTGCCGGGTTGCACTTAAAAATATGCCGACGCCGATAAACATCCCGATACCTGCTGCCGCAAACGCATAGCCCCAGCCGTAGGTATTGCGCAGGTAGGCGGCCACAAAATTGCAGATCAGGGCGCCGATGTTGATGCCCATGTAAAAAATGTTGTAGCCGTCGTCTTTTTGGGCCTTGTATTGATCTTCGTTGTAAAGATTGCCGAGCAGGGTGGAAATGTTGGGTTTAAAAAAGCCGTTGCCGAAGATCATCAGCGCCAGGGCGGCGTAAAAGGTGGTCAGGTTGTTCGGCACAGCCAGCAGCAAATAACCTGCGCCCATGAGCACCCCGCCGATGATGATGCTGCGCCGGAAACCGAGCACCCGGTCGGCCAGCAGGCCGCCGATAAAAGGCGTCACATAAATCAGGGCGATGAAAGTGCCGTAAATGTCGGACGCCGTGGTGCGGTCAAAACCGAGCCCGCCATTGGCTGTGATGTCCGTCATGTACAGCAAAAAGATGCCGATCATGAGGTAAAAGCCGAAGCGTTCCCACATTTCGGTGAAAAACAGATAGGGTAATCCTGCAGGGTGTTTGCGCATGGTTTTGTCGTTTTGAACAATGGTCGTGGCAAAAATAGATGCAAAAAGAGGTTTTGCAAGATTTGCTGCAAAAGAATTGATTGGCCTGAAAACCGGGGTAATCGTGGCTGCATTGGAAGGGAACTACCCGATTTGCCGGATAATGTATGGAAAAATGCGGCGCGCAACAGCGTATATTTGACCCCCGCATTTTCAACAATACAGCAGAAATAACCTTGATACTATGCAGAAAAAAATACAACAGCTTTTTGTCCTCCTTTTCCTGGCGTTATTGCCCGGAATGCTGGTTGCCCAGGAGCCGGTTGAAGCACCCAGTTCGCCCGGCCCGTCCTTTGAACCGCAGCCGATAGCGCTGGAAGACAGCGTGATGGTCACGCTCATCCTCAAACATCAGCAGGATAAAAATTTGCAGGAAATCCGGCGCGTGCTGGAGGCCCAGGGTTTTTGGGATATGTTCCCCCCGGAAGATGCCCGGATTATTTCCTGGACGATTGCCATGGGGCTGGGCCACGTGATCGTGTTGCAGGTGCCGGCAAATGCCATTCGCCGCCTAAATTTGGCAATTGAAAACGGCGCCTGGGGCGCCTACGACTCCGAGTTTTATCTTTCGTACGACTACAAAGAAATTTGGGAGGAATACATTGAAAAACGGGAGGAAGCGCGGGCGGACCGGCAGGATTGATCCGGTAAAAGCCTGCTGCCCAAAAAAAAACTTCACATGCAAAAAAAATTAGCCGGGCGCATTGCCCTGGGGGCCTGCATTGGTTTGGTCATTAGTCTGATACCAAGCATATCGGTCACTCGTTTTTATGGCGAAGACGGGATATCGACCTCGACCTCGGTGAGCATTCTGCCGGGTAACTTGGCTTTAGGTTTGTTCTTGGGTGCACTGGCAGGCTGGATTGTTGGCAGGAAAAAATTTTAGAACTGGCGGTTGGGCATAAGCATCATTCCGCCTTCACAAACCGGATCGACAACGAGTTCACGCAATGCCGCGTATTCTTCGGCGTCATGCGTTCCCCTTCAAAAACATGACCCAGATGGCCGCCGCAATTGGCACACACGATCTCCGTGCGGCGCATGCCCAGCGAGTTATCCGTTTCCCGGATAACTGCGCCGGGGATTTCATCATCGAACGAGGGCCAGCCGCAGCCGCTGTCAAACTTATCGGCCGAGCGGTACAGCGGCGCATTACAGCGGCGGCAAATAAACATGCCTTCGCCTTTATGATCCCAGTATTCGCCGGTGAAGGCGCGTTCGGTGCCTTTTTGGGCAATCACATATTCCTCTTCTTTGGTCAGCTTGTTCCAGGTACTCGGATCTTTTTCCATCTGTCTTGTTATTTTGTCAGATTGGCGGCATTAGGATTTTGAAAAAACAATTTACGCCGCCGAAAGATGTGCTAATCTGTTATTTTGCAAAAAAACTCCCGCAATCGATGTTTCAAAAAATACTCCTGCCCGCTTTTTTAGTGCTTTCCACAAACCTGACCGCCACGCAAGCGCCCGATTTTACCGTGACCGATTCCGACGGCAACACCCACAATTTGTACGCCGATTATGTAAATCAGGGCAAGGTTGTGGTGCTGGAAATATTTTTCACCACCTGCCCGCCTTGCGCCACGCATGCGCCGCATTGGCAAACGCTGTATGACAATGTGCAAAATCAGTACCCCGGCCAGGTGGAGTTTTTTATGCTGAGCGATAAAAGTGCAGATGTCAATACGCTCATTTCCCAGTATAAACTAGATAAAAACCTGACGATGCCCGGCGTCGGCTCGCAGGGCGGAAGCCTGGAAGCGGTTCAGCCGTACAAAAGTGGGCAGTTCGGTCCGTACTACGGCACACCGACCTTTGTGATCATCACGCCGGGCACCGGCGAAGTGATCTACGACGTGCGCGGTGGCGGGGCTTCGTCTACCATGGGCTTGATCCAGCAGGAGATCGACCAGTTGCTCGAACTCGAACTGTCTGAATGCCATATCCGGACGCCGCAGGGCGATACCCTGAAACAGTATGGCCTTCAGCTGAATGTTCCGGGTGGCAACCCCGCATTTTACCAGGTGCAGGACGGCATTTTTTCCCTGGAAAACTTCCCGGGGCTGCCCAACCTGCCGTTTTTTGAAATGATCCCATCCAAAACGGATGATCCGCTCAACGGCGTGAGCACCTTCGACCTGGTGCAGATCAACAAGCAAATTCTGGGCATCACCCCGTTCACCGAACCCTGGCAGTTTATCGCCGGCGACGCCAATAATTCCGGGACCATTTCCACCTTCGATATTGTCGAATTGCGCAAGCTGATCCTGGGCGTGTACGACACGTTGCCCAATGCACCCTCCTGGGTTTTCTCCCCGGCCCTGGATTCGATTTTTCCCCAGGAATGCCCCGAATTTTTAGCCATAAAAAAAGGCGACGTCAACGGCAATGCCTTCCCCGACAGTCTGCAAGCTGCACTCGACCGGGGCGCCAACGCGCTGCGAATTCAACTGGATTACCCGAATTCAGATGCCGGTGAACGGTTTGAAGTCAACCTGCGTCCGGAAACAGCCGTGCAACTCTTGGGCCTCCAGGCGGCATTTCGTTTTGATGCGGGTGCCCTGGAGATTCTGGACGTTCGGTCGGATAACCTGCCAGGATTCGACAACCGTTGTTGGCATCAGGCAAACGGCCGCCTGGCCATCAGTTGGTTTGCCGGGCATCCTGAACCGTCCCGGGCGTATGATGAAATGCTCACCCTTGAATTGCGCGCTTTGCGGCGGGTGTCGTTGCCGGAAGTTTTTACCCCGGAATCCGGACGCCTGCCCGCGGAAGTTTATGACCACGCGGGGGCAGTGCGCCCCCTGATTTGGTCGGCGCCGGTTCGGATTTCAGGCGCTGCGCTTTTGGCGCCCAACCCCGCTCGGGAATTCGTCGTCTTGTCCATTGAAAAAACGGATCCGGAAATGGCGGAAGTACGACTGGTCGGGACCGACGGGCGCGTTGTTTGGGCGCAGCCCTGGGACCTGGTTGCCGGTTCGAACCGGCTTGAACTGCGTCCGGAATTGTTGCCGGCCGGTTTGTATGCCGTACATGTCGGCGGCGCAATGGCGGGGAAATTGCTTTGGCTGGGCAACTGAGGCCGCTAAAGCAAAGTTTAGACTGGCATAGGTGTTTTCCAAATCAAATTCTTTTAGAATGCCGTTGGAGTCCGGCAAGACCAAATTACCTTTGCCCCGATGTGGGTTTTGGCACAAATCATCTTTTGGGGTAGCCTGGCGGCGTTGCTGCACAGTTACGTGTTTTATCCCTTCCTGATGCGGCTGTTTGCGCGGGGCAAGCAAGCCAATACCCTGGTTTTTGGGCCATTGGATACGGAGTTGCCGGTTGTGTCGGTGCTGATGTCGGTGTACAACGAAGAGCGGATCATTGTAAAAAAACTGGACAATTTGCAGCGGATCAATTACCCGGCGGAAAAACTGCACCTGTACGTGGGTTCGGATAATTCGGACGACGGCACCCATGAACTCCTTGCGAATTGGATTGCGCAAAACCCTGCGGCCAATATCCACTTTGTCCCGTTTCAGGAACGGCGCGGCAAGCCGCCGGTGATCAATGACCTGGCGCAGTTGGCGTTGATTGATCATAAAAAACAAAGTCTCGCCGATGTCCAACACCTGTTCCTGCTCACCGATGCCAGTGTCATGCTGGAGCCGGAAACGCTGTTCCAGTTGGTGCGGCATTTTAAAAATCCGGAAATCGGCGTGGTCGATGCGCACATGCGGAGCGAAGGGCTTCGGCAGGAAGGCATCAGCCGCAGCGAGGAGCGCTACCTGAGTGGCGAGGTGCAGTTGAAACACTGGGAAAGCCAGGCCTGGGGCATGATGATCGGGCCGTTTGGCGGTTGTTATGCGCTGCGCGCCGACTTGTTCGAACCGATTCCGCCCCGCTCGCTGGTCGACGATTTCTGGCTGGTTTTCCGGGTATTGGAAAAAGGTTTTGCGGCGATCAATGATCTGGATGCGCAGTGTTTCGAAGGCGCGACGCACCGGGTGGCCGACGAGTACAGGCGTAAAAAACGGATTGCTGCGGGAAGTTTTCAAAATCTGGCGCGGTTCCGGCATTGGGTGTTGCCGCCCACCACGCGGTTGGGTTTTGCATTTTTTTCACACAAGGTGTTGCGTTGGTTTGGGGGCTTTTTTTTGTTGCTGCTTTTTTTGTCGGCGGGGGTTTTGGCGTTGCAAAACCAATTCTTCAACCGCTTGTTTTGGCTAATGGCCCTTGGCACGGCGGGCGTACTTGCACTGAATTTTATTCAAATCAAATTGCAACGCGAACCCTGGGGGCTTGTAAAAAACCTGGCCTATTTCCTGGCAATGAACCTGGCGCTTGTAGACGGGTTTTTCAAATGGCTACGGGGCATACGCGAGGGTACCTGGCAGCCCACAACACGCGGATGACTTCACGAATCTCAATTGTTTAAAATATGGCAGCTCAAACCAGTATGGACCAACCGACCTACGAAACCAACCACCAGCCTGCTCCTATGACGAGTCAACTGAACACCATTGAAGAAGCCCTGATTGATATCCGTGCCGGAAAAATTATCATTGTGGTGGACGATGAAAACCGGGAAAACGAGGGCGATTTCATTTGCGCTGCCGAGATAATCACACCGGAAATGATCAACTTCATGTCGATGCACGGCCGGGGGTTGATCTGCACCCCGATCGAGGAAAAGCGCGCCGAAGAGCTCGACTTGCAGTTGATGGTCAACGCCAATACCGCCCTGCATGAAACGGCGTTTACCGTTTCCATCGACCTGATCGGGCAGGGTTGTTCGACAGGCATCAGCGCGTATGACCGGGCTACGGGCATCCGGCATTTGACCGATGGCGGCGCCAAGCCCAGCGACTTTGCGCGCCCCGGGCATATTTTTCCCCTTCGGGCAAAAAACGGCGGGGTGCTGCGCCGCACCGGTCACACGGAAGCCGCGGTGGATATGGCACGCATGGCCGGTTTTTACCCGGCCGGGGTGCTGGTCGAAATTCTGAACCCGGATGGCACCATGGCCCGGTTGCCCCAGCTGCTGGAGGTGGCCCGGCAGTTTGATCTGAAAATAATTTCCATCGACGATCTGGTAGCCTACCGCATGCGTACCGAGCGCCTGATACGGCGTGAGATGGAAACTACCATGAAAACCCTGTACGGTGATTTTCAGGCGGTTGCATACAGCGATATTTCCACCGGTGATATGCATTTGGTGCTGAAAAAAGGCGATTGGGAGGAAGAGGAACCCGTGCTGGTGCGGGTACATTCCTGGTCGGAAACCGGCGGTATCCTGGGGAATCTCCTGGCCGACTACGGCGAGCAAATTCAGTTTTCCCTGAAAACCATCGCCGAAGCCGGAAAAGGCGCATTCGTGTATTTGCGGCAGGGGGATAAATCCGATTTGCTGAGCCGGCTCAAAATTTACAAGCAATTCATGGAAGACGGCGAGCCTGAAAAATTTGAATTACACACCAGCATGGGCAAAAAAGACTTTGGGGTGGGCGCCCAAATTCTCCGCGACCTGAATATCAGCAAGATCCGGTTGTTGACCAACAACCCGAAGCCCCGGACCGGATTTATCGGCTACGGGCTGGAGATTGTTGAAAATATTCAATTGGGGTGAAAACGGTTAGAAGGTTACGGGTTAGCAGGTTTCTGGTTGTACAACTCCCCGGAAAGATGAAGAACCTTCTAACCCGTAACCTTCTAACGGGTGCATTTCAAATTGTCGCACCCTGCTCAGTGTCAACCCCACCCCCGGC
>CAZAEZ010000027.1:50124-75665 GCA_964484205.1 uncultured Saprospiraceae bacterium | reverse complement strand
GAGGGCGGAGTGCGTATTACGGTGTGCTTTTTGGTTAACATTTTGGTTCTGGAAAAATTCTTGCTGGTTGTGTGGGGGTGACTTCAAGTCACCGCCTCACTCGGCCCCCAGCCCAAAATTTAGCCACCAAACTCCAACCACCCGCAATGGTGAACCAATCCGCACTCCGCACTCCGCACTCAAAAACTTGTTTGTGTAATTTTTTTTAAAAAAACATCCCACGTACCGGCTGTTTTAGCCCTTAACCAATTTCATGCTATGATCCACCAGCGTTCAGCCTTCTTCTTAGTTATTGTACTGTTTGCCGGCACGTTTGTATTTTGCAAGTATGCCCGCCAGCCCTCCCCCTCGCCTGCTATGCCTCCCGACACCACAACCGATATGCCAAAACCCGACGAGTACCCGCCCGGCGATTACGCCGAAGCCTGGAAAAAAATTGACAGTCTGGAAAAACAGGGCCTGTTTAAATCGGCACTGGAACAAACCGAAGCGCTCTACCGCCGGGCAAAAGCCGACGGCAACGGGCCGCAAGTCATAAAAACACTGCTTTTCCGGGGCAAATACACGACCATGCTGGAAGAGGACGGCTTTGTGAAAGCTGTGCAACAATTTGAGGAAGAAGTTAACACAGCGCCGGAACCCGAAAAGTCCATTCTGCATAACTTGCTGGGGCAACTGTACCGCACCTACGTACACAACCAACGTTGGCGCATCCAGGAACGCACGCCAATTCCCGACGGCGAAGGCGGTGACATTTTGACCTGGTCGGCGGAACAGATCGAAAAACGGGCGCTGTCCCACCTCCGGGCTTCTGTGCAGCAGGAGCAAATTTTACTGGCCACACCGGTCGATTACGTCAGCGCGATTTCCAGACCCGGCCAACTGGATTCGGTAGGCAACGAACCGGTCAGGCCTACACTTTTCGATCTGCTGGCCCAAAATGCACTGGATCACTTTTCCAACGAACAAAGCTACCTCACGGAGCCGGCTTATAAATTTTACCTGGACCAACCCGAGGCGTTTGCCCCAACACCGGACTTTGTAAAATTCCGGTTTGAAACCCGGGACTCCAGTTCAGGCAAGTGGCTGGCCATTCAATTGTTCCAGCGGGTACTGGCCACCCACCTGGCGCAAAACCGGGAAGCAGCCTTGATCGACGCCGAACTAAAACGCCTGCTTTTTGTAAAAAACAGCGCCGTGTTGGAAAACAAAGACGAACTGTACCGGCAGGCACTCGCAGTACTCCACAAAACGTACTACAACCATCCGTCCGACGCCGAGATCGTGCATCAGCTGGCGCAAGCCTGGATCGATCAGGACCGGGAACTCCCCGAATCGAAAGGCGACCTGCTGAAACAGGCGGAAGCAGCATGCGCCGATGCGATCAAACGCCATCCGAATACCTTCGGCGCCCGCCAGTGTGCCGCGCTGTTGCACGACCTGCGCCTGCCGGCCATTGGCCTCGACGTGGAACAAGTGAACCTGCCCGGCAAACCGGCCTTGTTTTCCATTTCCTATAAAAATTTGTCGGCGGTGTGGGCGAAAGTGGTGCGTGTGCCCAACGACCCCGACCTGTTCGCGCAGGTAGACTGGGACCAGCGCCTGGACTGGCTCAACAGCCAAAAAACAGTGCAGCAGCAACGCTGGGAGATCAACAACCCGGGCGACTATCGCATGTACCGTACCGAACTCAGCCTGGAGGCTTTGCCCGCCGGCAGCTACTTCGTGCTGGTTTCCTCCTCCAATGCCTTTGATGCCAAAGATGCGGTTGTCAGTTTCGCGCGGGTCGACTTTTCGCAGCTCGCCGGAATTGCTTTTCCCCATAACGACAACCAGCGCTTTGCCGTGGTCGACCGCAATTCAGGAGCGCCACTGGCCGGCGTACAGGCCGATTTTTTTGAAACAACCTGGGAATCCAGCCGGCGCCGGAATGTGCGCGAGCTTGTCAAGCAGCAACAAAGCGACCAGGATGGCCTGCTTCAACCCGGCATCGGAAACCGGCGTGGGTATTCCGTCCGCCTGAGCCGGAAAGCAGACACCCTTTGGCTGGATCAATCGTACCGCGATTATCGAACTACCGGCATTCCCGACCGCCCCCGGGAAGTGCAGTTTTTCACCGACCGCTCCTTGTACCGGCCGGGTCAAACGGTCTATTTCAAGGGCATTTTGATGCAACGCGATGAAAATGATTTTCCGAAAATCGTGCCCGGAACAGCCGTTACGGTGCAGCTGTTCGATGTGAACTACCAGGAAAAAGGTGAACTCAAACTTCGCACCAACGAATTCGGCACGTTCAACGGCGCTTTTCAAGCTCCGGCTTCCGGTCTCACCGGCCAGATGCACATCGAAGTGACTGGCGCCCAGGGCAATGCCTGGTTCAACGTGGAGGAATACAAACGCCCCAGGTTTGAAGTGACCTTCAAACCCGTTGAAGGCGCCTACCGCGTAAACGACCCGGTGACCGTGCGGGGCGAAGCCAAAAATTACGCCGGCAACAGTGTCGACGGGGCCCAGGTGCGCTACCGCGTGGTGCGGCAGGCGCGTTTCCCCTGGTGGGACTGGTACAGCTGGAAGCGCCCGTTCCCAACAACGACGATGGAGATTGCCAACGGCACGGCCACTACGGCTGCCGACGGCAGTTTCGAACTGCAATTCACAGCCTTGCCCGACCGCAGCATTGCCAAAAAGGACCAACCCATGTTCGACTATCAGGTGATGGTGGATGTGACGGACATTACCGGTGAAACCCGCAGCGCGGAAACCGGTGTGACGGCGGGTTATGTGGCGCTCAATGTCGATTTCAATTTGCCGCAGGAAATTGAACTGGACAGTCTGCGCAGCATTTCCCTGACCACAACCAACACCGCCGGCCAGTTTCAGGCAGCTACGGGCGCCATTGAAATTCAGGCGCTGGTAGAGCCCAAACGGCTGTTTGTAAAACGCTATTGGGAAACGCCGGATATTCTGACCTTGCAGGAAACGGATTTTCGCCGCAAATTTCCCAACTACGCCTGGAACGGTGAAGACAACCCGGAAAAATGGGATAAGCCCGATTTTAGCCGTACCGTGCAGTTTAATTCGGCAGAAGCCAAAAAAGTCGATCTCCACGCAGGGCAAATGACAACCGGCTATTACCAGATCACCCTGAAAACGCAGGACCCGTTTGGCGAAGCCATAGAAATTAAAAAAATCGTGCGCGTGTGGAGTGCTCAAAACCGGAGTACCCAATTCGTGGAACCCGATGCTGCTCCCGAAAAAACCAGCTGCGAACCCGGCGAAACAGCCCGTATCTGGTTTGGGGGCAAGGCCGAACGCGTGCATTTTCTGTTTGTGGAAGAACGGGAAGGCAACGCGCAAAAACCGCGCTGGCTGGATGTCGCCGGCGCTCAATCGGTCGATTTGCCGGTGCGCGAAACCGATCGCGGCGGTATTGCCACTTCGGCATTTGCCGTGCTGAGCAACCGGGTGTACATCATCAACCGTACCTTCATCGCGGTGCCCTGGTCCAACAAAGACCTGACGATCAGTTATGAAACCTTCCGCGACAAACTGGCGCCCGGCGACAAGGAGGAATGGCGGTTGAAGATCAGCGGACCTCAAAAAGAAAAAGTGGCTGCCGAACTGGTGACGGCCATGTACGACGCGTCGCTCGACCAGTTTTTGCCGCACCAATGGGCGGCCATGCGTTTCCCCTACCGGTACCCGCGGGTGTATTTTGCCGCCGGCGGTTTTCGCCTCGAAAACGGCGAAAATCGCTACAACCCCGTTTCCGGTGCACCCCAACCTGCTTACCGCCGGTACCGGACACTGGAGTGGTTTGGTTTCCCGCTTTACGGCAGCCCGTACCGGGGGAATATGATGCGGTACGGCGCCGTGGAGTTGAATAAAGCCGTTGCTGAACCGGCGGCAGCTCCGGATATGGAAATGGCCAAAATGGCGGACGGCATGGCCGGCGAGGATATTGCTTTTGACGCCGCCGATAGCGGCGCCGCTGCCAACCAACCTGAAGGCGCCCGGGAAGAAACCGCGCAGGCGCCGCCACCGCCGCCGCTGCGCAAAAACCTGAACGAAACCGTGTTCTTTTTTCCGGAAATGCGCACGGACGCCGAGGGCAATGTCGTGCTGAAATTCACGATGAACGAGGCCCTCACACGCTGGAAATTTCTGGCATTTGCGCATACGCCGGACCTGAAATGGGCGCTTTCGGAAAAAACGGTGGTGACCCAAAAGGACCTGATGATCCTGACCAACCCACCGCGTTTTATGCGCGAAGGCGACCAGATCGAGTTTACGGCGAAAGTCAGCAACCTGTCGCAGGAAACAATTTCCGGGACGGCTTACCTGCACCTCTACGACGCGGCGAGTATGCAAACGGTGGAGCCCGAATTTGGCATAACAACCGCCAACCGGGTGGTCAATTTCACGGTAGAGCCCGGCCGTTCGACGCCGGTTTCCTGGAAGTTGACCGTTCCTGAAGGAAAGGTAAACGGCCTTACCTGGCAGGTGTTTGCCGAAGGCAAAACCTTCCGCGACGGGGAGGAAAACAGCCTGCCGGTGCTGACCAACCGCATGCTGGTGACCGAAACGCTGCCCATTACCGTGCGCGGTAACCAATCGAAAACGGTTGTTTTTGACAATTTGAAAAACAGTAAATCGGGTACGCTTCGCAACCACCGGTACACCCTGGAGTTTACCAGCAATCCGGCCTGGTATGCCGTACAGGCACTGCCGTATTTGATGGAGTTCCCGCACGAATGCACCGAGCAGATTTTCAGCCGTTTTTATGCCAATACCCTGGCATCGAGTGTGACGCAGAAACTGCCCAACCTGCGGCGGGTGTACGACCGCTGGAAAGCATCGGGCAGTGACGCCCTGAAATCGAACCTGAGCAAAAACCAGGAACTCAAAACTGCCTTGCTGGAGGAAACGCCCTGGGTACTCGATGCCCAAAGCGAGGAACAGCAAAAGCAAAATATCGCCTTGCTGTTCGATCTCAACCGCATGGCCGACGAGCAGGAACGTATTTTATCCATCCTGGCCGAACGGCAGGGCAGCGACGGCGGCTGGTCCTGGTTTCCGGGCGGACAGCCCAGTTGGTATATCACGCAGCATATCGCTGCCGGTTTCGGACATTTGGACAAACTGGGCGCCTTTTCCGTGCAAAATGATAACCGCAGCGCGGAAATGCTGAGCAACGCCCTGGCATTTTGCGACAAGGAAGTGCAACACCAGTACGAAGAACTGGAACGCGCCGTGCAAGCCGGCAAGGCCAAGTGGGATGATAACCACCTCGACGGCCTGATCGCGCACTACCTGTACACCCGCTCGTTTTTCCCGCTTGACCGGATCGACAAGGTCACGGACTACTACCTCGCCCAAGGCGAAAAATACTGGCTCGGGCGCAGTTTGTACGAGCAGGGGATGCTGGCGCTGGCGCTCCATCGGCATGGCCGTACGGAGGCTGCAAAAAAAATCGTGGCCAGCCTGCGCGAACGTGCCCTGATGAAAGAAGAACTCGGCATGTACTGGCCTTTCGACTGGGGCATGTACTGGTACCAACTGCCCGTCGAAACACAGGCCCTGATGGTGGAAGTGTTCGACGAAGTGGCGCAGGATGCCAAAGCCGTGGAAGAACTGCGTGTGTGGCTGTTGAAAAACAAACAAACCAACCGCTGGGAAAGCACCAAAGCTACCGCAGAGGCGGTGTACGCACTACTGCTCCACGGCGACAACTGGCTGAATAATACCAAACCGGTCAGTGTAAAACTGGGTGCTGAAACCCTCCGGCCGGAGGAATACGAGCCTGGAACAGGTTATTTCAAACAAAGCTGGAATGGCGCCGAGATCAAGTCCGGCTGGAGCACGATCAACGTAGACAACCCCAACAGCAACCTCGTGTGGGGCGCCGCCTACTGGCAGTATTTTGAAGATTTGGATAAAATCCAGTCGTTCAAAAAAACACCGCTCACGATCGTGAAGCAGCTGTTCAAAGAGGAGAATACCGCCACCGGTCCCAAACTCACGGCGATTCCGGAAGGCAGCACGCTGCATCCGGGCGACAAGCTGAAGGTGCGCATCGAAGTGCGCGTCGACCGGCCGATGGAATTTGTGCATCTGAAGGATATGCGTGCCAGCGGCTTCGAGCCCATCAACGTGCTCAGCGGGTATCGATGGCAGGATGGTCTGGGGTATTACGAGAGCACGAAAGACCTGGCTACACATTTTTTCATCGATTATCTGCCGCGGGGCACCTTCGTATTTGAATATCCGCTGTTTGTCAACCACGTGGGCAACTTTTCCAATGGCATTACCACTTTGCAGTGCATGTATGCTCCGGAGTTTACCAGCCACTCCGAAGGGATACGTGTTGAAGTAACGCGAACCGCTGGTTCGCGTAAATAAAACATCTCTGTTAATAAAGTTGTCCCCGTTAGGCTTAGCCTTTCGGGGGCAATTTTTTTAAAAAAACCGCGAACTACCAGTTCGCGTTACACTGCCATGTACAAACTGGTACTGCTGTTTTTTTCTGTCCTGTTTCTGGCAGCCTGTGCCGACGATCCCCCCGTGGATTTTCCGGAAAAATTGCCGGCCGAGATAGCGCCCACACCCGATCAACGCCCCGAAGGCATTCGCCTTGCCGAAACCGGTCACCAAAAAGCCCGGCTTCCCGGCAAGGACACCATGGCACTCGACTTGAAGTGGAGCAATCGCAATGGCTTGCAGGCACGGCTAACCCAATGCATGGATGGCTCAGCCATTCATATCCGATACGCTTCGGGTACGCAGGCATGGTGGGACGGGCGTCGTGTCAGGCTCGAACCGGCGCCCGGTGATACCATTTCGGAAACCCAGGCACGCTTCGATTTGCGCGCCTGGCATTACTGGTCCTGTCTTCCGTACAAACTCAGCGACCCGGGTACCCGCTGGCAAACGCTGCCCGACCGGACGCTCGATGGCCAGCCCTGTGCGGTAGGGCGACTCCGTTTTGAACCGGGCACCGGGGATACGCCCGACGATTGGTTTGCCGTATTCACCGACCGGAAATCACAATTGATCCAGGCTGCTTTTTTTGTTGCTACGTCAAACCACGATTCCAAAACGGAAGCTGCAAAAACACCGCAGATGATCCGGTATCTGGATTATAATTTGATCCGGGGTATTCCCGTTGCCCGTCGCTGGGTATTTACCGGTTGGCAAACGGATAGTCTGGAAGGAAGCGTCCCGTTGGGCGAAGTTTTTATTACAAATATTCGTTTTGGGGTGGATGGAACAGAATTAAATGCAAAAGACAAAAGTGAAGCAGGGGGCAGACGATAGCATTGCCGTATTTTGGGCCGGCCATTTTTGGCGTTCAATCGTTTCTATCCGACTATACCGATGCCCTTTGCCCTGTACGTTTGCCCGAATTTCACGTCCAATGCCGTGCGTTTTATCGATACCCTGAGCAGCCTGCCGGATGTCCGGCTTGGGTTGGTTGCGCAGGAGTCCGTTGTGTTGCTGCCGCCTGAGATCCAAATGCGTCTGGCAGCATTCCGGCAGGTCACCGATGTTTTTGACGCCGATGTTTTGACCGTAGCAGCCGAGGCGCTTCAGCGCGAAAACGGCCCGATACACCGGCTTTTGGCAGCTGTTGAAGGCCTCCAGGTACCGTTGGCGCAAACGCGCGCGCGTTTGGGTGTACCGGGCATGGATTCGGAAACAGCACAAAATTTCCGCGACAAACAACGCATGAAAGACCTGTTCCGGAAAGCCGGTTTGCCCTGTGCCCGGTCGCAGGAAGTGCAAAACCTGAAGGATGCGACCCGGTTTGCCGAAGCGGTTGGTTTCCCGTTGGTTGTTAAGCCGCCGGCCGGTGCGGGTTCACTTTCCACCTTTCAGGTCGGCAATCCGGATGAATTGGCCGCAGCATTGGCGCAAATTCCGGAGTCCACGGCGTTGCTGGAAGAGTTTGTCATGGGCGCCGAACACTCGTTCGATACGTATTCCCTGAACGGCAAACCGGTATTCCATTCGCTTTCGCATTATTATCCCAACCCCCTCGAAGCGATGCGGGAGTCGTGGATTCAATGGCAGGTGCTCTTGCCGCGTGAGGTGCTGGCGCCGGCGTACGACGATATCCGGGCAGCTGCTTTCAAAGCGCTGGATTGCCTGGGTATGCGCACCGGGATTAGCCACATGGAGTGGTTTCGACGGCCCGACGGCAGCCTTGCCATCTCCGAGGTGGCCGCCCGCCCGCCCGGGGCACAATTCACGACTTTGCTGAGCCGTGCTTTTGATTTTGATGCCATCGGCGCCTGGGCCCGGCTCATGATTTTTGATGCATTCGAGCCGCAACAACAAAAATACGCGGTGGGCGCCGCCTACCTGCGTGGGCAGGGGAAAGGCCGGGTGCAGGCGGTGCATGGTTTGGAAACCGTACAACGGGAAGTCGGCCACCTGATCACCGATTTTAAAATTCCTGCAATCGGCCAGGAGGCAGCCGGCAATTATGAGGGGGAGGGTTTCATCATTTTACGGCACCCGGAAACTGAAGTGGTCCGCCAGGCCTTGAGCAGGGTGGTGGATGTGGTTCGGGTGCGTTTGGGGTAGAGCCGTATTTTACCCCCCGCTCGGAGGCTGAATATTCCGGTTCGGCCGGTTTCGTTTTACTGGCGGTAGTTTTATCCTGCATGTTTGTGCTGTGGTTGGCGCTTGTGGAATTGTTTTTTCCCGGTGCACACAATTTTTAATACTAAACATGCACAGCATGAAACGGACCAATGTACTCTCGCTACTTTTAATTTGGCTGGCCCTGCCGCTCGGCGCGCAGAACCTGGATGAAGCCCGGCGGCTCGCCGAGTCGGGACAATATTCCGCGGCAGAAAAAATTTACCAGGCGGCTCTCGCCAACAACCCGGACCATGTGGATGCGCTGATCGGTCTGGGGTATGTGTACTCCTGGAACAAGCAGTACAAACTGGCGCAGCCGAAATTTGAAGCGGCGCTGGCCATTGATCCCAAAAATTCGGCGGCGCTGATCGGCAAAGGATACACCCTTGCCTGGAGTGGAAGTTATTCCGCAGCGAAAAATGCTTTTCTGACCCTGGAGCAGCAACAACCCGGCAATGTGGAAGCGCGAAAGGGGCTCGGCTACGTCAATCTTTGGCAATGCAACGCCAAGGTGGCGATCGATTATTTTGAAAAACTGGTGCAGCAATACCCGGATGAGCTCGAATACTACATCGCCCTGGCACAGTCCTACCTGGAAGAACATGAATTGAAAAAAGCGCGCCTTGCCTTGCGTTCCGGCCTGAAGCTCGATTCGGCAAACCGCATCGCCAACGATCTGCTAAAAAACACCTACGGGGTGGCGGCGCCGCTTGAACTGGATATCTGGGGCGGCTATTCCAGCACGGCCGATGCCGGAAAATTCAACATCCGGACGGTGCAACTGACCGGACAGGTGACGTCCAAACTACGCATGTTTTTGAAATTTGACAACTCCCTGACGCTGGATCTGCCTTCCCTGGTACGCACCAATCAGAATGCCCAGGCATTCAGCATTGGGGCTGTGGTTCCCTGGCACAAGCACCTCACCAGCCGGTTCGAATACGGTACGCGCCTGTTGCCCGACAATGTGACCCAGCAATTGTTCAGCACCGAGCAGGTCTGGTTTTTAGCCGAAAACTGGAGCCTGAAAGCCGGGGGTTTTGCAGCGCCAAGCAATAAAATGGAAACGGAATGGCTGGCTTACGGAAGCGTGCGGGTACCGCTGTCCAGGTTTTATGCCATAGAGCCCTACTACTTTTATTCTAAGGTGGAAAATGCCCCGGGCCCCGAAAGCCGTGTCATGCTCAACAACCAGCTGCGCACCGCCACCGGCTATGAACTGAATGTTGGGGTTTTGTTAGGTCAGGCCGGCCTTGGCCCGGATGTGGAGGACAAAACCATTTATGGCGGCTATGCAACGGCCATCCTTCCGTTCAGCCAGCTCCTGTGGGGGCAGTTGTCGGCCCGCTGGGAAAAAGCGCCGTTTGATGAGCTGGTTGCCCTGGCCTTTGGGGTGAAAATCCGGCTGGAGAAATAAGCACGGCACCCGATTCTGTTCCTGTCCAACTTTGATCTGGTATACTAAAAATGCGCCCGTGCGGGTGTGTGCGCCACAAAGTGGTGCATTCCCCGGGCTGTAAACGAATCAACTATGTCTTCTACAAAAGTTACTTCTTATAATGCGCCTGCTGCGGCAACACTTGTCTCGAATTCAACCCTGAATATTGCGGCGGCTAAAACGACGGCCAAAGCTGAACGCACGATGGCTGCGGCGCCCAGCGCCATCATGTACCTGACGATTTTCACGGCCTGGTTTTCGGCCATTCTCTGGTTTCAGCCGCGGCTGCTGATGTTGCTGGATATGGCGTATAACATTCCGAGCAGTATTGCGCTGTGGACCTTTATCCTGTTTATCGACTTTGCCTGGCTGTACGGGATGTATAACCTTGGGGTGATCACCTTCGCCCTGTTTTACAGATTTTTTGCAAAAAAAAGCACTTCAACATCGATAGTTGCCACGGCAACTGCGCAACCGGAAGTTTCGATTTTGTATACCACCTGCAATGATTTTGTGGAGGAAAGTGTCCTGTCCTGCGTTCAACAGGATTACCCGAACTACAAGGTTTACCTGCTCGACGATTCATCCCTGCCGGAATTTAAAGCGAAAGTGGATGCTTTTGCCGCCCGTTATCCGGCTTTGGTGCAGGTGGTGCGCCGCCCTGACCGCAAAGCGTTCAAGGCCGGCAACCTCAACCACGGCCTCGCCAATGTTGCCACCGAACCCTACTTCGCCATTGCAGATGCCGATGAAATCCTGCCTTCGGATTTTTTAACAAAAACAGTGGCCGTGCTCGAATCCGACCCGACTTGCGGCTTTGTGCAGGCCAACCACCGGGCCAATCCCAATGCCGGTTCTTCCCTGGCCCAGTCTGTCGGAGTCGGTATAGATATTCACTGGAAATGGTATCAGCCGCTGCGCAACGACTACGGTTTTGTGATGTTTCTGGGGCACGGGGCGCTGCTGCGTCGCGATGTTTGGGAGAAAATCGGCGGCTTCCCGGATATCGTCAGTGAAGACCTGGGTTTTGCCATTCACGCCCGCGAGTTGGGCTACCGGGGCCGTTTTCTGGAAGATGTGATTTGTTATGAGGATTTCCCCGATTCGGTGCGCACGTTCCGGATCCGGCATATGAAATGGACGCGCGGTACTTCGGAATTTTTGTCTAAAAAAGCCGGCTGGCTCTTGCGGGCAAAAAACATCAGCTGGACGGAAAAGCTCGACATCTTTTTTCCCACATTTAATCTGCCGCTGACCCTGGTGTACTTCCTGTTTATGCTCAATGCCAACCTGGCCTTGCCCTACTTTTTTGGCTTTGCCCAGGACGTCACATTCGTGCTGGGCGGTGCGGAATTCCGGCTGCCGATGATTGCGCTCGATACCCGGTTCCAGGTGATCTACGGCTGGGATTTTTTCCTGATCACCCTGCTTACTTTTTTTGCGCCGGTGTTGTCGTTTATTGTTGCCCTGGCGGGTCAACCGTTGAAATTGCTCCGGTTTTTGGGGCATAGTACGGCCCTTTACGCAGCGCTCACACCCTTGTCGAGTATTGGCGTGCTGGCCTACATGATATCCGGCAAGGCAATTTTTTTGGTTACCGGCGACCAGGCGAATGCTGCGAACGAACCGCTTCAAAAAGATGGCAGACTGCTGCAAAACATGCGCGCCAACTGGCAGCATTTTCTGACAAAAAGCCATCCCGATACCCGGTTGGTTCAGGGTTTTGAAATTGCCACCGGTTTGTTGTTCGGCATTGCTTCCCTGGTGTTGTTCCAGATTTCATTCATGGGCTTGTGCCTGGCTTTTTTACTCTTGCCGCTGCTGCATCACATGAAATGGGAAAGCCGGTTTGTACGGGCGGTGGTATTTGTACCGTTTGTGCTGATCATGCTGGGCGTTTTGCTTTCCAGTTTTAGTGTTTTCGGTATGAAAGCCGTATTTTTTGGATATGGATTTCACTTTTAATTTTTGGTGCATTTATGCTTGTTGATTTTTCGAGAAAGTTCAAGGTCGGTTTATGCCCGGTTCTATGGTCGGGTAGCGTCTTGGGGTATGGAGTGAAGTTTTCTTTTTTTACCGCGAAGACGCAAAGACGCAAAGTTTTGACCTTCGCGCCTTTGCGTCTTCGCGGTAAAAAAAATGCTACGTTACGCGTAGCGTTCGGCCCGTTAAAACGCCTTGGCAACGCATTACTGCTCATATCGGTGCTCGCCACACTTACAAACGCCCAATCGCCAGGTTTGCCACCCGGATTTGCCGGGGCAGCGGTAGCGGAAGGGCTCAATCCCACCGGCATGGCCCTGGCCCCCGACGGGCGTATTTTCCTGGCGCAAAAAGACGGGCGCGTGCTTATTTACCACACTGAAGACGGCGCCTTGCACGACGCGCCGTTTGTTACCCTGCAAACCGATGCGTTCAACGAACGGGGATTGAACGGCATCGCGGTACATCCTGATTTTGAACACCAACCCTGGGTGTACCTGTACTACACGGCGCCTGCCGGGCAATATAACCGGCTGAGCCGCATCCGGGCAAATGGTGATTTCGCCGTGCCGGGCAGCGAAGAAATCTTGCTCGAACTCGATCCGATGACCGGCAATATTCACAACGGCGGCGGGATGGTTTTTGGTCCGGACGATAAATTGTACCTCGGCGTCGGCGACGGCGCCCGGGCGGATAATGCCCAGGATTTGAATACGGTTTTGGGAAAAATCCTGCGCCTGAATGCAGACGGCTCCATTCCGGTGGACAATCCGTTTTACACGCAGGTTATGGGTAACAACCGGGCGATTTTTGCCTATGGCGTGCGGAATCCGTTTTCCATGAGCATGGACCCCGAAACCGAAAAAATATTCTTTTGCGATGTAGGCGCCGAAGCCTGGGAGGAGGTGAATGCCCTCAAAGCCGGCGCGAATTACGGTTGGAAAATAGTTCAGGGTCCTTCCGGCGCGCCGGGGTTTACCGACCCGGATTTTGCCTATACGCATGCCGCAGGCTGTGCCATTGTCGGTGCGGCGTTTCCGTTTCAGGAAAATTCGTTGGTCCCGGACACTTATGCGGGCAAATTTTTCTTTGCCGACTACTGCGCCGGCTGGATAAAAATGCTCGACCCGCTTACCGGGGTTGCAGGGGATGTTTTTGCCACCGGAATTGATCGCCCGGTTAGCCTGTTGAGTGGCCCGGACGGCGATTTGTACTACCTGGCCCGGGCGGGGCTGGGCGGCGGTTCCCCGCTCGACAACACAGCAAGTACCGAAGGCGTGTTGTGGCGGGTGTTTTGGGTAGGCGAGGGCGCCCCGCTGATCACCGGGCAACCGCAACCGGTTTTGGTGGCCGAAGGGGAATCGGCATGGTTCCGGGTGGAAGCGTACGGCGATCAGCCACTCGGCTACCAGTGGTTTCGCGATGGGAATACTGTTTCGGGTGCGGATTCGAGCCAATTGGTTTTAGAAAATTTAACCCTGGCCGATAGCGGCGCACTGGTCTACTGCATCGTTTCGAATGCCTGGGGCGCCGATACCAGCGCTGTGGCGCTGATGGGCGTTTCGGCAAACCGGCGTCCCGTGCCGGAAATTTTGTTGCCCACTGCCGGCTCGTTTTACCGGGGCGGCGATACGCTCCGGTTTTCAGGGCAGGCCATTGACCCGGAAGACGGGCTGTTGGATGCAAACCGGCTCAGCTGGCGCATCGACTTTCACCATGCCGACCACAGCCACCCGGCCATGCCAACGACAACCGGCACAAACGAAGGCGCGTACGCAACACCCACGGTTGGTGAAACTGCGGCGGATGTATTTTACCGGATATACTTGACGGCGCACGACGAGGCCGGATTTGCCCAAACTGTATTTCGCGATGTGATGCCGGAAAAGCGGTCAATTACCATTACAGGCCCTGCGGGTATTCAGGTAAATGTGGACGGGCAACTGCGCACCGTGCCGGCAACCGTGGAAAGTGTGATCGGGCTGAACCGGATTATTGAGGCGCCGTTGAATCAGCGGCTGGGCGATACGATTTATTCCTTTCGTGCCTGGGGCGACGGAGCAGCCAACCCACTGCGGTCATTTGTAATGCCGGATTCGGCGCTTTCGCTTGCACTGAATTACGATTACTTGGTGTTGGGCTCCGGTACGGGTTTGCTGGGGCACTATTTTTTTGATCCGGAAGGCGATTTCGATGAAACACCGGTGCTTGCCCGGATTGATTCCACCGTTAATTTTTTGTGGAATGACGCCGCACCCGACCCTTCGCTGCCCGCAGATTATTTCACCGTGCGCTGGATGGGGTTTGTGCAGCCGTTGTATTCGGAAAACTACACCTTTTCGGTGCGGAGCGACGATGGCTGCCGGCTTTGGGTGAATGACCAGCTGATCATCGATCAGTGGGTGCCGCAAGCGACTACCGAGCATAGCGGAAATATCCAGCTCCAGGGCGGCAAAAAATTCCGCATCCGGCTGGAGTACCTGGAAATCGGTGGCGGCGCCAACGTTACGATGTTTTGGCAAAGCCAAAGTCAGCTCCGGGAAATCGTTCCCCGTCGGCAACTGTATCCACCGGCATTTACCTTGCCGGCCACGTTGAGCGGTACGGTTGGGTTGGATATAAATAACGACGGTGTGTGGACACCCGGCGAACCGGCATTTTCGAAGGCTACGGTGCGCTTGTTCGATGCCGTGACCGACAGCCTGCTTGCTGAAACGCAGACGCTTGCCAACGGCCGCTATACGTTTCCGGATTTGCCGGCGGGCACTTTTTACCTCCGGATAAACCTGCCGGCCACGGGCGACGTATTGTTGCCGGTACAAAATGTAGACGCTTCCGGTATGTCTTCCCCGGTTTCGTTGACGGAGGGCGCTTATGAAATTTTCGATGTCGCCTGGGCAGTGCCGGCGGTCGCGCTTGCCGGTACCGTGTGGCTGGACGAGAACCGGGATGCCAAAATGGATTCATTTGAGCCGTTTTTGGAAGATATCACTGTTCTGGTGTACCGCGCCGATTCCACCCTGGTGGCTGCCGGAATGACCAATGAATCGGGCGGTTACGGGTTTTCCTTGTTGACGCCCGGCGCCTACTTTTTGGTATTTATGCACCAGTTTGCCCCGCTCCCTCTGATTCCGGGTCACGGCATGAATGCAAAGGGGCAAACGGCGGTTTTTACTATTGGGCAGGGCCAGTTTCAGGTGATCGACGTGGCATTTGAACCGAATACCGGCACGTCCGGACTGCCGGTCCGCCCGAATGCTTTTGGGCCCGAACTGCGTATTTTCCCGAATCCGGCGAGTACTCGACTGACGGTAGCTGTTTCCAAAAACACCCTTGCGTCGGCGACCGCCGTCATCCGGATTTTTGATCTGCAAGGCCGGTTGAAAATGGAAACGGCCGGACTTGATTCGCACCAGGTTTTAGACGTTAGTGCGTTGGCTGCCGGCCGGTATGTTTTGGTTTGGGAAAGCGGGGCGGTGCGTGTCGGCAAGCCGTTTTTGAAACTATGATCCGGTATTCCGGTTCAATTGGAAAAAAGAATGGTCCGGCTTGTATAATTCCGCCTTCAGCGTGTTTTTTATTTTGAAACGTGCTAATTCTGACTACTTTTTGCGTGACAAACGCCCGAGGTTATAAACCTGCCGGATAAAAGCGCGTTAATCCTGTTGAGCCGTACACTGTTATTTTTACTGTGATGAAACTACTTTTTTGGATTGGATTTGCATTGTTTTTCGGAAACCGAGATTGGGGTGTCGCCACTAGTCCGGGCTACCCAACGCAACAGGCGCCATCTGTTATGGAAAGCCGTCAACCGGGCTTGTTCAGTTGTAACGATGGTATCGTTTCCTTTAAATCAGAAGCCCCGTTGGAGATAATCGAAGCGGAGAGCAAGCATTTACGGGGCATTTTGGATCCGGAAAAACAAACGTTTGCCTGGACGGTGGAAATCCAAACCTTCGAAGGATTTAACAATGCGCTGCAACGGGAACATTTCAATGAGAACTACCTGGAGTCCCGGCGGTTTCCGAAGGCCACGTTTACCGGAAAGATCATCGAGACCATTGATTTTAGCAGAGACGGCACGTATTCGGTGCGCGCAAAAGGCAAACTCAATATTCACGGGAAAGAGCAGGAGCGCATCATAAAAAGTCAGTTGGCGGTTGCCGGCAACCGTATAGAAATCAAGGCTGATTTCAAGGCTTTGTTGGCCGACCATGATATCCGTATTCCCAAAATTGTTTATCAGAAAATAGCGGAAGAAGTACAGGTTGTGGTGCAAGCCGGTCTGTCGCGCAATTAATCCATGAAACGTTTACTTCCACTCTTCATATCTCTTTTTTGCAGCCTTGGAGCAGGCGCACAAACACCGGTTTTTCAGCTCAGAGATACCCGGGAGTTGGCCAATGAGCCGATGACGGGGGTTTTCCAGGACAGCCGGGGATGGTTGTGGTTTGGCGCAGAGGAAGGCTTGTATCGCTTCGACGGCATGGGTTTTCTGTTGGTTGGGCTGCCCGAAGGCGTCGAGCCCAGTCCGATACGCGCCTTATATGAGTGGAATGGCCGTTTATGGGTTGGTTTTGGGAACGGCGCCATTGGGTTCATCCCGGTAAACGCCCCGCTCCCGCACGCTTCGGTTGACGAGTTTTTGCAAAAAAAAGAACCTGCGGCCCGGCTGACTTTGTGGAATCCGGAAGAGGGTCTGCCTAAGGCGGCTGTCACGGCATTTGTTGCCGATAAATCGGGCGGCTTCTGGTTCGCCACGTATGGAGAGGGCCTATACTGTCTGAAAAACAAGCGCTTGTACCAGTTTGATCAGGCAGACGACGGCTTGAGCGGCGATGAAATTTATGCCCTCGCCTGCGATGCGCAAGGCCGGGTTTGGGCAGCCACCGATGCGGGGATCAGCATTTGTTCGATGCCTGAGCCGGGCAAAAAACGAATACGCCGGTTTTCGGTACCGGATGGTTTGCCCGACGAGATCATTACGGCTTTGCTGGCCGATAAACAGGGGAATATTTGGATTGGAACGCAGGAAAAGGGCGTACACCGCTACAATATTGCAACGCAGCGCTTTGATTTTCAAACAAATGTATGGTCATGGGGAGCAATCACCTGCCTGGAATTGTATGAACAAAGTGAACTTTGGGTCGGTACACTTGCCAACGGACTGGTGCGTATCGAGCTACCCACCGGAATACAGCACCCCTTACCGGCTGCACATCCCTTGCGTTTCGTTAAAACGGAAGCGCTTTGCAAAGACCGGGAGGGCTTGTTGTGGGCACTGCTGGACAATGGGGCGATCTATTCGGCCAATGTGCGCTTTGGCCTTTTGGAAACACCCTTTGGAAATACCCAGGCGCTGTTGCGGGACAGCCGAAACCGCCTGTGGGCAGGCAGTGCTACCGGCTTGTTTTTGGGGGTAAGCCAGGGGGCTGCAGCTAAAAGTGCGGGCGCTGATAACTGGGTTTTCAAAAAAATTCTGGCGCAGCCGGAAAATATCATTTCCCTCTGGGAGTCGGCGCTCGACGGCACCATCTGGGCCGGTACTTTCGGGAACGGCGTCTATGTTATCCATCCGGAAGGCAAAGTTTTGAAGCATTTGTCGGAACGCGACGGCCTGTTCAACGGCAATGTGTTGTCTATCGCCGGCAATGACCGGCAGGTTTGGCTGGCTACGCTCGGAGGCGTATCGGTACTCGACCTGAAGGCGCCGCAGAAAATTCAAAACCTGACACGGCAGAGCGAACTGGGTACCGGCTACGTGTACAAAGTATTTTTGGATAGCAAGGGGCGTGTGTGGTTTTGCACCGATGGCAATGGCCTGATCGTATTCGAAGCCGGCCGCTACCGGCAGATCAAAATGGCTAATGGTATTCCGTTAAAAAGGATTTACTGCATCACGGAGGACAAACGCGGCCATATCTGGTTCAGCTCGGACAACGACGGTCTGTTTTCCTACGACGGTCAGGATTTTCGCCGGTATACCCTTGAAAATCATTTGCACAGTGAGGCCATTGTCGGTCTTGCGGCAGACCGGAACGGGTTCATAGTAGTGGCGTATGAAGATGGTTTTGACTTGTTGAACCCCGAGCGTATTGATCACATCATTTTTTGCGACGAAGCGATCGGGGCGCCCCATGCGGAAGTAAATTTGAACGCGATCTGCCGCGATGCGCAGGGCAATGTCTGGCTTGGCGCCCGGCAGGGAATTGTGCGCTCGGAAGCATTTCATGAAATTTTTCTCGACGACCCGCAACCCGGTATCACCTCCGTATCGGGTTTTTCCCAAAACATAGACTTTTTGTCGGTCAATAATTTCGCGCACGACCAGAACTACTTCATTTTCAACTTTACCGGGCTTTGGTATACCGATCCGGAATCAGTGCGCTACCGGTATCATCTCGATGGATTTGATCTGGACTGGAAGGTGTCGAAAGATCCGCTGACCTCGTATCCGAAGTTGCCGCCGGGCAAATACACCTTCCGGGTGCAAACCAGCGAGCACGGCAATTTTGAAAATGTTCCGGAGGCCAGTTGGTCTTTCGTTATCCGAAAACCATTTTGGGCGGAGTGGTGGTTTATCGTCCTGGGCGCCATGACGGGCAGCGCTTTTTTTTACGGATTTATCCGAAACCGGGAGCAACGGTTGAACCGGGTGGCTCAATTGAAACGCGACCGGGTGGAGTCCCAGTTTGTCGCCCTGAAAAGTCAGATCAACCCGCATTTTCTCTTCAACAGTTTTAATACCCTGATCACGACAATCGAAGAGAACCCCAAGGTGGCTGTGGAGTATGTGGAACACCTGTCCGACTTTTACCGGAGCATAATTGCTTACCGGGAGCGCGATTTTATCAGCTTGCAGGAAGAGCTCGATCTCGTGCGCAATTACGAGTTTTTGCTAAAAAAACGCTTTGAAGACGGTTTGCTTCTGGTCAACCGGCTCGAGGGGAAAACAGGCCAGATTATGCCGCTATCCTTGCAAATGCTGGTGGAAAATGCGGTCAAACACAATGTAATTTCAGCCTCCAAGCCACTCCGTATCGAACTTTTTGCCGAATCGGATGACTATGTAGTGGTGCGCAATAATATTCAACCCAAACTCAAGCCCGAACCCAGCACCCATTTTGGCCTGCAAAGTATTATCAACCGCTATGCCTTGCTGGGCGAGCGCCCGGTGCTGGTTGAAGACAATGCAGCATTTTTTACAGTCAAAATACCACTAAAAAAATGAATGTACTCATAGTAGAAGACGAAAATGCGGCCGCACGCCGCCTGGAAAAAATGCTGACCGAAGTGGCGCCTGAAGCCCGGGTGGCCGGCCGGCTGGATAGTATTGAATCCACGGTTTCGTGGTTGGGCGCCAACCCGGAGCCGGACTTGATGCTACTCGACATTCACCTGGCCGACGGCGGAAGTTTTGAAATATTTGAACATGCCGAAGTCCGCTGCCCGGTGATCTTTACCACCGCATACGATGAATATGCCCTGGAGGCCTTCAAAGTCAACGCCGTGGATTACCTGCTCAAACCAATAAAAATCAATGAATTGACTGCGGCGATTGAAAAGTACAAGCGTGTTTTTAAAAAAACTGCGCCGGATTACACTGCCTTGCTGGAAACGATGCGCCGCCAGCAGGAGAGTCCGCGCCGCTTGCTCATTCGCTTTGCCAACAGTATTAAACTGGTCGACTTGCAGGATGCTGCCTATTTCTACACGAAAGATAAAATTACCTTCCTCATTACCCGCCAACAGGGGAAACGGTATCCGGTGGACCATCCCCTGGAAAAGCTCGAGGGCATGCTTGATCCGAATACTTTTTTCCGCATCAATCGTCAATTTATTATCAATATTGATGCTATCCGGGAGATGCATCCGTATTCAAAAAGCCGGATCAAGATTGACCTGGAGCCGGCGAGTGATATGGACACCATCGTGAGTACCGAGCGTTCGGCGGCATTCAAGAAATGGTTGGTTGGCGAGGAGTGATTTTTTAATCCATTTTTATTTTTTGTAAACCAGGCTTGTCGCGATCCGGCTTGAACGGCCGGCTAAGGATATTGGTCCTTGGCCGGCCGTTTTTATGTCTTCATCGAATTACGGGCACTTTTCTGCAACCTGTCCGGTTTCTGTGTTGTCCATTGGGCTGACAAAAACACAAGAACAACTTTTATTAATTGAGCTATGAAAACAAAATTCTTTCTCACCATTGCCCTGATACTTGGGTTGAGTTACAACCACTGGGCGCAATCCTCCGAAACACCGGCCACGCAAGACCCCTATGTGGAAGTTGTCGTAACACCTGAAAAAGTTTGGCTTATGCCCGACGAGATGCCTGTACACAGCCTTCCGGTGCGCATACTCGATGAAAAAGGGACCCTGGTTTTGAAAAAGAATTTTACTTCTGAATCCAAGGACTGGTCACTCGATGTTGCCGACCTGCCCTCCGGAAAATTCCGGATTCTGATTGGCGACCGGCAGGTAGAATACATGGACCGGCAGGGCCGAAAGGGTGTGCTGTGAAATTGACCAGTTAATTCCCGTTTTATTGGGCGATACCCATAATTTTCCCGAAAGTTGTCGGACAATTGTACCACAATGTCCTACATGAGTGCACCTAACAGGATTTATAATGAAGATTGCATCGCCGGCATGGCCCGGCATATCCCGGATGCCAGTGTTGATCTGGTGATTACCGACCCCCCGTTTGGCATTGAATTTCAGGCCAAACGTGCCAATTACAACCGCAAGAGCGGCCGGGTGCTGGAGGGCTATAACGAAATCAAAGGCACAGACTACCTCGAATTTACCCGTGCCTGGCTGACTCAGGTCCGGCGGGTGCTGAAACCCGGAGGTAGTCTGTATATTTTTTCCGGTTGGAATTATCTGAAGGAACTTCTGATTGTGCTCGACGAGCTGGATTTGAACCTGATTAACCACCTCATCTGGAAATACCAGTTCGGTATAGTCACTACCCGCAAATACGTGACGTCGCACTACCACATTCTCTTCGCCGGTATCGATGAAAAACAACGCAAGTTTTTCCCCTACGCCCGTTTCGAAAAAGAGGAGCGGCTTGAAGGCGGCGGCAGCGCACATTACCAGGATAAGGAAGACGTGTGGACGATCCCGCGCGAATACTGGACCGGCGCTATCAAAACACCTACCAAACTACCCGCCGAAATTATCCGTAAAATCCTGGCCTACAGCAGCGAGCCCGGCGATGTGGTGCTCGATCCTTTCCTTGGCTCCGGACAGGTGGCGGTCGTAAGTCAACTCGAGGGCCGAAAGTACCTGGGCTTTGAAGTAGTGCCGGAGTATTTTGCTTTTGCAAAACAACGGCTGGACAAGGGGGAGTACCGGGTGAAGGCGGCAGATTAACGGCTGCGCTTACACAAACCGGTTCACCAGATTTTCAAACAACTCCTGTTTTCCACTTCGGGTGTCCGGTTCACCGTTGTTGCCTGCAAGGCGCGACAGGTCGGTGAGTTGCAGTTTTCCGGATTCGAATGCCTGCCCGTCGCCTGAATCAAAAGAGGCGTACCGCTCCTGCCGCATTTTCCGGTAGGCCGATTTTGATAAAATGGCATCCGCCGCCAGCAATGCCCGCGCAAACACGTCAATACCGCCGATGTGGGCGTGGAACAAGTCGTCCAGGTCGGTGGAATTGCGACGGGTTTTTGCGTCAAAATTGATCCCGCCGCCCTGCAGGCCGCCGGATTCAAGAATAACCAGCATGGCTTCCGTGATTTCCAGGACATTGTTCGGAAACTGGTCGGTATCCCAGCCATTCTGGTAGTCGCCGCGGTTGGCATCAATGCTGCCCAGTGCGCCGGCATTGGCCGCTACCTGGAGCTCGTGCTGAAAACTGTGCAAGGCCAGTGTGGCGTGGTTGACTTCTACGTTGAGTTTGAAATTGTTGAGGAGGTCGTGTTCGCGCAGAAAGCCGATCACGGTTGCGGAGTCAAAATCGTACTGGTGTTTGCTGGGCTCCATTGGCTTGGGCTCGATGAAAAAAGTGCCTTTAAAACCCTGTTGGCGGGCATAGTCTTTCGCCATGTGGAGGAAGCGGGCCATGTGCGCCAGTTCGCGTTTCATGTCGGTGTTCAGCAGGGATTGGTAGCCTTCCCGGCCGCCCCAAAAAACGTAGTTTTCGCCACCCAGTTCGATGGTCAGGTCGAGGGCCATTTTCACCTGGGCGCCGGCATGGGCAACCACCGCAAAGTCCGGGTTGGTGGCGGCGCCGTTCATATAGCGCGGGTGGCTGAACAGGTTTGCGGTGCCCCACAGGAGTTGAACCCCGGAGGCAGCCATTTTTTCTTTGGCGTATGCCCCGATGGTTTGCAGGCGCTTTTCATTTTCAGCAAGCGAATCGCCTTCCGCAATCAAATCAAAATCGTGAAAGCAAAAATAGGGCAGGCCGAGTTTGGTGATCAGCTCGAACGCGGCGTCCATTTTGTCTTTGGCTTGCTGAACCGGATCACTGGCCTGAAGCCAGGGGAAGGGCTTGGTACCCGGGCCGAACGGATCGCCGCCGGTACCGCAGAGCGAATGCCAGTACGCCACCGCAAATTTCAGGTGCTCACGCATGGTTTTGCCGCCGACCAATTTGTGCTCGTCGTAGTAGCGGTAGGCCATTGGGTTGTCGCTTTCGGGGCCTTCAAAGCGGATTTTGCCAACGCCTTTGAAATATTCCGTTTGGCCTGGGGTAAGATTTATCGGATTCAGATTTGCCATTTTTTCTTGCGTTAATTTATCGGGTTGTTTTTCCAGAAATTCAGGTTCAGGGCCGGTCAGATCGCTTTTTTCAAATAATTGGCCCACTGTTCGTAAGCAGCGCTGTACGTGCCGGAGGTATTCCCGGGTTCGTAAATTTTTACCCGATGTTGCGCGCCCAGGCCTTCGCCGGGATCAGACCACAATCCAATGCCTACGCCCGAAGCAATGGCGGCGCCTACCGCCCCGGTAGTCTCGATCATTTCAATCCGGCAATCAAGCAGTTCGGCAATAGTGCCCGCGAAGATATCAGATTGGAACAAGTTGTCATTTCCGACCCGCATGATGGACAGCTCCAGCCCCAAACTGCGCAGGATTTTCATGCCGTACACAAACGAAAAAGCCACGCCCTCCAGGGCAGCCCGGTAAAAATGGGCGCGGTTGTGCCGGTTGAAATGGAGATTGGCGATTTGTGCGCCGATATTTTGATTGCCAAGCATGCGCTCGGCGCCGTTGCCGAATGGAATGATGCAGAGCCCGTCGGCGCCAACCGGGGTGGTGGCGGCCAGACGCTCCATTTCGATGTAGGAAATGCCATCTTGCGCCATTTGACGCCGCATCCAGCTGTATTGAATGCCGGCGCCGTTGATGCAGAGGAGCACGCCGATCCGGGGTGTTTCCACCTGGTGGTTGACATGTGCAAAGCTGTTCACCCGGTTTTGCGTATCTGAAACCAGCCGATCTACCACTCCGTAAACTACCCCGGAAGTGCCGCCGGTAGCGGCGATCTCTCCGGGACGGAGCACATTGAGTGCCAGGGCATTATTGGGCTGGTCGCCGGCCCGGTAAGTTATGGGTACGCCCGGCTTGAGACCCAGCGCATCGGCTGCTGTTTTTGTAAGGCTGCCCTGGTTTTCGAAGTTGGCGGTAATGGTGGGGATAAGATCGCGCGCTATGCCATAGTAGTCCAGCAGTTCGCCGGCAACCTTGTTTTCAACAAAATCCCAGAGAATCCCTTCCGAAAGCCCGGATACTGTCGTGCAAGCCTCGCCGGTCAGGCGATACGCGATATAATCGCCGGGAAGCATAAAATGCCGGATGCGCGCATAATTTTCCGGCTCATTTTCTTTGACCCACTTCAATTTGGAAGCCGTAAAGTTGCCGGGGCCGTTGAGGTAATGGTTGAGGCAATAGGCCTCGCCTAAGTCCCGGAAAGCAATATCGCCGATGGAAACGGCCCGGCTGTCGCACCAGATAATGGCCGGACGAACCGGTTGGCCGGCAGCATCGAGTGTCACGAGGCCGTGCATCTGGTAGGAAATTCCAATGGCTGCAATTTCCGACGGATTTGCCCGGGTGACTTGGAGGAGCATGTGCACGGCCTTGCACACATTGTCCCACCAGATTTCCGGATGCTGTTCCGCCCAGCCGGGGTGCGGGGCCATGATTTCCATTTCTGTTTCCGGCGAAAATACGGACCCGAGCGTAGCGCCTGATCGGGCATCTGCCAATGCCGCTTTTATGGAGGAACTTCCGATGTCGAGACCTAGTAAGAGCACGTTGCGAACCAGGTTATGTTTTTAAAAATGAAGAATGAACAACCGAATTACCCCCGTGTCCCGTACAGCCATTCCAAGGTGTTTTTATAAAAAATCTTTTCAACGGTGGACTCCGGCAAGTTCATTTGTTCGATAAAGGTGCCGATCTCAAGGTCGCCCAGCGGAAAGGGATAATCGGTGCCGAGGCAAACCCGGTCTTCTCCGGCCACTTCCAGGATGTACCGGAGCAACTGCGGATCGTGCGTGGCGGAGTCCACCCAGAATTTGCCGAGGTAGTGCCGGGGCGCTTTGTCATTATCCACCGCAACCAGGTCGGGGCGGCACTCAAAGCCGTGTTGGATACGTCCGACAGTCGGTAAAAAAGAGCCTCCGGCGTGGGCAAAACAAAAGCGCAATTTGGGCAGCCGCTCCATGACGCCGCCGAAAATCAGGGCGCAGATCGCCCGGCTGGTTTCGGCAGGCATACCCACCAACCAGGGCAACCAATACCGGCCGATGTGTTCGGAGCCCATCATTTCCCAGGGGTGTACGAACACGGCCATGTTCAGGTCCTGGCAGGCTTGAAAGATCGGGAAGAATTGGGCTTCGTTCAGGTTGAGTTGGTTGACGTTGGAACCGATCTGAATGCCCGGAAAACCCAGTTCGTGGAGCCGTTGCAGTTCCTGGATGGCCAGGTCGGTGTCTTGCATCGGAATGGTGCCCAGGCCGATGTAGTGCTCCGGGAAATCCTCCACGATGGCCGCCAGGTGGTCGTTCAGGTAGCGCGACAAATCCAGGCAGTCAGCCGGTTTGGCCCAATAGGAAAACATCACCGGAATGGTGCAAACCACCTGGACGGGTGTCTGAAAATGCAGGTATTCACCTACCCGGACTTTGGGGTCCCAGCAATTGCTGGCGATCTCCCGAAAAAAAAACTGCCCGCGCATCATCCGGGCAAACCCCTTTTTGTGGTGCTCCAGATGAATGAAATCGCCATATCCAAACTTGTCGGCAAAATTGGGCAGCCGCTCGGGAAGGATATGGGTGTGCATGTCAATTTTATGCATAAGTTACCCAATTTGGAATGATGCAGGGGCGACCCTCGCGGTCGCCCGGGATATTTTTTTGTATAAAATGTGAATTCTACCCTTGTTTGCGATGCGTAGGGGCGACCCTTGCGGTCGCCCGCGAGGATCCCGGGCGACCGCGGGATTCCCGGT
>CAZAEZ010000027.1:0-50024 GCA_964484205.1 uncultured Saprospiraceae bacterium | reverse complement strand
CGACCGCGAGGGTCGCCCCTACGGTTCCCGGTCGACCGCGAGGGTCGCCCCTACGGTTCCCGGTCGACCGCGAGGGTCGCCCCTACGTGCGGGCAAAAATATCTTTTTAAATCAGGATTGCTGGCCGGATAACCTATCGCTTCACAAATTTTCCGGAACGCAGCTGATCGGTGGTTGTGATTTTCCAAAAATAGACACCCGGCGCCTGGTGTTGCATCGGGATTTGAAAAATGGAATCCGGACCGGCAGCTTCCCGGGCCGCCGAATAGACCAATTGGCCGCCCGCATTGAACAGTTGCACCGTGAATTTGCCGGTGTAATTTTTTATGGAAAAAACGGCTTCGTCCAACACCGGGTTGGGCACCACAATCACGTCAACCGGCGTAGCGTTCGGGCTGTTTACCGGGGTGAGCATCAGCGCCTTGAGAACGGCGCCGAGTGCGTCTACGCGCCCGAAACCGTAGGTGTTGTTTGGATGCGCCATGCCACTGACATTGCCGCAGTTGACGGTGTCGAATCCCGGCACGGCCGTTTGTTCGATGATGTCCTCAATCAGGTCGACCTCACCGGCGAGGTCGGGTCGGGCGGAAAGCACGAGGGCCACTACGCCAGCCACATGTGGGCCGGCCATGCTGGTGCCCCAAAAATGCGCGTAATTGCCGTTTCGGGTGCTCGAACGAATGCCGGCGCCGGGCGCCACCACATTGGGTTTCATCCGGCCGCTGCCGTCAATCTGAACAGGCCCCCGGGTGCTGAATCCGCTGATCGTGTCATTGCTTTCCGTAGAACCTACGCTAAAACTTTCTTCAAAATAAGCCGGCGGGTCATTGGTGGCGCTACAGCCCAGACCGCCTTTGTTGCCATTGCTTACCACGACCACCACACCCGAAGCACGAAGGTTGTTGACCGCCAAATGCATCATTTCATTCACGCTGAGGTCGGTGCAGCCTTCGCCGATGGAGCAATACCAGGAGTTGTTGATGACATGGGGCGCTTTGAGCACATCGGGGTTTTCGCCGTTGAGGTCGGTGGGCGCCAGAAACCATTCGAAACACTCGATGTAGCTGGAGGGCGCGCCGTTGCCGCGTTCCATATTCCGGCAGGCGATCCAGTCGGCCCCGGGCGCGACGCCGATCTGGTTGCCGTTGCCGTCGTCGCCAACCATGGTTCCCATGGTGTGCGTGCCGTGGTTGTTGTCGTCGCAGGGTACGGTGGAATTCACGCCGCAGGGGTTGTTGGCGGGGTCGGGAATGCTGTCGTTGCTGAGCGGGCTGATTTCGTGAATGGCATCGTGCCAGTTGTAGTTGTGGTTGGCCGAGCCGTCGGATTTGTTATAGCCCCGGTAGTGCGGTTGCAGCGCGGGGTGCACCCAGTCGTAGCCGGTATCGGCACCGGCTACGGTGATGCCCTGGCCGGTATGGCCGAGCGCCCATACCGCCGGGGCATTTATTTTTTCAACCCCCCATTCCACGGCGCCGCGCTGGGCAACCGGAGCGGTGGCGACGCCGGGCTGTTCGAACGGAATTTCAGGGTCGGCGGCGATGCGGGCCACTTCCGGCAGTTGGGCCAGCGATTCGATCAGGTCGGCGCCGGCATGCCGGACGGCGAGTGCGTTGACCAGATAAAAACTGTTAACGTAGGCGCCGGAAGCGCGGGCAATGCGCAGCGCCTTGGCCTGGCTGGCAGCAGCCGTTTGCTGCAGGCGGTCAAAAACAAACCGCGCCTTAGCGGCTTTCCCGTGAATCTGATTCGAATTGCGGAGGTCGGCCTGCTCCCGGAAAATGACCAGGATATCGGCCTTGTTTTCCTGTTTCAGGGCAGTTTGAACATCCGGGGCAATTTTACGCATTGCCGTTTCATGGGTGTTTTGGGAAAAACCTGTTGTTAAACAGCAGATTACGATAAAAAATGGAAGCAGAAATTTTGACATAGCAGAATGAAATCAACGGATGGTTGGAAAATACAGCGCAGGCTCTGAATCAGAGAGCCATGGGTAGAACACTTGGGCCAAATGTACGTTTACCCAAACAAACGGGGCTTTGAGCGATTGGCAAAAATGAGCAAAGCCCGCTTTCTGCCAAAGCCATATCTTTGCGCGCTATTTAGCCGGCCAAACAGACTGATTTTAACCACTCAATTACGCATTGTCATGAAAATAGCTATTGGTTGCGATCATGCAGGATTTCCGTACAAAGATGGTTTAATATCCATGTTGCAAGGCCAGGGCCATATGGTCCAGGACTTCGGCACACATTCGCCGGATTCGGTGGATTACCCGGATTTTGCGCATGCCGTTGCCGAAGCTGTTGAAAATGGCAGTGCCGATTTCGGCATCGTGATTTGCGGCAGTGCCAACGGTGTTGCCATGACGGCGAACAAGCATAAAGGCATCCGGTGCGCCGTTTGCTGGTCGGAAGAGATTGCGTCCCTGGCCCGGCACCACAACAATGCCAACGTGATTGCCCTGCCGGCGCGCTTTGTTCCGGAAATATTGGCGCAGGCGATGGTCCGTATTTTTATTCGCACCGAATTTGATGGCGGGCGGCATGAAAACCGGGTCAATAAAATTGCCTGCAGCTGAGTTGATAATTTTTTTTAAAAAAAGGCTTTCCAGTAGATTTTATGAAACAGATCAAACTTTGGGCACTGTTCGCCCTGATTGCTATTTCGGCCACAACACAGGCTCAACCGCTGACCATAAGCGATTCCTCGGTACAGGCGATAACTTCGGCCAGGCGATTTTCTGCCAAATTGCCTGACGGCAAGCTCTACGGCGAGTCCATCCGGCCCGACCGGATAAAATGGCTGATCGACACCCTGGCATCCGATGCCATGCAAGGGCGGGAAACAGGCGAAGAAGGGCAGCGCATCGCCGCTGATTTTATCGCCCGGCAATTTGAGGATATGGGCCTGCCGGCGGTTGCCGACAAGAAAACGTATTTTCAGAATTTTAAACTGCAACGCGACTCCTGGAATGCACTCGGCCTCACGGTTGGCGATAAAGTTTTGAAAAACCGGACCGACTATTACGTATACCCTGCGTACAATAACTCAAACCTCAACAGTAATTTTAAAGATGTCGTTTTTGTCGGCTATGGCATTGAAGATGCAAATTACAGCGACTATGGTTCCACTGATGTGCAAGGCAAAGCCGTTTTGCTGTATGCCGGTGAACCGCAGCTAAACTCCGGAAACTTCCTGGTCAGCGGCACGCAGTTCCGCTCTTCCTGGTCATTGGATTGGAAGAAAAAAGTGCAGGTTGCTACGCAAAAAGGCGCTTCGCTGGTTTTGATCGTTGACCCGGAATTGAGTACAAATGTGCGGGAAAACCGGCGTGAACTTTCGAGCAGGGGCTGGCGCCCGGCGTTTTCCGGGGGGGATGCTGCGTCGAATGCCATGGCTAACAACCTATTTATTTCGGAAGAGGTGGCAAATGCCATTTTGGATAAAAAAGCGGAGAAGGCTGCCGAAGCATTGGCTGCTCAGAAAAACGGCGAAGGATTTAAGCCGATCCGGTTCAAGACCAAATTTGAAGTACAGCTCGACAAAAAAGTGCAAACGCTCAACGGCGCCAATGTCATCGGTTTGATCGAAGGCACTGATCCGGTATTGAAAAACGAATATGTTTTCGTTACGGCACATTACGATCACCTGGGCAAAACGGACGATGTCGTGTACAACGGCGCCGATGATAATGCTTCCGGCACATCAGCGGTTATTGAAATCGCCCGGGCCTTTGCGCAGGCAAAAAAGGACGGCGTAGGTCCAAAACGGAGCGTAGTCTGCATGCTGGTAAGCGGAGAAGAAAAAGGTTTGCTGGGCTCGGAGTTTTATGTGGATTTTCCGCTTTTCCCACTGGATAAAACGGTGGTGGATATCAATATAGACATGATCGGCCGTGTTGACGAGCGCCATGCCGGAAATCCCGATTATGTGTACGTGATCGGTTCGGACCGCCTGAGCTCGGAGTTGCACGAAATCAATGAATACGTCAATTCCAACTACACTAATCTGGAGCTCGACTACAAGTTCAACGATAAAAATGATCCGAACCGCTATTACCAGCGCAGCGATCATTACCACTTCGCAGAGCAGGGAATTCCGGCCATATTTTATTTCAACGGCACCCATGCCGACTACCACAAGGCAAGCGATACGGCGGATAAAATTGACGCCGCCGCTGCGACAAAACGGGCGCAACTGGCTTTTTATACCGCATGGGATATTGCCAACCGGGCGCGCCGGATTGTTGCAGACCGGAAATAACGAATTACGATCTGCGATTTACGAATTACGATTGGTTCACCTTGCCCGAAAAGGCGTGCTTCCTTCATTTGTCGTCATTTCAAAAAGTGCAATTTTTCAACACTCGGAATGATGAACCAATCGTAAATCGTAATTCAGAAATCCAAAATCGTATTCCTATCCGCGGTACTTCCGGATCGCTTCCCGGATATGTTCCTTCCGGTTCTCCGGATCGGGGTGCGTACTTTGAAACTCCGGCGTCCGGTTGGGCCCGGCGGCTTGTTTTAGTACTTCCATGACATGGATGAGTTGCTCCGGGTCATAGCCGGCCTGCAGCATCAGGCGGACGCCAAGTTCGTCGCTCTGGAGTTCCTGTTCGCGGCCGTATTTCATTTGCAGCATATTGGAAACCATTTGTGCGATGTAGCCGCTGTTGGGGTTGCCGGGGTCGTAGGTAGCCATGGTGACGGCGCCGGTAAGGCCCTGGGCAAGTTCCATTTGCGCCAGTTTTTCGGCGCTGTGCCGTGCCACCACGTGCCCGATCTCGTGTCCGAGCACACCGGCCAGCATATCCTTGTTGATCGACTGCCCGTCGGTCGACATGCGCTGGAGCAGGGCGACGGTGATAAAAACCTGGCCGCCGGGCAGGGCAAAGGCATTGATGGTTTGCTGGTCGTTTAGGAGATGAAATTCAAATTTTCCGTTATACACCGTTTTGGCGGCATCGGTCTGGTTGACCAATTGTTGGCCAATCTGGCGAACTAAAGCGTCGTACTGCGTTCCGGTGACTGCGCCGCCCATTTCTGCGATCATTTGCGGGGCGCTTTGCAAGCCCATGGCCACCTCTTGTTCCGGAGAGATGCTGATGTGCTGGTTCTCGCCGGTGAGTTCGTTGAACGAACTGTTGCAGTAGTATTTTGAAAGTGCAAAGCCGGCTAAAACTACGGCTATCAGGAGTTTGGCTGAAATGCCGCTGCTCCGTTTACTTGCTCCGAACATAAATATCCTGTTTGAGTTTGGTGAAAAAACGGTGCAAAATTAGTCTTTTCGAAACGAAGAGTCCGGACAAGAATATTGAAATCAGCGGGAAAGCAGTTTAAATCCGATATCGCGGCCCATGCCCTGGAAAACAGCCAGATTGATCCAGGCCAGTGCGCCGCCTACATTTCCGGTACCGATAATGGCAATTTTCATGCTTGCAAGGAATTATTTTTCTCCAAATAGAATGCGGATTAAACATGCTCCAATTGTCTGTGGATAGTGAAGGGGTGACTGGGTAGTCACCCCTTCACTTGTTCCCCGCTCAACCGACCGGGAATATGAGCCGTGCTCACAACCTGAGTTAGTTGAACAAGTCCCGCATATCCGCATCGTCATCGTCGTTGAGGCCGCTGTCGGTGAGGAAGTCCTTGAACACCCACTTGTTGTTGATGATGTCCTTGTTCAGTACTTCGAACTCGGCAAGGCCGTGGAGTATCAGCTCCATAAACGTGAGCGTATCGGCTTTGTCCGTTTTGATGCCTTCCGCCAGTTTTTTTAGTCCGGCGACCTGCTCCAGCTGCTGCTCGTATTTTTTGGATGGCAGTTCATTGAAAAGATCGACCGTGTTGCCTGCGGCAAACCAGGCGCGGAGCACGCCGTAGGGGTCGCGTTCCTGGCCTTTTTTCAGTTTGGCGGGATTGGGGAAATAGTTCAGAAACACTTTTTTGATGGCCATTCCAATGATGTGCAGGGCTACCGCGTACGGACCTTCCTGCTCGCCTTCGTACACCATTTCGACCTTGCCGGTGAGCGCAGGAATAATGCCCCAAAAATCGGTTATACGGGCCGTTGTGCCGGTTTCGCCATTGTGCAGGATGCGTCGTTCGGCGGAGGAGTACAGGTTTTCGTAGGCTGAAATGGTCAGACGGGCCGAAACGCCGCTTTTTTTGTCCACATATTCGCTTTCCCGGGCGGCGAAGGCAATTTCTTCGATCAGGTCTTTGAGCACTTCCGGAATGCGGATTGCCGCGCGTTGTTCCTTGGTGATGCGCGCTTCCTGTTCGGTGATCTGGCGGCCCACTTCGATGGAAGCAGGGTAGTGGGTCGTGATCTGGCTTTCGATCCGGTCTTTCAGCGGAGTGATAATGCTGCCGCGGTTGGTGTAATCTTCCGGGTTTGCTGTGAAAATGAACTGCACATCGAGCGGCAGGCGCAGTTTGAAGCCGCGAATCTGCATGTCGCCTTCCTGCAACACATTGAACAGCGAAACCTGGATGCGGGCCTGCAAGTCGGGTAGTTCGTTGATGACGAACAAACAGCGGTGTGCCCTTGGGATCAGGCCGAAGTGGATGACCCGCTCGTCGGAGTAGGGCAGGCGGAGGTTGGCGGCTTTGATGGGGTCCACGTCGCCGACGAGGTCGGCAATGCTTACATCGGGGGTTGCCAGTTTTTCCACGTAGCGCGCATCGCGGTGCAGCCATTCGATGGGTGTATCGTCGCCTTTTTCTGTGATCAGCGTTTTGGCAAAATGGCTGATGGGCGCCAGCGGGTCGTCGTTCAGTTCGCTGCCGGCCACTACGGGCACGTATTCGTCGAGCAAACGGGTGAGCATGCGCGCCACCCGGGTTTTAGCTTGTCCGCGCAAGCCAAGGAGCAGGATGTTGTGCCGGCTCAGGATGGCGCGCTCCATGTCGGGGAGCACGGTGTCGTCAAAGCCGAAAATTCCGGGAAAGATGGTTTCCTTGTTGCGGATTTTTTCAATGAGGTTGGCGCGAAGTTCTTCTTTTACGCTGCGCGCCTGGTAGCCGCCGGCTTTTAACCCGCCCAGCGTGTGAATGTGCCGTAAGTCTTTCATATGGGGCAAAGAACAGGGGGAAAGTGGATTTGGTTCTGGATTCCGGGTGTTTTGACCGGATTATTTTTGCCCGGCTTTTTCCCGGGCTTCCTTTTCCATACGGCGCAAATCCCGGAGCACGGCGATCCCTGCATTCACCTCAAAGCCGATGAGCAAAATCATGCAATTCAACTGCATCCAGACCATCAGCACGATCAGGGTGCCGATGGAACCGTAGAGTTTGTTGTAGCTGCCGAAATTGTCTACATAAAAAGAAAATCCCCAGGAGATCAGGATGGATAAAAACGTGGCCAGCATGGAGCCGGGGTTGAAAAACGGGATCCGCCGGCGCGTGGCTGCGCCGTAGCGGTAAATGGTGGAAAAACCCGCGTAGAACAGCAAAACGACAACAATCCAACGGAAAAAGAAAACCGCAATTTTCGTGAGCAGGTCAACTTTGACATAATCAAAAACAAAACTCAGGATGGTGTTGCCCAGGATGACAAAAATCACGGCGCCCACCAGCACCAGGCCAATCAGAAACGTCAGTTGAATGGCGATAAGCCGTTTTTCCAGGGCACTGCGTTTGCGAAACGTCACATGGTGGTCCTTTTCGAAGCCGTCCATCATCGAAAGCATGCCATTCGAGGCAAACCAGATGGCCAGCAAAAAACCGAACGACAGCAACCCGCTGCGTTGCCGGGTGGCGACATCTTCAACGGTTTTGAACACCATTTCACCAGCCTTGCCCGGCATGATCCGGTTGATCGCATCGTTGAGCACCACGTCGAAGGTTTCGTAAAGCGGGGTGTAGGCCAGCAAGGTGAACAATACGATTATGGAAGGGAAAATGGCCAGGAAGTAGGAAAACGCCATGCTGTTGGCGCGGGTGACAATGTCGTCGTCCTGAGTTTCCCGGTTAATAAAAAGAATGAGGTTGTAGATCGGGATGCGGCCAAACCCCGGAAAGGAATGGGTTTTAGTCCAATCAATGATAGCCACCCACCATTGGTGTTCCGTCAGAAATCGGGTTATTCGGTCGATGTATTCGCCGGGACTCATGGGCTAAAATATGGATGCAGTTTTTCCAGGAGTAGTTCGGGCGCTTGCACTACCTTTTTTTCGGAAGATTTGAAAAAGCAGAGCCGGACGGCGCCGGCATTGATCAGTTTGCGTTTTTCATTGAAAAGTTCGCAATGAAAGGTGATGTACGCGTCGGGCAGTTTGCGGATTTCCGTATGAATCGTGATCAGGTCGTCGTAGTACGCAGGCCGCACGAAGCGCATGTCCATACTGACCACGGGGAGCCAGATGCCGTGGTTGTCCTCCAGTTCTTTGTAGGTCAGCCCGAGCGACCGGATCGTTTCCACCCGGCCCACCTCGAAATACTCGGCGTACCGGCCGTAGTAGAGGTAGCCCATTTGATCGGTTTCGCCGTACCGGACCCGGAGTTGTGTGTCGTGACTATACAAAACGTCAGATTTCTTCCCGCTCAATCGGGCAGGTCATGCAGTGGCTGCCGCCGCGCGCGCGGGATAATTCATTGGAAGGGATGGTGATGATGGTGTTCTCGACTTTTTCAGGGACGGTTTTTCCGCTTGCGATATCGCGCAGCAGTTTTTCGGCGCCGATGAGTTTATACCCAAATTCTTTAAATGCTTTTTCCGTGAAGGGGTTGCGATCGTAGGTGATGGCCACGCCGGGCTTCAGGGTGACCAGGTTGCAGCCGTCGGTCCATTGCTCGCGTTCCTGGTAGGGGCTTTCGCCCTGGCCGGCCCAGATAAATTCCATGTTCGGATTTACTTCAGCCAGCAGGAAATCCTTGAGGCTGGGATATTCCACCTCTTCGCCGTTGGCGCGGTGCACATCCACGTACGAGCCCAGGCCATCCTGCACGATGGGTTTGTACCCCACCATGTGGTTGTGGTTTATCTGGGTAAAAATGGTGTCGATGTGCATGTAGGTCCGTTCGGCGGGAATATTTACCTGAACCACATTTTTGATAATGCCGCGGTCGAACAAGGTGTTTTTGATGAGTTGAAAGGCGTAGTTGTTGGTACGTTCAGAGCAGCCGATCAGCAGGTAGTCTTTGTTTAAAATCATGACATCGCCGCCTTCGATGCTCAGCGTTTCGCCTTTTTTGGAGGGCGGGAACTTATCGACCCGGTTCAGGTTGATCGTTTTGCCATCGGCTTTGAGGCGGCGGAAAACCGGGTGGCTGCTGAAAATGAGCCGGGTGAGGAAGTTTTCGCGAAAGCGGGCCGTTTTGTTCGCTTTGGTGATCAGGACGTAGTCTTTGATCGTCACGGCGATGTCGCGCGTAAAGATCAGGTTGGGAATCGGGTCGAAAAGAATACGGTCTTCGGGCTCCAGGTAGCCGGTGATGAGGGTGTCGGCGAGCTGCTCAGGCGACAAGCCGGCCAGGCGCGGGATGAAGGAGTAGGGGAGCTCTTCAAAATCGGTAATTTTATTAATGACCTCATACTTGCTCTCTTCATCGCGGGTGCTTTCTGCCAGCAGGTTGCCGACTTCGAGCACATTGTCCTTGCCCACGAAGGCTTTCAGAACATTGATGAAGATATCATGCTCGTCCTGCATTTTTGGGAGGTGCACAATGTCGTCAAACAGGAGTTCGCCGGCGCGTTTGGGGGTTATGCGCGCAATGCCTTCGTCGGGGCGGTGCACGATTACTTTTTTAAGTTGTCCAATCTCTGAGTCAACGTAGATTCGGCTATTAGCGTCCATGAAATTAGCTTGGTTATAAATTGGTTGGGTGAAAGCGGCGCAAAAGTAGGGTTAAATTCGGGCAGGTGAAAATTCGCTTGTCCACCAAATTCATGCCCTGGCTTATCTGTTTGGCGGGAGTGAATAATTTTGATGCGCCTAAAAATGCTATCTTTTAGAGTCTGAAACATTCAGCGATGTTTCAGACCCTATTTTTTTTGGGCAGGCAGATGCAGGATACCAAACTCTGAAGTATGTTTGCTTTAACAATTTACCGAATTGAACCCAATTTTTTTAACGCTCTAAATTATCGTATCCACATGAAAAAACTTACCACCCTTTTTTGTGCTGCCATGCTGATGCTCTTCGCAGCAACCACAGCAACCGCACAAGTTCGTTTTGCCGCAAAGGCCGGTTTGAACCTCGCCAATGTTACCGGTGATGATGTTGAAAACAACAAAATCCTGCCCACCTTCATGGTTGGCGGCCAGGCAGAGTTCGGTTTGACGGACAATCTCGGTCTGGGTGTAGGCCTGCAACTCAGCGGCAAAGGCTTCAAAGTTGAGGAAGCCGGCTTTGAGGGCAGCGCAAACCCGCTTTACCTTCAGGTGCCGGTTCAGCTATTTTATCAGAACAACGGTTTTTTTGCCGGTGTCGGCCCGTATGTTGGCTTTGGCATCGCCGGTAATGCCAAATCGGATGGAGAAAGCGAAAGCATTGACTTTGGCAATGACGGCGAAGATGATTGGGCGCCCCTCGATTTTGGCGCCGGCCTGGAGTTGGGCTACCAGTTTGGCAGCCTGCGCGCTACGGCTTCCTACAACCTTGGGTTGGCGAATGTCGTTCCAAGCGAACAGGCAGATGCCTTTGATATTTCAGTGAAAAACGCGGTAATTGGCATTGCGCTGGCCTACCTTTTTGGTGGGAACGAATAAATTAAAAAAAAACGGTCGACCGACCGGAAAAAATGAATTGTACACCCGGAGCGGATATTTTCCATTCCGGGTGTATTTTTTTTAATGGTTTCTCCGGAAGGGCATGCTGTGTTGGCAAAAAACAGCCTGACGGGAAAAAATCTGCTATTCGCTTGCAAAGCACACGGGCTTGTCTACCTTTGCTCCGCATTTTTTAACGGTTTATTAACGCCATTCGAATCCATTCCGAGTTTAGATCGCATCTAAATAGCAATTCGTTTTAACACATCGCTTGGTGAAAATCGGACCGTTGGTATTTTTGCGCTGACAATTCCATGACCTTGGACATTTTGTCTCCTGATTTTGGTTGTCGGTTTAAATGACACACATTTGAAATTGCCATTAACTCGCATTCTGAATATGTTGCTGAAACGCATCTGCTGGGTTTTTTCGATTATACTTCTTGCCGCCGTATCCGCTCATGCGGAACCCACCATTGAAGAAGGCAAATCCCTCTTCGGCGCCAACTGCGCTGCCTGTCACAACAAAAACATGAAAGACGACCTGACGGGTCCTGCCCTGTCGGGTGTGGAAGACCGCTGGGCCGATTTTCCCCGGGAGGATTTGTACAAATGGATCCGGAATTCACAGGCCATGGTGTCCGAAGGGCACCCGCGTGCCGTGGAACTCTGGAACACCTGGAAGCCGACGCTGATGAATAACTTCCCGGGTCTGACGGACGAGCAAATTGAGAGCATTATCCTGTACATAAACAATCCTGCGCCTCCTCCTGATCCCAATGCTGCGACTACCGGGACGGGAACCACCGGCGGCGGTGGAAACAGCATGTGGATGTTCGGCGCATTGGCCCTTGTCCTTGCCTTATTGGCTTTCGCCCTCATGCGCATTATCGACAACCTGCGGAACATCACCCGGGTGCAGCGCGGCGATGCGCCGATCAACCGCACGCTGGCACAGGTGTTGAGCACCAAGGGCGCTGTGGCGTTTATGGTTTTTGCGCTTACGTTGATTTTTGGTTACAAAACGGTTGACAATGCCACCAACATGGGCCGTCAGCAGTCGTACCAGCCGGACCAGCCTATCGCGTTCAGCCACCAGATTCACGCCGGTATCAATAAAATTGATTGCCAATATTGCCACGATTCGGCACGCCGGTCCAAACATTCCCTGATTCCCGGAACGAATACCTGCATGAATTGCCACTCAGCAGTTAAAAAAGGCACAATTACCGGCACCTCCGAGATCACCAAAATTTTTGCATCGATTGGTTTTGATCCGATTACCGGCCAGTATATTCCGGATTATGCGAATTGGACGGACAAGCAAATTGAAGATTTGTATAAAAAATGGATTGGTCAGGAATATATGTCCGCCAACTCGCTTTCGGCCATGAACGAAACCGGCCGGTCGCTGGTGCAAGCGGAATGGGAAGGGGTTGTGAGCGCGTTGAAAAACGATTCCAACGGAAAAATTCAGGGCCCTATCGAATGGGTGCGGGTGCACAATTTGCCTGACCACGTGTACTTCAACCACGCCCAACACGTCTCCATTGGCCAGGTGGAATGTCAGAAATGCCACGGTCCAGTCGAAGAAATGGAAGTGGTCTATCAGTATTCCACGCTTGGGATGGGCTGGTGTATCAACTGCCACCGTGAAACGGATGTAAAATTCCAGGACAACGAATATTACAAGCAATACGAGCGCTATCATCAGGAACTCAAAGACGGCAAACGCGCCAACGTCAAGGTGGCCGATATTGGCGGCCTAGAGTGCCAGAAGTGCCATTACTAAGGTTAGATGGTTACTGGTTAGAAGGTAAAATACCCTCAATGCCTTCTAACCAGAAACCTTTTAACCAGAAACCTTCTAACCCATTTTGTCAATCACTCCTTGAATAATATGCACCACGATAACGGTATTTGGGTAAGCACTGAAGATTTGAACAAAGAAGAGTCCTTCCTTCAGGCTGCTGAAAAAGAATTTTCCGTGGAGAACATGGCCGAAACTGACGGCAATTGGACGGCCTCGCGTCGTGATTTTCTCAAATTGATGGGTTTTGGCCTGGGTGCGGCTACGCTGGCTGCATCTTGTGAAATCCCGGTAAAAAAGGCAATTCCTTACGTAACCAAACCGGATGATATCGTTCCAGGAGTGGCCAACTACTTCGCCTCTTCGTTTGTACATGGCGGTGATTATTGCGCTGTGTTGGTTAAAACGCGGGAAGGCCGGCCGATCAAAATAGAGGGGAATACGCTGAGCAGCGTTACTTCGGGCGGCACCAGTGCCCGGGCTCAGGCCCAGGTGTTGAGCCTCTACGATACGCGCCGCATCAAAAATGCCGGCACCATCGAAGCAGGGGAAGTGAAATCTTTGGGTTGGGCCGATCTGGACAACAAGATCAAAGGCCAACTCCAGTTGGGCGGCAATGTGCGCCTGATCATCAACACGATCATCAGCCCGACGGCCAAAAAAGCGCTGGCGGAATTCATGGAAAAATATCCGAATTCCAAAGTGGTGACCTACGACCCGGTTTCGAGCGCGGCATTATTGGCTGCCAACCAGCAGTGCTTTGGCGTACGGGGTGTTCCGACCTACAAATTTGGCGAAGCCGATGTGATTGTTTCGTTCGATGCCGACTTTTTGGGCACCTGGATCAGCCCGATCGAATATGCCCGGGATTATGCTGCAAAGCGCAAGATCAAGTCGATGAAAGGCGCTGCCATGTCACGTCATTATCAGGTTGAGGGAAAAATGACCCTTACCGGCTCGAATGCCGATAACCGGATTCAGATCAAACCCAGTGAACTCGGCGCAGCTATTTGTACGCTGCACAACGAAGTTGCCGCTAAACTGGGCGGCTCCTCAATAAGCGCTCCGGCGCTGAATGACAAGGCCAAAGCTGCATTGAAAAAAGTGGCTGCCGAATTGGTGGCAAGTCAAGGCAAGTCGCTGGTGGTTTCCGGCTCCAATAATATTATGGAGCAGGTCATCGTCAACAAGATCAATGACTTGCTGGGTAACATCAACCAGACCATTGATTTTGGAACAATAAACAACCTGCGGCAAGGCGACGAACGCGATATGGCCCGTTTGATCGGTGAAATGAACGCCGGCCAGGTACAAGTGGCTATCGTGTGGGGCGCTAATCCGGCGTTTGAATTGCCGAATGCAACGCAGTTTAAAGAGGCCTTTGCCAAAGTAAATACCCGGATTTCCTTTGCCGGGACGATGGATGAAACCACGGCACTTTGCACACATTCGGCGCCTGCCAGCCACCAGTTGGAATCCTGGGGTGATGCCGAGCCGAAAACCGGGCACTACAGCCTGATCCAACCGACCATCGCCCCCTTGTTCGATACCCGCCAGGCCGAACATTCCTTGCTGGAATGGGCCGACAGCCCCAATCTGAATCGCCAGGATGACCAGCCGTATTATCAGTATCTGAAATCCCATTGGGCAAGCAATCTTTTTGGCGCCCAAAGCAAATACAGTACGCCAACCGCATTTTGGGATATGAGTCTGCACGACGGTGTATTTGAAGCACCGGCGGCAGCCACGACGGTAACGTTCAATCCGGGAATTTCGCTTAATGCTGCTGCAGTTACACAACCAGGCAGCAGTGAGGTTGAAATTGCTTTTTATGAAACAGTAAATATTGGCAACGGCCAATATGCACATAACCCCTGGTTGCAGGAAATGCCCGATCCGTTGCACCGTACCGTTTGGGGGAACTATCTGAGCATTCCCGTGGAATGGGATGGCGTGAATGAGATCAACGGCTGGAAAGGCCTGAATGATGGCGATAATGTCGAGGTGGAGGTAAACGGCCAAAAGTTGACATGCACGGTAGTGCGCACTTTCGGTCAATTGCCGGGTACCGTGGCGATCGCTCTTGGCGGTGGCCGGGAAAGCGGTGGCTGCGGTGTTGGATTCGGCGTAAATGTCAATCCCTGGCTTCCGATAGATGGTGGTTTGACCCAATATTTTGCCAAGGAAGCAAAAGTTTCTGATAAAGTTGGCGCCGATAAAAAGTTTGCCTGCGTACAGTATCACCACACAATGGGTGTGACGGCAATGGGTAAGGAAGAAGGCGCAATCATTAATGCTGACGAAAAAACGCTGGGCAATAAAGGTTTCCAGGGAGCACTTACCGATCGCTCGATCATTTTCCAGGTTAACCTGAATGAACTGCCGGAATTGGCGGAGAAAATGTCCGAATTCCACGCGGAGGCCAAACACTTGAACGAACAAACGCTCTACCCCGACCGCACCGATTTTTATGGTACCGGGTTGAAGTGGGGCATGTATATCGACCTCAACAGCTGTATTGGCTGTGGCGCCTGCCAGGTGGCCTGTGTGAGCGAGAACAACGTACCTGTAGTTGGCAAGACAGAGGTACACCGGCACCACGAAATGACCTGGCTGCGCATCGACCGCTATTTTTACGGCGATCTGGAAAATCCCAAAGTGGTATACCAGCCCATGATGTGCCAGCACTGCGATAACGCACCCTGCGAAAACGTTTGCCCGGTAAATGCTACCAACCACTCGATGGAAGGCATTAACCAGATGGCGTATAACCGCTGTATCGGTACCCGTTATTGCGCAAACAACTGTCCGTACAAAGTCCGCCGCTTCAATTGGCTGGACTACACGACCGCGGATACCTGGCCAGCCAACGAAGAACAAGTCTTTTGGGCGGAAGGCGATGAAAAGCCTTATTATGCCGATAACCTTGTTCGCATGGTACTCAACCCCGACGTGACGGTGCGCAGCCGCGGGGTTATTGAAAAGTGCTCGTTCTGTGTCCAGCGCATTCAGGAAGGCAAACTGACTGCCAAGCAGGAAAACCGGGCGGTACTTGACAACGATGTCCGCACAGCCTGCCAAACAGCCTGCCCAACCGGCGCTATCGTATTCGGCAACCTGAACAACCCGGAAAGCGCAGTCAGTATAGCCCGGAAGGAAATGGGGCCGCTTGCCTATCAGGTCTTGGAAGAAATTAATACACGGCCCGGAGTCGAATATTCTGCCAAGGTGCACAACGCCAACGAGGATATGTTTTCATAAACCCAATAACCCTTTTTACCGAACTAACATCGATAACGATCAACGAATAATATGTCTCAAGCTGTAGCGCCTGTACGGCACGTACTCATCGAAGGCAACAAATCTTACCATAATATCACGGAGGATTTGAGTTCGCCCACTGAAAAGGCTCCCTCCAGGGAGTGGATAATTGCCTTTTCACTCGCGGCTGCATTTCTTGGCCTTTACGTTTTCGCGGTCTGTTGGACGATCTGGAAAGGTATCGGTTCCTGGAACCTGAACCGGACCATCAACTGGGGGTGGGATATCACCAACTTTGTGTGGTGGATCGGTATCGGTCACGCCGGCACCCTGATCTCCGCTATTTTGCTGATCTTCCGGCAACGCTGGCGTACCGGTGTAAACCGAGCCGCAGAGGCCATGACAATCTTTGCGGTAATTTGTGCCGGACAGTTTCCGCTTATCCACATGGGACGGCTTTGGTTAGGTTTTTTTATCTTTCCTTTTCCGAACACCCGCGGCCCGCTCTGGCCAAACTTTAACTCACCCCTGCTTTGGGACGTATTCGCTATCTCGACATACTTCTCGGTATCGTTGTTGTTCTGGTATACCGGCCTGGTGCCTGATTTGGCTACGGTGCGCGACCGGGCCTCCGGGCTCCGTCGCAAGATGTACGAAATTTTCTCTTTTGGCTGGACAGGCAGCGCCAAGCACTGGCAGCGTTGGGAGTCATTGTCGCTGATTCTGGCGGGTATTTCCACGCCACTGGTACTTTCGGTACACACGATCGTATCCTTCGACTTTGCCACCTCTGTGATTCCAGGTTGGCATACCACTATTTTTCCGCCGTACTTCGTTGCGGGCGCTATTTTCTCTGGTTTTGCCATGGTGCAAACACTCATGGTCATTACCCGGAAAGTGCTTAAACTGGAGGAATACATTACGCTCAATCATATTGATTCGATGAACAAAGTAATCGTGCTGACCGGTACGATCGTTGGGGTGGCTTACCTCACGGAGTTGTTCATCGCCTGGTACTCCGGCTATATTTATGAGCAGTTTGCGTTCTATAACCGGGTATTCGGTATTTACTGGTGGGCATACTTTGGAATGATGTTCTGCAATGTGGTGAGCCCGCAGCTCTTTTGGTCGCGGAAAATCCGCCGCAGTATTTGGTGGACGTTCTTCCTGTCGATCGTAGTGAATATCGGGATGTGGTTTGAGCGTTTTGTGATCATTGCAACCACATTGGCCCGCGATTACCTGCCGTCATCCTGGAGTTACTACAGCCCGACCTGGGTCGAAATTTCGCTTTTCTCCGGTACGCTTGGACTGTTCTTTTTCCTCTTCCTGATCTTCACCCGCGTTGCACCGGTTGTTGCAATTGCAGAAGTAAAACACATTCTGAAAGTGGCTGGCAGTCAGTTTATTGGAAAAAATGCTACGGCGCACGGCGGGCAATCCACGATTCAGATAAAAAAAGAAGATAACTAACTGCCTAACCCGGTACTATTTTTAAAAATTCAGTCTCTTAACTCAACTATATGGCTGCTGCAGCAACTAAAAAAGTCCTGTATGGACTGTATACCGACGAAGAAGACCTGAAAACGGCGGTTAAGTCGGCAAAAGATGCGCATCTCGATATTATGGATGTGTTGACTCCGTTCCCGGTACACGGTCTTGATCCTATCATGGGTCTTAGCGAAAGCCGTTTGCATTATCTGGGCTTTATCTATGGCGCTATTGGCTGTCTTTTTGGCTTTGGATTCATGTCATGGGCAGTTGTCAGCGACTGGCCGATAATTTTTGGCGGCAAGCCATACTGGCCGATTCCATCTTACATTCCGATTACTTTTGAGATGACGGTTTTGTTTTCTGCCTGGGGGATGACGCTCACGTTTTATACGATTTGCGGCATGTGGCCTGGCGTAAAACCCAAAATTTTGGATAACCGCATCACGGATGATAAATTTTGCATCGCGTTCGACGTCAGTGAATCCGGTAAAAAAGACGTAGACAGCCTGCAGTCCTTTTTTACAAAAACCGGTGCTGCTGAAGTGCACGAAAAAGAGATTTAACCAACGCCTGTTTTTTGTAAAAACGGACGAAAATCCAGTTACGATCAACGAACATTATAAATTATGAAATACGCAATTGGCGCCATTATCGGGATTGCCCTGTTTGCCTGGTTATTTTCGCTGTGCTCCCCAGCCAGCAAAAACAAGACAGGGCATGAATATATGCCGGACATGTACCATCCGGTGAGTTATGAAGCCAACACGCTGAGCAGCTACTCCTGGAACCACTGGGACGATGAAAGCACGTTCCACAAAGCGGACCTTTCCCAGCCACGGAGTAAAGTCACCGGGACTATCCCACGTGGATATACTGCGGTGTATTACAATGGCAGCAGCCTGATCGATGTTGTGCGTGGGAAAAATGCTCCCAATGCCATTGCTGCTCCGGTGAACGGCGATGTCCCGTTTTACTATGAAAACACGGAGGAGGAACGTCTGCGCTGTGAACAGGAGTTGGTAAACACGGCCTATCCGACGGATGCCGCCAGTGTGGCAAAAGGCAAGCCGTTGTATGATATTTACTGCGGTATTTGCCACGGTGAAAAAGGCGATGGGCAAGGATTCTTGTATGCCGGACCGAATGCAAAATACCCTTCGGCACCGAAAAATTTCCTGGACGACGAAATGAAAAATGCCGGCGACGGGCGGTACTATTTCGCGATCATGTACGGTAAAAACGTAATGGGCGGCTACTCCGATAAACTATCGTACGAAGAACGCTGGCATGTGATCAACTATATCCGTTCATTGCAAGCCAAATAAACTGAATAAAAATGCAGGATAAGGCAGTGCTGCTTAAAACCCCGGTGCTTTTGCCTGCAGAATTAAAAGTGAACATCTAAATACCGGTGCGAAACCGGCTCTGCAATATGAATCTAAATACGCAATTCGTATTTGACGGCAAACTGAAACGCAACCTGTTTATTGGAATGGGCCTCGGCGTGCTTTGCCTGGTTTGGTCGGCAGTGGGTGATGACGAATATCATACCCGCTTTTGGACTAACTATCTGCACAACGCGGTGTTCTTCACCGGCATCGCTTTCACGGCCATGTTTTTCCTGGCTGCGCAAATCACGGCTTTTGCCGGTTGGATCGTGGCAGTAAAACGGGTTTGGGAGGCCTTAAGCCAATTCATGCTCGTCGGACTTGTTTTATTGCTCGTTATCGTAGCCGGTGTATGGGGGCATTTCCACCATTTGTATCACTGGAATACGCCGGGTATTGCCGACCCTGCCAATCCTGTTTACGATGACATTATTGCGGGCAAGTCCGGTTTCTTAAGCCCGGCGTTTTTCACAGTCGGCGTTTTGGGATTCCTGGGGATCTGGTCTTTCTGGGCCTACAAAATGCGGCAGAACTCCCTGGCACAGGATCAGCATGAAACCGCCTCATTCGACTATTACAAAAAGGAGCGCAAATGGGCCGCTTCGTTTTTGCCCCTGGGTGGTTTTTTGAGCACGGTATTTCTGTGGCAATTGGTTATGTCCATCGACCCACACTGGTACAGCACGATGTTCGCCTGGTATTCCACAATTTCTTTGTTGCTTGCCGGATTGGCGCTCATGGTTATGGTGATCTTGTACCTGCAATCGAAGGGGTATCTGGAATATGTAACGCGGGAGCACCTGCATGATCTTGGAAAGTATATTTTTGGTATCAGTGTGTTCTGGATGTATTTGTGGTTTGACCAGTTCATGCTGATCTGGTATGCCAACGTAGGTGAAGAAACGATTTACTTCAAAGAGCGTATGGAAAACTACCCCGTACTTTTCTGGGGTAATATGTTGCTGAACTTTGTTGCGCCCTTTCTCATCCTGATGCGCAACGACACCAAACGCAAGGTCGGGACCATGTTTTTTGTTTGCCTGATCGTGTTTTTTGGCCACTGGTGGGATTTCTTTTATATGATCAAACCAGGCGCCCGGATCGCCGCACATGAAGCCAAAGAACTGGCTGAAGGTAAAATGACCAGTCATCATGAAGCCGCCCCGATAAACAGTGCCGATCATGCCGCGGCAACAACAAACGATCATGCTGAAGGCTCCGTTGCGCATGACAATGCAGATGCCGGCCATGGCGAGGCGCATGCTGAAGGCCACGAGTCTTTATCGAGTTTCAAGGCAGGGTTTACCATCCCCGGTCTGCAGGAAATAGGCGTGCTTATTGGCTTTCTGAGTTTGTTTTTATTCTTCTTTTTCCGAAATCTGGAACGGGCGCCGCTTTTGCCGTTAAAAGACCCGTTTTTGGAAGAAAGCCTGCATCATAGTACAGGTGCTTATCCGGAAGGAGAAGACGGTGGCCATGACCATTAATTGTTGTTTATCATGGTTTTGTCAAAAAAATAAATCAGAGCGAATCTAATTAAACCCAGGCTTGACTGCCTCCCGAACAAACCGGCTACTTTTGAGTTTTTAGAAAAAAAATATTGCGATGACAGCGCTTGTTATAATTCTCTGTATCCTTTTGATCACGATCGTTTTAGTTCAGATCGGGCGTGTCACTGAGTTGACGGCTGAGATTAAAGGTGAACGTGAAGCCCGTAAAGATGCCAGCAAATGGAACGGATGGCTTTCTTTAGGCTTTATGGTCGTATTCCTTTTAGCCGTTATGATTTCGGCATGGGCATACAAAAATCAGATGATGGGGTATGGCCCGCACGCCTCGGCCTCTGAACATGGTGGGGCTTTGGACAGCATGTTCAACCTGACCCTGATTCTGACAGGGATTGTGTTCGTGCTTACCCATATTGCCCTCTTTTGGTATGCATACAAATATCGCTGGAAAGAGAATCGGAAGGCGGAGTTTATCGCCCACGATAATCGCCTGGAGGTTATCTGGACGGCGGTACCTGCTGTGGTGATGACTTTGCTCGTTGTTCGCGGCCTCGATGCCTGGAATACCGTGATGGCTGATGTCGGTGCAGAGGAGGATTTCATGGAAATTGAAGCGACCGGCCAGCAATTCAACTGGATTATCCGCTACCCGGGTCCCGATGGCAAATTGGGCGCCCGCGATTTTAAACTAACGACGGGGAGCAACCAGTTGGGACAGGACTTTACCGATCCCAAAAACTGGGATGATGTATTGCCAAGTACGGAACTGTATCTGCCGGTTGGCAAAAAAGTTCGCGTGCGGATTACGGCAAAAGATGTTTTGCACAACTTCGATTTGGTGCATTTTCGGGTTAAGATGGATGCCGTTCCCGGTATGCCGACCTATTTCGTGTTTACCCCGATTAAAACCACGGCGGAGTATCGGAATGAGCTCCGCAAATACCCGGAATACAACGAACCTTTTGATCCGGCCGATCCTACCGGCCCGAAGCGCTGGGAGAAATTTGAATACGAACTTGCCTGCGCCGAGCTGTGTGGTAAAGGGCACTATTCCATGAAGCGGATATTTCGGGTTGTTTCCCAGGAAGAATTTGATGCCTGGTATCGCGAACAAAAGTCCTTCTACCTGACCGAGTTTCGCGGGAAGGATGATGATCCCAATAAGGACAAAGTATTGGATATCGAAGTTCCGATGCGTGCGGCAGAATTCAGCGCAAATGTGAAAGCAGCGGTTGAATCGGCTGATGCCGCAGATAATACGCTGGTTTTGAACTATGTTTGGTTTGATACAGGCTCTTCGACCTTGAAAAACGACAGTAAATATGAGTTGGATAACCTGGTTACAGCTTTAAATGACAATCCGCAAATCCGGATCGAAATTGGCGGGCATACCGATGATACCGGCGACCCGGAAGCCAACCTTCAATTGTCACAGCAACGCGCCGCTGCTGTGGCTGCTTATCTGACGGATCGCGGTATTGCTGCCGGTCGTTTGCGTGCAGTCGGTTATGGTGATTCCAAGCCGCTGGCTCCGAATGATTCGGATGCCAACCGGGCAAAAAATCGCCGTACAGACTTTACCATTACACTTTAGAACCCAACGAAAGTTCACACAAAATAAATTTATCTGGCTATGGCTCAAGTAGTAACTGCTGCTGAAACGTTGGAAGACAAACTTACCCAGGAACTGGGCTATGACGATCATTTTCATGAGCATCATCATGGCGACAAATTCCAGTCGAACTTTTTAACGACGTACATCTTCAGTACGGATCACAAAATAATTGGTCGCCAATTTTTGATCACCGGGATATTCTGGGCGCTCATGGGGGCCGGCATGTCGATCATTTTCCGTTTGCAACTTGGATTCCCCGAGGCAGATATGGCTTGGTTACAGCCCATTTTGGGCAAATGGATACAGGTTAACGATGCCGGAATTGGCAAACTGGATCCGGAATTTTACTATTCCCTGGTAACCATCCACGGTACGGTGCTGGTATTTTTTGTACTTACAGCGGGCCTTAGTGGTACGTTTTCCAATATTCTTATTCCATTGCAGATTGGAGCACGCGACATGGCTTCTCCCTTGCTGAATGCATTTTCCTATTGGTTCTTTTTCCTGGCCAGCGTAATTATGTTTTTGTCGCTGTTCCTGAGTACTGGGCCGTTTTCCGGTGGATGGACAGCCTACCCGCCACTCAGTGCACTTCCTCAGGCATCGGATGGCTCGGCGGCGGGCATGACGATGTGGATCGTTTCGATGGCCATGTTCATTGTTTCGGCCCTTTTGGGGGGTATCAACTATGTTACGACAGTGTTGAACCTGCGTACGAAAGGCATGAATCTGTGGCGTATGCCGCTCACGATCTGGGCTTTTTTTATCACGGCAATTCTTGGCGTGTTGTCCTTCCCGGTGTTGTTGTCCGGCGTGCTTTTGTTGATGTTTGACCGGAGTATGGGCACTTCATTCTACCTGAGTGAAATCGTTGTGGGTGGAGAAATCCTGGATCGCGTAGGGGGGAGCCCGATTTTGTTCCAGCACTTGTTCTGGTTCCTTGGCCACCCGGAGGTATACATCATTATTCTGCCGGCCATGGGTATTGTTTCGGAGGTATTGTCGGTGCATGCGCGCAAACCAATTTTCGGTTACCGTGCCATGGTATTGTCCATCCTTGCGATTGCATTCCTGTCGTTTATCGTTTGGGCCCACCACATGTTTATGTCCGGGGTGAACCCGTTCATTAGTAACTTTTTTGTCGTTTTCACCCTGATAATTGCGGTGCCATCGGCGGTAAAAGTGTTTAACTGGATTTCTACCGTCTACGGCTCAAACTTCCGGTTTAATGCTGCAAGTTTGTTTGCGCTGGGATTTGTTTCCATGTTTATCTCCGGAGGTTTGACAGGTATTTTCCTGGGCAACTCGGCACTTGATATTCAATTGCACGACACCTATTTTGTGGTTGCGCACTTCCACATTGTTATGGGTATTGCGGCTTTCTTTGGGATGTTTGCCGGGATTTATCACTGGTTCCCCAAAATGTTTGGCCGCTTTATGAATGAAACGCTTGGGCGGATTCATTTCTGGGGAACGATGATCGGTGCATACGCCATCTTCTGGCCCATGCACTATACGGGTATGGCCGGTATGCCACGGCGTTATTATGACGGCGGCGCTTCCTTTGATGCGTTCCGGCACTTTACCGAACTGAACCAGTTTATCACAGTGGCTGCAATTGTTGTCTTCTTTTTGCAAATTGTTTTTGTGATCAACTTCTTTTATTCCATTTTCAGCGGCCGTAAACTTCGTGTTAAAAACCCGTGGGGTGCCAATACCCTGGAGTGGACAACGCCGATTAAAGCAGGCCATGGCAACTGGCCGGGTAATATCCCCAGCGTTCAACGTTGGGCTTATGATTATGGTAAAGGTGGCGAAGAATATATTCCGCAGTATATCCCGCTGAAAGAGGGCGAGCATGATCACGGACATTAATTTCAATTTTTAGAAAAAAAAAACACATAGAGCGGTGCAATTACTACACGGCTTTATGTTCTCATACCCACTAAAACTCGGACAAGAGTATTTCAGATAATGGAGCGTAACGCGGCACAACAATGGACAATATGGACGAGCATCTCGCAAGCCCTGACGGATTTTGGCCTGCTGGTGAAATTCAAGTTGTCTTTAATGGTACTTTTCTCAGCGCTGATTTCCTATGCGATCGCCGCAGGCGGGCATGTCAACTGGCTGGGGATGACATTACTGGCAATCGGTGGGTTTTTGGTAACCGGGGCGGCAAATGCATTGAATCAGGTTTTGGAACGCGATTATGACCGGTTGATGCCGCGTACAGCAAATCGCCCGGTTGCGGCCGGCCGGATGAGCATCTCCACTGCCGTGTTGTGGGCCGGGATGATGGCGCTTTTTGGTGTGACTATTCTGTCCCTCTTCAATCCATTGACCGGATTTCTGGGTATGTTGTCGCTGATCAGTTATGCTTTTATCTACACGCCATTGAAGCGTTCATCGCCGTTGGCTGTAGTAGTTGGGGCAATTCCGGGGGCACTGCCGCTGGTAATTGGATGTACGGCCTGGGATGGCGCAATGACCATAACGGCCATGATGTTGTTTACGATACAGTTTTTGTGGCAATTTCCACATTTCTGGGCGGTGGCCTGGCTGGCAGATGAAGATTACAAGCGCGCCGGTTTTCAAATGTTGCCTTCCCGAACGGGTGCGAAAAATGCGACTACCGGATTGTTGTCTTTCTTTTTCTGCTTATTGATGATTGTCAATGCCGGTTTGGGCTATTGGACCGGTTTTAGTGGCGGCATAGCCACTGCAGTATTGGTTTTGATAAACGGTTATTTTGGTTACAGGTGTTGGCAGTTGTTTCGGGAATGTTCGCAAGATGCTGCGCGTCGGCAAATGTTTGCCTCCTTCTTGCACCTGCCCTTGTCGCTGATCGTTTTGTTATTGGATAATATTTAAAAAGAAAACTCGCGAATATGAGTGCGGTTTCTTCTGAATACAAGCAAAATAAAATTCATTCGCATAAGCTGGCCCTATGGGTAGGCATTGCTACGATTATTATGATGTTTGGCGCATTTACCAGCGCCTACATCGTGCGTCGGGCAGCAGGCAATTGGTATGAATTCAAGTTGCCGGATATTTTCCTTTTTAATACCCTGGTGATCCTTGCCAGTAGTGTAACCCTGCATTTTGCATTCAGGGCATTTAAAACGGGCATGGAAAAACCGTATAAATTACTGTTGCTCGCGACGTTTGTCCTTGGAATAGCCTTCGTAGTGCTTCAATACGAGGGCTGGAAAGCGCTGACGGCAATGGGAGCAACTTTTACGGCCAACCCTTCCACTTCTTTTGTATATGTGATTTCGGGGGTGCATGCTGCGCACGTGCTGGGCGGTGTGGCGGCTTTGGTTGTTGCAATGATTCATGGCTTCTACCTGCCGTTTAAACCGACGGCGCGTCGGAAATTGCGTTTTGAATTAGTTGTAAATTATTGGCACTTCGTGGATATCCTTTGGGTATATCTCGTCATGTTTTTTATACTCCAATCCTGAAAAAACTACTTAACAACACGATCCTACTAGCTATCAATTTTAGTTAAATATGGCAGATACTTCTGTTGCACACGCACACGAATCTCACCACCCGGAGCACCAAGACGATGCCAACCTCTGGGAAGGCGCGAAAGAACCTTTTAAAGCGAGTTACGGTAAATTGATGATGTGGTATTTCCTGCTATCGGATGCCTTCACTTTTGCCGGATTCCTTATCGCGTATGGCGCCCTTCGTTTCAGTATGCCAACCTGGCCGGAGCCTGATTTTGTTTTTGCATCCTTTCCGTTTGTGAATGCGCACTGGCCCTTGATATTTGTGACCTTTATGACCTTCGTGTTGATTTTTAGTTCTGTAACGATGGTTCGGGCGGTACAGGAAGGCCATCGCGAAAACCGGAAAGGCGTCGTTTTCTGGATGCTCCTCACCATTCTTGGTGGCGCCACCTTTCTTGGATCACAGGCTTACGAATGGACGACCCTGATCGTAAAGGAGAACATGACGGTTTCTCAAAACCCGTTTGGCCGGCACATTGCCGATGGCATTTACCTCAATGCTGACGGTACGGAAGCTAAAAATGAGGATGGCTCGCCAAAAACGTTTCATAAGGATGAAAGTTATCTCCTGCACAAACATGACGGTGAATTTGATATTCCCAAAGTAAAATATACCACCGGGGCTTATGCCGGGCAGGTGAAAGAAGCAGGCTTTGGTCCGAAAGCCTTCGGTGCGTTGTTCTTCTTTATCACGGGTTTCCACGGGTTTCACGTATTCTCCGGTGTGTTATTTCTGACCATTATTATGATCAACGCCGCAAGCGGCTTATATGCCGCACGGAAAAATGGCTACGAAATGGTAGAAAAAATGGGCCTTTACTGGCACTTTGTGGATTTGGTATGGGTATTTGTGTTTCTGGTATTCTACCTGCTTTGATCTGATTTTAATATCCCTTTTCACAAAAAATAATGTCTGAAAAATGGCTGGACATCAAACATACGAAGAACAAAAAGCACTGGTATTTAAAGGCCTGATGTTGCTCGGTGCCATCACAATTGTCGAAGTTGTTATTGCGCTATTGGCAAAAGGGCATCTTATCCACGGTGTGAAGTTTACGGAAGGCTTTGGGCACTACCTGTACATGTTGCTCATGATCGGATTCTCCCTGTACAAGGCCTATTTCATCATATTCTTTTTTATGCACATGGCCTATGAAGTGCGTGGCCTGGCGCTCAGCGTACTTTTGCCTACGGCATTATTGGTTTGGGCAATCATTGCTTTTTTTCAGGAAGGAAATTCCTGGGGCAACCGCCGCGAATTGATCAAAGAAAAGAATGAAGAACGGGTCAAGCCCGTTCCGGCCGGGCAACCACAGGGCTACATACTCTCAAAAGATGATTTTAGAAATAAAATCTAAGAAAAAGAACCAAGGCGAGCCAACCAGGTCTCGCCTTTTTTGTTGATTATCAGTACTATATTTAAAAAGTCATGAGTGAGCAAGTACCTCTGAAAAGGAAGATTTTAATTTTTGGTATCCTTGTTTTGATCCTGGTTGTTTTGCCCTTAGGTTCCTGGTATTACCTCAGTGGCGGGCTGAAATGGCGCAAGCAGGCACAGGCTGAATTGCAAGATTATGGGAAGATCCGAAGCGCCATGATTATCTACGCCGATGGAACAAAGGAAGACCTGCTTGACGGGAAAGTTTGTGTAGTGCACTACTTTGGCGCTAACCCGGACCTGACAGCCGAAAATCAAAAAGTGCTGGATGTTTGCGAACGGCTGTTTAACCAGTTCGGTTACAAGCCCGGCGCCCAAATTGACGAGTTCCGGATGGTGATGATTTCCCAGGGGGGCACCGCTGAATTCAAAACCTACGCTCAAACACTTCCCAGCGCCGACTATGTCAACTGGGTTTGGACCGGTGGGCTGGGCTCCTGGCAGACCATACTTTTTAATAGTTATGATCTGTATTGCCAGAACAATGATATTGAGCCTGTGAGTCATTATTTCGCGCTAACCGACACCTCCGGAACAATCCGCCGATTCTACAATGCCACCGACGAAAAAGAACTTGGCCGTATGGTGGAACACATCGCCCTTTTACTGCCCTATAAATAATACTATCCAAAACGTTCACCATGGAAATGAATTCTGTTGAAGCCTCCCGGGCTCAAGCCCTGGAAAAGCGTTTGAACATTTGGGCCTACGTGCTGTCCGGAGTGGTCTTGGTTTTGGTAGGGTTGATGCGGCGCGTTAAATTTGATGTTGGCGTCGATTTTAGTTTTTTACCGCCTTTGCACGCATCGTTGAATGCACTTGCAGCGGTGATCCTTGTTTTTGCGTACTATTTTATTCGAAAAAAACAGGTCGAAGCGCACCGGCGCTCCATTTACGCCGCCATGATTTGTTCTGCCCTGTTTTTGGTCTCCTATGTGTTGTACCATTTTACGACGCCGGAAACCCGTTTCGGCGGCACCGGTACGATTCGAATGGTTTATTTCTTCTTTTTGATTACCCATGTGGTGCTGGCCGCTTTGATCCTGCCATTTGTTTTGCTGACCTTTAACCGCGCCTACACAGCGCAATTTGACCGGCACAAACGTATGGCGCGTTGGGTTTTTCCACTTTGGCTATATGTGGCCATCACCGGGCCGATCTGTTATTTGATGCTTCGACCGTATTATGGATAAATCCTTAAATTTGTCGACTTTAAAAGCGCATTCAATATGAAAAACAAAGGAAAATTTGCCGTTGCCTTCGGAGTGGTGCTGTTACTCCTATTGCTGTTGTCTGACGATTTAGTTGCCCAATGCCCAATGTGCCGGATGTCGGCGGAATCCAACCTTAAAAATGGCGGCACTGACGGCCGGGGCCTGAACACCGGCATTTTATACATGTTGGCAATGCCCTATACCTTGGTCGCGATTATCGGTTTTTGGTGGTGGCGAAACCGGAAACAAGGTGAGCATATCGAAGCAGAAGACCTCAGCCGGTACAACTAATGAACGTTAAAACTACCAGATATACATTTGATTAATCACGCTGTGTATCCAGCTTTTTTATCTTTACCGCCTGAATTCTTTCATAAAACACACCAATTCGTATGAAGACAATCCGAATTACCCTGTCATTACTCATTTTTGCCTTTATTCTTCCGGCGGCAACCGTTCGAGCCTCTGAAGAAGTTCCGGCGAGCGCAGCACGTATGGAAATGGTGAAGAAGGCTGCTGCACAAAAAGACCAAATTGCCAAGACGTTCAAGGCCGAAAAGCGGTCCTTGAAGTTTAAATTATTTAAAAAGAAAGGCAACCGCGTCGACTTTAGCGACCCCGTCGACAAGTGGATGTGGTTTTGGATTTTCGGCTGGGCCGCAGGTTTGTTGCTGTCGATCCTTGCCGCTGCAGTAACCACGGGCGGTATTTACAGCGGTTCTTTTGGTTTTGGCGCGGTGCTATTCACCTTTGCCTGGCTTGCCTGGCTGTTTGGTTCAGTTTGCCTGATCGTCTGGCTGGTTAAGAAATTTGGAGGGGCCTAATTTCTTTTAATTCTTGCCACTCCCTGATAAAAAGCCGGATCGCGTCCATGCGATTCGGCTTTTTCTTTGCCTGCTGCCTGAAAATCGCCAACTTAGCCCTTGCTTTAACCATACTTTATGAAAATAGCTGTGTTCCCCGGATCATTTGATCCGATTACGGTCGGGCATGTCGATCTGGTCACCAGGGCGCTCCCGTTGTTTGATCAAATAATAGTGGCGGTAGGCGTAAACACCACCAAGAAATATCTGTTTTCACTGGAGCAGCGTATGGAATGGCTGCGCCAGGTGTTTGCCGGCTATCCCAATGTCGGGGTTGATTATTTTGAAAACCTGACGGCGCATTATTGCCTGCGAATTGGTGCGCGTTACCTGTTGCGCGGCCTCCGAAACGGCTCTGATTTTGATTATGAAAAAACCATTTCGCAGTTGAATCATATTGTGGGCGGGGGGATTGAAACCGTGTTTCTGATCGCACAACCGGAGTTATCCCACATCAGTAGTACGATTGTCCGCGAAATCATTGTTGGCGGTGGTGATGCTGCTCCTTTCATTCCCAAAGAAATCCGTATTCCATCCTGAAGTCGCTGTGGATTTACTTCCTGTTTTTAAGCTGAATTTTTTTCAAACTCAAATTGACTTAGCAATATGTCAGACGCTATATTTAATATTCCCAACCCGGTCAATGAGCCGGTTCTGAATTACGCACCGGGCTCCCCGGAAAAAGCGGCGCTGAAAAAAGCACTCGCCGAGCTAAAATCTGTTCAAAACGATATCCCGATGTTTATCGGCGGGGAAAAAGTGATGACTACAGAAAAAATGGTCATTCGCCCGCCTCACGAACTTAGCCATACCCTTGGACATCATGCGAAGGGCACTGCCGACCATGTTAAGGCGGCGATTAATGCCGCTTTAGCCGCCAAACCAGCCTGGGAAGCGATGCCCTGGCAGGATCGCGCCGCTATTTTTCTCAAAGCAGCCGACCTTTTGGCCGGACCTTATCGCGCTAAAATGAATGCCGCAACCATGCTTTGCCAAAGCAAAAACCCGTTTCAGGCGGAGATTGACTGTGTTTGTGAATTAGTCGACTTCTGGCGTTACAATGTCTGGTTCATGCAGGAGATTTACAAACAACAGCCTCGAAGTGTGGCAAATACCTGGAACCGGCTCGACTGGCGGCCATTGGAGGGTTTTGTCTTTGCGCTCACACCATTCAATTTCACCTCCATTGCCGGCAACCTTCCTACGGCTCCGGCGATGCTCGGCAATGTATCGGTGTGGAAACCCGCGGAGTCGCAGATTTATTCTGCCGCTATCATTATGGAAATCCTGGAGGAAGCAGGCCTCCCGCCCGGGGTGGTAAACCTGGTTTATGTTGACGGCCCGACGGTGGGTAGCGTGGTGTTTGAGCACCCGGATTTTGCAGGCCTGCACTTTACCGGGAGCACGGGGGTTTTTCAAATGTTATGGAAAACGATTGGGCAAAATATCCACAAATACAAGTCCTATCCGCGCATTGTCGGTGAAACCGGCGGTAAAGATTTTGTGGTGGCGCATAATTCCGCCGATGCAAAAGCTGTTGCTGTAGCGCTCACCCGTGGCGCCTTTGAATATCAGGGGCAAAAATGCTCTGCTGCGTCGCGGGCATATATCCCGGAAAGCATGTGGCCCAAGGTCAAGGAGTATCTCCTGGATGATCTTAAGGATATGAAAATGGGGAACCCGGAGGATTTTACTAACTTTTTCAATGCAGTGATTGATGAAAAAGCATTCGATAAAATTTCCGGGTACATCGCCGATGCTAAAAAGTCGGATAAGGTGAAAGTTATCGCAGGCGGTAATTACGATAAATCGAAGGGGTATTTTATCGAGCCGACCATTATCGAATCAACCGACCCGAATTATATTACGATGTGTGAGGAGATTTTTGGGCCGGTACTCACAATTTACGTGTATGCCGACGACGCTTTCGAGGAAACGCTTTCCCTGGTAGACGGTGGTTCGCCCTATGCGCTCACCGGGGCAATTTTTGCACGCGACCGATCCGCTATTGCGCTGGCCGATCAAAAACTTCGCCATGCTGCCGGGAATTATTACATCAACGACAAACCTACCGGGGCCGTGGTTGGCCAGCAACCATTTGGTGGTGGCAGGGCGTCGGGCACCAACGACAAAGCCGGATCAATGCTGAATATGTACCGCTGGCTTTCACCGCGCACGATCAAAGAAACCTTCGTTCCGGCCGGTGATTATAAATATCCATTTTTGCAGGAATCCTAAAAAAGTTCACCGGATTCAATTAATGCGGTAAGTTGGAAATTTACTGGCATATTGGATTTATCAATTATCGAATTATGAAAAGGACCCTGTTGTTCTTGGTTCTCATTGTTGCGGCTGCCGGATGCAATCGCTCCGGATTGTCAACAAAAGAAATCCGCTTTCCTGAAGGGCAATGGATAGATCTCACGTACACTTTTGATGAAAATACGGTGTACTGGCCTACAGCTGAAGGTTTTCGATTGGATACGGTATTTGCGGGAATAACAGACAGCGGTTTTTATTACACGGCATTTCAATATTGTGCCGCTGAGCACGGTGGAACGCACCTTGATGCGCCAATGCACTTTGCAGCAGGCAAACGGCCTATGGATGAAATACCGGTGGAACAACTTATTGGTGCCGGCATTTTGGTTGATGTAAGCGACAATGCATCCGGTAACCCGGATTACCAGATTTCAGTGGATGATTTTTTAGCCTGGGAAAAGGAATACGGTAAAATACCGGATGGCGCAATTGTCTTTCTTAAGACCGGTTTTGGCAAATTTTGGCCCGATCGAAAACGGTACATGGGTACCGATGAACGCGGCCCGGAAGCAGTGGCAAAACTGCATTTTCCGGGTTTGCATCCGGATGCTGCGCAATGGTTGGTTTCGAAGCGCCGCATCCATGCCATCGGCCTCGATACGCCCAGCATAGATTACGGGCAATCTACACTTTTTGAAAGCCATCAAATTTTGTTTCAGGAAAACATTCCGGCTTTCGAAAATCTGGCACAATTGGATCAATTGCCTGCAAAAGGATTTGGGGTGGTTGCCTTGCCAATGAAAATTAAAGGGGGCAGTGGCGGCCCGTTGCGTATCGTTGCCTTGAAACCTTGAGTATTTCTTTTGGAAAAATTAAAACGGCTGCCCGGGATACCGGACAGCCGTTTTTGCCTGGCGCCAAAATTAATTCTGGCTATCGTTGGCTTTGGTGTTGAAAAATTTCAATTCCTTAATCCGTGCTTTTTTACCTACAAGTCCACGCAGGTAATACAAGCGAGCACGGCGCACCCGACCGCGTTTCACAACGGAGATACCCGCAATATTCGGATTAGAGATGGCAAAAATACGCTCGACGCCAACGCCATGCGACATTTTGCGGATGGTAAACGTACGGGTCAGGCCATGGCCTTTTACCTGGATGACGTCACCGCGGAAATCCTGTTCGCGCGTTTTATCACCTTCCACAATTCGATACTTGACAATTATCGTATCACCTGTTTTAAAGGCGGGAAACTCGGGCTTGTTCAACAACTGACCCTGCACAAACTTTACCGCTTCCAATTCTTTCATGATCTATGATATGTTAAATGCTTCTGAATTTGAGGCGCAAAGGTACAATGCTCAAAAATCAAAAAAAAGTTTTGTTTGAAAATTTTATACGGCGCGATCTAAACTTTAATATGATGTTAAATGTTGTAACACCTGATTTCAAAACATCTAGGCTGCTTACCTTTGTCCGGCACTTAGGTGCACCATATCTATCACCGTTCTAAAATCTTAGTCTAAACATGAAAAAGTTATTTTTTCTCCCACTTTTGGCTGTCCTTGCCCTTGCTGCGACCACACCTGAAACGTATAAAGTAGATGTGACGTCAAGTGCCTTGACCTGGAAAGGGTACAAAGTTACCGGCGAACATGCCGGCACTGTAAAACTCAAATCCGGAAGCCTGCAATTTGCCGATGGAACCCTGACCGGGGGAACTTTCGTAATCGACATGACTTCTATCAAGGATACTGATCTCGAGGGCGAATGGGCTGCAAAACTGGAAGGCCATTTGAAAAGCGACGACTTTTTTGGCGTAGAAAAATACCCGACTTCCAAGTTCGTGATCTCACGTGCGATTCCGCAGGATACCAAAGGAAATTACAAGATTATCGGTAACCTGACCATAAAAGAAACAACCAAAGAAGTGAAATTCTTTGCCCAGGTTTCAGAAAAGGAGGGCAAAGTAACCGCCACCGGGAAAATGACCATTGATCGCTCCGAGTACAATGTTCGGTATGGCTCCGGCTCGTTTTTCGATGATCTGGGGGACAAAACCATCTACGATGAGTTTGATATGAATGTAATGCTGGTGGCTACCAAGTAAGTTGCCAATCCATAATCTGGTTAAAAATTGCCCGGTGGATTTTCCTCACCGGGCAATTTTTGTTGCAGGAATATATTTTACCTTTGCGTTCCAAAAAACGCCCCATTCTGTACAATTTGGAGCGATTTTCGCGTTTGGAAGGGAAACGCATTTTTTATCGATCAAAATATACTCTCCCATGCTTCGTGTTGCCTATTTTAAGATACTGGTTGCCAGCCTGTTTAGCTTGGCGGCATACCAATCTGGAAGCCCGAAGTTTCCGAAGCAAACCTATCCGGTTAATTCCACGATTGCCACGTTTGGCTATCAGGACACGCCCTTTTTCTCGGATGAACAACTTGCCTCCGAGGCAGATTCCGTTGCCGGCCTGCACGTTTTGATGCTTAATTATTCAAGTTACGACAGCGCCTACGTTGGCAAGGTGCGCAGCCTGATTGCCCAACGGCTCCCGGGAGTGGAACTTACCGACTTTTGGGCAGGCAGCGATCAAACGCTCAAAGAAATCCTTGTAAACCAGCAGATTGTCGTAATTCCCTACGCAGCAACCGGCGATCCCAAAATGATTTGCAATTATGGTAAAGTGCTCCAACAATTTGTGCGAAAGGGTGGGGCCGTGGTGTTTAGCGGCACCGACCAATTTGGGGTACTTCAAAACTTTGGCCTGTTTGATTTGGATTTTGGATACTTCTGCACAGAGTTGGAAATACATGCCAATGCGCTGGACCATCCAATTTTGCAAGGCACACAAACTGACTTTACGCTCGCCAATTACATTTATCCACTCGACATCCCCGACCCTAACTTTGTCTCCCTGGCGGATATCCGGGGCTATCCGGCCTTGGGGTATAAGCCGTTGGGCGCCGGTAAAGTGGTCTACCTGGGTTTTGAATATTACTACGACGAATTTTTATCCAGCCTTATCCTGGAAAATACCTTGCGGTGGTTGTCGCCCGTAACTACGCCCAACCTGACAGCAGCCCCTGAATCCCGGGAGAATAATACGCCCGACTGGGCCGCACGCTCCGTACGACGCAGCCACGAAACGTTGTTCGCCGGGAGCGGGCGCCAAACGGCAGTGAAAACGCCCGATTTCGAGCTGAAAATTTATCCAAACCCCTACTATGAGAAAGCAACAGTTGACTTGAATCTGGAAAAATCTGCACCGGTGACCGTGGAAATGACGGATGAAACGGGTGTGACTATTTCCGTGCTGCTCCCGTATCGGATGCTGAACGCCGGTTTATATCGACTGGAACTTCCCAATGTTTCACCGGGAGTTTATTTTGTAAAATGCCGGATCGGTATGCAAACTACTGTCCGGAAAGTCGTGAAAACGTCGGTGCAGTAACCGTACGCTCTCCCTGCAAATCGCTGAGGTACCCCCTTATTTCGGATTCCATGACAGGCCCGAGCTCAAATGCAGCCTCGTACGCTTGTTTCAGGTATGCTTCAGCCTCCTTTTTGTGGCCGGTTTCCTTCAGGATCACCCCTGCGAAAAATACCGCATGCGGCTCTTCCGTTTGCTGCATCACATGCGTTTTTAAAATTTTCAAGGCCTCTGAAGTGTTGCCGTTCCGGTACATGGACCAGGCAAGAAATGCGTAACTCACCGGATGCGGACGTTCGGCGACATCGGCCTCAGCCAGCGCTACGGCTTGCTCCGGAGCGGTACTTTCCAATGCGCAGATATAGCGTTTGTACATATTTCCATACGCCGGCAGGCCGGCTTTGGCTTCGAATGCACGTTGATAGTTCGATGCTGCCGCCGGTTTTTTTTCGAATTCGGCAATTTCAGCAAGCAGTAAATCGTAATCCGGCACAGGATGCAAGGCCCGTAAAAAATTCAGAATTCGTTTGGCCTCCGCGAGATTTTTATCCTGCGCATAGGCGATCCAGGCAATGCCCTTCAAGGCATGGAAATCAGCCGGGTTATATTGGAGCGCCTGCAGGTATGTTTGATAGGATTTGTCAATGTTGCCAAAGTGCCCATACATGTCGGCCAGATTGGACAACGACCAGTTCTGAAGCGCATCCGAGCCGGAGGTTGCCGCCAACCGTGCCGCTTTTTCCATCACAGCAATGGCCTCGCCGAGTTTCCCCTGCTGGTCCAGCACTTTTACTTTTCGGATCAGGTAGTCAAAATGGCTATCGGATGCCACCGTATTGAGTAAAAATTCAGCATCCGATAAATTTCCGCGCTCCAAATACACATCCGTGCGCAGGAGCGAACTGATAAACTTTTTTTCGCCGGTCCGGTACATTTGCGCGCTGTATGCTTCGGCTTGCCGGAACGCATGTTTTGTGATGGCATTGGTTGCCAGCTTGTACAAAACGCTGTGCTGGTTGGGCATCCGGGTGTTTATCAATTGAAGCAGGCTGTCAGAGCGGTGCAACTGCCGGGTATTTCCGGTCAGCTTGAAGTCGGCGGCAAAAAGTCCCGCCAGTTTGTTTTGATAAACAAAGTTTTCCGGATCAACCTGGAGTTTGTTTTCCCAAAACGCAATCTGGCCGGCTAGTTTTTTTTGGGCTTTAAGAAAATGCGTTTTAACCAGGTAGACTTCGTAGTCTGCACGGTTTATCGTCGGTGTATTTTTGGTCAGGCAGCCTATAGCGCCAAGTATTCCAAATGCCAGTGCGGCAACAAGGATATTTTTCATCGGGACGGATAGTTTGAATTTAAGAAATCAGGTTAAAAAAACGGGCCGGACGACCCTCTGCCGTCCAGCCCCGATTTTCAAAAAAATCCACTTAATGCGGGCTCGCGAGGTAAGGGAAAGTATTCAGGAATGCTTTGTCGTTTGCATCCACATTGTCGTCGGTGAGCTGTGGGTTTGCCGTGCCATCCGCACCGCCAAACAGCAACAGCAATTCAACGGAGATCACGTCATCACTCAACCGGCGACCGGTTAGCACATTCGTTCCGTCAAAAAACGTCGTTGTTCCGGTAGTCGAAACGGTCAAAACATCCGTAGCCAAAACGCCTGTAAAAGTTGCAGCATCCAGGCCAAGCGCATTGGTCGTATATCCGGGATTCAGGCTAAGCAATGCCTGCTGGAATTTGGCTGCAAACGCGCTGCTTTGTTGCGACGGAATGGTGGTGTTGAAGGCGTCTTTATCGGCTGCGGATACAAATACGGTGTTGATCGCAGGCCGCCCCATCTGGTCTTCCTGCATATACCGGGCATTCGGCATGTCGTCGTCTTTGTCGCAGGCAGAAAACAGGGTGCTCAATGCCAGTAAAACAAAGAGACCCGATTGAAAGATATTTTTCATGATAAACATTTTTTTGCGTTGTTTAAAAAATAGAGGTGTTTGGATACTGTTCGGTGTTGACAGTATTCCCTGTGCCGGCTGATTGCCGGGAGGCGAGGCGTTTTTAAAAAAGGATTTGGAAATGGGTAGCGTGTCAGATTTTCCGCTTGCTCTCTACCCAGGTGTTCAGCATGGCTGCCGAGCCGAGCATGGTTTTGGGAACTTCGACCACGACGGAAAGCACGTTGGTTCCGGCAAAGGTGTCGGCGCCAGGGTTGTTGAATCCGGTGGCAGTGCCGGCTATGATCTTTCCGAATTGTGCGAAGTCCATAAAAAACGGATCGTCGCGCGGGCCCGCAAAAACTTTTACACCGTTGTTGGCGCCAATCGATGGCATAGCGCCGTAGGTGGTTATCGCGGCTTCGGTGAGCATTCCGGATGTTTGCACCGCGCTGGTCGTTCCGGTGGCATCGGGCTTGACCGGACCGTAAACGCGGACTTTACCGTCTTTAAAAATCGCCTGGATCACCAGGTCTTCCACATTGTCGCCGGTATTGTCGATGTTAAATTCCAACAGCACATTTTCATCAAAAGCAGCTGTAGCGCTGGCAGTTGGGTCGAGCAGGCCCTGCGTATTGCAGACAAACACCAGGTTGGCGCTGTTTTCGGGGCTTGCAAATGCATAAAAATCGGTGATGTCGGAGCTCGTCGAACTGACTCCGGGCGCATCGATGTGATCGGCGGCCCAGAGAATCCCAAGGGAAGCGCCAAAGACTACGATAAGCGTGATAAGCAGATTTCTCTTTTTCATGTTTACTTGAATTGTGATGAATAAATTTTAGTAACATGATCACATACGTGGCCTAGGCGGGATCCGGTTTTTTTTGTTGCGTTTTTTTTGAAAAAAAAGTGCACAGACCGGGAGGGGGACTGCCGTTTTTCACCGCCGGAGCACCAGCAACTGCATCATCTCGATGGCTGCCGTGCGCCCTTTTTGTACGATGAATGGGCGCGGGGTGTCGTCGCCAATTTCGAAGGTGACCCCTTCGGCGCCAAATTGGGTGAGAAACCAACTTTTTGAGATGGGCTGGGCAATTTCGGACGGCTCTTCCAGCGGCGTATACCCCGGAATACTCGCGGCAATGCCCTGCAGCCAAAAGTCCTTGAACCCGGGAATTTGCGGGTTGGTTTCCTGGCAGGTGTAATAAATATCCTGCCAGGTGGAGTGGAAGTCCAGGCCAAGGATCACCTGGTTTTGGTCCCTTTTTACGGTTTGAACCACAAAATTGGCTACCTGCCGGGTTTCCGGCTGGTTGTAGTAGGCCCAGTCGCGGTTGAGGTCTACGCCCCCGGCATTGTGCCGCCAGTGCCCAAGGTCTACGCCGTCCGGATTCATCAGCGGGAAGACTAGGATGCGGTATTTTTTCCGGAAAGCAGTGGCCAACGGGGTAGGGGCCAGCAAAGCATCCAGAAATGCCTGCAAAGCCATGAAGCCGGTCACTTCGGGCGGATGCTGGCGGCTGAGCAGAATGATCGCCGCTTTGTTTTTTACCGAGTCCTTGGCAATCTCGAGCATTGGAATATCCCGGCCCAGGGCGCTTTTTCCGGCGATCCCGTATTTTACATCCGGTGAAAGCGCCAACTGGCTGCACCAGGAATACACCTGGGTGGAAGTGATAATTTCCTGCGCCGCCACCCAAAGCGTGTCGGGGGTAAGTGTCAGCTGCAACAGTGCCTGAATCGTGTCGTTTTGGCTGAATCGGGTAGAATCCAGCAACTCCCAGTAGCGGCCATCCATGCTGACCTTCGGGAAATACCGGTGTTTGGCCTCTTTGTATTGAAATTCCAGCCAAATGGTTTGTGGAATTGCCGACCAGATTTTAAAGGCATACCAGGGGCTTGCGTTGATCGGTTTGTTTTCCGGAGAAATCCGGACAATGTACGTGCTGTCGTTTTTTTGTGAAAACCCATTCAAGCGGGCGCCATCAAATTGGTTGGTTACCTGGATAGCGCCAAAGGCCCAGGTGCGCTTTTCCTGGCTTTGGATTTGCCTCGACTTGGTGTCTACCGGCTTTGGATAATCATAAGGAAGTGCTTGCTGGGCAAAACCCAGAGTGCCTGTGGCCAGCACAGCACACCATATCCAGAGCACGGGAACAACACGGGCGGTCATAGTTTGCAGGTATAACGGTTTAAAATTCAGGCACACAAGATACTTCGGTTCCGTCATTCCATTCCGCATGGAATTCAAGTGTATTCACTCGTTTTGCCTGTGCGCTTGTCGAATACTGAACGCAACCTGGGCATCCTCCCTTATTTCAAAAGGTCCTTTTTGGATAAAACTGAAAATAGATGAAACAAGCCCAGTGTTTATTGCTCCTGCTCTTTGTCGTTCTTGCTGCCTGCAAAAAAGATGAAACCCTTCCTGATGATGGTTTCTGGGTTGAAGGGAATCCTGCCGACTATCATTTCAATACCGCAGCACTCGACAGCGCCATCCAGAATGCCGCCGCACTTTCCGATTTTTATGCCCTGCTTGTTATCCGGGACGAACGCCTGATCGTGGAAAAATACTACGACGGGCATACCAGCAGCAGCCTTTTTCATTTAAGATCCATTACAAAAAATGTAACCTCCGCGCTGACCGGCATTGCCCTGGCGGAAGGCTCAATCCCAAACGCCGATGTACGTTTAACAGAATATTACCCGGGAAAAATCAGTGGCGCAAAGGATTCGATCCGCTTGCGCGATATGCTGAATATGGCCTCCGGACTGGAATGGGATGAAGACCAGGAGATCAACCCGATAACGGAAAACAAGGTCTCAAACTCCGTGGAATACCTGTTGAGCCGCAACCTTGCCAGTACACCGGGCGCCGTATTCAATTACAACTCCCTATCCACCCATGTCGTCGGCGATATTATTTACAAGCAAACCGGCCGGCAGCTGAGCCAATACGCGGAGCAAAAATTATTCGGACCGTTGAACATCCAGGCGTACCAGTGGCAACGCGACCCGGAAGGCCGAAATTGGGGAGGTTTTGGCTTGCAGTTGCGTGCCAGGGATATGGCCAAGTTCGGCTTGCTGTACCTGAATAACGGGCTTTGGGACGGGAGCCGGATTGTACCCGAAGCCTGGGTGCAGGCATCTGCGAGCCCGCAAATACAAGTTTCCGGTTCCGCCGTGACCGGATATAGCCACCAGTGGTGGACTTCCACCGGCCTTTCATCCGACATTTATTACGGGTCGGGTTACGGCGGCCAGGGGCTCTTCATCGTGCCGGAAAAAAATTTGATCGTGATTGCTTTCCAACGGCACAACGGTTCTGCGGATGCCGGCAATCAGCGCTGGAGTGATCTGGTGAGCAAGGTGTTTATCCCCGTCTTTAATGCGGCGCAGTAAATTTGCGGATCGTCGGGTATGCCCGGCCAGGGAACAGGTTCGGTTACTCCGTACCCAACGGAACCGGCCGCAGCGAAAACCCCGACCAATAGCCCGCAATGCCCAGTCCGGCAATAATATGCCATACGCCCCACCATGCGGCGATAAACGCCATGCCGCCGATAGCCAGCTCTTCCGGGAAAATACTGGGATTGAACAGCAGCGCCAGCGCCAGCCCTGAATTTTGGATACCGGTTTCAATGGATACCGTTTTGCAATCCTGGCGATCCAACCGGAATGACCGTGCAACATAATAGCCCACAGCCAACGCCAGTGCATTGTGCAGCAGCACGATCAGGAAAATGTATTTGATGTACTGCAGGAAAAAGGCATAGTTTTTTGCAAAAATGAGCACGATCATGGCTGCGAACACCAGTATGGAAAACCGTTTGATCGGGATGAGCATTTTGCCGGCAATCCGGGGCGCTTTTGTGTTAAAAAGAACTCCCAGGATCAACGGAATACCCAGGATTAAAAAAATAGTGCTCAGCACATCAACCGGATCAACTTTAATTGGCCGGATCAGTCCGCCGGCATTTCCGGAGGCATAAATTTTCAGGAACAAATTGCCCCAAAACGCAAAATTCAGCGGCGTGAGCAACAGTCCACCCATGCTCGAAAAAGCGGTCAGGCTCACCGAAAGCGCGATGTTCCCGCGGGCCAGCGCACTGATAAAATTTGAAATATTGCCTCCAGGGCAGGCGGCTACCAGGATCATGCCCAGGCCGACGGTCGGGGTGATATAGTTTTTTAAAGAAACCGCAAGCAAAAAAGTAAGCAGGGGCATTGCAAAAAACTGGCTGCCGATGCCGACCAGCACAGGTTTGGGGTGGCTGAACAGCCGCTTGAAATCGGATAGTTTTAATTCCAGGGCTACCCCAAACATGATAAATGCAATGGTGAGGTTGAGCAGCAACTTATTGTCGGCACTGAAATTCAGGCGAACCTGATCGATTTCCATTAATGCTTCCAGCATACTACACACGTTGTTGAAAGTGGAATGTTTGTTTACTGCGCTCCGGTGTTTAGCCGGTACAGGACAGAGAATTTGTACATCAGGCCATCCTCAAAATCTGTATTCAGCTGGGTTCGGTCGTCGCCCAATTGGAGCGCCGAGAGGCCTAAATCGATCTGGTCGTCCCGGGCATACGTGCGGTAACTCCGGCCAATGGAATGCCCCACCATACCCACCAGATGCACCTTGCCGAACGACCAGGCCAAATACCCGCCGAGTTCATTGTTGGCCCGGGCCAAATACTGCTGCATGCCGTTGAATTGGGTGTTCAGGTTGAAACTTTTTATCATGCCGTTGAAGCGCAAACCAACCTTAAGCGCGGCTACCAGCCGGTAGTTCAAATCAACCATGCTCGGGAGCAAAACATTGGCTTCCCACTTAGCCCGCTGAAAATAAAGCCCCAGCAAGGGCGTGCAAAAAGGCCCGAATAAATCGGAATTGTACATTGCGCCGAATTTGAAATGGAGGTTTTCCTGCTGCGTCAATTTAAACAGCACTGCAATGCCGAGCTGGAAATCGACGCTTTCGTACCGTTTCAGGTCCGAAGCAAACTTTGGAAACAGCAAATATGTGCCCGACCATTTGTTGGAATACCGCTGGTTCAGGCCAAATTTTAAGCCCAGGTTTTTTACAGAACTGGCATTCTGCTGCGGATACAACCCAACCCGGATGTGTTCAACCTGGAAACCGGTCAGGATGGTATAGTTTTTTGAAACGGGGATTGGAACATTGGCATCGACCAGCCATTCCCGAACGCTTGAAGTGCCCGAACCCGATTCGAAAGCATTGCCTGAACTGCCGGTGTAGTCAATCCGCAACAGGTCGACGAAGTTTTGGGAAATACCCGGTGTAAGCCACGGGCTGCTCAATCCGAGCAAGAGTACGAAAAACAGGCGGATGGAATGGACCATGATGGCTTTCGAATTAAGATGGCTATGAAGAAAACACGGTGACTTACAAGGGAGGCCGCGGCCTGCGCGGCGCCAAATTAACTCAAGTTGTGACCTGACCGTGGTCGATGTTCCCAACCGTTCCCGAATTCGACGTGACAACAGAAAGAAATCTGGTATGCAGACCGAATACGCATGAATGCCCGCATGCGGGTTTGCCATGCGTTTAAATGTCAGATGCTTTGCCGGCGCCACGGGGTATTCGAATTTCTTCCACCATCTCCTGAACATCAGCCGGAGGCGGTGCCGTGAAGCGGGATATGACGATGGTTACCAAAAAATTGAGCAACATCCCGATGGTTCCAATGCCCTCTGCGCTGATACCGCCGACATTTTTCATGTAGGGTGCTTCCAGGCCAAAAAGTTTATCGGCCTTCATCAGCAAAATCATAACGACGGTAAAAACCAAGCCGGTCACCATGCCTGCTACGGCACCTTCCTTGTTGGTGCGTTTATCAAAAATACCCAGGAAAATTGCCGGAAAAAACGAAGCGGCGGCAAGGCCAAAGGCAAAGGCAACCACCTCGGCCACAAATCCCGGCGGGTAAATGCCCAGCAACCCGGCAAAAATCACGGAAACACCTGCGGCAATCCGCGCCGCCATGAGCTCGCCGCGCTCGGAAATATTTGGCCGGATGGCCTTTTTGAGCAGGTCGTGCGAAATCGCACTGGAAATCACAAGCAGCAACCCGGCTGCCGTGGAAAGTGCGGCAGCAAGCCCGCCGGCAGCTACCAATGCCACCACCCAGGCCGGCAGCCGGGCAATTTCAGGATTGGCCAGCACCATGATGTCGCGGTCGATGCTCAATTCATTTCGTTCAGGCGCCTGCACATATTGAATGCGGCCGTCCTGGTTTTTATCGGAAAATGTAATCAGGCCTGCCGCCTCCCATTTGCTAAACCATGAGGGTACTTCGGCATAGGTTTTCCCCGAAACTGTTTCAATCAAATTGGTCCGCACAAAAGCCGCCACCGCGGGTGCAGTCGTGTAGAGGATCGCAATGAACACCAGCGCCCACCCGGCGGAAGAACGCGCGTCGCGTACCCGGGGCACGGTAAAAAAACGGACGATAACGTGCGGCAGCCCTGCAGTGCCGACCATGAGGGCTGCCGTTATGCAAAGCATGTCTATGATTGGTTTCGAGCCATTGGTGTAGGGGGCAAAGCCCAGTTCCCGGTTCAAACCGTCCAGCCTGTCCAGCAAGTAGGTGCCGTCGGCAAGGCTGGCGCCCATGCCCAGTTGCGGGATTGGTACGCCGGTCATCTGGATGGAAATGAATATGGCCGGGACCATAAAAGCAAAAATGAGCACCACGTATTGGGCTACCTGCGTGTAGGTAATGCCTTTCATGCCGCCAAGTACAGCGTAAAAGAACACGATAGCCATACCGATAACCACGCCAAGATTGATATCCACTTCGAGAAAGCGGGAAAACACGATACCTACCCCGCGCATTTGTCCGGCGATATAGGTAAACGAGACAAAAAGCGCGCAGATCACCGCCACAATTCTGGCTTGCTGGGAGTAGTAACGCTCGCCGATGAAGTCGGGTACCGTAAACTGTCCGAATTTTCGCAGGTAAGGCGCCAGCAGCAAAGCCAGGAGCACATAGCCGCCCGTCCAGCCCATGAGGTACACCGATCCGTCGTAGCCGCTAAACGAAATGATCCCGGCCATCGAGATGAACGAAGCCGCCGACATCCAGTCGGCCGCAGTAGCCATCCCGTTCAGCACCGGCGGGACACCGCCACCGGCGATGTAAAATTCTTTGGTTGAAGCGGCTCTTGACCAGATGGCGATGCCGATGTACCAAACAAAGGAAATGCTGACTAATATTATTGTCCAGAGTTGTACACTCATGGGGAGCTTGTTTTTAGAAGATAAATCGCGCAGGAGAGGTAAATACTTCGGATTGCCGTGGTGGAGTGGTAGCGCAGGCTACAGTTCGTCAACTTCAAATTCTTTATCCAGCTTGTTCATCAACCGGACGTAAATAAAAATGAGTGCGACAAACAGATAGATGGCGCCTTGTTGTGCAAACCAAAACCCGAGTTTGAAGCCGGCAATCCTGAACTGATTCAGATTTTCGGCGAAAACAATTCCAAAACCATAGGAAACAATCAACCAGATACTGAGCAACACAACCAGGTACCGGAGATTTTTTCCCCAATAAGCATGATGATCTTTTGCCATGACAGACGTTTTAGGTTAGGGTGCCGGTGGGGTTTAGCGCATGTTGGGGATTTTCTGCCGGAGGCAAAAAATCCCCAACATGCGCTAAACCGGACCAAGGTAAAAAACCTCCCCGGGAACGTACCTGAACTAGCGGGCGTTGGCGGATAAAAATATTAAAACACGATTAATTCTGTCAAAATGTTAAACATTTGTTTGCAGACCCTGTTAAGATTCCGATTTTTGCACCATGTTGAAACAATTCAAAAACCTTGCTGTCCTTATTGCACTAAGCGGTATCCTCACGGGGTTTGCCGTTGAACAGTTCAAGGCGTTTCAGCATGCCGATTCCATTTGCCTGAATGAACAGGACTGCGAAAAAAAAGATAATACGGAGAATAAAAAACTCGGCAGTGAGGATAAATATCATCCGGAAGAGCTGCCGCTTGATGCTTCCAATTTAATGTTGTTCTCCAATCTTCGAAGTGCCCTTTTGATGCAAATGGAGATTCCCCTGTCCGGGAAATTTGTCGCCATTTTAACGCCGCCTCCCGAGCGCGTTTGAGATTGCTTTGTGGGCTTGGCCGTCCACTTTTCCACCTTATTTAAAAGTTAATGAGCAGTATGTTGCCTGTGTGGCAACTGCGTACGCTGCTTTTACATGCGGTTGTTCTTTACGATCGATCCAAGCGTTTGCTCGGCGACGCTTCCATACAATGCGTTCCCGCTTGTTTACCACACCTGATTCTTAAAAAATCTAAGCTTAATGGAAAAATCGAATTTTCTAAAAACATTTAAAGGCGATCTGTCCGCCTCTATTGTAGTCTTTCTCATTGCAGTCCCCCTTTGTTTAGGGATCGCACTGGCATCGGGGGCGCCCTTGTTTTCCGGGCTGATTGCCGGGATCATCGGCGGAATAGTCATTGGTGCATTGAGTAATTCGCATACCAGTGTTAGCGGCCCGGCAGCAGGTCTTACGGCTGTTGTGCTGGTTTCAATTCAACAACTTGGCAGTTTTCAGGCGTTTTTGCTGGCTGTCGTGGTTGCCGGTGTTTTGCAATATATCCTGGGTTTGGTTCGTGCCGGTACGATTGCCAATTTTTTCCCAAACAGCGTGATAAAAGGCATGCTCACCGGTATCGGCATCATCATCATCCTGAAGCAGATTCCACACGCCCTGGGCTACGATAAGGATGCAGAGGGTGATATGGCATTTCTGGAACCTGGTGGCTCCAACACCCTTTCGTCCATTTGGGACTCGATTGCCCTGTACATCCATCCGGGCGCGACTTTGGTTACCCTGATTGGTTTGGCGATCCTGATTTTGTGGGAACGTCCTGCGATTAAATCAAAGGTAGGGGCCATTCCGGGCGCCCTGGTTGCTGTGTTGGCCGGCGTGCTGATCAATCAGGCATTTGAAGCGGCGGGAAGTTCCTGGGCGATCCGGCCTGAACACCTGGTCAGTATACCAATTGCCAGTAGTTTCAATGAATTCTTTGGGCAGTTTTTATTCCCCGATTTCTCCCAATGGAACAACCCTGCGGTGTACCAAATCGCACTCACCGTTTGTGCCGTGGCTTCGATTGAGACCTTGCTGTGCATCGAAGCTGTGGATAAAATTGATCCGGAAAAACGAACGACCAATCCCAACAAAGAACTCCAGGCGCAGGGTATCGGCAATCTAGTTTCCGGATTGATTGGTGGCTTGCCGATCACCTCGGTTATTGTACGAAGTTCGGCCAACCTTAATGCCGGCGCGCGCACAAAATTGGCGGCCATTTTACACGGCGTTTTCCTTGTCGTTTGTGTGTTGCTGATTCCCGGGCTCCTCAACATGATCCCCTTGGCTGCCCTGGCAGCGATCCTGTTGCAAGTGGGATATAAACTGGCCAAAGTTTCCATATTCAAGCAAATGTGGGCCAGTGGGAAGTACCAGTGGTGGCCATTCATTATCACCGTAACGGCAGTAGTATTTACCGATTTGCTAACCGGGGTACTGATCGGTTTGGGCGCCAGTGTTTTTGCCATTCTTCGGGGCAATTTGAAAAATGCGTACTTTTTTCACAAAGAAGAATATCACGAGGGGGATTTGATCCGCATCGAATTATCGCAAGAGGTCTCTTTCCTCAATAAGGCAAGTATAAAACTTACCCTGGAACACCTGCCGGAAGGTTCGAATGTTTTGATCGATGCCACCGATACGGCTTACATTGATCATGATGTGCTCGAAATTATTCGGGAGTTCACCGAGACAAAAGCGCAGGCTAAAAATATTACAGTGCAGCTTTCTGGTTTTCATGAACGCTACAATTTCGGCGAAGCCGACTTTGTCCACAGCGGGGCGCCGCCTGTCGTATCGAAGAGGAAAGTGTTGACCAATAATTAAAAGCACATAAAATCAGATAAAACATGCGTACAATAACAAAAGAATTGCAAGACAACCTGACCCCCACGGATGCGCTCCAGCTGTTGCAAAACGGGAACAATCGTTTTGTCAACAACCTGAAGGCAAATCGCAATTTGCTCCAGCAGGTGAACGAAACCAAGGAGGGGCAACATCCGTTTGCGGTGATCCTGAGTTGCATTGATTCGCGAACAAGCGCCGAACTGATTTTTGATCAGGGCCTGGGTGATATTTTCAGCGCCCGCATTGCCGGCAATATCCTGAACAACGATATTCTGGGCTCCATGGAGTTTGCCTGTAAAGTTGCCGGTTCAAAAATTGTGCTGGTGCTCGGCCATACGAAATGCGGTGCGGTAAAGGGAGCCTGCGACCATGTGGAAATGGGCAACCTGACCGGATTGCTGCAGAAAATCCATCCGGCTATGGCAAAAACGCCGAAACCCACCAACGGTTCCGATGATCCCTATGCATACCCGAACGCAGTTGCTGTGGCCAACGTGCATTTAGTGATGGCTGAAATCAGCAAAAACAGCCCGATCCTGCGCGAGATGGCAGCTAAAGGTGAAATCGCAATTGTCGGTGGTATGTACGATGTGGAAACCGGAATCGTAGAGTTTTTTGAACACCCGGAGTTTAAAGGGCAGATTAATGCTGACGCACTGAATCATGTCTGATACCCGCTCCTAAAGAAAATAAGGTTGTTAGAAAGATGCCGAACCCACCCGTTGCAAAATGTGTGGGTTCTCTTTTTGCCAAAAAAAAACCCGCAGCATCATTCGCTGCAGGTCATATTTTTCTTGGGTAGGATAGGATACGGATTATGCGCATTTTCGTTCAGGGGATTATAAGCGCACTGAATAACGGAAAAAACCGTGCCAGTTTAAACGCCCGCAGCGATTTTTCCCGCAGGTAAAAATGCAAAATGTTCAGTTACACAGATTTCGCCCCGGTCTTGATGACATCCACGACCTCGGGGTTGAGCAGAGTGCTGATGTCGCCAAGATTTCCGGTGTCGCCTTCCGCAATTTTTCGCAAAATCCGCCGCATGATCTTTCCGGAACGTGTTTTAGGCAAACCCGGCACCAGTTGGATCTTATCCGGTTTGGCTATCGGGCCAATCTCCCGGACAACAGTTGCCAGCACCGTTTGCTTAAACGCAGCGGCATCGGAAATGGAACCTGAAGTTATGACGTAGGCGTAGATACCCTGCCCTTTGATATCGTGGGGGAAACCCACCACTGCCGATTCCACCACATGGGGTGTTTTATTGATCGCGTCCTCCACTTCGGCTGTACCAATCCGGTGGCCGGAGACATTAATCACGTCGTCGACCCGGCCAATGATCCGGTACATGCCTTGGGCATCGCGCCGGGCGCCGTCGCCGGTGAAATATTTGTTCTTGAAGGTGGCAAAATACGTTTGCCGGCACCGCTCGTGGTCCCCGTAAGTGGTTCGGATAATGGAGGGCCAGGGATATTTTATGCAAAGCATGCCTTCCACGTCGTTGCCTTTGATCTCGCGTCCGTTGGCATCCACCAGGCAGGGCTGAACGCCCGGAAGCGGCAAGGTTGCGTAGCAAGGTTTTAATGGCGTGATACCGGCCAAAGGGCTGATCATGATCCCCCCGGTTTCGGTTTGCCACCAGGTATCCACGATCGGGCAACGTTTTTTGCCTACGCGTTCATTGTACCAGTGCCAGGCCTCTTCGTTGATTGGTTCGCCGACGGTTCCCAAAATCCGGAGCGAAGGCATGCGCCGGTTTTTTACCCATGCGTCGCCGGCAGCCATCAGCGCGCGGATGGCGGTGGGGGCTGTATAAAAAATGTTGACCTTATGGCGTTGAATGACATCCCAAAAACGGCCGGCGTCGGGGTAAGTAGGCACCCCTTCGAACATCAAGGTCGTCGCGCCGGCCAGCAAGGGGCCGTACACGATATAGGAATGGCCGGTGATCCAGCCAATGTCGGCTGTGCACCAGTAAATATCCCCGTCTTCGTATTGAAACACATTCCGGAAGGAATATTCGGTGTACACCATGTATCCGCCGTGGGTATGCACCACCCCCTTGGGTTTGCCCGTGGAGCCGGAGGTGTACAGGATAAACAACATGTCTTCGCTGTTCACGACGGTTGCTTTCCCGCTTTTCCGGCGGCCTTTGACGGCATCGTGCCACCATATATCGCGTCCGGGCTGCATGGTAACTTTGTCGCCGGTATTTTGGTGTACAATCACGTGCTCGATGGAATCGCAGCCAAGCGCGAGCGCTTCGTCCACCACTTTTTTTACCGGGATATTTTTTGGGCCCCGGGCGTTGTAATCGGAGGTAATCACGACTTTGGCCTGCGCATCCTTGATCCGGTCGGCGATTGAAACGGCGCTAAAGCCGGCAAACACCACGGAATGTACCGCCCCGATGCGGGCACAGGCGAGCGTGGCTATGGCCAGCTCGGGCGTCATGGGCATATAAATACAAACCCGGTCGCCCTTTTTTACGCCCTGCGCTTTGAGGGCATTGGCAAACTGGCAAACCAGGCCGTAAAGTTGTTTGTAAGTGATTTTTCGCGGACGGCGGCCGGGGTCATTCGGCTCCCAAATGAGGGCTGTCTGGTTGCCCCGGGATTCCAGATGCCGGTCGAGACAGTTTTCCGTTATATTCAACCGCCCACCGGCGAACCACTTTACATCCGGGGTCCGGAAATTCCATTTCAGGACCCGGCGCCAGGGTTTTTGCCATTGAAACCGGCCGGCCTGTTCTGCCCAGAAACCTTCCGGGTCGGCCACACTGCGGGCATATTCGCGTTGATATTCTTCGAAGGAGTTGATTTTCGCCGTCATAGGATTTTAAATTGTCTTCGTTCAACTGTTCTGTGGCGAATATATTGAATTCTGACAGTTGGAGAAACCGGGTTCCCGGCAGGCCGGTGTTTTTCGGATTGGTCCGAAAATTTTTCACCGCCAGGGCAGTTACGCGCATACATGCGCGGGGCCCTGGCGGTGAATGTTGGACAAAATTTGCCGGCAGGCACTATACTACCTCGGGTTGGCGCTTATACCGGTAATCTTCTACATTTTCCAGGAGGGTGTCGTAGCCGCGTTTCCGGTCGATGCCCTCTTGTTCGTCATTGTAGGCGATTGAACAAAAGCCGACAATTGCCTTCTGGTTGTCGGTGAGTTTTTCGTAAATCTCCTGCGGCAGGTTATCGGTGTAATTGAACATTTGCTTGATCCACCAGCGCGAAAAAGCGGCGATGATCGACCAGCGGGTTTTGTCGGTATTGTTTGCCAGCGTACCATGCCAGATACGACTATCCCAGATGATCAGGTCGCCGGGTTGGGAAAGTACCGGTACAGCCTGATCAAAAGCGCTCTGATCGGCATATTTTCCGCTGAGGTGGGAGCCCGGAATGACCACCGTGCAACCGTTGTCTGCCGTTTGTTCTTCCAGAATCACACTCGCCTGAAGCATGTACACAAATTCGCTGTGGTACGGTACGAAGGAGTCGATGTGCAGCCCCAGCTTTTGGTCGCTGCTCCGGCCCATCAGGTTTTGCAAAATGTAGTTGGGTTCGTCTGCGGGAATGGCCCGA
>CAZAEZ010000026.1:0-83005 GCA_964484205.1 uncultured Saprospiraceae bacterium | reverse complement strand
CGGCGTCGACCGATGATGTGGTCATTACGTTCAACCAAAATCCGACAACCGCCAACGCCGGTCTCGATCAAACCGGCGCTTCAACCTGTGGCCTGACCACAGTCACCCTGGCAGCCAATACGCCCACAGTGGGCACAGGCGCCTGGAGCATCGTAAGCGGCACGGGCGGTAGTTTCGGCAACGCCGGCAGCCCCACTTCCAGTTTCAGCGGCATCGCCGGAAACAGCTACACCCTGCGCTGGACGATCTCGAATGCACCCTGCGCGGCCTCGGCGGATGAGGTAGCCATTATTTTCAATCAAATTCCTGTTGTGAATTGCCCCTCCGATCTGACGGTTCATTTCGCCGATCCGGCCTTCGCGCTAGGCGGGGCCACACCAACCGGCGGTACGTACAGCGGCGCCGGGGTAAATAGCGGCATGTTTACACCGTCGGCTGCGGGCGGTGGTGTGCACACCATCACGTACAACTATACAGATAATAACGGCTGTTCCGGTTCTTGTACGTTTATGATAACTGTAAATTCGAGCGTTGCCTGCCCCTCAAACAACGTGGTATGCCTGAGTGATCCGGCTTTTGCCTTGAGCGGCGGAACGCCGGCCGGCGGCACATATAGCGGTACGGGTGTGAACGGCGGCATATTTAACCCGACTGTTGCCGGTGCAGGCATGCATACGATCACCTATTCGAACGGCGGTATGTGTAACTTTTCCATAAGTGTAAATGCGTTACCCACCACCGCCAACGCCGGTCTCGATCAAACCGGCGCTTCAACCTGTGGCCTGACCACAGTCACCCTGGCAGCCAATACGCCCACAGTGGGCACAGGCGCCTGGAGCATCGTAAGCGGCACGGGCGGTAGTTTCGGCAACGCCGGCAGCCCCACTTCCAGTTTCAGCGGCATCGCCGGAAACAGCTACACCCTGCGCTGGACGATCTCGAATGCACCCTGCGCGGCGTCGACCGATGATGTGGTCATTACGTTCAACCAAAATCCGACAACCGCCAACGCCGGTCTCGATCAAACCGGCGCTTCAACCTGTGGCCTGACCACAGTCACCCTGGCAGCCAATACGCCCACAGTGGGCACAGGCGCCTGGAGCATCGTAAGCGGCACGGGCGGTAGTTTCGGCAACGCCGGCAGCCCCACTTCCAGTTTTTCCGGCATTGCCGGAAACAGCTACACCTTGCGCTGGACGATTTCGAACGCGCCCTGCGCAGCTTCGACGGATGATGTAGTGGTGAGTTTTAACCAAAATCCGATGGCAACCTGCCCCTCCGATCTGACGGTTCATTATAGCGATCCGGCCTTCGCGCTAAGCGGGGCCACGCCAGGCGGCGGCATGTACAGCGGCGCCGGGGTAAGTGGCGGCATGTTTACACCGTCGGCTGCGGGTGGTGGCATGCACACCATCACGTACAACTATACAGATAATAACGGCTGTTCCGGTTCTTGTACGTTTATGATAACTGTAAATTCGAGCGTTGCCTGCCCCTCAAACAACGTGGTATGCCTGAGTGATCCGGCTTTTGCCTTGAGCGGCGGAACGCCGGCCGGCGGCACATATAGCGGTACGGGTGTGAACGGCGGCATATTTAACCCGACTGTTGCCGGTGCAGGCATGCATACGATCACCTATTCGAACGGCGGTATGTGTAACTTTTCCATAAGTGTAAATGCGTTACCCACCACCGCCAACGCCGGTCTCGATCAAACCGGCGCTTCAACCTGTGGCCTGACCACAGTCACCCTGGCAGCCAATACGCCCACAGTGGGCACAGGCGCCTGGAGCATCGTAAGCGGCACGGGCGGTAGTTTCGGCAACGCCGGCAGCCCCACTTCCAGTTTTTCCGGCATTGCCGGAAACAGCTACACCTTGCGCTGGACGATTTCGAACGCGCCCTGCGCAGCTTCGACGGATGATGTGGTGGTGAGTTTTAACCAAAATCCTATAGTGATGAATTGTCCACAGAACCTGACGGTTTGCATCAATTCTTCATCTGTAATTTTGTCGGACGGCATACCAACCGGCGGCGCCTTCAGCGGTGCAGGTGTAACCGGGCATATTTTTGAGCCGGCTTCAGCAGGTATTGGCATACATACGATTACCTATACCTACACCACGCCAAACGGCTGTTCGGAGACTTGTAATTTTGAAATCACTGTGGGCTCCGAATCGACACTTGACATTGTTTACAATTCATCATACTGCAATCAAGACCCTGGTCCGGTCATTGGAGTCGCCGGTTCACTAAACGGCGTAAACTATCAATTACAAGACAGCAACGGTCACAATCTGGGGGCTCCGGTAGTTGGAAACGGCAACACCATTTACTTTGGAGCATATTCGAACGGGCTATACAAAGTAGTATCCAGCGGAGGGGCGTGCGTGTACAGTGGCATGGCCAATATTCAGGCGACAACCATGGCTTGCGACATAGTTGTCCCGAATTTTTGCGCTTGTGATTCCCCGGACGAACGGGCGGCAGTTACCGCGCAGGTAACAGCCCCGGTCGGTCAAACCTGGACGGTAAAAGCAGTGATCGGCCTGTATGCACCATCAAGTCCTCCTGCGCCAGGCGGGCTGGTCCCGCTTCCTTTGGGCGCCCCTCTGGTTTATTCCGGGCCAAACACCTACACCCTGGATGCGCTCCGACTGACCACCAAAGGCTTCTGGGTGCGGGTCACTAATGGCGCTACCGATCTGGATGTGGCCGTGGGGAATGCTGCTTGGTAAGCGTTCAGCAAGACTGGTTGATATTGTATCGGTTGATACTTCACCTTCACTTCTTCTCCGCAATCTTCCTTAACTCATTCAACTTCCAAAGCGCATCCATAGGCGTCATCGTATTCAAATCAAGCCCCAGCAATTCTTCCCGGATTTTTCGCGTGTACTCATCCGCATCGAAAATTTGCAGCTGCATTTTCGGCATGATCTGCTTCATTTTTTTCCGCATCTGTTCCGGTTTTTCCAAGGCTTCAGGTCCTGTCTTTTTTCCGTCGGCAGCTGGCTTTCCGCCATCCACGGTCAGGCGGCCGCCGTCGGCTTCGAGGGTGTGCAAAATTTCGGTGGCGCGGTCCACCACACTGGGCGGCATGCCGGCCATGCGGGCCACGTGAATACCGAAGGAGTGGTTGCTGCCACCCGGGGTGAGTTTGCGCAAAAAAATCACTTTATGCCCCACTTCGCGGGTACTCACGTGGTAGTTGTGGATGCGCTCGTGCTGCTCGGCCAGTTCGTTCAGTTCGTGGTAGTGCGTGGCAAACAACGTTTTGGGCCGGGCCCGCTCGTTGTCGTGCAGAAATTCGGCCAGACTCCAGGCAATGGAAATCCCGTCGTAGGTGCTCGTGCCACGGCCGATCTCGTCCAGCAGGATGAGCGAACGGTCGCTGATGTTGTTCATGATCAGGGCGGTTTCGTTCATCTCCACCATGAAGGTGCTTTCCCCGCCGCTGATGTTGTCGCTGGCGCCCACCCGGGTGAACAGCTTGTCGATCAAACCGATACGCGCAGCCGAAGCCGGCACGAAGCTGCCCATTTGTGCCATCAGGGCGATGAGCGCCGTTTGGCGCAGCAGGGCCGATTTGCCCGACATGTTCGGCCCGGTAATCATGATGATCTGCTGCTCCTCCGTGTCCAGGAAAACGTCGTTCGGGATGTAGGCCTCCCCTACGGGCAATTGCGTCTCGATCACCGGGTGCCGGCCGTCTTTGATCTCGAGCGAAAAAGAATCGTCCAGTTCCGGCCGGACGTACTGCCGTTTGGCCGCCACCTTCGCCATCGAAAGCAGGCAATCAAGCCGGGCGATCAACTGGGCATCGTGCTGCACCAGAGCAATATAAGCCGCCACCTCATCCACCAACTCCGTAAAAATGCGCTCCTCGAGCTCCTGAATTTTTTCCTGGGCGCCCAGAATTTTTTGCTCCAAATCCTTGAGTTCCTGGGTGATAAATCGCTCGGCATTGGCCAGGGTTTGCTTGCGCGTCCAGGCATCCGGCACCTTGTCTTTCCATTTGCTGGTAACTTCCAGGTAGTAGCCGAACACATTGTTGAACCCAACTTTCAGGCTTTGAATGCCGGTGCGCTCGATTTCGCGCTGCCCCAATTCCGTCAGAATTTTTTTGCTGTCGCGCATGATCGTGCGCAGTTCGTCCAGTTCCGGATTCGCACCGTCGGCAATAGCGCCGCCTTTGCGCACGTCGGTGGGCGGATCGGGCGCTATGACGGCTTCGATGCGTTCGCGCAAACTGTGACAGGGGTTCAGGGATTCCGCAATTCGCCCCAGCCCTTCCGGGCCGGGAGCGCTCAGCAATTTTTTTATCTCCGTGATAGCCATCAGCGCCCGGCGCAATTGCATGACTTCGCGCGGATTAATTTTACCAACCGCCGTTTTACTCATCAACCGTTCCAGGTCGCCGATCTGGCGCACATGCGGCTCCAGGCTTTTGGCAAAATCCTGATTTTCAAGAAAAAAACCAACCGCCTCGTGCCGCTCCTGGATCGGTTGCAAACTGGTCAACGGCAATAAAACCCACTTTTTTAGCAAGCGGGCACCCATCGGGCTCACCGTTTGATCGAGCACATCGAGCAGGGAGGTTCCGGTCTCGTGGTTGGATGTGATCAGTTCCAGGTTGCGAATGGTGAAACGATCGAGCCAGACGTATTTTTCCGTGTGCAGGCGGCTGAGGCTGCTGATATGCGCCAGACGGGTGTTTTCGGTGGAGGCCAGGTAGTGGAGGGCAGCGCCGGCAGCGGCTTGCGCGAGTTCGAGTTCATCTACGCCGAAACCTTTCAACCCGGCTGTTTGAAAATGCTGGAGCAGTTTTTCGCGACCGAAGTCGAAGGTAAAAATCCAGTCTTCGAGGGTGTAGGTATAAAATTTATCGCCGAAGTACGCCACAAATTCCTTGCTCCGGCTTTTGGGCATGATCACTTCGGCGGGTAAAAAACTCTGGAACAATTTGTCGATCGCCGCCATATCGCCCTCGGTCACAAAAAATTCGCCCGTGCTGACATCCAGAAAGGCCGCTCCGAAGCGGTCGTTTTTCCCAAAGGCCAACGTTGCGAGAAAATTGTTCCGGTTGTGCTCCAGCAGCGCATCGTCGGTGGTGACGCCCGGAGTGACCACTTCCGTAACCGAGCGTTTGACCACCTTGCCCGGCACCGGTTTTTCCATTTGTTCGCAAATCGCCACCCGAAATCCGGCGCGCACCAGGCGCGGCAGGTAGGTGTCCATGGCGTGGTGCGGAAATCCGGCGAGTTCGATATCGGAGCCGCCATTGTTGCGGCTGGTGAGGGTAATGCCCAGGGCTTGAGCGGCTTTCACGGCGTCTTCGCCGAAGGTTTCGTAAAAATCGCCGACCCGGAAGAGCAGGATTGCATCCGGGTATTGGGCTTTCGCCTGGTTGTATTGCGTCATCAAAGGCGTGGTTCCCGACGCCTGATCCGATTTTTTCTTTTTGCCGGTTTGGGCCATGGTCAGTTTCCGGAGCAATTAGGTGGTGCTCGCGGGTTGGCAAAAATAGATATTCGACGCTTGCAGCCCAATTCGGGGGCGCATTCCTTTTTTGGAAAATTCTGCGTCCGGGTTTTCAGTTATTTAACGCTTAAATTATTAGTTCACGATTTGCCAACACCAGGTTCCTCGCTGCGCTCGGAATGACAAACTATTTTCCAAGACAGGTTTCATCAGATTTCTCGCTACGCTCGAAATTTCATCAAGCACCGTGGGAATTTCGAGCGTAGCGAGAAATCTGTTGAAAAATGTAAACTCAAGACAAACTGTCATTCCGAGCGCAGCGGGGAACCTGCAGGAATATTAACAGGAAATTATTTTTCAATCGTTACAAACTGCATTTTCTGAAAAAAAGCAGCCATGCGTCCGGCGAAAAACATTTTACATTCGCCGGGCCGGTTTTAAAAGAAATCGGCGCAAACCTGCTATTTTTGAAAAACTACTACTCGCCTTTCTTTCGTTTTTTAATCCGCTAACTGTTTTCACCCAACACGCTTCCCAACCATGGGGTACCCGATTCGATTTACTTTCTGTTTTTTGCTTTGTTGCTGTTTTTGTTTTCAAACCGGTTTTGCGCAAAACCAAATTCAGGTCAAATTGACCGATCAACGCCAGCGCATACCTGTCGAGGTAAAAGCCGGATTAAATCATATCCGGGTATGCGGCCTGCAACCCGGCACCACCTATGCCGCCGTTGGGGTAAAAACAACGCCCGGTCAGAATATTTCGATTCAAATGCAATTGTCGGACCCGGCATTGGAAGCCGTGGCCAAACGTCAATCGCGCCCCGACCGGCCGGAGCACCGGATGTTTGTGGCGGCTGATGCCTGTGTCGACCTCCTGATTATCGTTGAAACCACTTCGCAGGCGAGCACCATCCCAATTATCCTTTCGGTCGGATGTACCGACTGTCCGGAGGCCGGTTTGTTTTTGGAAAAATTCATCGGGCAGCTGGAAAGTATGGGCATGGCAAACCTCTCCGTAAGCGGCGGCATCCCGGCGGACAACCTGATCCGGAACACCCTCATCGGCGGCGATTGTTTTGATGTCACAAACGTCACCTGGACCGGCCCCGCCTACTCCCGGGGCACGTTCAGCAATGGCAGCGCTTCCATTGGGATTGAAGACGGCATCGTGCTGAGCACCGGCTCGGTGATCAACCTGCCGGGGCCCAATACCTCGGGTTCAACCTCCGGCAATGGCGCCGGATTTAATTTAAACAACCCCGACGATCCCGACCTGGCCACACTCACCGACGGCAACCAATGGGACCTGAGCATTATCGAGTTTGATTTTACGCCTACGGCAAATGCGGTGCAGTTTGAATATGTGTTCGGCTCGGAGGAGTATTGCGAATTTGCCAATTCGACCTACAACGATGTATTCGGTTTTTTCATCAGCGGCCCGGGCATTGCCGGCACACAAAATCTGGCCCTGCTGCCCAGTACCACCACGCCGGTTACGATTAACAACGTCAACCATGTCAACAACACCGCTTATTATGTAAACAACACGACAGACGTAATTTGCCAGACCGGGGTACCCTGTTGCACAAACGACTGTTCGCTGGACGGCTGGACGACCCCGCTGACCGCCACCATTACCAACCTCATCCCCTGCGCCACCTACCACATCAAACTCGCCATTGCCGACATCACCGACGGCCTGGTGTTTTCCGCCGTTTTCCTCAAGGCCAATTCCTTCGATGCAGGTGGCGGCATCAGTGCAAACACGGTATATCCAAACGGGCAGCCGGCAGCGATTGAAGGCTGCGAAAACGGCGTGATCCGTTTTGTGCGCAGCACCGGCGACCTCAATACGCCCCTGACGGTGCATTACACTATCGGCGGGACCGCCACCCCGGGCACGGACTATGCCGTACTGCCGGACTCGGTCGTTATCCCGGCCGGCGATTCTATCTTCCTGCTTCCGGTTTCCGTGTTCAACGATCTGATCGCGGAAGGCCAGGAGTTCATCGTGCTCACGCTTGACAATCCCTGCTCCTGTCAGGCGACCGACCTGACCTTCATCATTGAGGATAAACCACCGCTGGAAATTGACATGGTCGATTTGACCGTTTGCGGCGCTACCAGCACCCTGCTTGCTCCGGCAATTGCAGCGCCCGGTGTGCCGCCACTGCAATATCTGTGGAACACCGGCGACACTTCTCCATCCCTGACGATCACCACCCTTGGCACAACGGCGTACGACCTGACCGTGACGGACGCCTGCGGCGAAACATCCACCGCCGGGGCAACGGTAACGCTGGAGCCCGCGCCGGTTGCGGTGCTGAGCGGCGGCGGGGCGCTTTGCGCCAGCGTACCCGATTCCGTTTTACTGACCCTCACCATGAGCGGGCCGGGTCCCTGGACGGTAGAACTGGACAGCAACGGCACTGCCCTAACCCGCACGTTCAGCAGTAGCCCGGCGACCATCCGCATTTCAGACCCGGGCACGTATTCCCTGACCGGCGTCGTCACGGCTGCCGGTTGCCCCGGAACCGCTTCCGGCACGGTCGATATTTTGGAAATCACCGTAGACCTGGCGCTGACCCCCGCCGATCCCTTGTGTTTTGGCGCAGCCAATGGAAATATCACAGCAACAGCCAGTGGCGGAACAGGGCCTTTTTTGTATGTCTGGAACACCGGGATTGAGAGCGAAACGCTGACCGGATTAGGCCCGGGCACCTTCACCGTTACCGCCACGAACAGCGCAGGCTGCAGCGCAAGTACGTCGGCCACGCTCAGCGAACCGCCCGAACTGACGGCTGAAATTGTGGATTCCACCGGCATTGACTGCAACAGCCCAATCGGTACCGCAAACCTGACGGTGGGCGGCGGCACGCCGGGTTTTATGTTCAACTGGAGCAACAGCGACACCGTTGAGGACCCCGTTTTCAGCATCGGGGGCATGTATACCGTGACTGTTTCCGATGCAAATGCCTGTACGGCAACTACCTCCGTCAACATTGCAGAAAACACTACGCCGCCCACGGCGGTGGCTGCCTTGCCGGACCCGCTCACCTGCGATTCGCTGGAAGTGACGATTGATGCCGGGGCGTCGTCGCAGGGCGCCGCGTTTGGGTACAGTTGGGACGGGCCGGGAATTATTTGTTGCGCCAACACGCTGGTGCCCCGGGTAAACGCCCCCGGAACCTATACGCTTACCGTCACCAATGCAACCAATGGCTGCACCAACACGGTGTCGGCGCTGATAGTTGAAAACAATGCGCCGCCACTCGTGACTATCGATCCGCCCCAAATGATCAGCTGTGATTTGCCAACATTGACCCTCGACGGAAGCGGCTCGGCAAGCGGCCCGGAATACACGTTCACCTGGAGTACCGTCGACGGGAATTTCACCTGCTGCATGAATACGCCCCAACCGCAAGTCGATCTTGCGGGCACGTACACCCTCCAGATCACCAATACCGGCACCGGATGCAGTGCCTCGGCAAGCGTCACCGTGACCGGAAACAGTACGCCGCCGATTGCGATCATCGCCCAGGCGGGTCAAATTGATTGCGAAAATCTAACCCTGCAACTGGATGGCTCCGGCTCCACCACCGGCAGCACCATTGCTTACGAATGGTCGACCTCCAACGGCAATATCGTTTCGGGTCAAAATACCCCAACGCCGGTCGTTGATCAGGGTGGCGATTACAGTCTGGTCGTTCTAAATTCGGAAAACAATTGCACGGACACGGCCACAGTAACCGTAAACGCAAACCAGGTCCCGCCTGTGGCAATGGCCATGGCAAACGGAACCCTGACCTGCCAAACGCCATCCATCACCCTGGACGGAAACGGCTCAAGCACCGGGCCCATTTTTACCTATGAATGGACTACCCCGGACGGCAATGTAGTCAGCGGCGAAACCGGGCTCAATCCCGTGGTCAACCAGGGCGGCACGTACACGCTGATGGTCACAAACATCGAAAATGGCTGCACCGGCACCGCCAGTGTGACGGTTGCCGGCAACCAGGATCAACCTATCGCCAATGCGGGAGCAATGCTGGTTTTGAATTGCACGCAAGTCGAGGTTCAATTGCAGGGCAGTGGCAGTGTGGGACCCAATTTCACGATCCAATGGACGGCAAACCCGGGTTTTATTATCAGTGGAGACGACACGTACACGCCCACCGTCAACGCTGCGGGCACCTACACGCTTGTGGTTACCAATACGTCGAACGGTTGCAGCAGCGAAGATGTCGTGAACATCAGCGCCAATTTTGATACCCCGGTAGCATCCATAGCCCCACCGGCCGTCATCAACTGCGCCAATCCGGAAATTGAACTGGATGCCGGCAACTCCACCCAGGGCAATGGCATTGTTTTCACCTGGAGTACGCCCGATGGGAATATCGCAAGCGGCGGAACTTCACCAAACCCAACAGTGGATGCGCCCGGGAAGTATATTTTGGTTTTGAGCAATACCCTCAGCGGTTGCGCCGACACCACTGCTGTCACCGTAGTGGACAACCTGGCCTTGCCAACTGCCGATGCCGGGCCGGGCGACACCCTGCGCTGCACGACACCACAGATCAGCCTGACCGGCAGCGGTTCTTCCGGACCGGATTTCACCTATTTGTGGCAAACTGCCGATGGAAACATTGTAAGTGGAGAAAACAGCCTCAGCCCGGTAGTTGATGCCGCCGGGACGTATACGCTGCTCGTAACGGACACCACAAACGGCTGCACCGCGGAAAGCACCGTTACTATCGCTGCCGACCAAAATGTACCGCTGGCTTTTGCCGGAAATGACGCAGTACTCGATTGTTTTAACCCAAATATTCAACTCAATGGAACTGGCTCAACTGCCGGCGCAGGGATCAGTTACCAATGGACGGCAAATCCGGGAAATATTGTTTCCGGGGAAAACAGCCTTGCCCCGCTTGTTGATGCCGAGGGGTTTTACACGTTGGTTGTCACCAATGCCGCCAATGGCTGTACCGCCTCGGATGAAGTGGCCGTTGGCAACAACATCGATTACCCGACGGCCGGTATCGCCCCGCCGCCGGAATTAACCTGCAATAATGCCACCGTTCAACTCGATGCCGGCGCCTCCACACAGGGCAGCAACCTGGAATTTACCTGGAGCAGTCCCGACGGGAATATTACCGGCGGCAACGGCACTCCGTTTCCGCAGGTTGATCAGCCCGGCACCTATTTGCTGGTTTTGCAAAATATGGAAAACGGATGTGTAGACACCGCCACGGTTTTGGTTTTCGAAAATGTAATTCCACCAATGGCAGTAGCGGATTCTGCGGTCGTCCTGACTTGCCAGGAAACGCAAATTACCCTGAACGGGCAGGGGTCATCCACTGGTCCGAATGTCGATTATGCCTGGACGACCGCCGGCGGGAATTTCGTCAGCGGCCAGCAATCGTTGAACCCGGTCGTCGACCAGCCGGGGGCCTATACCCTGACTGTTTTTAACCTGGATAACGGCTGCACGGCACAAGCAACGGTTCAGGTCGGCAACGACCAACAAGTACCGGCCGCCGATGCCGGTGCTGCGCAAACCATAACCTGCACATTTTCACAAATCAACTTAAACGGCAATAATTCTGCCCAGGGGCCCCAGTACAGCTATCAGTGGACCACTGCAAACGGCAATATTCTTTCCGGTGCAAGTTCCCTGGCGCCGCTTGTCGATGCCGCCGGAACCTATACCTTGCTGGTTACCAACACCGAAACAGGCTGCACAGCCGAAGCATCGGTCGTGGTTGATGCGAACACCGGTGATCCGGTGGCCACTGCCGCGCCCGGCGGCGTGCTGAGCTGCACCCAGTCGAGCCTGGTGCTGGATGGAACCGGTTCGAGTATTGGCAACCCATTTGTTTATCAGTGGACCACTATTTCCGGAAACATTGTTTCGGGCCAAAACACACTCAGTCCCGTGGTGAATGCGGTCGGGACTTACACCCTGCTGGTTACCGATACCCTGAATGGCTGCACCGCCAGTGCGAGCACGCAGGTCGCGGCCGATGCCAGTGTGCCGGTTGCCAGTGCCGGCCCTGCCGACACGCTCAATTGCCTGGTTTCGGAAATTACGCTCAACGGCACGGCATCCAGTCAGGGCGGACAGTTCAGCTACAGCTGGTCGGGGCCCGGCATTGTTTCCGGCGGCAGCACCCTGACGCCAACCGTAAACATGCCCGGCGTATATGTTTTGTTAATCACCGACACGGCAAACGGCTGCACCGCCAGCTCCGGTGTGCCCATTTCGGAGGACCTGACACCACCCCTTGTCATGGCGGGCCCCGACGATCTGTTAACCTGTGTGGATACCGTGCTGGCACTTTCCGGAAGCACTTCCGGCAATGGTGCATCGATCAGTTATGCCTGGAGCAGTTCCAGCGGCGGGGGTATCGCAACCGGGGCAAATACCCTCACGCCCCAGGTTGATCTGCCGGGGATTTACACCTTGCTGGTTACCGACAATTCCAACGGCTGCACCGCCACCGACCAGGTAAGCATCGCACTGGATACCCTTGCGCCGGTGGCAACTGCCGGACCGACTGCGCTGCTCAACTGTGTCATTCTAAATGCCATGCTCAACGGTTCCGGTAGCAGCGGGCCGCAGTATGAATACCAGTGGACAACGGTTGATGGCACCATCACTTCCGGTTCGGGTACGCTCAATCCAACGGTGAATGCCCCGGGAACGTATTTCCTGGTAGTGACGGACACGCTGAATGGTTGCACGGCAACTGCTTCAGCAGCAGTAACCCAAAATATCGACGTACCGGTAGCCATAATTGAAACGCCGCCTATGCTTGGTTGTATAACCAACCAGATCACGCTGAACACCACGGGCAGCAGCACGGGCGCGCGGTTTTTGTACAGCTGGACAACAGCGGACGGCAATATTCTTTCGGGCACAACAAGTCCCGCGCCGACAGTCAATCAGCCCGGTACCTATACCCTCATTCTGACGGATACCACCAACAGCTGCCGCGATACCGTTTCGACCCTTGTGATGCAGGATATTACGCCGCCCATCGCCGCTGCGGGCAATACCGATACACTCACCTGCGCCGAGCCAGTGCTTCAGTTGAACGGCATTGGCAGTAGTACGGGCGCCTCTATTATTTATCAATGGAGCACCGTGACCGGAAACATCGTTTCAGGCGCCAACACCCTTTTCCCATTGGTGGATGCCCCCGGCTTGTACACCCTCGTGGTAACGAACCAGTCCAACGGCTGTACCCGGGAAGCCGGCGTACAGATCATTCAAACCGGCAATGTACTCGTTGGCGTCATTGAACCGCCCGCAACCCTCACCTGCAACGTCACGGCGCTTGCACTGAACGGCCAGGGCAGCAGCGGGCCGGGAATCGGCTATCAATGGAATACCATCGACGGCATGATCCAAAGCGGGGCTACCGGTCTTCAACCCACTGTTGTTGCTCCGGGAAATTACACGTTGCTGGTAACGGATAGCCTTACCGGCTGTACGGCAACAGCAACCACGACGGTACTGCAAGACACGGTTGCACCTGCCGTGGATGCCGGTATTTCCGGAATGTTAACTTGTTCGGTCACCTTGCTCCATTTGAACGGCGCCGGTTCGGGGGGTAATCTCGGGATCGGGTATTCCTGGTCTACCGCAAATGGATCCATTTTGTCTGGCTCCAATACTGCCACACCAACGATAAATTCCGGGGGGACCTATACCCTTGCCGTTTACGATTTGTTCAACGGGTGCTCCAGCACCGACCAGGTAGCGGTACCGGTGGATACCCTGCCGCCCCCGATTGGCATTGCGGCGCCGGATTCGCTCACCTGCATCCGAAGCGACGTGCTGATTGATGCCACGGCTTCGGCACAGGGAAATATGATCAGCTATTTCTGGAGCGGCCCGGGAATAGTCGGCGGAGACACCAGCCTAACGCCGTTGGTGAATCAGCCCGGCGTTTACCAAATCAGTGTAACCAATGGTGAAACGGGCTGCACCGCAACGGCCACCGTCAACATAATTGAGAATATTCAGCCTCCCGTAGCAGAGGCGGGAGATGGTTTTGAATTGAATTGCACGGTTGAAAATGGCTTGCTGAGCGCGGCCGGTTCCTCCGCGGGGCCGTTGTTTAGCTATGCCTGGTCGACGGCAACGGGGAGTATCGCGTCCGGAGCAAACACGGCAACGCCCAACGTCGACGCTGCCGGAACGTACACGCTCTTGGTCACCAACCTGCAAAACGGCTGCACCGCAACGGATGCCGTCGTGGTGTCGGAAAATACCGATTATCCCGGCGGAATCGATATTTCAACCGAGCCGCCCGGCTGCGACGGCAAAACGGGTACCATCCGGGTAGACACCGTTTCCGGCGGTACCGGGCCGTTTTTATATTCGATCGACGGCGGGCATACCTTCCTGACGACCAATACATTTGAAGGTTTATCGCCCGGACTCTACCAGCTGACCGTGCAAGACATTAACGGCTGCGAGTACAGCGAAGCCGTTAATTTGCCGGCCCCGGTTATTCCGGCAGTCAGCCTGGGCGCCGACATTGCGCTGGAGTTTGGCGATTCGGTAAAACTCACAGCCTTATTTAATATTCCACCATATTTGGTCGACACCATCATTTGGAGCCCGCAGGAAGGCCTGACCTTCACCGGCAACCCGGCCGTGGTTTATGCCAAGCCTTTTGCAACAACGGAATACACCGTTTTTATCCAAAACAAGGATGGCTGTACAGCCGAAGCCGGCATCCGGATAATTGTGAATCATCCCAATATTTGGGCGCCCAATGCGATCAGTCCGAACCGGGAAGACGGTTTCAACGATGTGTTCCTGATTTTTGCCGGAAAAAACGCGGTGCGACAAATCAACACCCTGCAAATTTTTGACCGCTGGGGAAACCTGGTTTTTCAAAAACAAAACATTCAGCCCAACGACGAAAAACAGGGATGGGACGGATATTTCCGGGGAAAACCAATGAATCCGGCAGTTTTTGTGTGGTGGGCCGAAGTTGAACTTGCCGACGGACAAAATTTGCTCCTGGAAGGGGATTTGACGATTGTAAAGTAAAACGCCACGCCATGGACACAACAAGCGTCGGATGTCAGACATTTTTTCAATTGACTTTAACAAAATAATCAAAAATTATATTGGTCATATTCAGTTTTTTCAGAATAGTAAATACATTGAAGCCGAAAGCAGCAAAATCAACCAATTTTTTTAATACGCTTAAAATGTGTTTCAATGAAAAAACTTTTAATCACTCTGCTTTTGCCTTTGCTCGCTGTTACGCTGAGCTACGCTCAAACCGCGAAACCCGCTTATGGCAAAAAAATGCCAAACCAAATCAGGCTACTGGAAGAACGGACTACCGGACAACAACAGGAGGTATTGAAGGAGAAACTACAACTGACGGAAACGGACGCACTGAAATCGCTACGGATCAGTACTGATGAACTGGGAATTACGCATGAAAAATTTCAACAGTTTTACAAAGGGGTAAAAGTTGAAGGCGGAACCTACACTGTGCACTCCAAAAATGGAGTCATTACGCTCCTGACCGGCGATTTTATCCCGGTCGATGAACTGAATGCCGAACCATCCATTTCCGAAACTGCTGCCTTTGACCTTGCGCTGGCCCATGTAGACGCCAAACTATATGCCTGGGAACCTTCCGTCAGGGCCGGATTTCCGGACTATGAAAAACCCCGGGGCGAGTTAGTGGTTGTTTCCGACCTTCTGGGCCGGAGCCCGGCCCGGTTGGCCTACAAATTTGATATCTATGCTGCCGATCCTGTTTACCGGGCTTATGTTTTCATTGACGCACATAACGGCACATTTATCCGGGAAAACCTTCGTATTCATGAAACGAACACGCCGGCTTCCGGCACGGCTATTTACAACGGTTCTGTTTCGTTCACCGCTGATTTTACGGGGAGCAACTACAGGCTGCGCCAAACGTCGAGTGGTGGCGGTGTTCAAACGTATAACCTGAACAACGGCACCAGTTATAACAACGCCACCGACTTCACGAGTTCTTCTTCGAATTTTACCAGCGATGGGGTTGGTGTGCAGGCACACTGGGGTGCAGAGCAGGTACATGCCTATTTTTTTAATGAACACAACCGCAATTCCTACAATGGCACAGGCGGCGTGCTCAGATCTTACGTGCATTATTCCAATAATTACGTCAACGCCTTTTGGGACGGTTCCCGAATGACCTACGGCGACGGCGACGGGGTGAATTACGGTCCCCTGGTTTCGCTGGACATTTGCGGACATGAGATTTCCCATGGCGTGACCGAATACACCGCCAACCTGGTCTATTCCTATGAATCCGGCGCCTTGAATGAATCCTTCTCCGATATTTTTGGCGAAGCCATTGAAAATTATGCCACAGGTTCAAACGATTGGTTGATGGGCGACCAGATCGGCGCCGGTGGCAGCGGTGGTGCTATCCGGTCTTTGAGCAACCCGAAAGCCTTTGGCGATCCGGATACCTACCAGGGTACTTATTGGTATTCCGGATCGGGCGACAATGGCGGGGTGCACATCAACTCGGGCGTGCAAAACAAGTGGTTTTACATTCTATCCGTTGGAGAATCCGGCACAAACGATCAGGGCGAGTCTTACTCCGTATCCGGTATCGGCCTGACAAATGCTGCGCGGATTGCCTATCGCAATTTGTCTGTTTATCTGTCATCCAATTCAAACTACGCCGCTGCACGCGCGGGCGCCATCCAGGCAGCCCGGGATTTGTTTGGACCGGATTCGCCGGAGGAAATTGCAACAACCGATGCCTGGTACGCCGTGGGCGTCGGCAATGCTTATGGCCCGCCGCCACCATGCGTGACCGACCAGGTCGAACTGAATATTACGCTGGATAATTATCCGGGCGAGACTACCTGGAACCTGAAGAATGGAAGCGGTACCACCATTGCTTCCGGGGGCCCGTATTCCGGTGCAGGTTCAACTGTTTACCAGGCATTCAACCTGACACCGGGGGATTATACCTTTACGATAAACGATTCCTACGGCGACGGCATATGCTGTGGCTATGGGCAGGGTTCTTACAGCCTGACCAGTGGAAGTACGACCATTGCAAACGGAGGTGCTTTCGGGTCGTCTGAATCAACCGGCTTTTGCTTCGACGGCACCGGAGATACCGAACCGCCGACAGTCCCCGGAAATCTGAGCACCAACAACATCACGCAATCCTCTGTTGGCCTTTCCTGGACCGCCTCTTCCGATAATGTCGGGGTTGCCGGGTACCGGGTTTATGTGGATGGCGTGGAAGATGGGACGACCACCAATCTTACTTACACGGCAAGCGGTTTGACAGCCAACACCAACTATCAGTTTGATGTCGCTGCCTATGATGCCGCTGGAAACGAATCGGGCCCCGCCTCAACCAATGCCAGCACCCTGCCGGGTGGCGGTGGCGGTGGCAATACGATCCTGGCGCATTATTTTGAATCTGGTTGGGACGGATGGTCGGATGGCGGCGCGGATTGTGCCCGGTATTCTGGAAACCGGTCCTATGAGGGCAATTATTCCATTCAGCTGCGTGACAACTCCGGTACTGCTTCGGCTATGACCTCGTCTGCATACAATGTAAGCAGCTACAACCAGCTTACGATTGAATTTTATTTCTACTCGTACAGCATGGAAAATGGCGAAGATTTGTGGGTGCGCTACTACGATGGCAGTTCCTGGCAAACAGTGGCCGCGTATGCTGCCGGCACCAGTTTTACTAATAATTCCTTCTGGGTGGCAACTATTGAGTTGAGCAGTGCAAATCACAATTTTCCGACCAATGCAAGGTTTCGCTTTCAGTGCGATGCCAGTGCGAACAATGACCTGATTTACATTGATGCCGTTACTGTAACCGGCGCAAATACCTTGATGGCCGGACAAGACCTGGTCAACATTCGGCCGCTGACGGTGCCGGGCAAGGAGCAGGCAATGGGCTTACTGGCAGATGAGCACATGCAGGAAGCCGTACTGATATTCCCGAACCCGGTTCGGAACACGTTGCAAATCCGCTCCCCGGAAGCAGTCCGTTCGCTGCGTTTGTTTACCGCAAGCGGCCTGCAGGTACGTGATATGCCCGGATTCGAAGGGAATTACGATCTGGATATGAACAACCTGGCGCCGGGGATGTACTTCCTTGCCCTGGAAACACCCGCTGGAATGGTACACAAACGTGTAATCAAACAGTAACCCAGATTATTTTTAAATCTGTCTACGGGGCATCCGGCCAGTGCCGGGTGCCCCGATTTTATTCGAATTAGAATAGCCAAGGGCACCCCATGTTAATTATGTTATCGGGTTTAAACCCGAACAGGCTGTTAAATAAATTTTGCCGCTGGGCTATTTTTACAAAATCTTTCTACATTCGCAGACGGGTTTGAGCCACCCGTCCTTACCAGAATTGAATCTTTAATAATACCCTTTAATACCTTGATTTCCCGCCTTATTTCCCGTCGTAATTCTCTTTTAAAGGTTTAGGTTTCCCGGAGTCTTCGGACCGAGCCAGTCCAACGCTCCTAATCCATTCTCGTCATTCGGTTGACTGGCCAATCCTATTCCTTTACCCAAACTTGTACATTATGTTTCTACGGGAAACCCATCTGCTGACGGTATTACTCCTTCTTGCTTCCGCTACCCTGTTTGCTCAAAACCCGGCGCTTTCGATTCAAGCGGCCCACACGCCTTTACGGGAACCGGTAAATCTGATGCCCGGACAAACCAGTCTGCAAATCTGTGGCCTGAATCCGGGGAATACCTACCAAATCATTGTGGCGCCTGCTTTTCCGGGTGTGTCTGCAACGTTCAACCTTACGCTGGCCGACCTCCAATTGGAAACGCAGGCTCGTCTGCAATCCAGCCCGGACCGGCCGCAGGTGCGCCGATTTAACGCAACGGCATCCTGTGTTGACTTGAACGTCGTCACCCAATCGACCACCCAGGCTGCTGTACCCAGTTCTGTATCCATTGGTTGCCTCGATTGCAAATCGACAGCACTTCGGAAAGAGCATTTGGTACAGGAAATTGCCGAGGCGGCAAATTTGGTCGTCACACAAGGCGATGTGGCCAATGACCTGGTCACCAACGTGCTAATCGGCGGCGATTGTTTTGATGTATCCAAAATCACGTCGAAAGGCCATCAGAATTCCCGGGGCACCTTTGCCAGCGGGTCTGCCAGCATCAACATTGCGCAGGGCATCGTGCTGGCCACAGGGCCGGTGGACGCCCTGCCCGGCCCGAATTTTTACCAAAACGCCAGCAGTGGATTTGGTACAAACACCGCCGACGACCCGCATTTGTCCACACTGACCGGCGGTATCAACCAGTTTGACGTGTCGATCATCGAATTTGATTTCAAACCAACTGCAAACATGGTGCAGTTCGACTTTGTATTTGGCTCGGAGGAATACTGCGAATATGTCAACACCATTTACAACGACGTTTTTGGGTTCTTCATCAGCGGGCCTGGGATTTTCGGAACCAAAAACCTGGCAGTTCTACCCGGCACCAATACCCCCGTAGCGATCAATGAGGTAAACCACCTAAAAAATACGGCCTACTACCGCAACAACAATTCGTACGGAACTTGTCTGAATGTGCCGGTCACCAACATGACCGACATCGAACTGGATGGCTACACCACAGTTTTGACTGCCATTGCCAATGTTATTCCCTGTGAAACGTACCACATCAAACTCGCCATTGCCGACGTTGGCGATGCCAACTATAGTTCCGCTGTTTTTTTACGCGCCAACTCATTTGATGCCGGTGGCAAAACACTGGCAGACGCCATATACCCATCCGCAGCGCCTTATACCCGGGAAGGTTGCCAGGACGGGTTTATCCGGTTTTATCGCGGTACCGGCGACGTCAATCAACCCCTGACGGTGAATTACACGCTGGACCCGGCCAGTACCGCCCAACCGGGTATTGATTTTGATCCGCTTCCCGCGTCGGTGATTATTCCAGCCGGTCAAACCGAAGTGCTCATTCCGATCAATATTATCAATGATCAAATTGCGGAAGGGCAGGAATTTTTCACCCTTATTGTAGACAACTCCTGCAGCTGTGAGCAACAGGAAATCACGTTTGTCATCGAAGACCAGGTGCCGCTGGACCTCGCCATGGCCGACAAAACGGGCTGTGCCGGATCGGCCACGCTCACACCTGTACTGCTCAGCGCAGGTCTTCCGCCCCTGAATTATGTTTGGAGTACCGGGGCATCGGGGACCAGCCTCACCTCAACCGACTTTGGCAGCACAGTTTACACCGTTACGGTAACCGATGTTTGTGGCCTGAGCGCTACGGCATCTGCCACGGCCATAGTGGATCAAACACCTACTGCAATTCTTTCTGGAGATGTCAGTTTTTGTCCCGGAAACAGCGCCCAATTGCCGATTGCATTCACCGGGTTTGGTCCCTGGACGGTAAGTTATACCGCCAACGGCACCCCCGGCACGCAAACATTTTCCAACAACCCGGCCATGCTGGAAGTGAGCCAGGGCGGAAATTATACCCTTACCACCGTTAATTCCCAGGCAGGCTGCCCGGGCCTTGCCGGCGGGACGGCCACTGCAACGGAAATCAATATCGACCTGAACCTCACGGGGACCAATCCGCTGTGTTTTGGAGACCCCGGGAGTATACAAACATCCGTCAACCCCAATTTTCAGCCGTATGCTTTTGCCTGGAGTAACGGGGACAGCAATTCCAACCAACCCAACCTTCAGCCCGGAATTTATACGATTACAGTGACCACGACACAGGGATGCACGGAAGTAGCCAGTACGGCGCTGGTTGCTCCGGCTCTATTGACTGCAGACATAAGCAGCATTTCAAACATCAGCTGCTATCAACCAATCGGAAGTGCAAACGCTACCGCACAGGGTGGGACCGGGAGCTACCAGTTTCGCTGGAGCAACGGCGTGCTCCAGAACCTGGCCGATTTTACCAGCGGCGGCACGTATACGGTCACGGTTACAGACGCCAACCAATGCACCGCGTCGGCTGAAGCCCTTATTTTTCAAAATACGACACCCCCAACGGTGGTTGCAAATGCCGATGATGAAATTAATTGTAATACCCCGGAGGTGAACCTGATGAGCACCGGGTCGTCTACCGGTCCAAATTTTATTTACACCTGGAGCACTCCAAACGGGCACATCATCACCAGTATGGAAGCGCCCACTGCCATGGTGGATGCACCCGGATTGTACACGTTGCTGATTACCAATACTACGAATGGCTGCACGGCAACGGCGCAAGCAACTGTTTTGGAAAACACCAATTATCCGACGGGCTTTGATCTGTTGATCACCCAGCCGGGCTGTGAAAATGCACCGGGGAGTATCCTTATTTATGATGTAGTGGGCGGGGAAAGTCCTTTCGTGTTTTCGCTCGACGGTGGAAACACCTTTCTAACCCAAAGCACATTTTATGACCTGGCTCCCGGTCAATATTCGCTAACAGTTCAGGATATCAACGGCTGCGAGTTCGAACAAAGCCTGGAACTTCTTGCTCCACTGGAACCTGAAATTTCAGTTCAGCCCGAAATCAGTTTGAATTTCGGAGAAAGCACCACGCTTGTTGCTTCGCTCAACCTCCCGCTTAGCCAGCTGGACACGCTGTACTGGTCGCCCGGCGCCGGAAATATCCCCACTGTCCAGGCAGCTGTGATTGAAATCCGGCCATTCAAGCCCACGCTGTACACCGTTACCGCAATTTCAAAAGACGGTTGCAAAGACGAGGCAACAATATTGGTTCGGGTTGGCAACCCGGATATTTACGCACCGAATGCCATCCGGCCCAATAACCCCGACGGGCAAAACCACATGTTCATGCTGTACGCGCGGGAAAATGTGATCAACCAGGTCAATCAAATGCAAATATTCGACCGCTGGGGAAACATGGTATTCGGGCGGGATCATTTTCAGCCCAACGATGACAGGGCCGGGGGATGGGACGGCCGGTACCGGGGTAAAGTCCTGGCGCCCGGCGTGTATTCCTGGTGGGCGGATATCGAACTGACAAGTGGCGAACAGATTCAGCTGAAAGGGGATATTACGATTGTAGACTGAAAAAGATTTGCGCTACCTTTGGCCCAAAATCACAGAATACAACTCATTATTTTACCATGTGGACGATGCTTGAAGGTTTTCAACACTTAAGTTCCGAAGAAATTGACGCACTGGTTGCCGCACCGGTGAATATCACTGCACTAATCGGTGGCGCCGATGGAGAAATTGACCGCGAAGAACGCAACTGGTCCGAACGACTGATGCGTGCACGCACCTATTCCCAACCGCACCTCATCCAGGAATATTACCGGGTCGCATCGGAGGGCTTCCTGGCCAAATTGGACAAAACAATGGCAGCACTACCCGAAGAGGTGGAGCCGCGCAGTGTCATTCTGACCCAACGGATTGAAGCGCTGAACCCGATTTTAGCCAAACTGGATCCGGAGTTGGCCTCAACGCTTTACAAAAGCTTTTTGGTGCTGGCCAAAGAAACGGCCAAGGCATCCGGCGGCTTCCTGCGAATCGGCGCTGTAAGTGCCGTTGAGTATCAATGGATGGATTTGCCCATGCTTGAACCCATACAATACGAAAGCGGGGAAGATATTGAAGATGTTGAAAAAGAGGACTAGTTGATTCACCTTACGTCACATGAGTCATCCCTAATTTTCAAAATGACTTCGGAGAAGTCAAACATTTGTAGATCAAGGATTTATAAGAGGTCCGACGACCTCGGAGCGGTCGAATACCCAACTCGTAATTCACCCTGACGAGGCTGTCTCATAAGATGGTTTTTGCCACTAAAAACACTAAGTTCCACTAAGTTCATAGGGTGATTTTAGTGTTTTTAGTGCTCTTAGTGTTGAAAGAATTACTTACTAGACAGCCTCGTAACCTGAAGCAGATTCATTTCTACAAATATTTGACCGCTCCGAGGTCATTTTTACGCAAAAACTGGGGATGGCTCCTGTTTTTTTAAAGTTGTTTCCACAACTGAATTACCTCCATTGCCTCCCGTACGTCGTGTACTCTTAAAATATTGGCGCCGTGCTGCAGTGCAACCATGTGCAAGGCTGTTGTGCCGTTCAATGCCTTTTCAGGATTTACCTGCAACACCTTACAGATCATTGATTTGCGGGAAAGACCCACCAACACCGGCAATTCCAGAATACTGGAAAAGACGTCAAGGTTTTGAAGCAGCTGATAATTGTGCCGCACCGATTTTCCAAACCCAAAGCCGGGGTCCAGCACAATATCTTTAATGCCGAGCGCCCGCAGTTTTCCGGTTTCTTCAATAAAAAAATCAAGTACTTCCTGAACAACATCCTCATATTCAGGAGCGGTCTGCATGGTGTCTGGCGTGCCTTGCATATGCATCAGCACATAGGGGCAGCCCAACCGGGCTACTGCCGGATGCAGGGCCGTATCCAGTTTGCCCGCAGAAATATCATTCACAATTGCCGCACCCGCATCCAATGCGGCAACGGCTACACCAGCCCGCCAGGTATCGGCTGACAAAACAGCATCGGGGAAGCGTTTAATAATCGCCTCAATTACCGGCAAAATGCGCCTGAGTTCCTCGCTTTCGGGCACCTCGACGGCGCCGGGTCTGGAAGAGGCCCCACCGATATCGAGTAACACTGCACCGGCAGTCAGCATCCTGTCGGCCTGATGCAATACGGCATTCAGGTCGTTGAGGCGCCCACCATCATAAAATGAATCCGGTGTAATGTTGAGAATACCCATTACCACGGGAGTGGAAAGGTCAAGTAACCGGCCCCTGCAGTTCAGGGAATAATGTCGGGGAGATTTTCTGTTCAAACCTTTGCCTGTGACAAATTAAAACTCGGTTTCAAACCAACCCATGCCGCCGTTTGCCAGCACGTTGGTATCAAAATCAAAAAAAGCGGCATGCTCCTGGTGCGAACCTTGCCCCCAGGGCGTCCGGCAAGGTGAAGACACCCAGGCGGGTTCCCAGTAAACCACCCCTGCCCCACCCTGGCGTTTTATTTCCTTGCTCAAGTCGACCAGCCATTTGCGTTGATTTTCCGGACTTGCCGGGGCGTAATCCGGATGCACTTCGCTGATAATATTGTTTGCGTTGTCGTTGGCATCGTTGGTCCAGATGTAGGCCGTTTCGACAATCATCACCGATTTTCCCGGATAACTGTTCTGAAGTTCGGCAACGACGGCCCCCGCCTGCGCAATCGTCACCGGTTTGTGCCAGGCCCAGTAGTACGACAAGCCGATGAGATCAAAATCCCGGACACCGTTGGCCCAAAAACCGGGCATCAGCAAGCGGGCATTGGCCGGATTGGCCAGGTGGATCATAACCTGGATTTTTTTGCCGGCCGCTTTTTCAACGGCACGCACGGCAGCAATCCCGGAATTAAACAATGCCCCATTCCGGGTCCAGTTCGTTGGCACACCGGCCGCGTCATCCTGCGGAGAAAGCAGGATCATCCGGTTGGTTTCATTCCCGATTTGCACCATCTCGGGCAGCAACCCATCGGCGTTTAGCCGGGTGAGTGTTTGAAAAACATAATTGTACAGCGAATCCTGCAATACCGGCAGATTATTCACCACCGGCAACCAGGCGGCCGGTACCAGTTGGCGCCCCGGGTCGGCCCAGAAGTCGGACAAGTGAAAATCCAGCAGCACCGGCATACCGGCCGCTTTCGCCCGTTGGATACTTTTGTGCACATCGGCAAAATCGCCATAGCGCTTACTCTGATTCAGTGTGTCGTACCAGGCAGGGGTATGCCACAAGCGCAGGCGCACCAGTTGACAACCGTTATCGGAAAATAACCGATAGGGATCTTTGGCCTGGCCGTTTTCCTTGTAAACGACGCCACAGTCCTGCATTTCATTGACGTAGGACAAATCCGCCCCCAGGTAAAACGGACCAGAAGGAGCCGGTTCTTCGGTTGAATCGCTCTTGCATTGCAGCGAAAACGCGGCAAGCAAGCCCAAAAGGAGGAGGTTCATCATTTTCATATGCTGTAAAATTCCAAGGTAATTCCGACACTATTTCAGCCGCCCCAAAACAGCCTTCATACGGCGAATCGCCTCACGTAATTGCGCCTCCGAAGCAGCATAGCTCAATCGGAAACAATTGGGATCGCCAAACGCAGCCCCGGAAACAAGTCCCACGTACGCGGAAGACATGATATAATCGCAAAAATCATCGGCATTCTTAATCACAACCTGGCCGTCCGATTTGCCAAAATACCAACTAATATCCGGGAACACATAAAATGCGCCTTCCGGGTGGTTTGCCTTGATGCCGGGTATTTCCTCCAGCATCGACAGGATGATATCGCGGCGTTCGCGGAATGCTTCCCGCATGGCTTCCGTCGGTCCCAGATCGCTCAGCAGCGCCACGGCGCCGGCTTTTTGGCCAAAGGAAGAAGCGCCGCTGGTCACCTGGCCCTGGATTTTCGCGCAAGCATCGGCAATAAACTTCGGCGTCCCGATATAGCCCAGGCGCCAGCCGGTCATGGCAAAACCTTTGGCGAAACCGTTGATCGTGATCGTGCGGTCTTTTACCTGCGGGAAACTGCCTATGCTGACGTGCTCATGGGTAAAATTGATATACTCGTAAATCTCGTCGCTTACGACAAAAACGTGGTCGTGCCGGGCCAGCACGTCGGCATATGCGCGCAGTTCAGCCCGGTCGAACACCGTACCCGTCGGGTTACAGGGAGACGAAAATAGCACGAACTTGGTACGCGGTGTGATGGCAGCATCCAGTTGTTCGGGAGCAGGTTTAAAATCATTGTCCACACCCGCATACAGGGCCACGGGAGTGCCTCCGGAAAGTTTTACAATTTCCAAATACGACACCCAATACGGTGCAAAAATCACTACTTCGTCGCCCGGGTCGAGCAACGCCTGGCAAATATTGTACAGCGATTGTTTGGCGCCGTTGCTGACCACAATTTGCTCGGGTCTGTAGTCCAGGTCATTGTCCCGCTTGAATTTTTCACTGATAGCCTGAGTCAGTTCGGGCAAGCCCGATACGGGGGTGTATTTTGTATAACCTGCTTTCAGCGCTTCGTAAGCGGCAGTTTTGATGTGTTCGGGGGTATCAAAGTCGGGTTCACCGAGGCTAAGGCTGATCACATCGTGCCCCAGGGCGCGCAGTTCGCGGGCCATGCGGGCCATTTTTAGCGTTTCGGATTCGGCCAGATTTAAAACTCGTTCGGAGAGTACGGATTGTATGCTTGTCATGTAGAATGGCACATTATTTTTTTAGCAAATCAGGGCCCAAAGGTACAAATAGGGAATGGAGAAGCATGCCCGGATTTTTCAGCCCGCCACAGCAGCCGGCATGGTCAACATTCTGTGTGTCTATAGAATTTTTCTAATTCTTTATCGAAATAACCGGCAACGCGAACCTTCCATGCAGAAATTGCCCGCCGGCAACAATAAATGGCGCCGAAAGTGGCCAATACAAGGCAATTTGTAGCAACTTTGTGTCGACCCACTTCCGGTCCAAAATCAAAACATTCATTTACCAAACACCACATTCGATACTATGGCTCGACTGACCTCGTTCTCTCGACTCCTCCTCACCCTGGCCATTGTGGCCGGTGTCTTTTTTGCTGTACGGACGTTTTGGCCGCAAATCAAGAGCATGGGCTCCGGCACTGAACAAACCGAAACAACAGCAGACAACTCCGGCACAACCGGCACGCAGGAACCCACCAGTTCTACCGCTGCTTCCAGTACCTGGGGCAAATCGGCTTCCACGTTCAATTATACCGCACCTGTTCCGGTAAACGGCACGCTGAAAGGCGTTGTGGAATTGGGCGCCACCGGTTTCAACTCCTTCATTATCAGTGTTGATTCCCGAAAAAACTGGAAACTGGAAAAGGCGGAGTACGGCGCCAGCCTGGTTTACGAAAACCTGGCCACCGACGACGACATTCAGAAAGGCTTGAAAAGTTATATCGCTGATATGCTGGCATACGGCGTTGGCCCAAAAAACATCCACTTCGTGATCAGCTCGGGCGCTAAAAAAGTACCGGTTACCAGCAAAATTTCCACGTTATTGAAAGGCATGGGCTATTATGTCAACGAAGTCACGCCGGAGCAGGAAGCGAAGCTCGCACTGAAATCCTGCCTGCCTGCGAGCTACGAAAACCGCGCTTTTGTGGTAGACATTGGCTCCGGCAACACCAAAATCTCCTGGATGAGCGGCAGCGCACCCACCGGATTTGAACTCCCCGGCGCAAAATATTACCAAAACAACGTAACGGATGCTGCCGTGTATCAGGAGGTGAGCGCAAAGGCCAAACAAGTCCCATCCGATAAACGCGGCACCTGCTTCATAATCGGCGGCGTACCGTTCGAACTGGCCAAGGAAGTGCGCCAGGGCAAAGAACGCTACACGGTACTGAAAGCTCCGGGCGATTATGCCCCCGAAGGCGACAAGCAAAAATCCGGGGTGAACATTTACAAAGCGATTGCCGACGCTACCGGCTGCCAGCAGTTTGTATTTGACTGGGATGCCAATTTTACCATCGGCTTTTTGCTGAGTTTGTAAAAGCCGGCGTTTATAAAAGCAATGTTTTATACGGCTGCCCTTTAAGTTGGTTTTCAACGGTAAAATCACCTTAAAGGGCAGCCGTTTTATTTTTTGAAGAAGGAAAAACGGGTTCAATTGCAACAAAACCGGATTCGCGGAAGTCCAACCGAAACCGCTCCGAATTACCGTTTTTCGATACTTTTTTGCGCCATTTGGCGTACTATTGACAGGTTCTCCTTCGAGCCATACGCAATTTCGATTTTTAAAACCAAATCCAAAACGTATGCGCACTCTTCTGCTACTTGCCGCGCTCCTGCTAACCGCTATTTGGGCCTGCCAATCGAAAAAGGCAAGTCAAACCTTAGCCCCCCCTGCTCCTACCCCGAAAAACGTACTGAGTTTTTGCGGTTCACCCAGCCTGGCACTCGATGCTCCACCCGGCACGAACGGCACGCTGGTGCCCTTACTTGCCGGACTCGACAACATAAAATATCCCGTCAGCACAAGCTCCGAAATGGCCCAGCGCTATTTCAACCAGGGCCTCATGCTCGCCTACGGGTTCAACCATGCCGAAGCTGCCCGTTCGTTCAAAGAAGCCGCTCGCCAAGACCCCGACTGCGCCATGGCCTACTGGGGACTCGGCTGGGTGCTCGGCCCGAACTACAACGGCGGCATGGAAAAAGATGTGCTTCCGCGTGCCCTGGAAGCCATCGCTGAGGCAAAACTGCGCCTCCACAAAGCAACGCCAAAAGAACAGGCACTGATTCTGGCGCTGGACAAACGCTACCCGCCCAACGCCGAAACCGATCCCGCCCCGTATTACGAAGCCTTTGCCGAAGCCATGCGGCAGGTTATGAACAGATACCCCGACGATGCCGACATTGCCGCCTTCACCGGCGAGGCATTGATGGACCTGCACCCCTGGGACCTCTGGGAGAAATCCGGACAACCAAAACCCTGGACGCCGGAAATCATTTCCATCGGCGAAAAGGTATTGGCCCTGCACCCCAACCACCCGCAAGGCTTGCACCTGTTCATGCACATCATGGAGGCCGGCCCTAATCCGGAAAAAGCCCTGCCCTATGCCGATGCACTGCGGTTTCTTGTGCCCGGCTCGGGCCACCTGACGCACATGCCGTCGCACCTGTACATCAATACCGGCGATTTTCACGAAGGCGCACTGGCCAACGAACGCGCGGTTAAAATCGACTCCGCTTACGTCGAAAGTTGCCACGCAGCCGGGGTTTATCCGCTGGCCTATTACCCGCACAATTGGCATTTCCTGGCTGCCTGTGCAGCCTTGGAAGGCCGCGGCGACCGTGCACTCGAAGCAGGCAAGTACATGGCCGACTACACCGTCGATCAGGAAATTATGCGCGACCCGTCGATGGCTACGCTGCAACATTACTACACCATTCCCTGGTACATCATGGTCAAGTTTTCCCGCTGGGACGCCATTCTGGCTGAAAAACAACCCGATCCTGTTTTGGTGTACCCGCGCGTTATTTGGCATTATGCCCGCGGCATGGCGTATTGTGGAAAAAACAATCTGCCTGCGGCAAAAAACGAACTGGCGGCCATTCAGGCATTAGAGCCGGACACGTTTTTGCAAAAAATGACCATCTGGGAAATCAACAAAGCCATTGACCTCGTACACATTGCACAAAATGTACTGGCCGGCGAAATTGCTTTTAAACTGGGAAATTTTAAGCAGGCAATTGAGCGGTATTCAGCCGCTGTGGCTATGGAAGACCAACTGAATTACAACGAACCACCCGACTGGTTTTTCTCCGTCCGCCATCCCCTGGGCCATGTACTGCTCCAGGCCGGGAAGTATGCCGAAGCCGAGCAGGTATACCGCGAAGACCTGAAAGAATGGAAAAACAACGGCTGGGCATTGATGGGTCTGTACCAGAGTTTACAGAAACAGGGAAAAACCACGGAAGCAACTTCTGTGAAAAAACGCTACGACGAAGCCTGGAAATACGGGGATCAGGAGTTGAAATCCTCCATAATTCTATAAAACTCCTCCGTGCCCTCTATTCCTCTGTGCCCCTCTGTGTCACTTTTTAGTTTCACAGAGGGGCACAGAGGAATGGAGGGCACAGAGGGCTATTTTTTGATTGCCTCCAACCCCGCCTCATCGCGCGCAATCCAAGCCCGATCGCCCCGCACAATAATCGGCCGTTCGATCAGGATCGGATGCTCCGCCAGCGCAGCAATCCAGGCTTCGTCTGTCAGCACTTTTCCCTGATAATTTTCCTTGAAAACCGCCTCCTTGGTTCGAATGATCTCCAGCGGTTTTTTGCCCAGTTTTTTTAGCAAATCCCGGATTTCGGCGGCAGTTAGCGGCGTTTTCAAGTATTCGACCACTTCAAACGGCACACCGGTTTCTTCCAAAACCTGCAAGGCACAGCGGCTTTTTCCGCAACGGTTGTTATGATAAATTACGGTTTTCATCTTTCCAGATTTAATATCCTAATATCTCAATATCCCAATATCCCAACTCAATGCCCGCAAACACATTTTGCTTCCTGGCAGGTGTGCGTCATCCCGGAGCCGTTGTTTTGGCTGCCCGGCATTTCGAACCAGAATTTACCGCGTTTATTGTCATAGTTGCCGGTTTCATTCAGGGTGTCGGCGTCATACAGGCGGCCGTTGACCATCACGTAGCGAAGTTTTTCGCTGTTGCGGATATCGGCCAGGGGGTTGGCATCCAGTACGATCAGGTCGGCCAGTTTGCCGGCGGCCAGGGAGCCGATTTCCTTGTCCATGCCCAGGTAACGGGCGCCGTTGATGGTTGCGCATTTCAGCGCCTGGTGGTTCGACATGCCGCCCTGGGCCAGCATCCAGAGCTCCCAGTGTGCGCCGAGGCCCTGTAGTTGGCCGTGCGAGCCCAGGTTGATGTTGATTCCGGCATTCTGCATTTTTTTCAGCTGTTTGCTCACCAGGATATGCCCGTTTTCATACTCTTCGTCGGGGATCATTTCGCGGTGGCGGGCCCGGCTTTCGAGGATGTGCTTGGGGGTAAAATTCAGCAAGCGCGGGTGTTTCCAGACTTCGCTTTTCTGATAAAAATAATACTCGCCGCTCATGGCACCGTAGCACACGATGAGGGTCGGCGTGTTGTGCGCTTTTGTTTTTCCCCAAAGTTTCAACACGTCGTCGTAGATGACCGCTACCGGCAGGTTGTGTTCCACGCCGGTGTGGCCGTCGACCACCTGGCTCAGGTTGTGATAAAAAAACGAGCCGCCCTCGGGCATCACTTCCATGCTCAGCTCACGGGCGGCGGCGATCACCTGCTGGCGTTGGTCGCGGCGCGGCTGGTTGTAGCTTTTCACCGAAAAAGCGCCCCAGGCTTTGGTGCGGCGCAGGGTGCTCCGCGCATCGTCGAGACTGTTGATCGGGGCTTTGAAATCGCCTTCGGCGCCGTACAAAATCGTGCCGGTGCTGTAGAGTCGCGGCCCGGTCATGCGGCCTGCGCGCAGCATTTCAGCATTGGAAAAAGCCATTTCGGAATTGACGGAGGGGTCGTGCATCGTGGTCACCCCGAAGGCCAGGTTGGCGTAGTATTCCCATTGTTTTTGCGGGTTGAGTCCGAAGCGGAAATTGCCCGAATGGGCATGCACATCCACGATGCCGGGCATGATCGTTTTGCCCTTGCAATCGATCCGTTTGGCGTTGGCTATCGGATTTTCCCGCGAAAACCGGCGGTAATCGGAAGCCGTGCCGACAAAAGTGATTTTATTTTGGCTGACCGCCAAAACCCCGTTTTCGATCACCTGGTCGCCCTCCATGGTGATGATCCGGGCGTTTTCAAACACAATACTGCCGTCGGGCACATCGGTTTTCAGGTTTAGCCCGATTTTCTGGCCGGTCTCAGGCAGGGGCGGCAGGCTGTCGGGCGCGCCGGGCAGGAAGGAGAAACGCTGCGTCAGATCGAGGGTGAAATATTCGTCGCCGAGCGTGTAGTGCACGTTTTTGCTATCGGACGACCAGTGCAGGTTGTACCCCGCGTCTTTGGCGATCTGGCTAACGGGAATTGCCTTTGTTTCGGCATTCAGGTCGATGGTTTGACCCGGCGTTGGCATGGGGCATACGTAGGCTTTGTGCAGTTCCGTGAGCGCCAGCCACTTGCCGTCAGGCGACGGCGCCCATTGATTGACGTATTTGCTTTTGAACAACTCGCGCCGGTCCTGTCCGTTCAGGTCGAAAGAAACCAGTTTTTTATCCAACCCGCCGAACAGGTAGCCGCCGGTATTGACCAGGATGCGCTTGCCGTCGGGGCTGAAGCGCGGGTTTTCGCCTTCGCTGGTCACAAAATGAATTTTATCCCATACCCCGGCCTCTTGTTCAGAAAGGTCCAGGTAAAAAATGCCGGTTTTTTCCACATTGGCGATGCCGAGTTCGTCGTCGCCGTTTTGCAGCCGGTAAATAATTTTTTGGCCGTTGGCCGAAAATTGTGGTGTGCGGAAAATGCCGCCATGCACAGGCAGTTGTTCGGGTTTGCCATCATGCAATCCAACTTTCCACAGGCCGCCTGTATGGACGTCATTCCAGCTGACAAAAACAACCTCCCTGCCGTCCGGCGAAAATGCCGGCTCGAATTCGAGCATTTCAGGGCTGTCTGTTTGAACCCGGGTGAAAATGCTGCGTCCGTATGCCGTTTTTACCAGTAATTCCGGTTTGCCATCGGGCAGCGCTTTTTTATACAATTTGCCAGCAGCATTGAAAACCAGCGTTTTACCGTCGGGGCTGGTTACAGCCTGTCGAATGGCTTTCACCTCAAATTCGTTTTCAAAAACCTTGTTCCCAAACCGCAGCGTTTCCGCTACTTTGGTTCTGACCTGGCAGCGGAACGGAATCTCGTTCACCGAAAAGAATTCTTTATATTCCTCCGGTTTGTACAGGTAAACCGTATTAAAATTGATCAGTGTAAACTTGCCGCCCGCCCAAATGACGATGCGCCGCTGATCCGGCTCATATTTTTTTTCTTGCGGCAGCCAGGCAAATCCGGGATAGCAGCCGAAGATCGTCCAGGCTTCCTGCTGGTCTTTGTCCAAAGCGTCGTAAACCGGGTATTCCTCACCATTGCGCAAATCCCGGACAAACAACACCGTTTTGGTGTCCACGCGGCGGACAAAAGCCAGCCAGTTGCCGTCGGGGCTGATTTGCGGGCGGAAAGCGCCGCCGGAGCCGCCGGTTACGTTTTCCACCTTGCCCTCTTCGCGGTCGTAGCGGCGGATGGCAAAAATTTGTTTGAGCGGGTCTTTGTTGTAGTTGAACATGCCGCCGGGGTACATGTCTTCGCTGAAATAAATGTAGCGGCCGTCGGGGCTCACGGAGGGTTCGTTGGCGGCGTCTTGCTGGTCGTTTTTGCGTTTGGTCAGCTGAATGCCTTCGCCGCCGGAGATGTGGTACATCCAAAGTTCGCCGGCGCCGAGCGAACGCGTGCTGGTGAAGTGTTTGCGGGCTACGAAATAGTCGCCACCGGGTATCCAGCAGGGGTTGTTGAGCAGGCGAAAATTTTCTTTGGTGATCTGCCGGGCTTCGCTGCCGTCGGTTTGCATGACCCAGATATTGTCGCCGCCGCCGGCATCGCTGGTGAACAGAATTTGGCTGCCGTCCGGTGAAAAGCGCGGCTGTACTTCCCAGGCAATGCCGGCGCGGATGCACATGGCTTCGCCGCCGGTGATGGGCATGGTGTAAATATCGCCGAGCAGGTCGAAGGCGATCAATTGGCCGTCGGGGCTGACGTCGAGGTTCATCCAGGTACCTTCGGTTACGGTAAATTCCACATCAGCAAACGGGATGCCTTCCGGGTTGGAGACATCCCATTTTTTTTTGTCGGTTTGCGCAGCAGCAAGCGTAGCCAGAACAAACAGTCCGGCGCACAGGAGATTTTTCTTCATATTCCAGAATTTGAGGGCATAATTACAAAATGTTGTCCACATGGCGTCAAATGCAAAAAGCCATAGCCGCAACCGGGGCGCGACTATGGCTTTTACAAAAACAATGGGCGGTAGTTATTCCGGGTATCCGTTTCGGGCCCAGCAGGCCAGCACGTTAATTTGCAGTTCCGGCAGTTTGGCACCGCCATCCGGCATGGGCTCACAGTCGTCGCCGTGGTTGATGGCGCAGAGCACGTCCTGGGTTTGAAAAGCCGCTTTGGCCGTCACATAGGTGGAAAAGTTGATCCCGTTTTGCTGAGTGACGGCATCGTGGCAGCCACTGAGCGCGCAGCTGGCATCCAAAATATTTTTAACAGCAAAAGTGTATGTATTGGCAATCGGGTCGATAGCGGAGCAATCGGCCTCGGCCAGATAATCCCGTTTGCTGTCTTTTTTACAGGCGGCCCAACTTAAACTGAGGAACAGTGTTAATGCGGTAAGTGATACGACAGATAATTTCATAAAGGACATGATTTGGTGTAACGTGTAAAAGGAATTTGAGAACGCCAAAATATCGGGACTGGTGCCAACTGCGTTAAAAATGTTTCCGAACTGCCAAAACAAGCAGTAAAACCAGGCACCAATTTTTACTAAATTAGCGCTATGCCACACGACAATATTCTGGACGATTTTGATTTTGACGACAGCCCGTACTTCGAAGAAAACTCGGGCGAGGTGGTTGCTAAATTTTATTCCGCACTGGAAGCGGATGTGGCGGCGGCGCGTTTGCGCGCAGAGGGTATTCCGTGTTTTATCGCCAACACAGCCTCCCAGTCCGTACTCCCGCACCTGCAATTGCTGGTCCGGCTCCATGTTCGGCCCGCCGATGCCGAACGCGCGCGGCTGCTGCTGGCTGAAGCAGCCATCGACACCCAGGAATCGGCCTATGCAGCCACAGATAACCGGGTGCTCACTTTTCTGGCCATTTTGATTGGATTGTTGTTGGCGATATTATTGGTGCGCGCAATGTGGGGCGTATATTAGAGCCTGAAATTTGTGTAACGATTCTTGAAGCCTGCCGAAACAACTCCTATGACCTCGCACAACATCAAATGGGCCGGCGCCATTCTGGCCGGCGGATTAATTCTTTCCTTTTTAGGCCTGTATAATGGCTACCCCTTTGTTTATCCCGATACCGGTTCCTATATTTTTTCCGGATTCCAGGGCGAAGTTCCAAATGACAGGCCTATAACCTATGGGCTTTTTATCCGGCATTGCAGTATGGCCGAAAGCCTTTTCTGGGTGATGTATGCACAGGGGTTTTTAACCAGTTTGGCAATTTATTTTCTGCTCCGGCAATTTTACAGCCCGGTCACACCTTTTGGGTTTACCGGTTTGTTGCTGGCGCTCACCGCCTGCACGTCCATTTCATTCTATACCTCTTTTTTGACCCCGGATTTGTTTACGCCCATTTTTTGGGCTTGCCTGGCAACGCTGCTTTTCGGCAAGTTATCTGCGCGCAGTTTTATTCTAGTGGCATTCCTTGCCTGGGTGGCCCTGATCATGCACAGTTCCACGCTTGTAGCCGCAGTTGTGTTTACAATTGTTTTGGTCATTGCCAGTTTATGGAGCCGCGTCCGGGCGGTTGTGCCTTTCAAAAAAACCTTGCTGGTTGGTTTGCTTACGCTGGTTGGCTGGCTTTCGGTTATGATGATCCACGTTGCCTGCAACGCCCCATTTGCCGTACAACAAGCCGGCCACGTGTTCTTTTTGGGGCGATTAAATGAAATCGGCCTGTTAAAGCCGCATCTTCAAAAAGCCTGCGCCGAAAAGAATTACCCGATCTGCAAATACAAGGATCAAATCCCCGACGATTTTTTGTGGGCTCAGGACAGCCCCTCCAGAAAAGATGGCGGTTGGGTTGCGCATAAAGCAGAATACCGGGACATCATCTGGAATATTTTAACGACACCACAAGACCTGAAAAACTTTTCCATTTTCGCAATCAATGGAACATTGATGCAACTGGCCTATTTCCGAATTGAAGACACCGGCGCCATGCGGGAAGAAACACCACCCTATGAAGCAGTCAAGCAGTATTTCCCACGGGAATTGATCAGCTACAAGATCGCGCATCAACACCACCGGAATCATTTTTTAGATTTCAGCGGGCTCAACACCAGGCAACAATACCTTTTCTTCGGTTTTATTCTGATGCTTGCAGGTTTAGGATACCCCGGGGTGCGCCGGCGCATGACACCTTACATGGCTCAATTGTTGCTTTTTTGCGCTATTGCGCTGGCGATTAATGCCTTTGTTTGCAGTACATTTTCGACGGTAGTTTCCCGGTACCAGGGGAGATTGCTTTGGCTGGCAATTCTCGTTGAGCTGGTGGCGATTATCCAGATTGGGACGAATTGGTATACGGAGCGAAAGGACTCCTGGGAACGCGCTTAGGGTTCTGCGTCCGGCTGTCCGAACAAATCAAAATCTTCCGCGTCCGTAATCCGGATGTTGGCGAAGTCTCCGATCCGGACATAGTTGGATTTTGCCTCCACGAGCACTTCATTGTCCACCTCCGGCGAGTCGGCTTCCGTGCGGCCAATGAAATACGCGCCTTCTTTCCGGTCAAACAGCGTTTTGAATACCCGGCCGATTTTTGCCTGATTTTTTTGAAAGGAAATATCCTGCTGGGCATCCATCAGGGCTTGGGCGCGTTCTTCCTTGATTTCAAGAGGAACGTCATCCGTAACTTCATACGCCCGGGTGCTTTCTTCGTGGGAGTATTGGAATACGCCAACCCGCTCGAATTGTTGCTCCTGCACAAAATCCAGCAGGGTTTCAAAGTCGGCATCCGTTTCGCCGGGATACCCAACGAGGAAGGTGGTGCGCAAGGCAATTCCCGGCACTTTGGCCCGTATCCGGTCGAGCAAGCGGCAGGTTTCATCCCGTGTAATTTGCCGGCGCATGGCCTCCAGCACCGGATCGCTGGCATGTTGGAGGGGCATGTCGAGGTAATTGCATATTTCCGGGCGGGCAGCCATCACATCCAGAATTTCCAGCGGAAACTTGCTCGGGTAGGCGTAATGCAGGCGAATCCATTCGATGCCTTCCACGTCGGCCAGGGCATGGAGCAGGCGCGGCAGTTCGCGTTTTTTGTAAATATCCAGCCCGTAGTAGGTTAGTTCCTGCGCGATCAGCATCAGTTCCTTCACCCCGCGCCGGGCCAGGTTGCGGGCTTCCAGCACCAGTTCATCGATTGGCCGGCTGATGTGCGTACCCCGCATGAGCGGGATGGCGCAGAAGGAGCAGGTGCGGTTGCAACCCTCCGAAATTTTCAGGTAAGCGTAGTGCGGAAGTGTGGTGATCTGCCGTTCGCCCAGCAATTCGTGTTTGTAATCGGCGTCCAGGCGGGCCAACAGGGCCGGCATTTCAAGTGTTCCGAAGTAGGCATCGACTTCGGGAATGGCTTGCTCCAGGTCGTCTTTGTAGCGTTGGGAGAGGCAACCGGTGACGTAGAGTTTGTCAATTTCACCCTTTTTTTTCAGGCCGGCATGCTCCACGATCGCATCGATACTTTCCTGTTTGGCCAGATCGATAAAGCCGCAGGTGTTGATGATGACCACATTGGCTTTTGTGTTGTCCTGATCGTGCGCAACCTCATAATCGTTGCCGCGCAGCTGTGTGATCAGGTTTTCACTATCGACCAGGTTTTTGGAACAGCCCAGGGTAATTACGTTTATTTTATCCTTGCGTAAGGTCTTCGTTTTCATAGAAATAATTCGACACCAAAACTTTAACAGCACAAAGGTCGGGCAAATCCTGCGTATTTTACGGATTCCTCTATTTTTGCGCCCCGCAATGCACCTGTACTCCATGTCGCAACAAGATTTGATCGCTCAATTAGAAGTTGAACTTCGGGCCGCACTGGCCGAAATCCGCACCCGGTTTGCCACGCTCGACCCTAATGCGCTCCGGCACCGGCCCAGCCCCGAAGTTTGGAACATACTCGAATGTATGGCACACCTCAACCGGTATGCCGACGACTATATCCCCGGCATCAACCGCGCCATCCACCGGGCAAAAGCACGCTGCTGGATGCCCGGCGATTCGGTGCTTTACACCGCCCGTGGCCGCCGCCTGGTACGCCGGGCCGACCCGGCCAACGGCAAAACCTATAAGGCCGGCAAACGCTACAATTTTACCCACCAGCCGGTGGAACCGGAAGTGATCAAGTCGTTGATCATCAAGTATGAGCAATTGCTGCGGATTCTGGAATCGGCCAAAGAAGTGGACATCAACCGCTCCACCGTCGACAAGGTCGGCTCCTGGTTTGGCCACTACTCGCTGGGCAATCTGTTGGAATTTCTGATAAAACACAACCGCCGCCACCTGCAACAGGCGCAGACTTTGCTGGAAAAATCCTAAGCGCAGATACCTATCTTTACCCCGGTTTTTGGTTCAACCTGCAACCAGGTTGAGTAAAAGGGAACACCGGTGCAAATCCGGGGCAGTCCCCGCTGCTGTAAGTTTCGAATGGTGAAATTGGGATATTGGGATATTGAGATATTCATTTCACTTCTGTCATGCCGGCAACAGGCCACTTTCCCGGTTTCGGGATGGGAAGGCGCCGGTGTGTGAAACGAGCCAGAAGACCTGCCAACAGCCACGTTTCACACCAGGCTTCGGGTGAAAGCCGGTTGGCGGGCGCTTGTTGGCAAATGGCCAATCCCGGTTTGGGGCAAGCCGACGCTTTCCATTTTTCCCCGTTTGCCTTTCATTTTCACCAGTTCAATTTTTTCAAAATGAAAGTCAAACAGATTTTCCTCCTCCTCACAATTGGCCTTTTCGGGCTGCAATCCTGCAAAAAAAATGAAACGCCGCCGGCAGGCGCCGGAAACTACACCTCCGGGGTATTTGTCGTAAACGAAGGGCCGTTCGGCGGTACCGGCAGCATTAGCTGGCACAACCCTGAAACCGGCGAAACTGTGCAAAATTTGTTTAGCCAGGCCAATAACGGCGCCGTGCTTGGCGAATTTGTTCAGTCGCTCACCCTGCATGCGGGCAAAGGGTACATCATTGTCAACGGCGCCAACAAAGTGTACGTGGTGGATGCCCTGACTTTCAAATTTATTGACACCATTGGCGGTCTTTCCTTGCCCCGTTTTATGCTTCCGTTGAGCGATGATATTGCCCTGATCAGCCAGTGGGGCGCCGACGGCCTTACCGGAAGTGTAGCCAAAGTTGACTTGCGAACGCGGCAAATTGTCCAAACGATCCCAACCGGGAAAGGCCCGGAAAAGATGTTGTACCAGCCGGACGGCACAATCCTGATTCCGAATTCGGGCGGGTTCGGGGTCGATTCCACGATTTCCATCCTGGGCCTTGGTGCGTCCTCGGAAATTGCGCGAATTGTTTTACCCGGTAAAAATCCGGGAACGGCAGCGGTGGCCCAATTTACCAATGGGCCGTTTGGGCCGTACACTTTTGTGCATTGCCAGGGCTCCTACCTCGATGCCAATCCTGTGGGTTGGGTTGGCGCTTCCGCTTCCGCCGCCGGCATCGGGTATGATATTCCGGCATTTGGCAATGATTTAATGCCTGCCCCGGACGGACAGACGCTGTATTTCACGGCAGCAGATAAAATTTACAAGGTGGATTCCGGCGGCGTCAGTGCGTTGTTTGATCAACGCGCCTATAGCCTGGGTTGCGACCCGGTTTCCGGTAATCTGTATTGCGCCGATGCCAAAGATTTCAACTCTTCCGGCGAAGTGGTTGTTTACAGTCCTTCCGGACAGCGCCTCGGGGCTTTTCCTGTTGGTATAGCGCCGGGTGAATTAGTGTTTATCCCCTAGCGGAAACGGGCGAATTTGCAAGGCTTTAAAACCCTGGCGAGTTGCAAATTCGCCCTACATTTGAACCAAAATAATGACCATTTTAACTTTGGCCCCTACGCAAATTGTAGACCTGGCAGTTAGTGCCGTCCTGGGATTGATTATGTTCGGAATTGGGCTGTCCCTGACGGTCAACGATTTCGGTCGTATCATCCGCAGGCCAAAGGCCTTTTTTGCGGCGTTGAGCGCACAAATGATCGGATTGCCGATCATTGCCCTGCTGATCAACCTGGTATCGCCGCTTCCTGCCGCGCTTAAAGTGGGATTCATTATTTTGTCTGCCAGCCCCGGCGGCGCCACTGCCGGTTTTCTGACTTACCTCTGGCGCGGCAATGTCGCCCTATCTTTGTCGATCACTTCGGTGAACAGCTTTTTGACCCTGTTTTCAATTCCCATTGTGGTAAACCTTGGGCTTCAATTGTTCATGGGTTGGGAAACGGATCTGCACCTGCCATTTTGGGATACCGTGCAACATATCTTTTTCATCACCGTCATTCCGGCTTCTATTGGCGTGGCGATCCGCCATCGGTATTCCGTATTTGCAGAACGGATCAGCAAACCGGCGAAATATGTCATGCTGGTGTTGCTGGCAATTGTTTTTCTGATAAAAATGTTTGCAGGAGAGAATTACGGCGGCGCAGGGCTTGATCTCGCTGATTTTATTCAGATCACCCCGTTTGCCCTGATCCAAAACGCCGCCTGTTTGTTTTTCGGCTATTTTTTCCTGTACCGTGTAGGCGCGCCGCATCCATCGCGGCTTACCGCGGCCATGGAAAGTGGCGTTCAAAACACGACCCTGGCATTTCTGATCGCCAGCAACCTGCTCGGCAACCAGGAAATGGTCAAACCAGCGTTGGTGTATTCCCTGTACTCTTTTTGGACGGCTTGCTTGTTCGCTTATTTTTCCAATCGAATTGCCAAACGGAAATCACAGCCGGCGGGATAAGCAGGGGAAGTGTTAAAATCAGATTTTAACATTCAGAGAACAGGTTAAACCTATCCTAAAGCCTTCGGCATATCTTGCCATAACCGGATTCCAGGCTTTAGGTTTGTTGCTAAAAAAAAGTTATGAAAAAGACCATTCTGCTTTCATTAGGATTAAGCCTGCTTTTTACTGTCGGTTGCGACGACGATCCGTTTCCCATCGAACTGGAACGTTACGATATATTCTGGGCTGATGTCGACCAATCGGGTACCCGCACGCCAAACGATGAGCTGGATTTTGACATTATCGCCAACACGACTGATCCCGATGCCGATGACCAATACATCACGGAGTGGGAGTTCAGTTACCGTGTAAATGGCACTTTTGTCGGAGTATTACAATCCGACACCGGCCTGCGCAGCAATACCCTTAACTTCACCGGCACGACCAGCATCAAAAATTTGCCGCTGCCGTTTACCGGAGGGCTCCAACCTGGCGATCAATTTGAATTCCGGTTTTATGCCATAGATAACCACGGCACTTTTGTCGAACGGTTTTATGTATTCACGTTGGAATAAAATTAGTCCCGCAAAAACTCAAGTTCCCGCGAACCATCCAGATAAGCAATCGAGGAGGGTTCGTGGGGTTCTTTATCGTCTTGGCGGTACTTGACCACATAATCCACGGCGCCCAGGATTTCGCTTGAGATTGCGCCATAGGTTGGCGGGAAAGGTTCATTTGCCTTGGCGGCAATGGTACTTACGATTGGCTTTCCCAGATTTTTAATCAGTTCCTGGCAAAAGGCATCTTTCGCAATCCGGATTGCTACAGAACCATTTGCCGCTTTTACCGATTCGGGCAAACCCAGGGCCTGTTTGTAAATAATGGTTAGCGGCCGCGTATGGTAGGCCAGCAGCGTCTGCACCTTGGGATGTATCTCCGGAACAAAGCGGTTGAGCATCGGTAGGCCGTCTACCAGTAGAACAAATCCTTGTCTGGCTTTTTCTTCATACCCTTTGAGTTTGGCGAGACGTTCGATGGCAGCCTCATTGGTAGCATCACACCCGATGCCCCAAACCGTATCCGTAGGGTAACAAATTAATCCACCGGCTTCGAGGAGCCGGGCAATTTCTGAAATGTCGTCACGTAGCAGGAACATACTCAACAAATGGAGGTTATTTACCGTTCTTCGTTTACATTTGAAAGGACAAAAGTCCGACTTTTCACCCAAACATTTTTGAACTGACACAGATGCGCGCCAATTTCCTACGCTTTTTTACCGCCCCAATTCTGATTTGCCTTTTTCTATTTCCGGAATTGCTGCATGCCCGACATATTATCGGCGGAGAAATCACTTATGAATTTTTGAATGCGACTCCGGATGGGCAGAACAGGTATCGCTTTACCATGAAAATATACCGGGACTGCCTCGGCGGCGGCGCGGGCTATGACAATCCTGCGCAAATGGCGATTTACCGGGGGAGTTATACCAACAATGTTTTGTTCTCCTCCTTTGAAGTTCAGATTCAATCCATTACCCGGATTATCCCGGTCCCGCCGCCTTGTATCACCCAACTGCCCAATGTGTGTGTGGAAGAAGGCATTTATATCTTTGAACGCACCTTGCCGGTTTTGATCACCGACAGTTATTTCATTGTTTACCAGCGGTGTTGCCGGAACCAGACCATCAAAAACATCGTGCAACCCGGCGACCATGGCGCCACCTATATGATCGAATTAACGGCAGCCGCCCAGCAAGTACAAAACAGCAGCCCGACATTCAATGATTTCCCGCCGATCATTATTTGCAATAATATCCCGCTGAATTTCGACCACTCGGCGACCGACCCGGAAGGCGACCAGATTTTTTACAGTTTTTGCAATCCGCTCGACGGTGGCGGCCCGATCCTGAACCCGCCGGGACTGTATGACTGCAATGGCGCCATACCCACTCCACCCTGCGGCCCTCCTTTTATCAATACCCCTTTTGTGGTGCCCAACTACAGTGCGAGCAACCCGATGGGTGGAAACCCCCAGATCAGTATCAACAACAACACAGGCATGATCACGGGCACCCCAAATTCACTCGGGCAATTCGTCGTGGGGGTTTGTATCCAGGAATTCCGGGGCGCAACATTGCTCTCCACCGTACGCCGCGATTTTCAATTTAACGTTGCGGAATGCACCCCGACAGTGTTGGCCAACATTCAAAGCGACAGTATTGCCGGGCCCCAACGCTTTGTGCTGAAGTCCTGCGGCGAAAACACGGTGACCTTTCAGAACCTCAGCGTCCAGCAGTCCAATATTTTTGAATTTGAATGGCGGTTTAACCTGAAAACATCCACCTTCATCGATAAGGACAACTGGAACAGCACCGTCACCTTCCCCGATACGGGCTCGTACACCGGCGCGCTTTACCTGAACCCCGGTTCGCCCTGCGCCGACACCGCCTACATTGCCGTGAATATTTTTCCGGAGATCAATGCCGATTTTTCTTTTGATTACGACACTTGCGTTGCCGGGCCGGTAGATTTTACCGACCTGTCGACCGGCGAAGGGGGGATAAACCGCTGGAGCTGGAATTTTGGCGTCCCGGGAGGCAGCTCCAACCTGAAAAATCCCAGCTACCAGTACCCGATACCCGGCGACCACCCGGTGAACCTGCGTGTGTATGATAAAAATAACTGCACGGACAACGCCATCAAAGTGGTAAACTGGTACCCGGTTCCGCCACTGATCATTTTGCAACCCAACCGCTTTATCGGCTGTACCCCGGCGGACATCTTTTTCAATAATTTATCGACCCCGATCGACAGCACCTACGATATTAAATGGGACTTCGGCGATGGAAATACTACCAGCGGCGTAATCAGTCCGACCCATGTTTATGAAGAACCGGGCGTTTACACCGTCCGCGTTGAAATTACCTCACCCATCGGCTGCTATATCGCCGACGAGTTTATCAACCTCATCCGGGTGGAACCCTCCCCGGTTGCCGATTTCACGTATTTCCCGGATTCGCTGCTCAGCAGGTTTAACAATACGGTGCAATTCACGGACTTATCCATTGGGGCCAATCGCTGGAACTGGCAGTTTGATGAATACGGCACCTCGACTGCGCAAAATCCGAATTTCACCTTTCAGGATACCGGTTTGATGAAAATAACCCTGATCGCAACGCACCCGGAGGGTTGCAAAGATTCGCTGACCAAATACCTGGACATCACCCCGGTGATCTATTGGCACATGCCCAATGCGTTCACCCCCAACGGCGACGGTCAAAACGACGGTTTTCTCGGAAAAGGCTACCTGGAAGGTGTGGCTGATTTTCAAATGAATATCTGGAACCGCTGGGGTGAAATGGTTTTTGAAACCAACAACCCCGACGAGGACTGGAACGGCCGGAAACAAAATACCGGGCAGCCGGCCCCTCCCGGCGTATACGTCTACGTCGTGTCTTTCACCGGACCACGGGGCAACAAACACGAATATAAAGGATATGCAACCCTGTTGCGCTGATCAGCGCAACAGGGTAACATTGCCTTTTCGGAAGGATTCGACGCCGCCCAAACAACGTACCCGCAGGTAATAGCCATAGGTTTCGGCAGGCTGGGGTTCGCCTTTGTACGTCCCGTCCCAAGCCTCGTCAGGGTTATTGGTTTCAAAAACTTTCTCCCCCCAACGGTTATACACAGCCCAGTACAGCTCTTCAATTACCAGGCTTTCCGGCTTTAACACATCGTTCTCCCCGTCGCCATTTGGTGAAAAGCCTGTTGGAAAAAAAACAAACGGCTCCTCACAATTGGGGAACAATACCGTGACGGTAACATCGCGTTCCAGGATGCAACCTCCGGGAAGTACTATGCGTGCCGTGTATGTTGTGGTACTGTTGGGTTGTGCAACCGGGTTGGCAATATTGGGATTTGACAACGAACCGGCGGGTGTCCAACTCACCGTACCCGGCCCGGAGAGCAAAGCTTCCAATTGTGAACTCCCCCCCAGGTAAATCGTTGCCGGTGTAGCGGTTGCAGTCAGGTTGCTGGTATCCGCCACAAACACCGTGACCATTCCCTCATAGGTACAGCCGGCATTGGAAATAGTAACCAGGTAATCGGTTGTGTTTATTGGAAAAGCCAATGGATCGGCCGCGGTCGAATCGGAAAGCGTCGAGGCCGGCGACCATTCGTACAGGTAACCGATTATTCCACCTGAATTCAGCCGAACGGTATCGCCCGGGCAAATCGTCAGTTCGCCGATCAAACTGTCGACCCGGGGAATCGGAGCATTAAATTGTTTGATCAGGGTATCCCGGCAGCCCCCCGCCGACATGACGATCAACCGCAGTTGATAACTTCCCGGCTTGTTCACTAAAAAAGAAGGGTTTTGCTGGTTCGACTGCGTCGAAAAACCACCGGGGCCGGTCAGGCGCCAGGTCCAGGATTCAATGCCGTACACCGAGTCGGTGCTGTTGTCGAATGCCTGTATGAGCAAACCATTGTTGTCGCAAAGCGGTAGCTCGTAATCCATGTCGGCATCGATATGAAAGGCGCCGATCTTTATTTCCTGAAAAAACGTGTCTGAACAGGGTGCGCCCGGCACGGTGATCAATGCAACGGTGTATGTTCCGGTATCCGGAAACTGAAACGTTGGCGAACGTTCCGTGGTAGTCAGGGAAAGGTTGTTGGGCCAATCGAAATACCAACGGGTGTCCTGCACATTGCTTTGATTGACAAACCGGATCGTTTCCCCTTCGCAACCACCCTGGGGCGCAAAAAACGCGGCGGTCGGCACTCCGCAATCGGCAACGTTGTATTGGAAGTCCCGGCGCGTGGTGGAAATCAGGGTGTCGTCCCGGTATTCATCCACACAGACGCCGACCACAAAATTGCCGATGGTGTTGGGTACGCCGGTGATAAAACCGGTTTGCGGATTTATCACCAGAGGATCGCCACCGAGTATGTTCGATAAATTATAAGGCGCATTCCAAATGACCTCCGGGTAGGGGCCTTTTTTGGGCGGATTGGGTTGCGGTGCTACGGAATCAGCCCCGTGCAAGGGCGTGCAAACCCGGTAAACCAGCGAGTCGCCATCAGGGTCAGTGGCCGAGTGATCGAAATTGATCGGCTGATGGACGCAGATGGCTACCGGCGGCCATTTGTTAAAAACAGCGGCACTGTTGCATTCGCGCATGGTTTTTTCCGAAACATGGGTCAAAATGGTAATACCCGTCCGGAGTGGCCCTACAATGTTGCGGATCAGCTGGTTGCGGCAGCATCGTTGGTAAACGATGGTGTATCCGCCTGCCCGGAACGGCAGGTAAACCGTATCGACGTAGGTACTGCGGTTTACACAAACATTGGGCGGCACCACGAGGCAGGGGTCATCCAAAACGATCGGAAGGGTATCGTGTGTGCTTGGATCCCAGTTCAGTTGGAGGTTTTGGATGAGATTCCAGTTGTCGTCATAAATGCCGATGGCGGCAGGGTCGTCAAACCAGGGAACCCCGGTGTAGCAATCGCGGTACACGGTCAGTTTTATCTCGTAAAGATCATTCCCAAGGCAGGTGTACGTAATTTCGCCACCCACAATATGGGTCGCTTTAACGGTTGTTTGGGAGAGACAACCTAGCAGAAAAAACAGGAAAATTCGTTTCATAAATTCAAAGATGGGGCAAGATGGGCCTGCCGCTGCCCAAAAGAACAAAATGGATGGTATTTAGCCAAAAATGAACCTGGCCGATCCCGATAATCGTTTTAAATTAGCGAAGTATTTCAACGGTGATCGCATCGCCACAGCAAAATAAATATGACCAAGAAAAATCCTTACCAAAGCATGCCCTGGCTCCTGGGGCTCATCTGGGGATGGAGTATGTTCGCCATCCTGAATTTCATCGACTACTGGAACGGCGAACTCATTACCGACCGCCTGCCGACGCATTTCCTGATTTGGACTGCCGGAGGGTTGTTTTTTGGCTATTCCCGCGCATGGCTTATGAACTGGATTGAAAAAAAAGAAACCGAAAAAAATGTTTAAAAAGGAATTGTTTCAACAGGGACCTATGCCCATAGGCATTAGCACAGGGATGTTGTGCTTCAGTGTAATCATTTTAGTCAAACTGATCTTCCCGGATTTAAACTGGGCCTGGACTCGGAACTTTTATTTTTTTCCGGGTTGTGTGTTAATGGGCATTGGTTTGGCTTTTGCCTTGAAATGGCTGTTTGACCGGCAGGAGAAAAAAGTCGAAAAACAACCAGGCTGATTACGCTTGTATAGTTCCCTGCAGTTTGGGCAAACTTGAATCAACTGGCATAGCGGTCTCCCAACTATTTTGCCCTTTTCATTGTTTCAGGCAAAAAAAGAGCATGATCCGGATACCTGAAATGTGCTTGTTTATTTGCTTGTTTACCCTCCTTAATTGCCAAAAGGAGAAGGCTCCGCCGGCTGTCCCTAAACCGGCCCCGCCCATTTCCATACTTGCCCTTGGCGATTCGTACACCAAAGGTGAAAGTGTGCCGTGGGAAAGTAATTTCCCGAATCAACTGGCCGACAGTTTGCAGCAGGTGGGGGTTCAGCTAAAAAGCATCCGCATTATTGCTCAAACAGGCTGGCGTACGGATCAATTGCAGACGGCGCTGAATAATGCCACCAATATTGCCGACAGCATCTTCGACCTGGTGACCCTCTGCATCGGCGTTAACAACCAATACCAAAATGGCAGCATTGATACCTACAAAACGCAGTTTGAGAACCTGCTCCAGCGCGCGCTGACCTACGCGGATGGAAAAAAGGAACGGGTACTGGTTGTCTCGATTCCCGATTGGGCTTACACCCCCTACGGGCAAAATTTTTCTCCGGCAACTATTTCTCAAAAAATTGACCTGTTCAACGCTGTAAAACGTAGCATTACTGAATCCTATGGCGTGACATTTGTCGACGTAACGCCAATCTCCCGCATGGGTCTGGACCAACCGGAACTGGTCGCTTCCGATGGTTTACATCCTTCCGCCAGCCAGTATTCGGCGTGGGTACAACTCCTGTTCCCGGTGTCGAAAAACGCCCTGAGGCCTTAGTTTTCCGCAAAAAAACGCCACAACGGCGCTGCATGCATGGCCTGCGCAACCCCACCCGATCGCAGCACATCCCGTGTTTCCGACGGCGACAAAAGGCGCACCTGGATATCTTCCGTGTGATCCAGTTGCTGGTGCTCTTGTTGTTCTACGCCAGTGGCTAAAAAAATATGGCACCAATTGCTGTGCGTACCCGGGTTGGCGCAAACTTTCATGAAAAAACGCCAGTCGCCGCCGCCAAAACCCGTTTCCTCCAGCAACTCCCGTTTTGCACTTTCCAACAAGGCTTCCCCGGGATCGGCAACGCCAGCCGGCAATTCAAAATGCACATCGCCGATGCCATGCCGGTATTGCCGGATCAGTACCAGTTGGCCGGTTGTGGTTACCGCCAGCACAGTCACCCAATCCGGATATTCAAAAACAAAGTAATCCGGAATTTGCGCCCCGTTGGGCAGGCGCACACTGTCTTCCCGCATAATCATGTAGGGTGCGCGATTGTAGACATACCGCCGGGATTCAACCTGCCAGGGAAGTGGATCGTTGTTGGACATTTTATTGGTAATTAAAGGTCATTGGGGTCATTTGAAAGTTTATTTTTTGATTGAATGCAAAGTTCAAAAGTAATAAACCAAGATTTCCTAATGGCCCCAATGACCTCCAAATGACCCCAAATGACCCCAAATTTTTCCCGTACTTTGCCCGCCTGAATCCAGAACATTTGCAACCCGAATTTTATGCAAACGGAAAAGCCGGTAAAACTCCTCAATGCCGCCGTAATCGTGGCCGCCCTGGGCTACTTCGTCGATATCTATGACCTGCTCCTGTTCGGATTTGTCCGGGTAAAAAGTTTGCAAGACCTCGGATACACCGGGCAAGCCCTCACCGACACCGGCATTTCCCTGCTCAACTGGCAAATGGCCGGTATGTTGCTGGGCGGCATACTCTGGGGCGTTTTGGGCGACAAAAAGGGCCGGGTACGCGTACTCTATTTCTCCATTTTTCTGTATTCCGTTGCGAATATTCTGAACGGATTTGCCACTTCCGCCACCGATTACGCCATCTTCCGGTTTATGGCCGGTATCGGGCTGGCCGGCGAGTTGGGGGCGGGCATTACGCTGGTTTCAGAAATTTTACCCAAGGGAAAACGCGGGTACGGCACCATGATCGTCGCCTCGGTCGGCCTGAGCGGCGCACTGCTGGCCTGGGTGATTGACCTGTTTTTTCCCTGGCGTATTTGTTTTTTTGTCGGGGGCGGCCTCGGGCTACTCCTGCTCCTGTTGCGGATCAGCGTGAGCGAATCGGGCATGTTCCGGCAAATGCAGACGGACACATCGGTCAGTCGCGGCAACTTTTTCGCGCTGTTTACCAACTGGAATCGCTTTGTTCGGTTCATTCGCTGCCTGTTTATCGGTTCGCCGACCTGGTTTGTGGTTGGCGTCTTGATCACACTGGCGCCGGAATTTGGCGCAGCCAAGGGCCTGAGCGGCATCACCGGCGGCAATGCCATCGCGGCATGTTACACCGGGCTTATCCTGGGCGATATCGGTTCCGGGCTGTTAAGCCAGTTTCTCCGAAGTCGATTGAAAGTGATGTGGATTTTCCTGACACTGGACACCCTTGCGGTGGCCTATTACCTGGCAGCGGGTTTTTCCTCACCGGCAAGTTTTTACTTTGCCCATTTTCTGCTCGGAATCTCCGTCGGTTTTTGGGTCATTTTTGTGACCATTGGGGCCGAACAGTTTGGCACCAACCTGCGGGCGACGGTTGCCACTTCCGTACCCAATGTTGCGCGGGGCATGCTGGTGCCGATTGGCGCTTCCTTTAAGTGGCTCAAAGATCCCGCAGTTGCAGGCGGTATTCTGCCTGCTGCCGCAATCGTAGGCGCGGTATGCTTGATTGTTGCTTTTGTGGCGCTGATCGGCATGAAGGAAACTTTCGATGAGGATTTGAATTACATGGAAACCGTGTGATCTTCAGAAATTTGATGGCGCCGTTCTATCTTTGCCCCGGCCCAACCAAATTATGTTTCAGATGTTGCAAGGATTAAACCTGGCAACAGAATTTTATCAAAAACCATCAACGATCTATACCGTATGAATTTTGACGTCATCGTAATCGGCAGCGGCCCGGGCGGCTACGTAGCTGCCATCCGTGCTTCCCAACTCGGTCTGAACACCGCCATCATCGAACGCGAAAGCCTGGGCGGCATCTGCCTCAACTGGGGCTGCATCCCCACCAAAGCCCTCCTGAAAAGCGCCCAGGTATTTGAATACCTGAACCATGCAGCCGATTACGGCATCGAGATCGGCGGTAAAACGCAGGCTAATTTCGGGGCAATGATCAAACGCAGCCGTGGCGTAGCCGACGGGATGAGCAAGGGCGTCCAGTTTTTGATGAAAAAAAATAAAATCACGGTCATCAACGGCACCGGCAAATTGGTGAAAGGCCCCAAAGTTGCCGTCACCGACGCCGACAACAAAGTCACTGAATACACCGCCAAACATATCATCATCGCCACCGGCGGTCGCGCCAAGGAATTGCCCAACCTGCCTATCGATGGCAAAAAAGTGATCGAATACCGCAAAGCCATGTCGCTGGAAAAACAGCCCAAACGCCTCGTGGTGGTTGGCGCCGGCGCTATCGGCGTGGAGTTCGGTTATTTCTACCACGCGATCGGCTCCGAAGTGAGCATTGTGGAATTCCTCGAACAAGGTCTGGTGCCCCGTGAAGACGCCGACATTTCCAAAGAACTGAACAAACTGTACACCCGGAAAGGCATGAAAGTGTACGGCGGCTGGGCTGTGGAAAAAGTGGATACCAGCGGCAAAGAGGTCAAAGTGCACATGAAAAACCGCAAAGACGGCAAAGAAGAAACGCTCACTTGCGATGTGGTCCTGAGCGCTGCAGGCGTCACGCCCAACACGGAGAATATCGGTCTGGAAGACCTGGGCGTTGTCACCGACCGCGGCTTTATTCAGGTGGATACCCATTACCGGACGAATGTACCGGGGGTATATGCCATTGGCGACGTGCTGTCCACCCAGGCCCTGGCACACGTGGCCAGCGCGGAAGGCATTCATTGCGTGGAGCACATCGCCGGCATGGAGGTAGAACCCATCGATTACAACAACATCCCGGGCTGCACGTACTGCTCGCCGGAAATCGCTTCCGTGGGGTACACCGAGGCGGCGGCCAAAGAAGCCGGCTATGAGGTTTTGGTTGGAAAATTTCCGTTTACCGCTTCCGGAAAAGCCAAGGCTGCCGGTGCTCCTGAGGGATTTGTCAAAGTTATTTTTGATAAAAAATACGGCGAATGGCTGGGCGCGCACATGATTGGCGCCAATGTCACCGAAATGATCGCGGAAGCGGTTGCTGCCCGCAAACTGGAAACTACCGGCCACGAAATCCTGAAAGCCATACACCCGCACCCCACGATGAGTGAAGCCGTCATGGAGGCTACGGCAGCGGCCTATGGCGAGGTCATCCATTTGTAACGCCGACTGTTAGTCGGCGTAATTGTGAAGTCACCCCCTGTAACGCCGACTGTTAGTCGGCGTAAACCGAAAAAAATTATCGCAAAAAAATCGTCCGCCTGCAACCCGGCAACCCTGACATACGCCGGACCTGTAAAAAATAAACACCGGAAGAAAAGGCGCCCAAATTCAGGCCGGTTGGCAGTGCGGGACTTCTCCAAACCAACTGTCCCGGGCTATTCCAAATTTCGACCAGGCTACCCGGAGTAATCCGGTCAAGAGCCTCACCCAATTGCCCGGCAGTCACCGGATTGGGGAGATGCGCGCACCAGGTCGGCGTCGAATCGTTGTTCAAACCCACAACCGGCGTCAGCAAATTCAAACCCAGTTCAAAGCTGTACAAACGCGCCGGTATGATCCCCGCCGTTTTTTCATTGGAAAAATAGCCATAGCGATTGTTGCGAAAACACAGCCCTTCCAGTTGCCCTGTTGCTAAAACGGAGCCCAATTCAACCCGGCGCTTGTTTCCATTAAAAAGCAAGCCGTTGGAGTAATCCCAAATCTGCCAAAAAAAGGCGCTCGCTGTCGTCAGGTCGTATCCCAACAGGATTAGCACGCCGGATGCGGAAACATCGGCGGCAGTGATCAAGCCATCCACATCGATGGTTTCCAGTTTTTGAGCCTGGAAAGTACCGGCAGTAGCGGGCAAAACGTAGTGTGTCGTGGTTTTATCAATCCAGTTTTTAGTAAAAAAATGCAATTGGTTGTTTCTGAAGATCATCGCCTCGCAATCAAAGCGGGTATTGTTGCTGCCGGTTGGGTCAAAGTCGGTTTGGTCTTCGTAAGCAAAATTGATCCGCTCCACCGCACTTGCCGGCACGGCAACCTCAATGCCGGTTGGAATGGCAGCGATGGGGAACTTATAAATCCGCAGGTCTGTCCGGTTGCCATTGGCATTGTTGCCAAAATCGCCGATATAAAAACTGGTGCCGTCAAAGGCGATGTCCTCCCAATCCGTATTGGTCGCCCCCTCAATCGTCACCGTTTGCAGAATGGCATTGGTCAGGGTATCAATCCGGTAAATTTTTGGTTCGGAGCCGCCGTCGTTATGCGTCCAGAGCCCGCCGCCGGCCCATACCAGCCCGGAGTTTTCATCCAGGGTATTTGACAAATTCGTCTGAAAAACCGGCGGCAGATTTGTTGGCGGGTATTTGCAGGAGCCATCATTGGATGTGGCATTGGCATTGAAATTTATTGCCAGTGGATCGGTGCAGCCTGGTTGGGCATGCAGGGGAGTGATTGGCAACAGGCCCGGCAGGAGCAAAAGAAATATTAAGCGCATGAAATTTATTTGTGCGCCAAAAATAGTGTTTCCCGGGGATCGGGTCTACGCAACGCACTTTCGCTTTTAAACTAAAAAAGCGTAGCGGAGACATGGTGTTGTCGCCGCTACGCTACAGGTAAAACTTCAACAAATGCTTACTTCACCAAGGCAATATTCAATGCCAGGATTAACCGAGCCGGGTTGTTGGAAAAATGGTACTGATCGCCGAAGAACGTGATGTGGTCGCCATATTTATTAAAATTGCCTTCGTAGCGGATATCGGCGGAAAAGCGGCCGGTGCCCAGGGTCAGGCCGGCCTGCCAGCCCCAGGTAAATTGTTTCCAGCGGGCAGCATAACCGTTAACATCTGCCAGTTCGGATTTACTGTTCAGGAAATAGTGCCCCACCGGGCCGCCATGCAGGCGAATAGGGCCGGCTTTAAATCCGACCAGGATCGGGATATCGAGATTTTGGTATTTTTCAGAAAGAATAATATCCGCGGCATTTGTTTCACCAACTTTGAAATCGGTGCGGTTGGAGTTGAAAACAATTTCCGGCTGCAGGAAAACACCGTCGCCGATGCGAAACCAGGCGCCGAATTGCGTACCAAATTTCAGATCGTTTACGCCAAAATTGAACGATGTGTCCGCCGAACCAATGGTCAGATCGTTCGGATTTTTCAATTGCGTTTGGAAACCGCCTTTCAAACCAAAAGCGAATTGCGCCTGGGCGGTAGCGGCGCAAAAAAGCATCAGGATAGCAACTTGTAAGTATTTCATACGTGTTCGATTTTGTTGCCTGAAAAACGCCGTTATTGCGCTGATGGTACACACCGGAGGCCGTTGGCATTTGGTTTAACCATTAATTAAAGCGGGATTTTAAAAAAATGCAAAAGTGCCTTAACAGAGGTTACCTGCACACCGGCACACCGGATTAGCCCAAAGAATCCGTACTTTTGCTGCCCGCCAAAAACACCGTGCTGCATGGACATAAAAAAAGCCGAGTTTGTCAGTAGTTATACCCGCGAAAGCATGTGCCCAAAAGACGGCCGGCCGGAATTTGCCTTCATTGGCCGTTCGAATGTCGGTAAGTCGTCGTTGATCAACATGCTTACCGGTCGCAAGGGTCTGGCCAAGGTATCCGGAACACCCGGAAAAACCCAGCTGCTCAATTTTTTCAATATCAACGACAGCTGGTATCTGGTGGACCTGCCCGGTTACGGGTATGCCAAAGTCTCGAAATCCCAACAGCGTACGCTGGCGAAAATGATCGAGGGTTATCTGATCCGGCGCGCCCCGTTAGTGTTGGCCTTCGTGTTAATCGACTCCAACATTCCACCCACCCAAACCGACCTGGATTTTATCAATCAGCTTGGTGAGTTTAACGTCCCGTTTGCTATCCTTTTCACAAAAACTGACCGGATAAAAAAGGGCAACCTGGACCAGAATATCGAAGATTTTCTGGAGGCCTTGAAAGAAACCTGGGAAACGCTGCCGCCGCACTTTCGTACCTCCTCGACGTACAGTACCGGCAAAACGGAAGTGTTGGATTATATCGCCCAAATCCTGAAAACGCTACCATCCTAACCGCCACTGCATCGTGAAAAAAGACGTCACCATATATCCGCGGATCATTGAAAACACGGAGGACTGGCCGATATACCGCCTGAGTGAAGACCGGGCAAATTTTATCCGGGACATTGAAGCAGCTACTTTCCAACGCCTGAACGACAACAGCTGGCAGGCGAAAATGGATGTGCTCGTCAAAACGATTTACCAGGAGCGTATCCGGATCAAGGAATCGCCCTGGAAAGTCGACCCGCCCAATGAACGTTCTTTCTGGAATAAAGTAAGCAAGCGGCTGATCAAAAAGTCGCTTGACCGCAACGACCCGGAAGCACAGGCAGAAGCGGAGGAAATGCTCAAAAAAATCATTCACCGGTATGCCGAGGAAATTGTGGGCACCTTCAAAGTCTCGACCTTCCGCTTTGCCCAACGCTTCCTGACCGTTTTGTTTAACCGGCTGCTCAACGCCGCCGTCGACAAAAGCCTGGCCAGCCTGTGGCGCGGGCGCCGGCAATTGTATGAACGCCTGAATGTTGTCGGCGACGTCGAAACCGTCCGCCATTTGTTCCGCTACGGTACGGTCGTGGTAGTTCCCACACATTCGAGCAACCTCGACTCCATCCTGGTCGGGTATGCCATGGACCAGATTATGGGCCTGCCTTCCTTTTCCTACGGCGCCGGCCTCAACCTGTACAATTTTGGCCCGGCCGCTTACTACATGAATCGCCTGGGCGCCTACCGCGTAGACCGCCGAAAAAAGAACCCGGTCTACCTCGAAACCCTCAAAATCATGAGCAAACTCAGCATCGAACGCGGAGTGAACAGCCTGTTCTTCCCCGGTGGGACCCGCTCGCGGTCGGGTGAGCTGGACCGCGACCTGAAGCTTGGCTTGCTCGGCACTACCGTGGAGGCGCAGCGGACCATGTGCCAGCGCAATGAAGACAAAAAAGTGTTTATCGTTCCGATGGTAATCGGCTACCACTTCGTGCTGGAAGCCCCCTTTCTGATCGAGCAATACCTGCGCTACACCGGCAAGGAGCACTACCTGCGTTTGCGCGACGACAGCCAGAGCGTGCGGTCCTGGTTTCGTTTCATCTGGCGTTTTTTCTCCACCACCAGCGACATCTCCCTCAGCGTCGGTCGCCCGATGGATGTCATGGGAAATTTTGTGGACGCTCAGGGACGCAGTTTTGACAAGTTCGGGACCGAAATCGATATCCGGGAATATTTCATGACCGACAATGTTTTAACCGAAGACCATCAGCGGGAAAGCGAATACACCAAAATACTGGCCGAACGAATCGTGGAGCGCTATTCGGTTGAGAATGTGGTGCTGTCCAGCCACCTGGTCGCCTTTGCTGTGTTTGAAATGCTGGTGCATGAAAATCCCAAACTGGACCTGTACGGGATCATGCGCCTGCCTCCCGACGATTATCTTTTCCCGTACAATGCCGTGGTTGAAGTAGTCGAACAATTGCAGGCCAAATTATACGAGTGGGAGCAGGCCGGACGCATCAAACTCTCGCCTGCCATTCACTTGCCTGCCACCGACGTTGTGCAACACGGGGTGCGCAAACTCGGCGTTTTTCACGCCGAAAAACCGCTTGGTTTTACGAAAGACAACGGCATCGTGTCGTCCAACTTTCGCGTGCTGTATTTTTATCGTAACCGCCTGAAAAACTATGGCCTGGACAAAGCCGTACACTGGAAATCCGAAGAAATTGAAGTTTTAAAAGTTGATTAATGCACTACGAAATTCTAAATATCGACCTGCAAAACGGCATTGCCGTGATCACCATCAACCGGGAAAAAGCCCTGAATGCGCTCAACGCCGCCACCATGTCGGAATTGCAGCATTTTTTCAGCGATGCCGGTTTGAAAATCGCCGGACTGAAAGGTGTTGTCCTGACCGGCGCCGGGGAAAAAGCCTTTGTTGCCGGCGCCGACATCACCGAATTCAGCCAACTGGATGCCGATCAGGGCAAGGCTTTTGCCCAACGCGGCCAGGATGTTTTTTTTCTGATCGAGCGCTTTCACCGTCCGGTTGTTGCCGCTGTTAACGGCTTCGCGCTCGGCGGCGGCTGCGAGTTGGCCATGGCCTGCCACCTGCGCGTGGCCGGTGAAAAAGCGCGGTTTGGCCAACCGGAAGTCAACCTCGGCCTCATACCGGGGTACGGCGGCACCCAGCGCATGATCCAGTACCTTGGAAAAGGAAAAGCACTCGAATTGCTGATGACCGCCGATATGATCGGCGCTGCGGAGGCGCTTCAACTCGGCCTCGTAAATGCCGTGGTTCCGGCCGGCGAAGAAGTGGCAAAAGCAACGGAATTTATTGAAAAAATTGCCGCGAAAGCGCCGGTGGCTGTGGCTAAAGTCATTGAATGCGTCAACGCATTTTTTGAACCCGGCACCGACGGTTTTGCCAAAGAAATTGATGCCTTTGGCGATTGTTGCGCGACCGACGATTTTCGCGAAGGCGCCGCGGCTTTTGTTGAAAAGCGCAAAGCAGATTTTAAAGGCCTATGATCAACATCATCAGGGAGCAGAATTTGCTTCCGCCCGATTTTTTATTTGTCTGTTGAACTTTGCCCGGCTATTTCCAAATTTTCAAACAAAACAGCCGGCCAACCACGCCCGTACTTTTTTGTTTAGCACAACATGATTGCCTCCTTTCAACATTCCATGGATCAGAAATTCATTGAAACGGACATCCTGATCATCGGCGCAGGCCCGGTCGGCTTGTTCGCCGTTTTTGAAGCCGGGTTGCTTAAAATGCGCTGCCATCTGATTGACGTGCTGTCGCAACCCGGCGGCCAGCTCACTGAAATTTATCCGAAAAAACCGATCTACGATATCCCCGGTTGTCCGAGCATCCTCGCTTCCGACCTGGTGAAAAACCTGCTCCGGCAAATCGAACCGTTTCAGCCCGGCTTCACCCTCGGCGAACGCGCCGACTCTGTTGAAAAACAACAGGACGGCCGTTGGAAAGTCACCACCGATAAAGGCCGGGTGCATGTGGCGCCCGTTATTTTTATTGCCGGCGGGTTGGGTTGTTTCGAGCCGCGCAAACCGCCTATCGACCACATCGACCGTTTCGAAGGCAAAGGCGTGGAATACTTCGTCCGCAACCCGGAAGATTTCAGAAACCAGCGTATCGTGATTGCCGGCGGCGGCGATTCGGCCCTGGACTGGACGATCTACCTCGCCAATGAAGTGCGCGAACTGACCCTGATCCACCGGCGCTCGCAATTTCGCGGGGCGCTCGACTCCGTCGAAAAAGTGCAGCACCTGGCCCAAAACGGAAAAATCAAACTGATCACCAATGCACAGGTTGTCGGGCTCGAAGGTGACCAACGGCTTTCCGGCGTTGTTGTGGAACACGATACCGAAGGGAAAATAGCACTGGATGCCGATTACTTTTTACCCCTTTTCGGGCTTACGCCCAAACTTGGCCCAATCGCTGAATGGGGACTGGGCATGGACAGCGGCGCAATCACCGTGAATACACTTGATTACAGCACCAATGTGCCCGGGATTTTTGCCATTGGCGACATCAACACCTACGAGGGTAAGTTGAAACTGATCCTTTGCGGTTTCCACGAAGCCACGCTGGCCTGCCAGGCGGCATTCAATATTGTAAATCCCGGTAAAAAATTGTCCTTCAAATACACCACCGTTACCGGCATCGAAGGCATGAGCACGCCGGTATCCTGAATTTCTGAAGCTTCCTATTTGTTTTAAGTTTGCCCTGCATGATCTCGATCACGATTATTGACCGCAATAACCAGAATCACCTGTGTGAAGCGCCTACGGATATGGCGTTGAACCTGATGGAGGTATGTAAAAGTTACGACTTGCCGGTAAAAGGCACTTGCGGCGGCATGGCTTTGTGCGCTTCCTGCCACGTGTACGTGGAGTCGGACCACAATTTGCCGGAGCAATCGGATGCCGAACTGGACATGCTCGACCAGGCATTTTTTGTGCAGGAAAACAGCCGGCTGAGCTGTCAGATTCGGCTGGTCGATGAACTGGACGGGCTGGTGGTTCGGTTGGCGCCGGACGCGGAGTAATTGTTCAACTGCCCAGCAAGGTCCTGTACTCATCCCACCACGCATCTTCGGTTTTCATTTCGAGCAATTCAAGCATTTCGGCGCCGTACAACGATTCCAGTTCCGACGCCGTTCGGGCGGTCCGGATTTCCACCAAACCTTTTTGAACTTGCTCCAGGCGCCAGGCGAAGGTGCGTTCCATACGGGCAAAAATCGCCTCGCAGGCGTCCACATGGTTTTCCCAAATGCCTGGCGCCGCCACGGCATCGGTGAACGCATCTTTGTTCCGGGCGATCATTTTCCCGTCATCCAGGATAAAATAGGCGGTATGCGCCCATTGATCGGGTGGGTCCAGCAGTTTGGCGTACAACACGAGTTGCAGGTCTTCCCCGTTTTGGATCATTTCTTTTCGCCGGCGCGCACCACTCCATTTCAGGTCGACGATAGCGCGCTCTTCCCCATTCCGATGCAGCACCAGGTCGGCTTTCCCCTTCACCGGACAACCGCCGATTTCACCTTCCAACACCACCTCGGTGCCAAACACCGACCAGCCATTGGCGCGAATCAGCGTCAACAAACTCCAGGCGGCCTGTTTTACCCGGTTTAAAAACTGGTTGCGCTCCGGTTCGCGGCCGTACAACAACAGGGTCGCGCCTTCCCGTTCAAGCAACGTTCCGGCCTTTTGATCCAGCCAGGCAAACAAGTGGTTTTTGTCCCACGCCAGGCAATCTTTTTCCTCCAAAAACAATTCAAAAAAACGGTGCGCCAGGTTGCCCAGCAGGGTTTGGTCGCGGGTGACTTCCAACAGGCCGGCCGGGAAAAACCGCAATTTTTGCCGGAAAAACCAGCGATGCGGATAGTAAAACAACCGGTCCAGGTTGGTCGGCGTTTCATAGGCGCTTTCCGGCAAACGCTCCGCAGCCGGTATGATCAATTGCGGCCGAGGGCGAACCGCCGGACGGCACTCCAGCGAAATTGGCTCGGGCGCCTGCTCCAACCGGCTCAGGGCATCCGGTTCGTCGATGCAAAAACAAAAGCTGTCGTGGTTTTCAAAAACAACCTCAATGTCGCTCAACAACAAGCTGGGCAAAACCGGTGCGCCACCGGCTTGTTCGGGTACCACCAAAACCAGGCGTTCCGCGGCCTGCAAAACCGGCCGATGCGCAAGCAGCAACTTGCGGCGGCCTTCCAGGTGCGGGTCATCCGGTTGCACACCGCGGGCCGCCAGCCAATCGCGTTCCTGCCGGTGCCAGCGGTCGGGCGCAGCCACGGCGCCGTCGAACAGGCAGTTCCACCACACCAGCATATCGGCCGGCGCAGCCAGAGCCCCGGGCTGGTGGACGTACTCAAAATGGCCGGTCTCTGCCGGCATCAGCTGGACAGGCGCAGGCTCGTAAATCGTACGCACAATGCGCTCCAGTTCAAGGAAGCCCAGGCGCTCTTCGGGCAAGGCTTCCAGTAGTTCCCGGATACGCCGCGCCTGTTCGGCCAGCACCAGGAGGCTGGTGTTTTCTGTTTTTTCAAACAACTCCAGGGCCCAGCGGTGGAGGTACGCGTAAAGTTCGATCACATCGCGTTTGGGCGCCTGGGCATCCGCACGGTAGCGCCGGCGGGAAAACCAAAATTCGTATTGCTCGCGCACCGAATCGGCCGTTTGCTCCCGGTCGAGGTAGCCCAGCACGGCAGCAAACCAGGTGTCGCTGAACAAACCCGGTTTTTGGGCCAGCACCCGGGCGATCTCCAGCGCAAGCCCGTCGTCGAGCGGTTTCAGGGGCAAGGTGACAAACTCCATGATCTTGAACACATCCACCGGTTCCCACAAAAATGCCGGTGCGAGTTTCAGCACTTGCAAGGATGGGCGGGCCAGCGATGCCGACAAGACACCCAGGGCAGGAAAACCTTCCAGGATCAGGGATTGCTCGAGCACCCGGTTGAGTTCGGGAATCAGAAAAACGGGCTGCCGATCCGGGTGTTTGGCCAGCCACTGGGCCAGAAAAACCGCTGCGTCGCTATCCCTGCGAGCGGTCAGCACCAGCAACGAGCCATCGTTGGATGCCGTTTTTTTGCCCGAATGGCGGCCGCTCAGGTGCCCTTGCAGCCAGGCAAGATCGGAATTCGGGTTGGTGGCCAGCCCCTGGTGTGCCACTGTTTCAATGGCGATTTGTTGCATCTGAAACAGGGCTACCAGCCTGCGCACGAAAGGCGGAAGTAATTCCAGGGGCTCGTATAAAATAATTTTTTCAACAGGCAGCCGCCGGAGCGGGAGCCAGTCGAACACGCGGGCACAGCGGTCGGCAAACCCGCAGGCTCCGCCTTCAAGTTCGGGGTTGTTTATTTTTTTCAAAAAAACAGACTCCACACCGGCCAGATCGGCAAGTCGGGCCGGGCAACCGCTTTCCGGTTTAAAATCCCAGCCGGCCAACAGCAGGTCGTCGCGCCAGTTCAACAACGCGGCAGCTGTGGCAAAACGGTCGGCCTGGAATGATTCTTCGAAAAAACAGGGCGCGGTTGCCGTTTCGGCCCATTGGAGCAGGGCCTGGCGGTACAACTCAATGCGGAGGTATTCGGTGTTCTCGGGTGCGCCGCTCAATCCAAGTTGGGATTCCAGCCAGTGCAGCAGCTTCTTCGGCCCGGCATGCAAGGCTCCGGTCAGTTCGGTGTCGCGCGCAGTGTAAACGAGGTTGTCAAAATCAAGTCCGACATGCAGTGTTGGCATGGGGGTAAAAATAGGCGCTTCAGGCTTTTTGGATTACTTTTGCGGGTCAATTTTTGAAACAATTATTTTGAAATATGGAAGCGAATGAAGTAGTCAATACGAGTGCGATCACCATCCAGGTGGGTTTGGACAAAGACCGGGTGCCGGTAAAAATCGAGTGGGCGGCAAGTGATATGCACCCGGATGGCCAAATGGAAGAATGTAAGGCTATGGCCGTTGCCCTGTTTGACAAAGCGCACCGCGATACGTTGCGCATTGATCTGTGGACCAAGGAAATGCAGGTGCAGGAGATGGACCGTTTTTTTTACCAAACACTCCGTTCGCTGAGCCAAACCTATTTGCGCGCTACGCAAAACAAGGATCTGGCGGAGGAAATGGCCAAGTTTGCCCATTATTTTGGCGAAAAAACGGAGGTCGTTCCGAAGGGCAGTTGATTCATTTCAGCGCCTCAAACAGCCAGTTGGCCAGGGCCTGCCGGTTGTTGGCAAGTACCACGCGCTGCTGATCCCAACTGTTCCGGATATTTCCCAATTCGATATAAACGGCCACCGGCGTGGTGGTTTCGCGCAGGGTAAACAGCCCGCGCGACGATACCGTACCGTTGTAATTTTTCTGGGAACGCACCCGGGCATATTTCTGCAGGAAGGTTTTGTGCATTTGCAAGGCCAGTTCTTTGCTGGCTTCGCTTTCCGGCCGGTAATAAAAAAACACATCGATCTCCTGTTTGCGGTGCCTTGAATCGACATGGATCTCGATGATTGTCTGATCCTGCACATTGGCTTTCAGGTACTGGGCTGTCAGTTTGTTGATCAGGTCGGTGCGTTGCTTCAGACGCTCTTTTTGATCCAGCGGGATTTTCTGATCGCCCCACACGGTCTCATCTTTGTCACAGTCCAGGTATGCCTCGTCGCGAATACCGTCGTTCTCGTCGCGAACGATCATGTAGGCCGTGGCGCCATGACTGACCAGCAGTCGCACCAGCCGCAACGCGACATCGTAGGCGTATTCGTCCTCACAGAGCGTATGGCCGCCGCGTTTGCCCGAGGCGCCCACGTCCGGGCCGCCGTGGCCGCTGATAATGTAAAACACCTTGCCTTTGAGTTTCTGGCTCGCCAGCGGTGTTTTTTCATATTTTTTTCCAAAAATCGGGAAAACGCGGTTGCCTTTCGACGCGGAGGATTCTTCCGGCACGGAAGCCCGGGCTTTGCTGTTGGCCTTAACGGCTTCGGCAAGTTCCCCTTCGGCCGGGCAATTCAGTTCATGGAGGGGCACCCAGAGTTCCTTGTCGTCGATAAAACTCCGGCTCCGCAGTCCGGCGGCTTGCAGGTTTTTGTTGTACTGGTCGATGCGGATGGCGGTTCCCCAATCGTCGAGGCCGAGGGTCGATCGGATGGTTTTGCCATTGTATTGCACGACCAAAACCGGAATTTTATACGTAGCCTCGGCTTTAAGGCGGTAGTCTTCTTCCAATTTATTGATATCAAAAAAGGCCGTGATGTTGCAGTCGTAACCATCCAGGCTGTAGCGCTCCAGCAATGCCGGCACATTGTCGCCACTTTGCGCTTCTACTTCCAGGTAACTGGCCGTGGGCGAACCGGACGACACATCGGGCAGCCTGGCCGCCAGTTTTTTTTGCGCAGCCAGCTGGAAAACCGGCATGGTCAGCAATAAAAACAAGCCCACACCACGGAAGAATTCGGTTGTCTTTCTTCTTTCGAGCATACACATTAGGGCAAATTTGGGTAAAAAAGTTTTTTGTTTGTAACAAAGGACGGACTTTTAAGGCCTTTTTAAAAATATTCGGGCAAGGAACTCCGACACCCGCCAAGCAATATGAAATCAAAAATACTTCGCCGGAACGCCGCGTACCAGAAGCAGGTGGAAGCGCTGCTGGAGCAATTGGCGGCTTCGGACGACTCGGTGCTGAACATGTCGGCAATGGACGGCGGCTGGTCGGCTATCCAAACTGCCCACCATCTGATCCTGACTGAAGAACTCTCCCTGAAGTACGTCCAAAAAAAGCTGAGTTTTCAACCCAAACTGGAAGTGCCCGGCCCGGATTCCTGGGTCCGGTCCAACATACTTGCGCTGTACCTCCGATTACCGATAAAGTTTAAAGCCCCCGATGCCGTTGGCGATCAAAGTTTACCGGGTTTCACCTCATTGGCCGATACCCGGGCGCGCTGGTTGAAAATCCGGGAGGATTGGACGGCCTTTCTCGAACAATTGCCCAACGACCTGGTTGACAAATCGGTGTACAAGCACCCATTTGCCGGCCGGTTCGGCTGGCCGGGCATGCTGCGTTTTTTTCAAAATCATTTTAGCCGGCACCAAAAACAAATATTCCGGACCCTGGGTTATTAGCCCGGCTTGCACCAATCGAATTATACCCGTATTCATTGAACAGATTATGACTATGCAACTCAAACACTACACCTTTTTCCTGCTTTTGTTAACACAATGCAGCCTGCAGGCGCAAGAGCCGCAGAAAGCCGATTTATTTCCCTGCGGCACAGCGCCTAAACTTGATCCCTGGCTGGTAAAATACCAGAACAATCCAATGGACTTCCCGGAAGATTCGGACGATACGTTGTATGTGGGTGTTCAAATCCATTTGGTTGGATCCAATACCGGCTCAGGCCGTTTTGCCAATGACCGCTTGCTGGATGCATTTTGCCGGCTGAATGAAGATTACGCTGCGACCGGCATCCGTTTTTATTTCAAAAATGACTGGAATCTGATCAATAACAGTGCCTGGTACCAACACGACTCGGTAGTACAGGGTATTCAAATGATGTTTCAAAATAACGTTCCGGATGCGCTCAACGCATATTTTATGAGCTATCCGGCGGGAAATTGCGGGTATAACCTGCCCTATGCCGGTGTGGCCATCGGGCACGGCTGCGCGGGACCAAACGACCATACCTGGGCGCATGAGGTGGGGCATGCCCTGAGTCTTCCGCATCCGTTCATCGGTTGGGAAGACAAAGTGTACAATTTTAATGACCCGACGCCGGATACCCTGACCTACGATTATACCCACTTTCACAGTACGCCCGATACCATCGTCCCGGCGCCACTCGACACAGCCCTGGTGGAATACCTCGACGGCAGCAACTGTGGCATAGCGGCCGACCGGATTTGTGACACCAAACCGGATTATCTCAGTTATCGCTGGAATTGTAATGGCCTTGGAATGAGCACTACCCAGCAAAAGGACCCCACCGGCGCTACGTTTTTTTCGGACGGTTCTTTGTTTATGTCATACGCCAACGATGCCTGCCAAAACCGGTTTTCTCCCGACCAGATTCAAATCATGCGGCTGAAACTGCAAACAGACAAATCAAACTGGCTGGCTGCCGAAGCGCAGGGCGGTCCGTTCACCAGCCAAACGGAATTGCTGACACCTGGGCCCAGCGATAACGTTCCTGCTTCCGGGACTTTATTGCAATGGACTTCATCACCCGGCGCCACGCACTATGTAGTACAGGTTTCGCGGCTCAGTACCTTCGGAGTAAAAGAACTGGATCTGGTGGTAACCGACACCTTTGCCTATACGTCAGCGCTTTTGCCAAACATATCCTACTACTGGCGGGTCCGGCCGTTTAATTCCAGTTTCACCTGCACCAGTTTTACGCCCAATGTAAAATTCACTCCGGTCGTTAGCAGCGTTTCGGCTGCCGGCGACGCCGGTTGGCTGATCTACCCAACTTTGCTCGCTGCGGGCCAGAGCCTGGTGGTGGAAATGCCGGAAAAGTGGGTCAATGAACCCTTGAATTGTCAGGTGTTTAACGCTGCCGGGCGATTGGTGTGGCGTGGAGAACGGCAGTTTGCCGGCCAAAAAGAAACGCTAGACCTTCCCAGCCAAGCCTGGGCGCCGGGGATTTATTATCTCGTTTGTACCGGCCGGCCGGGTATTGTGCGGCAGAGCCTTTCGATATTGAGATATTGAGATATTGGGATATTGGGATATTGGGATATTGCATTTTTGTCGTCCGTTAGCGCATAGGTTGCAGCGATGCTGCATTTGCAGTGAATTTGCGACCTTTGCCGGACCAACTATTCAAACTGCTGTTGTATGTTTTCAAAAAAAATCTCCCTGCTCGTATTTACGCTGTTTTTGTTTTCGAGTGTATTTGCCCAACAAGAAACTGAAAAATTTTGCGGGTATACCGGCAATTCGGCGTGGCTCGACTGGTACCAGCGCAATACAGGGGTTTTTCAACAAGAAAACGGGGCAGATACCAGCTGGCTTTATGTCCCGGTAACGGTGCATATCGTGGGCACCAACTCCGGCACGGGGTATTTCGATTTTGAGCAGGCCATCCGGGCAATTTGTGAAATGAACAGCCAGTATGCCCCTGCCTATGTTCGTTTTTACCTTATGCCGGGCGACGAGGTGCGTTACCACGACAATTCCGATTGGTACAATCACGATTGGGACGGCGGCGAACAAATGATCAACAGCGTACTTCCCGGCATTCGGAACCGGCTTAACGCATTCGTTGTCGCCGACCCGGCCGGCAATTGCGGATACTCCTGGAAAGATGCCATTGTGTTGAAAAAAAGTTGCTCCAATTCCGGCAATTCCACCTGGGCGCACGAAGCCGGGCACCACTTTTCGCTACCCCACCCTTTCAGAGGCTGGGAGAATTTTGACTGGGATTACGACGAGCCGGCGCCGCTCAAAGTGAACAACCGCGATGTTGAAAAAACGGACGGCTCGAACTGTTACATCGGCGGCGACCGCTTCTGCGACACCGATCCGGATTACCTGAGTGATCGCTGGTCCTGCAACAATCAGTTTAAAAGTACGATCGTACAGCACGACCCGGACAGCGTTTCATTTCGCTCCGATGCTACCCTGATCATGGGCTATGCCAGCGATCATTGTGCCTCCAGGTTTACGGAAGAACAAATTGCCGCCGTGCGGGCCAATCTCCGGGATGAGCACAAGCAATACCTCCAGATTAGTGCGCCGCTTGAAGAAATTGACGACCTGGCCCAGGTGGAACTCATCAGCCCGATCGATACCACCGAAACCGTGCAATACAACCACATTGAATTGAAATGGAATCCGGTGCCCAACGCCAAGTTTTACACCGTTGAAGTTAGCCTGGTTAAATCGTTTACCGTCAAGTTCTACAATGAGACCCTTGAAAATGCCACCAGCGTTGTCATTACCAGCGGGATTCCCAACAACCGGAACTTGTACTGGCGGGTCCGCGCATACAATTCCTGGGATGTTTGCCAGCCGTTTGACCAGGCACAAACCGGCATTTTTCGCACCCAGAATTTGTCGGCAACCAACGAGTTGGAGCGCTCCGCAATTATCCAGCTGGCCCCCAACCCCGTTATTGCCGGAACGCCTGCCCGGCTGAATATTGAGTCGGAAGGAGCCATGGACCTCTCCGTCAGCCTCAGTGATGCGGCCGGGCGCATTTGTTACCAACAGCGGCATCGTTTGTCTACCGGCCAGAATCAACTGGAAATCAGCACGGCCCACCTGGGGCCCGGGCTCTACACGGTCTTGATGCAGAATGAAAAAGGCACGATCGTAAAACGCCTGGCAATAGTGGAATAAGACCGGTTTTGGAAATGATGTCCCACCTCGAAATCGGCAAACTCGGTGAAAACCTTGCAGCGGAATACCTGCAAAACAAAGGTTATCAGATTATCCGGCAAAACTTTCGCGCGGGCAAGGGTGAAATTGATCTGATCGCCCGGACGCCGGAAGGCTGCCTGGTTTTTGTGGAAGTAAAAACCCGGGCGCTCGACGGGTTTGGCGGGCCGGAAGAAGCGGTGGACCGGAAAAAACAAGACCTGATTGCCCGCACCGCAGGTGCATTTATGGCACAGATCGGGCATGAGGGCGAATTGCGTTTCGATATTATTTCAGTGCTGTTAGCTAAAGGCCAATTGAAAACCATCCGCCACGCAGAGGACGCTTTTTTTTAACGGCCATTGGCCCGTTTTGATACATTTCCGGCTTTTTGGCCGGCATGGACGCCTCCTGACCCCTCCTTTGTTTCCAGGCTTCTTTGTTTAAATCAGATTTACCGAGCTATGAAAAAATCTACCTTCCTGCTGCTGACCCTGCTGGTTTGCGCATCCCTGTTTTCACAAAATTCCAATGTCGCGTTTCGCTCAAAAATGAGTTTTCCCGGACAATCGGTCGCCAATGTTTGGGGCTACGCAGCCAATGGCCGGGAATATGCCTTGGTCGGCGCTTCACAGGGCCTGATAATTGTAGACGTTACCAACCCGGATGCCCCGCAACAAATCGTCCAGATTCCCGGCCCCAACAATTTGTGGAAAGAAATAAAAACCTTCCGGCAGTATGCCTACATCGTTTCCGAAGGTGGCCAGGGCGTGCAGGTTATAAATATGTCAAATTTGCCGGCGCCCAACCTGCCCTACCACTATTACACCGGCGACGGGCCGATTCAGGGTCAATTAGGGAAAATCCATGCCTTGCACATCGACGTGGCAAGCGGTTTTTTATACGCCTACGGCGGAAATCTGTTCAGCGGTGGCGCGAAAATCCTGAACCTGAACGGCGACCCGTACAACCCCAAGTATGCCGGCAAGTTTGACCAACTGGGCTATATCCACGACGGCTTTGTGGACAACGACACCCTCTACGCCGCACATATTTACCAGGGCCTGTTTTCGGTGGTTGACCTACACGACAAAAGCAATCCGAACCTGCTTGAAACCCAAAACACACCAAACAACTTCACCCACAACACCTGGCCTTCCGACGACCGGAAAACGCTGTTCACGACCGATGAAACCAACAATTCCTACCTGGCCGCGTATGATATTTCCAACCTGGACAATATTACGCTGCTCGACAAAATCCAAAGCAATCCTGGCTCCAATTCCGCCGTGCACAACACCCATATTCTGGGCAATTTTGCCGTGACAGCCTGGTACAAAGACGGGTTCACCATTGTGGACATTACCCGGCCCGACAACCTCGTTCAGGTCGGCAACTACGACACCTACCCCAACCGTTCGGGCAGTGGCTATGATGGCTGTTGGGGCGTTTATCCGTATTTGCCCTCCGGAAACATCATTGCATCCACCATTCGGGCCACCGAAGATAACAATGGCGAAATATGGGTGCTAAGCCCCAACTACGTCCGGGCCTGCTACCTGGAAGGCGCCGTCACCAACGGCCTTACCGGCGCCCCGCTCAACGGTGTTTTGATAGAAGTGCTGGGCAGCCAAACGGAACAAACGGCGGCAAACGGCGCATTCAAAATGGGCCAGGAAAATGAAGGGTATTTTACCGTTCGGATTAGCAAAACCGGCTTTCAGAGCCAGGAATTCACGGTTTATTTTCAGCGCGGTGTTGTTCGAAATCTCCATACGGCACTGTACCCTGCCGGCGGATTGAACATAACCGGCACTGTTCGAAGCGCCTACGACGGCAATGCTGTTCCGGACGCTACGGTGACCTTTTCCAGCTGGAGCGGTGTTTGGGAAACAACAACGGATGCCCTCGGGGCTTTTGCCATGCCAGATTTGCCGGCCGGCTTGTACGACATTATTGCCGGCGCATCCGGATTTGGAAAATCTGTTACGTATAAAATGCAAATCTCGGAAGATCAAATCCTGGACCTGTTGATCGCCCCCAAAAGCAAGGCATTCCTGGGATCGGGCCAAACGCCCCATAACCTGTTTGCCAGTTGGCCAAACCCGTTTTCGCAAGAAATGCAGCTCAGTGTTGCTGCGGAATATCCCACATACCGGCTCCGGGTTTTTAACAGCGTTGGGGAACAACTATTGAACCTTACCGACCAGCCTAACGACGGCGTGCTTCGACTTGGCGCTGAATGGCCTGCCGGGGTTTATTTTCTTCAACTGGATTGGGGCGACGGGGCCACACCCGTTTTAAAAAAAGTGGTCAAGACCCGGTGATCCGGAACCTATCCAAAAACGCAGCATATGCAGATCGGACTTTTAGGCTACGGTAAAATGGGCAAAGCCATCGAGGCCTTGGCCGAACCGCAGGGCGTGGATATTGCCTGGAAAATTACGCAGGACAACCGGGATAAGATCAACACGGATTTGTTGCGCACTGCCGATGTTGTCATAGAATTTACCCGCCCGGAAGCCGCTTTTAAAAATGTAATGGCCTGTCTGGAAGCCGGAGTTCCGGTGGTGAGCGGAACCACCGGTTGGCTGGAACAACTGGCAGAAGCGGAAAACTGGTGTCGGGAAAACCAGGGCGCATTCCTGTGGGCCTCCAACTTCAGTGTCGGCGTCAATTTGTTTTTTGCACTCAACCGCTACCTCGCCCGGCTTATGAACAGCCGCCTGGAATACGACCCGGCTGTTACTGAGATTCACCACATCCACAAACTCGACGCGCCGAGCGGAACTGCACGCACCCTCACCAGCGATCTTTTGCAAAATCTCGACCGCAAGCAAAATTGGCAGCTGCACCCTACCCCGGCGGCGGCAAACGAAATACCGGTGACGGCCATCCGGGAAAATGAAGTACCCGGAACCCACCGGATTTGCTGGCAAAGTCCGGTAGATGAAATCACCATCGAACACCGGGCATTTTCCAGAACCGGGTTTGCAAGCGGTGCGCTATTGGCGGCAAACTGGCTGAAGGGGAAAACAGGGGTGTACCGGATGGAAGACGTGCTGGGCTTGTAGCGCGTAAATTTCTTTACACGCCGTGTGAGAATTTTTCGCAATAAATTCGCGTAACCCGGGGAAACTGTCAACTTTGCAAACCTTCGTTTTTCCAAAGCGGAAGCCGAACCAGAAAAACAGTTACCACCCGTGCAACCAGTCGTTCGCCTAAGCAACACCGATATCTGCCAGCAAGACCAGCGTCTCGTGCTGGAAAATATTAGCCTGACCATCGGTCCCGGAGAATTTACTTACCTGATCGGAAAAACTGGCAGCGGCAAGTCGAGCCTGCTCAAAACGCTGTATGCTGCACTCCCGCTCACGAAAGGCAACGGCGAAGTCGTCGGCTTTGACCTCCGCACCATCGACCGGAATAACGTGCATTTGCTCCGCCGGAAACTGGGAATTGTATTCCAGGATTTTAACCTGCTTACCGACCGGAATGTGGCGGAAAACCTGCGTTTTGTTTTGCGCGCTACCGGTTGGACAAGTGTGCAGGAAATGGACGAACGGATCCAGGAAGTTTTGGAAGGCGTGGGCATGCCCGACAAAAAAGAAGCCATGCCTTTCGAACTTTCCGGGGGCGAGCAACAACGCGTCGTTATTGCACGGGCCTTGCTCAACCGGCCCGAATTGCTAATTGCCGATGAGCCCACGGGAAACCTCGACCCTGAAACGAGCGACGATGTACTGGTGCTCATGCGCAACCTCGCCAAAGAGCACAACACTGCCGTGCTTTGCGCTACCCATGACTATCGGATTCTGGAAAATTTTCCGGCACGGATCATTCGGATCCGGCAAGGCAAACTGATCGACGATGAAGGCGTGGAGATCAAATAATCTTTTGCTATTGCTCCTGGAGTTCCGCAAGTTTAGCCGATACCCGCTGGCGCCGCCGGGTTTGCACCCCGCGTTCCTTTAACTTGCGATGCTCGGCATGCGGGCGAAAACCGGTGGTAAAAACATCCGACTTGCAACTGGCCGTTTTTTCAACATATTCAGCCATCTTTCCCAAAGCAAGCAGCACCGGAGCTTCTTTTTCGCGCACGGCCTCGGTGCGTTCCTTTCGTTTAAGTTGGGGGTTATCCAGTACCTCGTGTAAGGCCTGTACACTTTCATTCAGGGCATCCCAAAGGTCTGATTGGTTAGGTATGTAGGTGCTTTTCAGGGATTTTCGCAAAATGCGCTCGGCAAATACCTTCAGACTTTGCCCATGCAAAAACAAAAAATGGCGGTCTACTTGAAATTTTTCAATCATCGAAAACAAAACTTTTCAACGCTATTAAACAGGCGAACAAACAATCCGTGCAATTTTGGGCGAAATACCCGTATAGACAAATTATTGTTGGACAAGCAGCGACATTTCAGCCAATTAACTGGCAATTGATCGCATTTATGCCATTTTTAAAACCAGGCATTGCTATGCGCCAGCCTGATTTCCCGTCAAAATTCACACAGATGCCGGTCAAAATTCAGGTTTCGGCAACGCGGCTTTACCGATCTTTGCCGGCATCTTATGCCTAAACTGCTCTTGCATCTGCTTTTCTGGCTTGCCTATTGGCTTGTTTACGCCTACACGTACAGCCGGTATGATGGAAATTTGCCCAAGTACCTGCTGACGGAGGGCTTGCAGATGCCGGCCCGGATGCTGGCAACCTACGTGGGATTTTGGGTGCTCGACCGATGGAGCAAGCACAGTTGGTGGGCGCTGTCGGGTGTTGCGCTGGTTGTGATCCTTGGCGGCATGTTCAACCGGTTTTTGAAATTCTGGTATGTCGTACCGGAGTACTTCCCCGACGCTACGATTCATTTCTGGGACCTGAGCCGGATGGCGGTCGATATTTTCGATTGTGTATTGGCCACTGCCGTTGCAATTTCGGCCAGATTGTATTTCAGGCACCAGGAAAGCCTGCGCCGGGAAGCGCAATTGCAACGCGAAAAAACGGAAACCGAATTGTTGGCACTCAAAAACCAGTTGCAGCCGCATTTTTTATTTAACACCATCAACAACTTATACGCCCTGGCGCGCATCAAATCGGACAAAACGGCCCCGGTAGCGCTTCAACTGGCCAACTTGCTGCGCTTTGTTTTATACGAAACAGGCAAAGCAACGATCCCGATCGAGCAGGAAGTGAAAATCCTGAAAGACTACATCGCGCTGGAAGAATTGCGCTTCGACAGTGAACGGTTGACCGTTGAAACCCGGTTTGACCTGGACAATCCGGCCCAACCAATCACGCCGCTGCTGCTCCTGCCCCTGGTAGAAAACGCCTTTAAACATGGGGTAAGCGAAGATCGCCATGAGGCCTGGGTCCGGATCGCGGTACATCTGAAAGCAAAAAAACTGACTGTCCGCATCGAAAATCCCCTCCAGGAATTGGCGCCCAAAGAAAACCACCGGGGCATCGGCCTGGCCAATATTCGCAGGCAATTGGAACTTCGATACCCGGGTCGCAGTAATTTGGTGGCAGAAATTAAGCCGGAAACTGAAAATATGCCTGCTTGTTTTGGGGTTATGCTCACAGTAAATTTATAAGGATACATCACCCTGCGGGCAATGCGCCCCGCAAATCATAAAATCAACACATTTTGAACTGCCTGATCGTAGAAGACGAACCCCTTGCTGCGGCCATTTTGGAGGACTACATCCGCCAGGTGCCCTGGATGCGTTTTGCCGGACGCTGCTCCGATGCCGCTCAGGCTTTTGAGGCCTTGCAGCAAGAGCCTTTGGATGTCCTGTTTCTGGATATTCATTTGCCCGGGCAAAAGGGACTTGATTTTTTACAATCGCTCACACACCGGCCGCAAACCATTCTCACCACCGCTTACCAGGAATATGCGGTGGAAGGATTTGATTTGGGTGTCATCGACTACCTGTTAAAACCAATTGATTTTGAGCGCTTTTTAAAGGCGATTCACAAATTGCGCCGGCCGGAGGCTGAAAGCCGGAACAGCCATTCTGCCCGTACCTTCCATTTTTTCAATGTCAATAAAAAAATGGTGCGTGTTTGGCTCGATGAAGTGGTGTACGTCGAAAGTCTGAAGGAATATGTGCGCTTGCACCTGAGCGACGGCAGGTCGGTTGTTACCAAAGGGCAGATCAGTGAAATGGAAATTCTGCTCGGCCTGTGGCGGATTCACCGCTCTTTCCTTATTTCACTGGCCCATGTGGAAGCCTATTCCTCCAGTGAAATCACGGCGGGCAGCCAAACGCTGCCTATCGGTGGGCAATACAAAGATCAAACTTTGGAGAAACTTGCCCGGTTTTCTGCCGGGCACTCGGACTGAACAACCTGCCCAAATATTCCGGAAATACAGCCCGATGCGTTGCATTAAAATTGCTTGCCTTACCTTTGCGCGCGCATCTAATTCAGGAAATCACACAAGCACATAATTCACCATGAATCTACACGAATATCAGGGTAAGGAACTACTCAAATCGTACGGTGTAAAGATCCAGGAAGGCATCCTGGCACATTCGGCGGAAGAGGCTGTTGCCGCTGCAAAAAAACTTAAGGAAGATTATAACTCGGACTGGTGTGTGGTTAAAGCCCAGATCCACGCCGGCGGCCGGGGTAAAGGCGGCGGCGTCAAACTGGCAAAAAGCCCGGAAGAAGCCGGCGCCTTAGCCGGAAACATCATCGGAATGATGCTCAAAACACCGCAAACACCGCCGGAAGGCAAACTTGTACGCAAGGTGCTGGTTACCCAGGATGTTTTTTACCCCGGCCCGGGTGAACCGAAAGAATTCTATATCAGTATTTTAACAGACCGGGGCCGCGGCGGCAATGTGATCATTTACTCCCCCGACGGCGGTATGGATATTGAAAAAGTAGCCGCGGAAACTCCGGAGCGGGTGTTCACCGAATTTGTAGATCCGCTCCTGGGCCTGCGGCCGTTTCAGGCGTCCAAAGTGGCATTCAACCTGGGCCTGAACGGGCAGGCGTTTAAGGAAATGGTGGCTTTCGTCCAAAAACTATATGCCGCCTTTGTCGGTAGCGATGCCAATTTGTTTGAAATCAATCCCTGCCTGAAAACCTCCGACGATCACATTATCGCCGTGGATTCCAAGGTGGTTCTCGACGACAACGGCCTGTTCCGCCATCCTGACCTGGAAGCCCTGCGCGATACCGATGAGGAAGACCCCTCCGATGTCGAAGCAAAAGAATTTGATCTGAACTACGTCAAACTCGACGGCAATGTCGGCTGCATGGTAAACGGCGCCGGCCTGGCAATGGCCACCATGGACCTGATCAAACTATCCGGTGGCGAACCCGCCAACTTCCTCGACGTAGGTGGCACCGCCGATGCCGAACGGGTGGAAAACGCCATGCGGATCATCCTGAAAGATTCGAACGTCAAAGCCATTCTCATCAATATTTTTGGCGGTATCGTGCGCTGCGACCGGGTGGCCCAGGGCGTAGTGGATGCCTACAAGTCCATTGGCAACATCCCGGTTCCGGTGATCGTCCGGCTGCAGGGCACGAATGCCGACCTTGCTAAAAAAATCATTGACGAATCGGGACTCCAGGTCATGGGCGCCGTTGAGTTTCAGGAGGCGGCGGACCTGGTGGCAAAAGTGTTGAAGGCCTGATTCAAATTAGTCTTCTTCCTTGTCTTCCGGCTCTTTTGCCTTGGGATCGATCAGCTTAAGCGCCTGGTTTACAACCCGCTCAATCCGTTCTTCATCCTGAGCAAGAATTTTCAAATTCTGCTCGTACTCCGGTGCAGTTACGCCATGTATTTTGAGTACCTGTTCGTAGTATACATGCGTCAGGCTGTCTTTTGAATAACTGGTGAGGCCGTTGGTAGCCGCTTCAGCCAGATAAAGATCAGCCATGATCCGGGCAGTTTTTTCCTCTGAAAACATGGGTTTTTCAGCAGGATTCTGGCAAGCTGTAGCCGTTGCCATCAAGATCAGGTGCAGCAGGAAAAAACGGGTTTTTGACTTCACAACACTTCTTTTGGAAAATAACAGGCTTTGATACGGGAGTTTTCCCCATCGACTGAAGCCCAATTGGCGGCCGACGATTCAATATGTACAACGCCGCAGGTAGGCACATTGTCGATAAAATCATCCGTAAAATTATTGGCAACGTCGGTAAACGTCGGGTTGTGGCCGAAGAGGAAAACGGTTTGTGCGGTGTCCGGTAAGGCGCTGATGATCCGCAGGATTACCGAAGGATAAGCCTCGTAGATGTCTTTGTTCTGAATGACAGCCGCTTCGCCAAAGCCGAGTCCCTTGGCAAAAAAACGGGCCGTGGTAAGCGCCCGGTTGGCCGGGCTACTGATCATCAAATCGGGTTTGACGTGCATGCCGCGCAGCAAATCAGCCATTTCAGGTGCGTCTTTCAAGCCACGATTATTCAAGGGCCGGTCAAAATCAGACAAACCCGGGGTATCCCAGCTGGATTTGGCATGCCGAACAAGAAAAAGATTTCGCATATCGATCAATTGTGTTTACTCAAAGGTACGTGCAATTTAGAAATGCGCTCTTACGGTATTTCCAGGGCCAAAAGTTGATCCTTTCAACGATCGGGTGTAATTTTGAAGTTTTTGTCTACCATTCCTTTCTGATTCAACCTTATTCGTGCAGTGCAAAAACTCTGGCTGAAAAACTTCGAGTTTCACATCAATCCAAGTACCTGGAATACGGCCCAGGACCTGGTGCAAGCCGGCGCTGTGCGCAACCTTCAGGAAGTAGAAAAACATTTTTGGGTAGCCCAAATTTCAGATACTGAAGATCAGCAATTTGAAGTGGAAATCATGATCACGCCACACCGGATCAAAGCGTTTACCTGTGAATGCTGGCCTGCCGGAAGGCGGCTTATGTGTGCGCACATTGCAGCCGGGCTGGTTAAGATCCGGCAGTTTCTCGAACAAAAAAGTGAAGCGCGCCAGGCGCGTACTGCCGGCAAATCCACCGCAGATGACGGCCGGTTGAGTGTGCCCAATGTATTAAAAAACGCCTCTGGCGCAGACCTGGCAGCCTTTGTACGCGAGTATGCCCGCCAGGATCGCGATTTTTCCCTGGCGCTGAAAACCTGGTTTGCAAGCCAGTTTACCGGTGTTGAAAACCCGTTTACGTTGGTGTTCGACACCGCACTCCCAAGAAATGCCGGCACACGCGAACTGAAAGATGCCGAAATCCGGCGTTTACGGAAAACCCTCCTGAACCTGGATGCCCAGCTGGCCGCCGCAAGGGAAGAATCCAACGTGCTGGCCGTTTTCCAGATCACGACGGCACTTTTACAAAAAATCATCCCCGTCCTTCCAAATCTGGACAACCCAAAACGACGGCAATTGCTGGAGTTTTGCCAAAATGCAGTCACAAACCTGATTGACCTACGACCGGAAAATCTTTCGCCGGAATTGCGTGAAAACCGCCGCAGTTTTCTGCTGGAACTCCTGGAACAAACCGACTTTCCTGCCGAACTGGAAACCCCGGTGATCGCCTTTCTGTACACCGACGCAACCGAACCGGATTGGTTCGAGCAAATCCGCCTGTTGTTCGACCGCACACCGTTCCCGGCGCCTCAACGCACCCTGAATCTTTTTGTGGCGGCCTTGGCTCAACGCAACCTGCCGGAAGCAGTCGTCCGGGTTTTGCAGGATTATGACCAACATCCCGGCCTGGCCAAAAAAGCCCTCGATTGTCTGCATCAATTGCAGCGCTGGGAAGCCGTGCTGGCCGTTTGCGAGCACTTCCTGGATCAAAAAACGTTGAACCCCTTACAGGTTCGGGAGCTGGAAAACATGATTCTGAAAGCCGCTGAAAACGCCGGCAACAAAAGCCGGTACAAAACCGTATTGCGGCGGATGTTCCAGCGAAATGGCTCTGAGGCGATTTATTTGCGCTTGAAAACCCTGAGTGGTTCCGGCTGGCCAAAAGAGCGGGCGAGCCTGTTGGGGAAATTCCAATCGGCCGGGAACATTGCCGTTCTGGCGCCTTTGCTGGCTGCCGACGGCGATTTGGACACCCTCACCACAGTAATCAAACAACAGGGCAATCTTGCCTTACTTCAGGAATATGAGGCGGCTCTGCTTCCCACACATCAGGCCTTTGTTCGCAATTTTTACATCAACAACCTGTCCGCTTACCTGACGGACCATTTCGGGCGCCAGGCAGCCGAACAGGTGCGCCTAAATCTGACCAGCCTACTGCGAATCAATCAGGCCGCGTTGGTCAACGAAATTATTGTGGCACTGATAGCCCGCTTTCCGGACCGCCAGTCCCTGCCGGAAGAACTTGCCGAACTTTTCCCAAAATCCAAAGGGCGCTTCGCCTTTCCACCTGCATCCTGACGCCTACTATTCCTAACTTGCCCGTCCTATGAAAGTTGAAGTTTGGGTTATCGGCAAAACCACCGAAGCATACCTGGAAACCGGCACCGCGCTATTTGCCAAACGGCTGAGCCATTATTTGCCGTTCAGCTATACCGTTTTACCCAACTCAAAAATCAAAACCACCGACGGCGTACTGCTCAAGCAGGAGGAAAGCCGGATGGTGTTGGATAAGTTAAAACCGGACGACTATTTGGTGCTGCTTGACGAACGCGGCAGGCAATACACCTCCGTGGAATTGGCCGAATGGCTGGAACAACGCCTGCACGGTTCGCACCGGCGATTGATCTTTTTGATCGGTGGTGCATTCGGGTTTTCGCAGGATTTATATGACCGGGCAAATGCCCAGATTTCCCTGAGTCGCCTTACCTTTTCGCATCAAATGGTTCGATTGTTCTTTTTAGAACAACTCTACCGGGCAATGACGATCCTGCGCAACGAGCCGTACCATAATCCGTAACCGCAACCGGTACGGTTTATTTTAACCAGCAAATCCAGATTTAACTATGTTCATTACCTATCTCCTTATTGGTTTTACCGTAGCCTTTTCGCTTTGGGCGTTTAACAATCCGGATGTAATCGTCAAGTGCAAACACTGGCCCTATGCCGAACAACGCGACAAAGAATACTACCGCTGGTTGACCGCCGGATTTCTGCACGGCGATTACATGCACCTGCTGTTCAATATGCTCACGTTGTACTTTTTCGGCGGATTCGTGGAGCAGTGGTTTTCCATCATTTTTCCGGGCGTTGGGCAAATGGTGTATTTGTTTTTCTACCTGATCGCCATTGTCGCTGCTTCGCTGGCCACCTATTACCGGTACCGGGATTCGCCAAGTTTTGCCAGTATTGGCGCTTCGGGGGCAGTTTCGGCGGTGTTGTTTGCCTCCATTCTGATCTATCCGACCAACAGCCTGTACCTCATGTTTATCCCGATTCCGATCCCGGGAATCGTGTTCGGGATTTTTTATATCTGGTATTCTTCCAGGGCATCCCAACGCGGTGGAGACGGCATCGATCATGTAGCGCACCTGTACGGCGCCATCTTCGGCTTGCTGTTTCTGATTGTGCTCAAGCCTGCCTTGGTCCTCAGTTTTTTTGCCCAGCTGGCCGAGTGGGTTTCCTGAAGTTGAGTTGAAAATGTTTTAGCCAGGACATTTTTGATTCTTTCGGCCCATCAACCCTGGCTAAGAGCGTTACCTTTGCAACCAATTCAGTCCAAATGATGTTTCAACATCAAAATAGCAAAACGCCTATTTTATCTTTTCATAAAACTTTTAGCAGCAATGGCATTCGAATTCACGGATGGTAATTTTCAACAAGAAGTCCTTCAAAACGACAAGGTCACGTTAATCGACCTTTGGGCAGAATGGTGTGGCCCCTGCCGCCTGATGAGCCCGGTTGTTGAAGAATTGGCCAATGATTACAAAGACCGTGTAGTAGTTGGCAAACTTAATGTAGACGATAACCCGGAAACACCCATGCAATACAATGTGCGGGGTATTCCAACTTTCCTGCTCTTCAAAAACGGTGAGTTGAAAGAGAAAATCGTCGGTGCACAGTCCAAAAAGACGCTTCAGGATAAAATCGAGGCGTTGCTGTCGGCATAAAATGACCATTAAAATGCATCACGGCGTTTGGTTTCGAAACCAAACGCCGTTTTCATTTTCCGGAGCATAGTTTCACAAATCCAGCTCTAACTGTTGCCAGGCCATCCCCAGTTTCGAAACGATGTCGCCCGCCGTCATGCCGGCCTGGCTTTTTTCTGCAGCAGCCAGATCACCCGCCCGGCCATGCAGCCAAACCCCGAGCAAACAGGCGCTGCGCGGCTCGTAGCCCTGTGCCAGCAATCCGGTCAGCAAACCCAAAAGCACATCGCCGCTGCCGCCTGTGGCCATACCGGGGTTGCCGGTTGAGTTGAACCAACAGCTGCCGTCGGGGCAAGCAATGGCAGTGTAAGCGCCTTTTAAAATGATATACACCTGCAATTCCTGCGCCTTGGCCCGTTGCAACGCATTGCGTTCAAACATATTCGCGCTGGCGCCGAACAGGCGTTCAAATTCCTTCGGGTGCGGCGTCAGGATCGTCCCTTGCGGCAAAAAATGAAACCAGGCCGGGTGTTTGGCCAACAAATTCAACGCATCCGCATCCAGCACAAGCGGTACCGGCGCGGTTTGGATCAAGCGCTTGAGCACCTGGGCAGTCCGCGCATCCTGGCCGATTCCACACCCGGCGCCGATGGCCGAGAAGGGCGCCAGATTGGGCAAATTGGTCCAGCAGGTTCCGGAAGCATCTATGCTGCACATGGCCTCGGGCAGCCGGGTTTGCAAAATTTCGTATCCGCAATGCGGCGTATGCAAAGTCAACAGGCCCAGGCCTGAACGCAGACAGGCATCAGCCGCCAGCACGGCCGCGCCAATTTTCCCCAGGCTCCCGTTGCACAGGAGCGCGTGGCCGAAGGTGCCTTTGTGCGAAAAGCGCGGACGCGGTTTGAATAAATTTTTGATCAGGATTTTGGTCAGATAATAAAATGGCGTTTGCGTTTTATCCGAATACTCCGGGTGGAGGCCGATACTTCCGAACGCCCACTCCCCTACCCGCCCGTTATTTTCTGAAAAAAAGAAGGCGAGTTTGGGCCGTTCAAAACTAAACGTGTGCGTAGCGTGCACACTAGGCCCGGGACTAAACCGGTCGGCAAACAAGCCGCTGGGCAAATCAATGGCAACTTTTTCGTTGGGCAAGGCATTTATCCGCTCGATAATCTCAGCCCAGGCGCCTTCGAGCGGCCGGGTCAGCCCCGACCCGAACAGCGCATCGATCAGCACGGCGTTTTCAGGCACTTCAGGAAAACCGGACGCCGACTTTAGCCAAATGAGGTCGACCGCCTTGTTTGGCGGCAACGCCGCTACCTGTGCATCAAAATCGGCACTGTGTTTTCCCGTAAAATCGCAAACGAATACCTTTACCGCGTAAAATTGCTCATGCAGCATGCGCGCCACGGCAAGACCATCGCCACCATTGTTGCCGGTACCCGCAAGGATATAAACCGGTTTTTCGGTGTCGGTGTACAAATCGGCAAACCATTCCGTAAAAACACGGGCCGCGCGGTTCATCAGGTCCACAGACGCGATCGGCTCGCGTTCAATGGTGTAAGTATCCCAGTTGCGTATTTGTTCCGTCAGAAAAACCTTCATAATAAATGATCCAGGATTCGCTTTTTAAAGGCCTCAAAGTCGTCGAATTTGCCTCCGTGCTCGCCGGGCCCGCGGTAGGCATGTTTTTCGCCGAACTCGGGGCCGAAGTTATCAAAATCGAGAACAAAACTACCGGCGGCGACATGACCCGCAGTTGGAAACTCCCTGCTGAAAATCCCGCCGCCCCGGCGTCGGCCTACTTTTGCAGTGTCAACTGGGGAAAAACGCACCTCCTGCTCGACCTGGGAAATCCGGAAGACCATCGAAAAGCCCTGGAACTGGCCCTGGAAGCCGATATCGTAATTTCCAATTTCAGACCGTCCTCCGCCCGAAAACTGGGCTTTGACGCCGAATCCCTGCGGCGCAAACATCCACGGTTGATTTATGCCCAGCTCAATGCCTTTGCCGATCCGGAAGACGAAACGCCTGCCTTTGATGTGGTTTTACAGGCAGAGGCCGGTTTTTTGTATATGACCGGAGAAGCCGGCTGCCCGCCGGTCAAAATGCCGGTGGCCCTGATTGACCTGCTGGCTGCGCATCAGTTGAAAGAGGCCATCCTGATTGCGCTGCTGCAACGCGAACGGCTGGGCACTGGCGCCACGGTTTGTGTTTCCCTCTTGGAGAGCGCCCTGGCATCGCTGGCCAACCAGGCAACGAATTGGCTTATGGCCGGCCATGTGCCGCAACGCATGGGACTCCAGCACCCCAACATTGCGCCCTATGGCGATTCGTACAGTTGTGCCGATGGTAAACAAATTCTGCTGGCAGTTGGCACTGAACGCCAATTTCAGCAACTTTGCACCTGCCTGAACCGGATTGACCTGTTTGAAAATCCGGATTTCCAAACCAACCAGGCGCGGCTTTTGAACCGCGCGAAACTCAATTCGGCGCTGCAGGCTGTTTTTTCAAAAAACGATTTGAATAGCTGGCTCAACCTGTTGAAAACGCACCATGTGCCCGCAGCGCAAATTCGGGATATGCCTGCCGTTTTTGAACTACCCGCAGCGCAGAACATGATCCTTGAAGAATTGTTACCTGATGGAACATTAACCCGGCGGCTGCAAACGGTGGCTTTCACACTACAGCATGGAGCGGAGAACCCGGTTTAGGTTTCGCAGTGATTTGACTGAAAAAAACATCCCAACGTGCACCTTGTAACGATGAAAAAAATTTCACGATTCGCAGCATGAATCGTAATGCCGATCCCCAATCGGCGTTTGCCACGCAGTGCCCGCCGTAGTGTACGCCGATCGGGGATCGGCGTTACGATATTCCGCGCAAGGCCAGGATAAATAGTGAGGTTATTTTTTCATCGTTCCTTTGTGCAGTTTTTTTTTTAAAAATAAACAAGCGAATTAAAAATTCGCAACACGTATGGACAAAGAAGCAATTTTAAAATTACTCGCCACCGTAAAAGACCCGCAAACCGGTCGGGACATCGTAACGGCCGGCATGGTGGAAAACCTGGAAATCACCGGCGATAATGTCAATTTCACCCTGGCTGTTCCATCGCTGCAAATGCAGGGCAAAGCCGAGCTGAATTTTGCCTGCATCGGGGCCATTGTCGATCAGTACCCGAAGGCAAACGTCAATGTCCACTTCATGGCGCGCACTGCCGACAGCCAAAAAAGCAGCAGTTCCGTCCCGCATATCAAAAACATCATCGCAGTAGCATCCGGGAAAGGCGGTGTGGGAAAAAGCACGGTGGCCGTCAACCTGGCTCTGGGCCTGAAAAAACTGGGCGCCCGGGTAGGTCTGATGGATGCCGACGTATACGGCCCAAGCATTCCAACCATGCTGGGCCTCGTCGGCCAGCGCCCGAAAGTGCAGGACATAACCGGCCAGATGAAAATGGTGCCGCTGATGGCCTACGGGATGCCGACCATCAGTATCGGGAATATCATCGAACCGGAGCAGGCCGTGGTATTGCGCGGTCCGCGCCTGGCGGCGATCATCAAGCAGTTTTTTAACGATGTGCTTTGGGACGAGCTCGATTTCCTGATCGTCGACCTGCCCCCCGGCACCGGCGATGTGCAGTTGACGCTCGTGCAAACGGTACCCGTGACCGGCGTGGTACTGGTGACTACGCCACAGGAGGTTGCCGTTGCCGATGCGTTGAAAGCGATGAACATGTTCCTGCTCCCGCAAATCAACGTGCCCATTTTGGGTGTAGTGGAAAATATGGCCTGGTTCACTCCGGAGGAACTGCCCGACAACAAGTACTACATTTTTGGCCAGGGCGGCGGCAAAAAACTGGCGCTGGCCAGCCAATCGGTGGTGCTCGGCCAGGTGCCGCTGGTGCAGGGCATTCGCGAGGGTGGCGATACCGGCAAACCGGCTGTGGAACAGGAAAACGGCGGAATCATGTCGGAAGCCTTCCTCCACGTGGCGGAAAACACCCTGCGGCAGGTAGCGGTGCGCAATGAAATGATGCGCCCTACGCAGGTGGTAAAAATGATGGAATAAAACCTCGGCAATTACCCATGCAATAGTTTCCAGAATAATTCTTTCATCAACTCGGCATCGCCGGTGGTACTGGTGTTGTTGTCCACGCCCTTGGAACGCAAGTCGTATTGCCGGAGCAAGTGCAGCACGTGCTCTGTTTGGGGCAGGGAGTAGTTGCGCACAGCGAGCTTGTATTCTTTCAGGAACCAGTCGGAGCGCAAATCCAGCGCCCTGACCATCTCCGCATCATTTTTTCCATGTAAAAAATGCAGCATGTACACTTTTGAAAAATAGGCGTACAAGCTGGAAATGGTCACGATCAGGGGATTTTTCCGAATGTTCGCATGGAAATACTGCTGGATGCGGGCAATCTTCGGCAGGTCGCGGGTGGCAAAAGCGCGCTGCAATTCAAACACATTGTAGTCTTTGCTGATCCCGATGTAGGTTTCCACGTGCCGGGTGGTAATGGTGCTTTCGGCGGGTATGTTGAGCGCAAGTTTGTCCAGTTCATTGGAAATCTTGGCCAGGTCGGCGCCCAGGTATTCAGCGATAAGCGCGGCCGCCGGAATTTCGATGCTTAGTTTATTGGCTTTGCAATAGCCGACAATCCAGTCGGGCACTTGGTTGTCGTACAGTTTTTTGCTTTCCAACACTACGGCGTTTGCTTTCAGGGTTTTCCCCAGCCGGTTGCGCATGTCGAGTTTTTTGTGTTTGTAACAAATGACAAACACCGTGCTTTCCATCGGCTTTTCCGCATAGGCAGCTAGGTCATTCAGGCCTTTCATTTCCTGCGCTTCGCGCAAAATCACGAGTTGGCGTGCACTCATCATGGGGAAGCGGCGGAGATAGTCGAGCATCGTCACCGCATCAACGTCTTTTCCGTAGAGCACCGTTTGGTTAAACGCCTTTTCCGCTTCCGACAGGCAATGCGCCTCGATAGCCGCTTCCACCCGGTCGATAAAAAAGGGTTCCTCGCCGTGCAGGAGGTAAACCGGCTTGAAGGTACCGGCGCTAACCTGGCGTATAATTTCCTCAAAACTCATCGTTCGGCGAAGATACTGGGTGGCGCCGGCTTTTGGCTGCCGGTTTCCGGCATTATTCTTTTGCAAAAATTCCCGGGGGCTTCACACACCAAAACAGGGCACTCAAACAGTCTTTCAAATAAATTGAATTTTAATCCACTATATTTTGTTAACCATGCGTTAGCACAACATATTCCGGTGCTGTTTTATGAAATCACAAAATATCATTCAAGTCACATTGGGACTGATGCTTGGCGCCAGTCTGTCGGCATGGAGCCAGGAGGTTCCCTGCAACCGTGTCGGGGCCGAATCGGATTCCACCACGGTTGAAGATTCCGGGCCAAATTGACCCCCTCTACCGGACGATACTGACCCCCCTGT